>JACPVJ010000154.1 GCA_016191785.1 Myxococcales bacterium | reverse complement strand
TCGACCCGCCGCTGCTCGCCCCGCCGGCGCCGGACCCTCCGGTGCCCTCGAGCCCGCCGCCGCCGTCATCCGAGCCGCACCCCAAGGGAAGCCCCAAGAACAAACCCACTGCCACCCATCGAAGATTCATCGCGTGCACCTCTTCCCCTAAGATACTCGACGAAGTCCGGCTTTGCACCGCTCGGCCGTGTTTTCCTCGGGCGGCCGGTCTAGACTCCGGCCCCTTCCGAGGTCACCGATGCCCGTCGCCCCGTCTGCGCTCCGTACCATCCCGCTCTTGTCGAACATCACCGACGAGCACCTGGCTCAGCTCGTCGCCGCCTGCCAGACCCGGAAGGCGCGGGACGGCGAGGTGCTGTTCGAGGCGGGGGCGGTCTCCGACCGCTTCCTGATCTTGACCCAAGGCGAGGTCTCGCTGCGCGAGGGCGCCGACGAGCGCTTCCGCCTCAAGCCCATCGCGCCGGTCGGCGAGCTTGGGGCGCTCGCCCGCTTGGACCGGCGCATCACCGCGGTTGCTTCCGGTGCGGTCGAGTTGCTCGACATCGGGGTCGACGAGCTGATGCAGTTCTTCGAAGACCACGGCGACGTGGCGTTCCCGTTTCATTACAACCTGCTCCGGGTGGTGGCCGACAAGATCCGTCGTGACACGCGCCGGCTCGAAGAGATGCGTCGCAACCTGATCACCACCCAGAAGGCGATGAAGCGCATGCTCGACGCGGTGCTCGAGGGCGACGACACCCCGCTGAACAAGCAGCTGTACGACCAGCTCGCGGACCTGATCGAGCAGAACAAGAAGGGCCACTACCTGGTGGAGCCCGCCGAGGCGCTCCCCACGTCGGTCCGACTCGACGACGGAAGCATCGTCGCCGTCCGCGCCATCAGCAAAGACTCGTTGCACCTGCCCAAGAGCGAGAACGGCCCTGCGCGCGGCGAGCATTGGAGCGGCGTTCTGCTCTTGCCCGAGCGCGAGATCGCCGTCAGCGGTACGGTCGACGGGAGCGACGGCACCGGCGTGGCGATTCGCCTCGACATGTTGATCGACGAGTACAGCCGCGCGATCGAAGACCACCTGACCCGGCTGCAGATGCTCGACGTCGTGCTCTGATCGGGCTCACTCGAGCCCCGCGAGCTCGTCGAGGAACGCCAGAGTCAGCCCCCACAGGCGGGTGCCCGCCACCGGGACGCCGCGCCCCTGAAGGAACCAGCCGAGCGCCCGCCCCAGCCGCGACGCCCCCCGCCGGCGCTCGGCGAGCCCGTCCAGCCCGACCCAGTGAGCGCGCGTGAGCTCGGCGCTCAGCGAGAGCTCGGCGGCCTGGACCAGCGCGAACACCCAGGGCGCGATCACCAGCGGCGCGAGCGACCCGTGGCTCGCGGTCACGATCTCGGAGAGGGCCCCGATGGGACGAGCCGCCGACGACAGGTCGAGACCGGTCTCCTCGCGCGTCTCGCGGACCGCCGTCGCCAGCGGGCCGCCGTCGCTCGCCGCGGCCAGTCCGCCGGGGAACGCAAGGTGACCGGACCAGCGATCACCCGCGACGACGGCGCGCTCGGCGAGCAGCACCTCGACCTCGCTCGGCCCCTGGCGCAAGACCACGGCGACGGCGGCTCGACGCAGCCAAGGTCGGGGAGCAAATGTCCGCGGAGGGGATCGCTCGAGCCGGGCAGCCCACGTGTATAGTGCTTCCCCGAGCTCCTCCCGACGGGCAACCGGCATGACGCCGGTCAATGCCCTCGGTCGAGCCCGCGCGCAACTCTCTCGGCCATGGCAGCCCCTGAGCTCCGACAGCGACCCTCCGCGTGGGCGGAGCGCATGCTCCCATCGCTGCGCGCGCGGTTCTACGTCCTGCTCGCGGCGCTCGGCGTGCTGGCGCTCGGGCCGTGGCTCGTGACGGAAGAGCTGCGGCGGGGCACCGACGGGTTCGCGGTGGCACTCCAAGAGACCGGCTCGCTCCGCTTCCGCGTGCTCCAGATCCTGCTTCAGCTGCCCCAGGCGCGCGCAGACTCCGCGACACGCGAGCGCGTCGAGATCTTGATGCGCGAGCAGCGCGACCTCTTGGACCACGCGGTGGCGGGCGACCCCACGACGGGGTTCGCGGCGTGCCCCGCGCCCGACGTCTGCGCGCGTTTCGAAGCCCACCGCGGCCGCTGGGCCAGCGAGCTCGAACCGCGAATGCGCCTCGCGCTCGCCGGAGACGACCCGGCGCTGGTTGCGCTGGCCACCGACGTTCCCCTCGAAGTGACCGAGCTCGACCTGACCGTTCGCGCCGCCGCGCGCGTCGTTCAAGCCCGGATGGATCACAACGCGCGACTGGGCGCGTGGGCCAGCGTCGGCTCGGTGCTGCTGGTCGTTCTGGTCGCGATGGGCGTCGGCCAGATCTTCACGCGCATCCGCCGCCTGCGCGCGCACGTGGACGTCAGCGACGACCGCGCGATCGACCGCGAGGTCCGAGGCACCGACGAGCTCGACGCGCTCGCGCGAGCGCTGGGCAAGGGCATCGCGGCCGAGCGTGCCCAGCGCGAGACCGAGGCGCAGCGCGCGGAAGACCTGGCGGTGCAACAGGTCGCCGTGGGCTCGGTGGCCGCTTCGCTGAGTGAGTGGCTGGCGGGCCGCAGCTCCCTCGACCGTGCGCTGGTCGAGGTCGCCCGGGCGACGGGCTACGAAAAGGCCGCGCTGGCGGGCGAGCCGGCAACGTTACGGCTCGATGGCGATGCACCGGACCGGGACGGGTCCGACGCAGTGCTGGTCGAGACGCTCTCGCAGATCTTCGCCATCGCTTGCCTGGCGGACCAGCTCTTGGCCGACAAGACCCTCCAGGGTCGCCTCGCCGTCGCGCTGGGTGGGCTGTCGGGCCGCCCCGACGAGAACGAGATCGGCAGCGCTCTGAGCAAGCTGCTCGGGCACGACGCGGCGGTGATCGAGCTGTATGACTCGAATCATCGGGTCGAGGACATGTGGGCCGCTCAAGGCGGCCGCCTCGAGCGACTGCCTGCGCTGTGCGACGGGGTCGCCGCCGAGCGCGTGGGCGTGGTGCCACCCGACTCGAGCGCTGGCTGCCCGACGCTCCGCCAGCGCTGTGCGGGGGCGCAGCTCGCGATCCCGATGCGCATGAACCACGACCTGGTCGGCGCCATCTACCTGGCGCGATCGTCCGGCGAGTTCACCGATCGGGACGTTCAGGCCGCCGAAGCCTTGGCTCCGGTCGCGGCGAGCGCCCTGGCTCGCGTGCAGCTCGAGGCGCGACTTCGCTTTGCCGAGCAGTGGAGCACGCTGGGCGCTTTCGGACGCCTGCTGGCCCACGAAATCAAGAACCCCCTGAACAGCTTGGGGCTCGAGCTGAACTTGCTCGAGCGGCGGCTCGCCAAGCTCGAGCTCCCAGGCGCCGACCGCGAGAAGCTCACGTCGTCGGTCGGCGTGGTCAAGAGCGAGCTCGCCCGCCTCACCAAGCTGACCAACGAGTACCTGTCGATGAGCCCGAAGTCGGGGGCTCTCGAGGTTCAGCCGGTGGACCTGAGCGAGATCGCATCCAGCGTGGCGCGGACCCACGCCGCGACCATGGTGGACCGGGGGATCCAGTTGGAAGAGCACCTCCCCGGGCCCGCGATCGTGCTCGGTCACCCCGACAAGCTGAAGCAGCTGGTGCACAACCTGCTCGGCAACGCCATCGAGGCGATGGCAAGCTCCAGCGTGCGCGTCGCGACCGTGGCCATCCGCCGACACGGCGCCGAGTACGAGCTTTCGGTCCGCGACACCGGACCCGGGCTCACCGATCCGGTGGCGATCTTCACCCCGGGCTTCACGACCAAGGCCAGCGGCACGGGCATGGGGCTGGCCATCTCGCAACAGATCGCGCGTCAGCACGGTGGGCGCCTGGTCGCTCGCGCCACCGACGCGGGCGGCGCAGAGTTTACGCTCAGCATTGCGGCACACGACTCCAGCGCGGCGAACTGATAGCCTGTTCCGCATGCTGAGAAAGGCCGCAAAGTTCCACCGCGACGCCGTCCGCCCCGCCGCCAAGAAGGCCGCGCCCAAGAAGCCGAAGCTGCCCAGCGCCGACACGTCGCGCCCCGGCGTGAGCGCCACCGCCAAGAAGAAGGGCCAGGGCCACACCGAGCCGCGCAACGCGGCGAAGCGCACCGACGCCAAGGCCGCGTTCAAGCTCGAGGACTCTGCGACCGGCAGGCCGTCGCGCAAGTCCACCCGCGGAAGCTCGAACCGCCAAAAGCCAGATTCGAACTTGAAGCGCCGACAAACGCGCGCAACCACTTCGGCCAAGGCCCGCGCAAGCCGCGGCAAATGACCGTGCTTGCCTGAACCGCCTCGAGGTGGCTAGCTAGCGCGCATGCGCCTGGCTCTGGTTTGCGCCGCCCTGATGCTCGCCGCCTGCGGCAACGACGACGGCCGTGACGACGATCACGACTCGAGCAAGTACTTCCAGACCTTCGACGGGCTGCCGGGGGCGTTGATCAGCGTCTCGGGCACCAGCGACAAAGACGTCTGGGCGGTGGGCGGTAACCCGGGCGACGGCAGCGGAGCGTTCGTGCTGCACTTCGACGGCGCGTGGACGCGGGTCCCCACGGGCTACCAGGTCGACCTGTGGTGGGTGCACGCGTTTGCGGGCGGTCCGGTGTTCATGGGCGGCAGCGGCGGCACCATCCTCAAATACGAAAACGGTGCCTTCGAGAAGCTGTCGACCCCTGACACCGCCACCGTGTTCGGGATCTGGGGCCCGGCGCCGGACGACCTCTGGGCGGTGGGCGGCGACCCCGCCAAGAGCGGCAAGGCCTTCGTGTGGCACTTCGACGGAAGCGCGTGGGCCCCCGCTGCCGGCCTCCCGACCGTGCCGATCGCTGCGTGGTTCAAGGTCTGGGGGCGAGCCGCCGACGACGTGCGGTTCGTCGGCATGGACGGCGCCATCGTTCACTATGACGGCAAGGGGTTCCAGCAGATCACCTCGCCCACCAACCGTCGCCTGCTCACGCTCTTCGCCGAGCCGGGCGGCAAGTACACGGCCGTCGGGGGCATGAGCCAGGCGGTCATCGTCGAGGACGACGGTGGCGGCTGGAAAGACGTGAGCCCGCCGCCCCCCAACCACGCCATGATCGGCATCCGCACGTCGGGGGACGACGGCTACGCGGCGGGCACCGGCGGGAGCGTGATGCGACGCAAGAACGGCGCGTGGGTCGACGAGCCCCTCGGGTTCGACGTGTTCGGCGATTTCCATTCCGTCTGGATCGACCCCAAGGGCGGCGTGTGGATCGCCGGGGGCAACATCATGGCGCTACCGCTGGTCAACGGCGTGCTGGTGCACAAAGGCCCGAAGATCCCGGGCGGAAGCTACGAGTAGCCCGGAAAAACCCCGGGGCCGCGAGAAGGCTTGGCGGGACGGGGGTCGCTGCTATCCTCGCGCGTCCTTACGCGGGCCGGGTGCGCCTGCGGACTCAGGTTGGTCGACGTGAAGAAGAAACTGGCTCTGGCCCTGGGCCTCGTCCTCGTGCTCGTCGCGGTGCTGCTCCCCGGGTGCAAGCGAGCGGCCAGCACCTTCGGCTTCGGTGGCGGCAGCGAGAGCGTCATCCACGGCAAGCTGCCGACCAAGCACAGCGGGCTGCGACGCGAGATCAACCTCACCGACAACCTGATGGCGCCACGCGGTGACTTCTGGAAGAGCGAGTTGACCACGGTCTTCTCTTCCGCCGAGGCCTTCGCCGAGTGGGACCTCGGTCAACCCACGCCGATCACCGCCGTGTTCCTGACGGGCGACGACAACGATTCGTACACCGTCACCGTCTCGGACGACGGGCAGACCTTCCGCCCGCTCTGGGAAGGCGGCCCGGTCGGCGGTGGCGGCCTGCAGCCGCGCTCGGCCGACAACCTGCAGGCGACGGCGAGGTACGTCCGCGTCAGTGCAACGGGCGGCGATGGGTCCTACGCGCTGTCCGAGTTCCAGATCTTCTCGCAGAAGCCCAGCGTCTGGCCGCCGCGGCCGACGGTCAGAGACTCGATTCCTCCCGACGAGGTGTTCCGCAACAAGATCCTCCAGTTTGGCCTCGCCCTGGCGATCTTGGTGATCTTCACCTGGAAGGGAGCCCCGCTGTGGTGGACGCTGCTCGTCCTCCTCGTGCCGGTGGCCGCAGGTTGGGACGCCTGGCGGGCGCTGTCGATCGCCTGGCCGCCGAGCACGCGCGAGGTCGCGCTGGTCCGCGGGGTCGTGGCGGCCGTGGGCGCGCTGGTGGTGGTGCGCGAGGTGTTCTCTCCCGCCAAGCTCTTGGCCGACCGCCGGGTCACCGTGGGCACCTTCGGGCTGTGCGCCGCAATGGCCATCGGAGCCTTCTACAACCTCGGCCACCCACAGTTTCACGACTACAAGAACGGCCGCCCGGGCTTCGTCCACAACTTCGACATGCGGGTCTACTTCCCCATCGCGAAGTACTTCAAAGAGCTGCGTTTCGACGGCCTCTACCTGGGCAGCGTGGCGGCCTACGTGGACGACGACAAGAGCGTCACCCTCGAGTCGCTGCGGCACCAGCAGCTGCGCAGCTTGCGCACGCACCGCATGCAGAGCGTCGGCGATTCGATGGCCGACATCAAGGAGGTGCAGAGCCGCTTTTCGCCCGCGCGCTGGGAGGACTTCAAGCGCGACATGCGCTACTTCCGCGAGAACATGGGGGTGCGCGACTACCTGGGGAGCATGAGCGACCACGGTGGCAACGCCACGCCGGTCTGGTTCTTGTTCGGCCACGCGCTGTTCAAGAGCGCGTGGGCCTCGAACCAGACGTTGACGCTCACCGCCATGCTCGACCCGATCTTGCTGATCGTGGCACTGGGGATGATCTGGCGCGCTTTCGGGGTCCGAACGGCGCTGATCTGCGCCATCGTGTTCGGCGCCAACGACTACTACATGTTCGGCACCTGCTGGGCCGGCGCCACCCTGCGGCACGACTGGCTGGCGTACCTGGCGATGGGCATCGCCCTGCTCAAGCTCGAGAAGTGGACCTGGGCCGGCGCGCTGCTGATGCTCTCGGGACTGATCCGCGCGTTCCCGTTCTTCGCCCTCGTGGGCGCGGCGCTCCCGGCGCTCTGGTGGTTCGGCGAGTACGTGGTGCAACACCGGCGGCTCCCGGGCGTCGCGCTGATCAAGCAGCATCAGATGCCGGTGCTGAAGGTCGCGCTCGGCGCGCTGATCACAGGGGTGGTGCTGTTCTTGGCCTCGTCGGCGCTATTTGGCCTGAAGTCGTGGCCCGAGTGGCTGCACAAGGTCGGCATGCTGCACCGCGACCCACACGTGAACCACGTCAGCCTCCGGGCGCTGATCGGCGGCCCGGACGGGATTCACAACCGAGTGATGGCTGCGCGCACGGGCCTGTTCGTCGGCGGGATCACCCTGTTTTCACTGATGGTCGCCCTCGGCGCTCGGCGCAAGAACCTGGCGCTGGCCGCCACCCTGGGGTCGATGATGATCCCCATCGCGTTTCACCCGGCGAACTATTACGCGCACTTCATCTTCGTGCTCCCCATGCTGGCGGCCGAGCTCGACGACTCGAAGAAGGGCGGCGCGCTCTGGCCGATGAAGCCGGCGGACGGCGGCATCTGGATCGCGCTCTTGGCGGCGTGCGCCGCGCAGTACTTCATCGCCATCGAGAAGGACCTGGGGCTGCACTTCTACTTCTCGAGCGCGCTGATCGTGGTCACCTCGCTGGCCATGCTGCTGGTGCTGCTCGCTCGCGACTACGGCCTGGGTGCCCAGCTGGCCCCCGTCGGCGTGCCCGCCGAGGCCGCTCCGCCCGCACCGGCGCCCCAGGCGTCGCCCGCCGGCGACGAGCCCCCGGCCGAGCCGCCGATCGCGGCAGCGAGCGGGTCGAGCGCCGACGGCGCGCCCTCCGAACCGCCATCGGCCACCGAGTCCGACGACCCGGCCCCCTCGGACCGGCCCGCGTCGGCGAGCTGAGCGCTGCGGGGATCCAAACCGCCAAGGCGGCCTGGGTCGCCAAGGATTTTGAGGGCGGTGGCGCCAGGCGCGGAGCTTGGCGAGGCCTCAGCGCGCCTGGCGGCGGTTGGTGAAAAAACCCCTTGCCACTCGGGACCTCTCGACCCATTATCAGTCGCATGATAAAGAATCTTCTGGGGGCCGTGGTGGTGGGCGGGCTGGCCGTCAGCTGCGGGTCGGCCTCCGCGGCGCCCGAAGACACCTATCAGGGCGTGGTCGAGCTGGACGAGCGCGTGCTGGGCTTCGAGGTCGGGGGCCGAGTCGAGCGGGTGGACGTCAAGCGCGGGGACGCCGTGGCGGGCGCCGCGCCGCTGGCCGCACTGGACTCGAGCCTCGAGAAGACGGCCCGCGAGGCCCGCGCCGCCGAGGTGGACGCCGCGAAGGCGCAAGTCGCGCTGCTCAAGGCCGGAGCGCGGCCGGAAGAGATCCGCGCTCTGGAAGCGCGCGTGCGCGCGGTGAGGACCACGGAGGCGTTGCTCACCAAGAATCTGGCCCGGGAGCGCGAGCTCGAGAAGCGCGGCGTCAGCTCCCACGCGATGGTCGACGAGCTAGAGACCAAGCTCCACACCACCACCGCCGATCGCGAGGGTCTCGAGCAACAGCTCAAGGGACTGAAACGCGGCGCGCGCTCCCAAGAGATCGCCGGCGCGTCGTCGCGGGCCGAGGCAGCCGACAAGACGCTGAGCGTGCAGACCGAGCGAGTGGGGCGGCACGTGCTCAAGGCGCCGAAGGACGGCGTCGTGCTCGACGTCCACGTCGAGTCGGGTGAGGTGGTGGCACCCGGCGCGCCGGTGGTGACGGTCGGCGACACGACTCACCCCTTCGCCGACGTGTTCGTACCGATCGGCAAGGTCGACGGGATCCGCGTCGGAACGCGGGGCTCGGTCCGGGTGGACTCGACCGCGGCGGCGTTCCCGGCGACGGTCGAGCACGTCTCTCGCACCACCGAGTTCACCCCGCGGTACCTGTTCAGCGAGCGCGAGCGCCCGAACCTGGTGATCCGCGTTCGGCTGCGAATCGAGGACCCGGAACAGCGGCTGCACGCCGGCGTCCCCGCCTTCGCGAAGCTCGAGCGCTGAACGGGGCACCGCCATGAACGACGACGAACCCATCATTCAGACGCGCCACCTGTCGCGCCATTTCGGGCCGCTGGTCGCGGTCAAGGACCTGAACCTCGAGGTGCGGCGCGGAGAGATCTTCGGCGTGCTGGGCCCCAACGGCGCCGGCAAGAGCACCACCATCCGCATGCTGTGCGGCATCCTGAATCCGACCGGCGGAGACGGCACGGTGGTCGGGCTCGACATCAAGAGGGACGCCGAGCGCATCAAGGAGCGCATCGGCTACATGACCCAGCGCTTCAGCTTGTACGAAGACCTGAGCGTGGAAGAGAACCTGACCTTCTACGCCGGCATCTACGGCGTGCCGATGCGGCGCCGCCGGGATCGCATTCGCGAGGTGCTGGACACCACGGGACTCACGCCGCGCCGCAAGCAGCTCTCGGGGACCCTCTCGGGCGGATGGAAGCAGCGGGTCGCCCTGGCCAGCGCCACCATCCACCAGCCCCCGCTGCTCTTCTTGGACGAGCCCACGGCGGGCGTCGACCCGGTCAGCCGCCGCGACTTCTGGGAGCAGATCCACCGCATCGCCCACGAGGGAACGACGGTGCTCTTGACCACGCACTACATGGACGAAGCGGAGCGTTGCCATCGGCTCGCGTTCATCTTCAGCGGCCAGGTGCTCGACACGGGGACTCCGCAAGAGGTCGTGGCGCGCCGTCACCTTCAAGTGGCCGAGCTCGAGATCGAGCATGACACCCGGGCCGCTGCCACGGCGCTCCGCGCCCACGCCGACGTGGACGAGGTCGCCCACTACGGCCACACCCTGAGGCTCTCGACCAAGAACGGGGTCGACCCGCTGGCGCTGGCCGAAACGGTGCTGGGCACCCTGGGCCTGCCCATCGCCCAGGCGCGCCTGGCGCGTGCGACGGTGGAAGACGCCTTCGTCAGCATGGTGCGCGACGAAGGTCGCGCGCCCGTCACCCGGAGCGCGGCATGAACCGGCGACCTTGGGTGATCGCCAAGAAAGAGCTGCTGCAGCTGCGCCGCGACCGGCTCACGCTGGCCATGATGCTGATCTTGCCGGTGATGCAGCTCTTGCTCTTCGGCTACGCCATCAACACCGACGTCCGCAACATCCCGACGGTGGTCTACGACCAGGACCGCACGGCCGCTTCTCGGGATCTGGCCCAGAGCCTCCGCGCCACCGGCTTCTACGACCTGGTGGGGGAAGCCCAGGACTACGACGAGATCGAGCACGCGCTGCGCGCCGGCCGCGCCCGGGTCGCGCTGGTGATCCCCGCCCGGTACTCGAGCGGGCTGACCCGAGGGCAGCCCACTCAGGTGCAGCTGATCGTCGATGGTTCGGACCCGCAAACCGTTGCCAGCGCCACCAACACCGCCGCGTCACTGGTCGCGGCGCGGTCGAGCCAGCTGATGGTCAAGCGACTGGCGCGGGCGGGCACCGGCGCCCCGATGGTGCCCATCGAGCTCGAGCCCAACACCTGGTACAACCCGGACCTGCGCACGGCGGTGTACATCGTGCCCGGGCTGGTCGGCGTGATCCTGACCATGACCATGGTCATGCTCACGGCCATGGCCATCGCGCGAGAGCGCGAGCGCGGAACGCTGGAGCAGCTGATCGTGTCGCCGGTGAAGAACATCGAGCTGGTGCTGGGCAAGATCGTGCCCTACATCGCCATCGGCTACGTCCAGATGACGCTGATTCTGCTGGCGGGCCGCGTGGTCTTCGACGTGCCGCTGGTGGGCTCGCTCGCGATGCTGTACGGGCTGGCGTTCGTCTTCATCGCCGCCAATCTCGCGCTGGGGCTGTTCTTCTCGACCTTGGCCAAGACCCAGCAGCAAGCCATGCAGATGTCGTTCTTCTTCATGCTGCCGAACATCTTGCTGTCGGGCTTCATGTTCCCGTTCGAGGCCATGCCACGGCCCGCGCAGTGGCTGTCGCAGGCGCTGCCCCTCACCCACTTCCTGCGTATCGTGCGCGGGATCACGCTGCGCGGCGCCAACTTCCACGACCTCAGCTCGGAGTTGGCGGCGATGGCCCTGATCCTGGCGGTGCTCGTCACCGTCGCCTCGCTGAGATTCAGCAAGAAGCTAGCCTAGTCATGGCCCGACCTCGCAGTGACATCGAGCCCCGCATCATTCACGCCGCGCGCCGGCGCTTCCTCGAAGACGGCGTGGACGGCGCGTCGCTGCGCAACATCGCGCGCGATGCCGGCACCAACATCGGAATGATCTACTACTACTTCCCGACCAAGGACGACCTGTTCTTGGCGGTGGTCGAGGAGATCTACAGCAAGTTCTTGGCGCATCTCGAGGAGGCGATCGAGCACGAGAGCTCGTTCGACGCGCGCGTGGCTTCCATCTACGCGCGCGTCGGCGCGCTGGGCGCCGACGAGCTGGACGTCATGCGCCTGGTCGTGCGCGAGTCGATCTGCTCTTCGACCCGCCTCGAGCGCCTGATCGAGCGCTTCAAGCGTGGCCACATCAGCCTGATGCTGCGCGCCGTGGCCGATGGCCTCGGCTCGGGGCAGCTCGACCCCAAGTTCCACCCGGCCGTCATGGTCATGTCGACGCTCGCCCTGGGACTCGCGCCGCAGATGATCCGGCGGATCGCCGCCGAGCGGATGGCGTTCCTCGGCTTGCCCGACGGCCCAGCCTTCGCACAGCAGCTGGTCGAGGTGCTCCTCCACGGCATTGCTCGACTTGCTCCCCCTCCGGAGAACCCATCATGAAACTGTCCCCCTTCTGGTTGACCCTTGGCTCGTCACTGCTCTTGGCTGCTCTCTCCGCGGCACAAGAGCCGCCGCCCGCAGCGCCGCCGGCCCTCGAAGAGAAGAGCCCGCCGCCCGCCGCCGACGATCTGGCGGTGCGCCTCCGCGCGCTCAGCGCTCGACCCGGCGGCCTGATGTCCGCCGACGTCGGGCGCCGCGCGGTGAAGAACAGCAAAGACGTGCGGGCCAAGCAGGCCGAGATCGCCGCCGCCAGCGCCGAGGTCGACAAGGCCTTTGCCGGTTGGTTCCCGAAGCTCACGCTGACGGCGCGCTACACCCACCTGTCGCCGGTCGAGTCGAAGGGCTCCGGGCCCAGCAACGTGAGCCTGGTGGCCACGCCTTCCCCCGCCGGCCCGCTTCCGCCCGGCGCTCCGTTGATCGCCATCCCCACCTCGGCGCTCGCCCCGCCGGTCATTCAAGACCAATACGCGCTCCAAGCTGCGCTGCTCTTGCCCGTCAGCGACTACTTCTTGCGCATCAGCCAGTCGCAGGCCGCGGCCGACCACGGTCGAGGCGCCGCCGAGCTGACCCACCGCGCGGCGAAGCTCAACGCGGCCACCGACGCCAAGCTCATCTACTACGGCTGGGCGCGGGCCAAGCTGTCGCACGAGGTGGCCAAGCAGAGCCTGGTTCAGTCCAAGTCCCACCACCAGGCGGCGAAGGTTTTGTTCGAGGTCGACCGTGCCGCCAAGGCGGACGTGTTGCGCGCCGAATCGGCGGTCGCCAGCGCCGAGCTCTTGGTCGAGCGCACCTCGAACCTGACCGAGCTCGCCGAAGATCGACTTCGGACGGTGCTCGCGGACCCGCCGAACACCCGCTACGAGATCGGCGAGGACCTCTGGGGGCCAGCCCCAACGTCGAACGAACGCCTCGACTTCGGGACGCTCTACGCCGAGTCTCTGAAGCAGCGCCTCGAGCTTCGGGCGCTGGAGAAGTCCGGTCTGTCCCTCGCCGAGCAGAAGCGCGCGGTGAAGAGCGTTGGCCTGCCGCGCCTCGACGCTTTCGGCAACGCCTACTACTCGAACCCCAACCAGCGCTACTACCCGCCAGCCAAGGAGTGGAAGGCGACCTGGGACGTGGGCCTGCAGCTGAGCTGGACGCCGAACGACTTCTTGACCTCGACGGCGACGGCCGCCGGACTCGAGGCGCAGCGCGCGAAGCTCGACGCCCAGCGCGATCAGCTGCGCGACGCGCTACGCACCGAGATCTTCGATTCGGCCCAGTCATTGCGCGAGGCCCAGGTTGCGCTCAAGACCGCCGAGCGCGGCGCGAGCGCCGCGGAAGAGGCCTACCGCGCGCGGTCGGAGCAATACCGCCTGGGTCGCGCCAGCAGCGTGGAGCTCACAGACGCCGAAGCGGACCTCTCGCGGTCGCGCCTGGAAGTCATCAACGCGCGGGTGGGGCTCAGAATCGCCCGGGTGAAGCTCGACCACGCCCTGGGCCGCGACGCCCGGTGAAATCTCGCGCGACCGCGGGTACCCTCCGCCCGCCCATGTCTCGCTACGCCCTCTTCACGCTGCTCTGCCTCGTGGCCTGCGATCGGGGCGAGCCCCCCAGGGGCCCGTCTTCCACCGCTCCGGCGGCGACCGGCGCGCCGGCGAGCCCGACCGCCGCGCACCGCCGCCGGCTCAGCCGACCCAAGCGGGCACCGGAAGACCCTCGAGCGGCAGGCCCAGCGGACGGAGGCGCGACCGGCGACGGCGGGACCGACGCGGGGCCGGATGCCGGCGACGGCAGCGTGGCGCCGACAGCCCTCGCGCCGCCAGCGCTGCTCGGCTCCGACGGCAAGCCGCTGCCTCAGACCGAAGATCAGCCCGCGCAGTCGTCCGCCTGGTTCGACGCCGGGGTCCGCGCGCTGTTTCGCGCCATCCAAGTCGACGATCCGTCGATCGCAGAGGCCTTCTTCTTCCCCCTGGTCGCCTACCAGCAGGTGAAGGACGTGAAAGAGCCCAAGCGCGACTGGGAGCGTCGCTTGATGGCCAACTTCCGTCGCGACGTCCACGACTATCACAAGCGCCTCGGACCCAAGGCCGCCGACGCGCGCTTCGTGGGCATCGACTTGCCGAAAGAGCGCACGAAGTGGATGAAACCCCGGAGCGAGGGCAACAAGCTCGGCTACTTCCGCGTCACGCGGAGCCGCCTGCGCTACCAGACCGCGGACGGCAAGCCGGCCACCCTCGAGGTGACCAGTCTGATCTCGTGGCGCGGCGAGTGGTATCTGGTGCACTTGAACGGCTTTCAGTGACCTTCAGTCGCCGCCGCCCAGCACCGAGTCTTCTTTGGCGGGCCGCGCGCCGGCTCGACACGCCGCGCAGAGGAAGTATCCGCAGCGCGGTTCGAAGTGCACGTGCTGGTAGCTTCGGCACACCGAGCACCGCTGGTCGCCGAACGCCGCCTCCGCCAAGCCGACCCGCTCGAAGTCGGTGCGAGTGACGATTCCGGCCAACGCGTCGCCCGAGAGCACCAAGACCGAGCCGACCCCCCGCTCCGCCATGGTCGCCGCCGCTTCCGCCATCAGGCACTCGGCGGCGATGCTCACTGGCGGGGAGTGCATGATAGCCGACACGTCCGTGTCGAGGGCTGCCGCCTCCATGTCGCAGGTGCACACCACGCCGACCGGGCGCCCCCCCGCCACCACGGGCAGATGACTGATGACGTGCTCCCGCGCCAGATCCAGCGCGTCGGCCACGGTCATGGTCGGCGTCACTGCGACCACCGCCTTGCTCATCACCTCTCTCACTGGCGAAAGTCCCGTCGTCATGAGCCCCTCTTCCTCTCGTTCGGTCAGGCCAGGCGTGATCGGAACTCGGCGAAGGCCGACTTCAGGTCTTTCGCCAAGAGCACGCTGGCGCCCTTGACGACGGTGCCTTCCTCGCGAATGTCCCGCTCGAGCTGGTCGAGGCGCGGCTCGAGACCCTTCCACGCGCTCTTGGCGTCGAGGCCCGCGAGGTGAACTTTCACTCGGATCTCGTCACGCAGGCGCGCAAGCTCGGCGAGATCCCGTTCCAGGTTCGCTCTGAGGTTCTCGGTCGTAGTCATGGTCACGCCCAAGGCGGGAGCAAGCTTCGTTCCAGAGGCAAAAGCTGCTGAGTTCGCGCGCCCCCCACACGCAAAGCGTGCGGGGCTGGCGAGCGATGCGGCAACGCCTGCGTGCCGCGACGCGTGAGCGCCGCACCGATCGCGGCGGTACGCGCTTTGCCTCGGAACGGGCCATGAGCCCCCGCACGATCGCGAAGGCGCGGCCGCCACGCGGCTCGCAGCCGAACCTCGACGATTGGGCGCGCGCGCGGTCCGAGTTCCGGTGGGAGAGCGCTCGGAGCCTGCTCGACGGCTTGCCGCGTGGCCGCGGGTTGAACATCGCCCACGAAGCGGTCGATCGCCACGCGCTTGCGGGTCGCGGCGCGCACGTCGCGATCCGGTGGCTGCCGAAACGCGGAAGCCCCGTCGACCTCTCGTACGACGAGCTGCGGCGACGCACGAATCGCTTCGCCAACGCCCTGGCCGCGCTCGGCGCGGTGGACGGGGACCGCGTCTTCGCGCTGCTCGGCAGAATCCCCGAGCTCTATGTCACCGCGCTCGGAGCGCTCAAGCACCGCACGGTGTTCTGCCCCATGTTCTCGGCGTTCGGCCCCGAGCCCGTGCGCCAGCGCCTGGAGCTGGGCGAGGCCCGCGTCTTGGTGACCACGGCGGCGCTGTACGAGAAGAAGGTCGCCGCGCTCCGCGAGGCGCTGCCCCGACTCGAGCACGTGATCGTCGTCGGCGACCCCGCTCCGCCGGGCACGCTCTCGTTCCGCGAGCTGACCGACCGCGCGAGCGCCGTGTACGTCATCGAGCCGACCAGCGCCGAAGCTCCGGCGCTCTTGCACTTCACCAGCGGAACGACCGGGACACCGAAGGGCGCCCTGCACGTGCACCAGGCCGTGTTGATGCATCACCTCACCGGCAAGCTGGCCCTCGACCTTCGCGCCGAGGACGTCTTCTGGTGCACCGCCGATCCGGGCTGGGTCACCGGCACGTCGTACGGAATCATCGCCCCCTTGACCAACGGCGCCACCCTTCTGGTGGACGAGGCCGAGTTCGACGCCGAGCGCTGGTATCGCACGCTGCAAGACCACAAGGTCACCGTCTGGTACACCGCGCCCACCGCCATCCGCATGCTGATGAAGGCGGGGAGCGAGCTGCCGAAGCAGTTCGACCTGTCGCGAGTGCGATTCGCCGCCAGCGTCGGCGAGCCACTGAACCCCGAGGCGGTGCTCTGGGGGGCCGACACGCTCGGGCTGCCGTTCCACGACAACTGGTGGCAGACCGAGACGGGCGGGATCATGATCGCCAACTACGCCTCGATGGACATCCGACCGGGGTCGATGGGGCGACCGCTGCCGGGGATCGAGGCAGCCATCGTCCGGCGGACGGGAGAGGGCGTCGAGGTGATCGACGCCCCCGAACAGCAGGGTGAGCTCGCGCTTCGCGCGGGCTGGCCGAGCATGTTCCGCGCTTACCTGAACGCCCCCGAGCGCTACGCCAAGTGCTTCGCGGGCGGATGGTACCTGTCCGGCGATCTCGCCAAGCGGGACGCCGACGGCTACTTTTGGTTCGTCGGGCGTGCCGACGACGTGATCAAGACCGCCGGTCACCTGGTCGGACCGTTCGAGGTCGAGAGCGTGCTGGTCGAGCACCCGGCCGTGGCCGAGGCGGGCGTGATCGGCAAGCCGGATCCGGTGGCGGGGGAGCTGATCAAGGCCTTCGTCGCGCTGCGCCCCGGCTACGTCTGGAGCGACGAGCTCTGCTCGCAGATCTTGGCCCACGCGCGCCGTCGGCTGGGCCCCACGGTCTCGCCGAAAGAGATCGCGCTCACCGACGACCTCCCGAAGACGCGGAGCGGGAAGATCATGCGACGTCTGCTCAAAGCACGCGAGCTGGGTCTGCCCGAAGGTGACCTGTCGACCCTCGAAGGGAGCGAGCGATGATCGACGGGCGCGAGCGCGCACTCGCAGCGTTCGAGCAGATGGTGCTGATCCGTCGCTTCGAGGAGAAGTGCGCCGAGGTGTACTCGACCGGCAAGATCCGCGGTTTCTTGCACCTGTACATCGGCGAAGAGGCGGTGGCGGTCGGCGTCATGGCGGCGCTCTCGGCGGACGACAACGTCGTGGCGACCTACCGCGAGCACGGTCACGCGCTCGCGCGCGGCCTCGGGCCCGGCTCGGTGATGGCCGAGATGTACGGCAAGGCGACGGGCTGCAGCCGGGGGCGCGGCGGCTCGATGCACCTGTTCTCCACACCTCACCGCTTCTTCGGCGGCCACGCCATCGTCGGCGGCGGCCTGCCGGTGGCGGTGGGGCTGGCGCTTGCCGACTCGATGCTGGGCCACGACCGCGTGACGGTGTGTTTCTTCGGCGACGGCGCGGTGGACGAGGGAGAGTTCCACGAGTCGATGAACCTGGCGGCGCTCTGGCGGCTGCCCGTGCTGTTCGTCTGCGAGAACAACCTGTACGCCATGGGCACGGCCCTCGAGCGCCACGAGTCGCTGACGGACCTGTGCGTGAAGCCCCGGGCCTACGGCATCCCGGCCGAGAACGTGGACGGGATGGACCTGTTCGCCGTCGAGGCTGCGGCCCAGCACGCGGTGAGCGAGGTGCGGCGCCATCGAAGCCCGTTCTTCCTCGAGGCCAAGACCTATCGCTTCCGCGCGCACTCGATGTACGACGCGGAGGCCTATCGCTCGCGAGAAGAGGTCGCCGAGTGGGCCCAGAAGCACGACCCGATCGATCTGGCCGCGGCACAGCTCGAGCGCCGCGGCCTCCTCGACCCGGCGGCGCGCGCGGCGATCGAAGACCGAGTGCGGACCGCCGTCCAGCAGGCGTGCGACGAGGCCGATGCGGCCCCCCTCGAGCCGGTCGCCGATCTGCTGCGTGACGTGCTCACTCCGGAGGCCCGATGACCACGCTCACCTATCGCGAAGCGATCCGGGTCGCGCTCTCGACGGCGCTCGACGCGGACCCGCGGGTGCTGCTGATGGGTGAAGACGTGGGGCGGTACGGGGGCGCGTACGCCGTGAGCAAGGGGCTGCTCGAGCGCTTCGGTCCCGAGCGGATCCGCGACACGCCCCTGGCCGAGAGCGGGTTTCTGGGCGCCGGCATCGGTGCAGCCCTGGGCGGTCTCCGGCCCATCGTCGAGATCATGACGGTGAACTTCAGCTTGCTGGCCCTCGATCAGGTGGTGAACAACGCCGCCACGCTGCGGCACATGTCCGGGGGGCAGCTCAGCGTGCCGTTGGTGGTGCGCATGGCCACCGGCGGGGGGCGACAGCTCGCGGCCCAGCACTCCCACAGCCTGGAGGGGTGGTACGCCCACGTGCCCGGCATCAAGGTGCTGGCGCCGGCCACGGTGCAGGACGCCCACGACCTCTTGCTGGCAGCGCTGGCTGATCCCGACCCGGTCTTCCTCTTCGAGCACCAGCTGCTCTACCCGACCGAGGGCGAGCTGGACGAAGCGCGGGGCCCGGCCCGGATCGGAGAAGCGCTGGTGCGGCGCGAGGGCCACGACGTGAGTCTGATCACCTACGGCGGGTCGCTCGGCAAGGCCCTGGCCGCCGCCTCGGAGCTGGCTGCCGCCGGCATCAGCGCCGAGGTGATCGACCTGCGCACGCTCCGCCCACTCGACACGGACACGGTCTGCGCCAGCGTCACCAGGACCCATCGCGCCGTGATCATCGACGAAGGCTGGAAGACCGGCAGCTTCAGCGCCGAGGTGGCCGCGCTGCTCGCGGAGCGGGCGTTCTACGAGTTGGACGCGCCGATCGCTCGGGTGTGCAGCGCCGAGGTGCCGATCCCTTACGCCAAACACCTGGAAGAGGCAGCGCTGCCTCGGGTCCCCGCGATCGTGAGCGCTACCTTGGAGTTGTTCGGCCGTGGCTGAGTTCGTCATGCCCTCGCTCGGCTCGGACATGACCGCCGGCAGGCTGGTGCTCTGGCGCGTCACTCCGGGCCAGACGGTGAAGCGCGGCGACATCATCGCCGAGGTGGACACCGACAAGGGGGTGATCGAGGTCGAGGTGTTCGTGAGCGGCCGCGTGGAGCGACTGTTGGTCGGCGAGGGCGCGACGGTGCCGGTCGGAACCGCGCTGGCGGTGATTTCGGAAGACACGCCTCCCCGAGCCGATCCGGGTCCCCCACCTCCGTCACCCCCTGCCGTGACCGAACCCGCGGCGGCGCCGTCGGGCTCGCTGCACACCCCCGAGGCAGCCGCCCCGATCCGGCAGCGCATCTCGCCCTCGGCGCGGCGGCTCGCTCGCGAGCTCGGGGTCGATCCGGGCCGGGTCTCGGGCACGGGGCCCGGCGGTGCCATCACCCGCGACGACGTGACGCGGGCGGCGGCCGCGAAGTCGCCCCCTGCGCCGGTAGATGCCCCCATGCGCATGCGGCAGGCCATTGCCCGGGCGATGAGCCGCTCGAACCGCGAGATCCCCCACTACTACGTCACTCATCGGATCAGCTTCGACGCGGCCCGGGACTTCCTGGAGCGAACCAACGCCGAGCGCCCCCCCGGCGAGCGCCTGGTCGCCGGAGCGTTGCTGATCCGCGCCGTCGCGCTGGCCCTGCACGACTTCCCCGAATTGAACGCCAGGTGGGAAGACGACGCGGTGGTGGTGAATCCGAGCATCCACGTAGGCATGGCGATCTCGCTCCGCGGGGGCGGCCTCGTGATCCCGGCCGTGGCCGACGCCGACCGGCTCTCGCTGGACCAGGTGATGAGCCGCCTGCGGGACGTGGTGGAGCGCGCGCGCCGCGGACAGCTCCGATCGAGCGAGCTCGCTCAGGGCACGATCACCGTCACCAGCCTGGGCGAGCGCGGCGTCGAGAGCGTGGCGGGGGTGATCTACCCGCCGCAGACCGCCTTGGTCGGCTTCGGCACCCCGGCCGTGCGCCCGTGGGTCGTGGACGGGCAGGTCGTCGCGAAGCCAGTGCTGAGCATGACGCTGGCTGGAGACCACCGCGCGAGCGACGGGCATCGGGGTGCCTCGTTCCTCGCCCGGCTCGAGAAGCTGCTCAGCGAGCCCTCGCGCCTGTGAGCTCACTCGGCCGGCTGCGCCACCGGTACGCGCAGGCGCTCGGGACCGACCCGCTCGGGGCGCCCGACGATGAGGAAGCGCTCGCCCGCCTCGAACCGGCTCTGCAGGGCGCGCATCGCGGGGTGGTCGTCGGAGTCCACCCAGAAGTCCGGCTTCGGACGGGCGACGCTGCCCGCTGGATCACGTGCCAGGTTCAAGAGCGCGACCTCGGTCACGTCGACGCCATAGGTGAGCGTCCACGGCTCGCTGTGGGCCGGAGTCCAGGCGCTCAGAAGCTCGAGCGGGCCCAGGCGCGCGTGAATCGAGAGCGCGCTCGAGTTCCACTGGGTGGCGCCGATCTGGCGGCGGGCGCGGTACACGCCGAGCCCGTAGGCCTTGGTCAGCCCCCCGAGGCCGTGGAGCTTCTCGTCGCGGACCAGGGGCGCCATGCTGGCCAGGTTGTGGGCCATCCACGTCCCCGGCTCGTGGGTGGGGATGGCGATGAACATCGACAGCGGCACGACGCCCGAGTGATCCGAGCCGACCTTCAAGAGCTCGCGCGTGCGGTCCGAGAGCGCGTCCGGATCCGCCCCGAATCCGACGATGGCGCCGGGCAACTCCGCACCGTCGAAGAACACCCAGCGGGGCATGGGCATGCCTTCGGGACCGAAAGTGGCAGCGTCGAGCCGCCGCAAGATCTCGAGCACGGGGGCCGAGACCACGCAGAGCGGGTCCAGGCGATCTTCGTCACGGATCTCCCAACCGAATGCCGCGCAGTCGAGCGCGGACTGGTGCTCTTTCAAGGCCACCACGAACGGCCTGAGACGCGCCACCAGGCTGCCGTTGACCGGCGAAAGCAGGGTCACGGTCGACCCCACACGACCCGCGCCAGGCCCTCACGGGTCGTCCCGACGAGCGAGAGGCTGTCCCCGGCCTCGATGCGCGACTGCATCTCCTGGAGCGTGGCAAAGTCGTCCGGATCGACGACCAGACCGTCGCCCGCCTCGCCGCCCATGCCCGCCAGCGCTCGCTCGATCCCGGCGTCATCGGCGTCGAAGGCAAAGACGCAGGTGGCGGCGTGGGTGTGCGCGGGAACCCAGGCGGCGCGGACTTCGAGCGGCGCGAAGCGCGCGTGCACTTCCATGCTCGACGAGCGCCACTGCACGGTGCCCGTCACCCGACGAGGGCGGAGGGCGGCGAGCGTGAGCGCGAGAGTCTCGACGCCCAGCGCCGAGGCCTCCGGTCCCGGGGCCAGGTCGAGCAGCGAAGAAACCGAGAACACCAGCCAGGCGTCGGGCAGCACCATCGGGATCGCCATGCACATGCTGATCGGGACGAACGCGTCGGCATCGATCGAAAGCGCGCGAGTGCTCTCGGGCAGGCGGTCGCCCGAGCCTCCGTACCCGACCAGCGCCCCTGGGAGCTCGGCGCAGTCGTAGAACGCCCAACGCGGCATGCGGAGGTCCTGGGGACCGAAGGTCAGCTCGTCCAGCCGCTCGAGCTGATCGAGGAACGGCGCGCTGGCGCAGCGGGTCGGATCGTACCAGCGCAGGTCGCCTCGCGGCACTCCGAGCGGCGCCTCGGCGAGGCGTGCGCGGAGGCCCGGAGTGGCGACGACCCACGGCTCGAGGGCCATCGATTCGAAGACACGCATGTCGACGCCCGAGGCTACCAGTGCTCGAAACCTGCGTGTCCGGTCATCGGTCGGCGCACGGCTTGCGCGTTCGCGCGCCCCGAGGCCGACCGAACGCCGGCAAATCGCCCGGGTCGAACGGGGCTGCCGTGGCATGTGTCCTGCAGGACAGCCTGCATGCCGGAACGCGCCGAACTGGAGCAGGCCGTCTCGAGGGCGCTCCGTCGCGTCGCCCCCGAGGCCGACCCGTCGTCGATCCCCCGGAGCGCCGACCTTCGCGACGAGCTCGACATCGACTCGATGGACTTCCTCGGGTTCATCACCGCCCTGCATGCGGACCTGGGCGTCGACATCCCGGAGACCGACTACCCCAAGCTCTTTACTCTGGGCTCGGCGGTGGACTATCTCGAGACCGCCACCAAGGGGCGTTGATGGACATCTGGTCGCTTCCACGATCTCGGCTGGGCGAGCTCATCGCCCTGCTCCGCGCGCGCGGCTACGACGTCGTGGGCCCCACGCCTCGCGACGGCGCGATCGTCTACGACTCCATCGAGAGCGACGCCGAGCTCCCCGTCGGCCTGGGCGACGAGCAGAGCCCAGGCCAGTACCGCGTCGTCCCCCGGGACGATGGCGCGGTCTTCGGCTTCGCCGCCGGGCCGGGCTCGTTCAAGCGCGCCTTTCACGTGCCGGAAGAGCGGCTCTACCGCGTGCAGCGCGAAGGCAAGACGCTCCGCTTCGTGCCGGAGCCCGTCGCCCCTCGAAAGGTGGCGCTTCTGGGAGCGCGCGGCTGCGATCTGTCCGCGTTGCGCGTCTTGGACCGGGTCCTCGAGGGCGATCGCTACCGCGACGAACGCTACGCCGCGCGGCGCTCGGAGGTGCTGCTCATCGCCGTCCACTGCGGCTCGCCGTCGTCCACCTGCTTTTGCTCGTCGATGGGCACCGGGCCACGCGCGGGCGGCCCGTGGGACCTGGCGCTCACCGAGCTCACCTCTGGCGAGCACCGGTTCGTGGTCGAGACCGGCAGCCCCATTGGGCTCGCCCTGGTGCGCGAGCTCGGTCTGCTCACCGCCAGCACGCTGGACAAGATCCACGCGGCCAAGGTGCCGGTGGTAGCCGCTCAGCGCATCACCCGTCGCCTCGAGGCGGACGGGCTCGGCGCTCGCCTGGCAAAGAACCTCGATCACCCACGCTTTGCCCAGGTCGCCGAGCGCTGCCTGGCGTGCGCAAACTGCACCCAGGTCTGCCCAACCTGCTTCTGCACCACGATCGAGGACTTCACTGACCTCGATGGCGCGGGTGCCGAGCGGCGGCGGCGCTGGGACTCGTGCTTCAACCCCGAGTTCTCTTACATTCACGGCGGGCCCGTGCGCCCCAGCACGCGCGCCCGCTATCGGCAGTGGATGACCCACAAGCTCTCGAGCTGGCACGAGCAGTTCGGCTCGTCCGGCTGCGTCGGCTGCGGCCGCTGCATCACCTGGTGTCCGGTGGGCATCGACATCACGGAAGAGGCACGTGCGATCGCCTCGGCTGGCACTTCGGAGAAGGCAACATGAACCCAGAATCCCTCGCCCGGTCCCTCGCCCAGCATCCCTTCTGCAAGGACCTCACCCAGGGCCAGAACGAGTTCTTGGCCGGGTGTGCAAAAAATGCCCGCTACGAGGCCGGAGAGTACCTGGTGCGCGAGGGGTCTCTCGCTGAATCGCTGTTCCTGGTGCGCGCCGGCTCCGTCGCCATCGAGAGCCACATCCCCGGCAAGGGCGCGGTGAAGGTCGATACCCTGGCCCCGGGGGACATCCTGGGTTGGTCGGTGCTCTTGCCGCCGTTTCGCTGGCACCTCGACGCGCGCGCGCTCGAGCCCACATTGGTATTCGCGCTCGATGCCAACTGCCTGCGGGGAAAGGTCCAGGCCGACCACGGCTTCGGGTACGCCTTCACCCTGCGGCTGCTCGCGGCGGCGTCCGAGCGGCTCACTCACGCGCGACTGCAGCAGCTCGACGTCTACAAAGCGGAGCTAGGATGACCGACGCCCTCTTGCTCGAGTCGATGGAGATCACCCGCGTTCGCCACGAGACGCGTGACACGTTCACCTTCGACCTCGACGCGAGGCCCCGCGGCGGCTTCCGCTTCGCGCCGGGACAGTTCAACATGCTGTACGCCTTCGGCCTGGGCGAGGTCCCGATCTCGATCAGCGGCGACCCGCTGAAGCCCGCCGTGCTGACGCACACCATCCGCGCCGTCGGTCCGACCACGCGCGGGCTCGAGGCCCTGAAGAAGGGTGACGGCGTGGGCGTGCGCGGCCCCTTCGGCACCCCGTGGCCGGTGGACGAAGCGCAGGGCAAAGACGTGATCGTCGTGGCCGGCGGGATCGGCCTCGCCCCGCTCCGCCCTGCCATCTACAGCATGCTGTCGCGCCGCCAGGCCTTCGGCAAGCTGTGCATCGCCTACGGCGCGCGCACCCCGGCCGACATCCTGTACGAAAAGGAGATCGAGCGGTGGCGCGGCCGGATCGACGTCGATCTCGAGGTGACCGTCGACCGCGGCGACCCGGACTGGCGGGGCCACACCGGCGTCGTGACCAAGCTCCTGCGACGCTTCGAGCTCACGCCAGAGAGCACCGTGGCCCTCTTGTGCGGGCCCGAGGTCATGATGCGCTTCGCGTCACGCGAGCTCGAAGGCCTGGGCGTCCCGTCGGCGCGCATCTACGTCTCGATGGAGCGCAACATGAAGTGCGGCGTGGGCAGCTGCGGACACTGCCAGCTCGGGCCGAGCTTCGTGTGCAAAGACGGGCCCGTCTACCCGCTGACCAAAGCAGAGCCCCTGATGGGCATCCGGGAGCTGTGAGCATGAGGACCCCGAAGAAGCCGAAGCTCGCGGTGTTCAAGCTGGCCAGCTGCGACGGCTGTCAGCTCAGCCTGCTCGACTGCGAAGACGAGCTCTTGGCGGTCGCCGGCGCGGTCGAGATCGCCTACTTCCTCGAGGCCTCGAGCCGCATCGTCAAGGCGCCGTACGACCTGACGCTGGTCGAGGGCTCGATCACCACCGCTCACGATGCCGAGCGCCTTCAGCAGATCCGCAAGATGAGCAAGAAGCTGATCACCATCGGCGCGTGCGCCACCGCCGGGGGGATCCAGGCCCTGCGGAACTTCGCGGACGTCGCCGAGTACGCCCGCGTGGTCTATGCCCGCCCCGAGTACCTGTCGACCCTGGCGACTTCGACCGCCGTCGCAGCCCACGTGCCGGTGGACTTCGAGCTGCGCGGCTGCCCGGTGAGCAAGGCACAGCTGCTCGAGGTGCTGAACGCCTTCTTGAACGGTCGACCCCCGCGCATCGGCAGCCACTCGGTGTGTCTCGACTGCAAGCGCAAAGGGACGGTCTGCGTGATGGTCGCGCACGGCACGCCGTGCCTGGGGCCCGTGACCCACAGCGGCTGCGACGCCCTCTGCCCGAGCTACACCCGCGGTTGCTTCGGTTGCTTCGGACCGTCGGCCAGCGCCCACCCATCCGCGCTGCGCCCGGCGCTGACCCGGCTCGGCAAGACCGACGCGGAGGTGGCGCGCCTGTACGCCACGTTCAACGCGGCCGCGCCCACGTTCGCCGCCGAGCACCAGGCCCTCGCGCCCAAGAAGGGGCCGGCAGCATGACCAAGAACGCCCGCACCATCAAGGTCGACTACCTGGCGCGCGTCGAGGGCGAGGGCGCGCTGACCATTCGCTTCAAGGGCAACGAGCCCAAGAGCGTCGAGCTCGTCATCTTCGAACCGCCTCGGTTCTTCGAGGGCTTCCTCTGCGGTCGCTCGCAGCTCGAAGTGCCGGACATCACCGCCCGTATCTGCGGCATCTGCCCGGTCGCGTACCAGATGAGCTCGTGTCACGCGATCGAGGCCGCCGCGGGCGCCCGCATCACCCAGGAGATCCGCGCGCTTCGCCGGCTGCTCTACTGTGGCGAGTGGATCGAGAGTCACGTGCTGCACATGTTCATGCTGCACGCGCCCGACTTCCTCGGGTACCCGGACGCCATCGCCATGGCCAAGGACCACGGCGACCTGGTGAAGGCGTCCCTGCGCATCAAGAAGGCGGGCAACGCCATCGTGAACCTGCTCGGCGGCCGCGAGATCCACCCCATCAACGTGTGCGTGGGCGGCTTCTACCGTGCCCCCACCGCGGGCGAGCTCCGCGCGCTCTTGCCCGAGCTCGCCTGGGCCAGGGACACGCTCGCCGAGATCATGCCCACGCTGGCTGGGCTTCCTTTCCCGGCGTTCGAGCGCCCGGTCGAGCTCGTGAGCCTGAAGCACCCGGACGAGTACCCCTTCAACGAAGGTCGGTTGGTCTCGAACCGGGGCCTGGACATCCCCGTGCGGGACTACGAGCGGCACTTCGAAGAGCAGCACGTGGCCCACTCGACCGCGCTGCACGCGGTGCACGTCGGGCACGGCCCCTACGTGGTCGGGCCCCTCGCCCGGTTCAACCTGTGCTTTGGCGAGCTTCGCCCGTTCGCGAAGCGCGCCGCCGAAGCCATCGGGCTGGTCCCGCCAGTGATGAACCCGTTCAAGACCTTGCTGGTGCGCGGGGTCGAGACGCTTCAAGCTCTGGACGAGGCTATCGCCATCATCGACGGGTACCGTCAGCCGCCGATCGCGCGGGTCGAGGTTCCGACCCGAGCGGCGGTCGGCATGGCCGCGACCGAAGCGCCTCGCGGCACGCTCTACCACCGGTATCGAGTCGGCGCCGACGGCCTGATCGAAGAGGCGAAGATCACGCCGCCCACGTCGCAGAACCAGAAGTCGATCGAGGACGACTTGTTCGCCATCGCCCGGCGCCTGGTCGAGATGCCGCACGACGCCGCGACCAAGCTCGCCGAGCAGACGGTCCGGAACTACGACCCGTGCATCTCGTGCTCGACCCACTTCCTTCGAGTGCGATTGGAGCACGAGTGACGGTCCGGGTGATCGGGCTCGGGCAGCGGGTGGCCGGGGACGACGGCGTGGGGCTCGCGGTGCTGGACGAGCTCGAGCGCGCGCCGCCGCCCCAGGTGGAGCTCTGTCGGGTCTCGGATGCGGCCGAGCTGGTCGAGCTGGTGCAGACCGGCACGCGCGTGGTGATCGTCGACGCGGCGGTGGGCGCAGGCGCCCCAGGCACGGTGCGAACGCTGGACGCCGCGGCTCTGGCGGACAGCGAGGTCGCGCCGGTCTCGACCCACGGCATCAGCGTGGGGCAAGCCCTCGAGCTGGCCAAGGTGCTGGCCGGCGGTCGGCTGCCTCCCACGTCGATCGTCGCCATCGCCATCCACCCGCCAGAGGCGTACGCCACCCAGCTGTCCCCCGCCGTGCGCGCGGCCATCTCGGTCGCGGTCCGCGTCGTCCACGACCTCACCCGGAGCTGAGCCATGCACGAATCTGCCCTCGCGCGCAGCGTCCTCGAGGCCGTCCTCGACCTTGCCAAGCAGAACGGCGCCGAGCGCGTGCGTCGCGTCAGCGGGCGACTGGCCGAGACCGAGCACCTCCACGCCGACGCGATCCAGTTCCACTTCACCGCCCACGCCAAGGGCACCGTGGCCGAAGGCGCCGAGCTCGACCTCGAGCTCGTCCACGTGCAAGCGCGCTGCAGCAGCTGCAGCGCGGTCTACGAGCCCGACCACCACGTCACCCTGTGCCCGCGCTGCGGCGCCACCGACGCCTCGCTCCTGGGCAGCGTGGGCCTCGCGATCGAGAGTCTCGACGTGGACTAGGGCTGCTTGCAGGAAGAGTAGGAGCGAACCGCTTCACTTATTGATGGACGCCGCCGCAGCGAGCCGGCGCCGGCCTGCTCGGCCCGAGCTCGGCCCCGCGTTATTGTTCCCCTCGCGCGGGTCCGTGGGACAATTCGGCCCGTGCGCGTGGGTCTGACGGTGCGCGGGGTGGTCCAGGGGGTGGGCTTCCGACCGAGCGTGTGCCGACTGGCCCGCGCCCTCGGCTTGACCGGATTCGTCCGCAACGGACGAGGCGCGGTCCGCATCGAGGCCCAGGGGTCGCGGGCCTTGGAGTTGATCCCCGCCCTGGGTGCGCTGCCCGCCCCGATCGCCGTCGAGAGCGTCGCGCGGGAAGACCTGACCGACGGCGACGAGCCAAGCTTCGAGATCGCGCCAAGCGACGACGCCGCCGCGGTCGAGGCCGCGCTGCCGCCGGATCTGGCCGTGTGCGAGGACTGTGCAGCCGAGATCGACGATCCGAAGGCGCGGCGGTTTCGGTACCCCTTCACCAACTGCACGCGCTGCGGGCCGCGTTTCAGCATCGTCGAGTCTCTGCCCTACGATCGCGCGCGCACCAGCATGAAGGACTTCGAGCTGTGCGCCGACTGCGCGCTCGAGTACGCCTCACCGGACGATCGCCGCTTCCACGCGGAGCCCATCGCTTGCCCAGCCTGTGGCCCGTCGCTGGCGCTTCTCGACGCGAGCGGCAAGAAGCTGGCCGCGCGTGAAGACGCGCTGCAACGCGCCGCCGCGCTGCTCCGTCAGGGCGGCATCCTCGCCCTGCGAGCGCTCGGCGGCTTTCAGCTGCTCACCGATGCCACCGACGAGGCGGCGGTGCGGCGCCTGCGCGCGCGAAAGCACCGCGAAGAGAAGCCGTTTGCGGTGCTCTTCGAGTCCTTGGATCAGGCTCGCGCCCACCTCGACCTGGCGGACGACGAAGCACGGGTGCTCGGGAGCCCGGCGGCGCCGATCGTGCTGGTTCGGGGGCGCTCGGAGTCGACGGTGGCCCCGTCCGTGGCGCCGGGCAACCCCCGGCTCGGCGCGCTCTTGCCGTACAGTCCGCTGCATCGACTGCTGGCCCGCGCGGCGGGCCGGCCGCTGGTGTGCACCAGCGGCAACCGTTCGGAAGAACCGATGTGCACGGGCGTGGCCGAAGCGCTGAGCAGCCTCGGCAACATCGCCGACGAGCTATTGGTGCACAACCGCGAGATCGTGCGACCCATCGACGACTCGGTGACCCGCCTCGGGCCGACCGGGCTCCGAGTGTTGCGCCGGGCGCGGGGCTTCGCGCCGCAGCCGGTGGCGAGCCTCGAGACCGATCGCACCGTGCTGGCGCTCGGGGCGCACATGAAGAGCACGGTCACCTTGCTCCACCGGGGCCAGCTCGTGCCGAGCCACCATCTGGGCGACCTCGAGACGGTCGCAGCCATCGCCGGTCTGGAGCGTACGGTCGAGGACCTCTGCCGGTTCTTCGACGTCACTCCCGAGATCGTGGTGTGCGATCTGCATCCGGATTACGCCTCGAGCGAGCTCGGCGAGCGCCTGGCGTCGCGCTGGGGTGTGCCGCTCACGCGCGTTCAACATCACCACGCCCACGTGGCTTCGGCGCTGGCCGAGCACGATCTGCACCTTCCGGTGCTGGGCTTCGCCTGGGATGGCACCGGGCTCGGCCCTGACGGCACGCTCTGGGGCGGCGAGGCGTTGCGAGTCGACGAAGCCGGCTTCGAGCGCGCAGCGAGCTTGCGACCCTTCCGGCTGCCCGGCGGCGACGCCGCCGCCCGCGATCCGCGCCGCGCCGCGCTGGGAGTGCTGCACGCGATCGATCCGGCCCTGGCGGAAGCGCGCGCCTTCGGGTGGTACCCCGCGGCCCACGCCAAGGTCCTACTCGGAATGCTCGAGACCGGCGCCCACGCGCGGGTCACGACCAGCGCAGGTCGGCTGTTCGACGCGTTCTCGGCCCTGCTCGGGCTGTGCGAGCGCTCGAGCTTCGAGGGGCAGGCTGCGCTCGCCCTCGAGCTCGCGGCCGAACGAGCCGACGGAGCGTGCGCGTACGCCATGCCCCTGGTAGGGGGCGTGGTGGACTGGGAGCCCGCGGTGCGCGCGGCGCTGGCAGAGGCAGACGCGAGCGTTGCGGCCGCGCGGGTCCACGCTGCGCTGATCGAGAGCACGGCGGTCGTGGCCGAGAGCGTCGGGCGCGAGCACGTGGTGCTGAGCGGCGGCTGTTTCCAGAACGCGCTCTTGCTCGACGGCGCTCACCGGCTGCTCGGCCAGCGCGGCTTCCGCGTGCTGTTCCCAGAGCGCGTTCCGGTGAACGACGGGGGAGTCTCGGTCGGACAGGCCTGGGCGGCCGCGCTCACTTCACGCCAGAAATCGCCTTGATCGCGAAATAGCAGAGCACGGCGATGGTGGCCGACATGGGGATCGTGAAGATCCACGCCCAGACGATGCGGCCGGCCACGCCCCAGCGCACCGCGTTGAGCCGTCGTTCGGCGGTGCCCACCCCGACGATCGACCCGGTGATGGTGTGCGTGGTCGAGACCGGCACGCCCAGGAACGTGGCCAGGCCCAGGGTGATGGCGCCGCTGGTCTCGGCGCAGAAGCCGCCGACCGGGCGCAGCTTGGTGATCTTCATCCCCATCGTCTTCACGATGCGCCAGCCGCCCATCAGCGTGCCGAGGCCCATGGCCGCGTGGCACGCGAGCACCACCCACAGCTCTGGCTCGACGTGCTTGGCCTTCGTTTGCAGCCCCGCCGTGATCAAGAGCAGGGTGATGATGCCCATGGTCTTCTGGGCGTCGTTCCCCCCGTGCCCCAGCGAGTAGAGCGCGGCCGACACCAGCTGGCCCCGTCTGAAGTGCTTGTCGATTTTGCCGGGCCGGACGCCGCCGAAGAGCAACTTGACCAGCTTCATGAGCGCGAAGCCGATCAAGCTTCCGAGCAGCGGGGCCACGATGATGAACGCCACCGTCTTGCCGAACACCTTCATGTCCAGCACCGACAAGCTCGGGGTGTGCGCCAGTGCGCCTCCGGCGAAGGCGCCCATCAGAGCATGCGAAGACGAGCTGGGGAGCCCCCACCACCAGGTGAGCAGGTTCCAGGTGATGGCGCCGAGCAGAGTGGCCAGGATCACGTTGTAGGTCACGCTCGAGAGGGCGACCCCCTTGGCGATCGAGGCCGACACGTGGGTCGGGTACACCAGGAACGCGACGAAGTTGAAAAAAGCCGCCCAGACCACCGCCGCGCGCGGAGAGAGCACCCGAGTGCTCACCACCGTGGCGATGCTGTTCGCTGCGTCGTGAAAGCCGTTGATGAAATCGAAGACCAAGGCCACGACGATGATCGCGATCAACAGCGCGGTCATCAGGCGTGCTCCAGAATGATTCCTTCGATGATGTTGGCCACGTCTTCGGCACGGTCCGTCGAGGTCTCCATCGACTCGAGGATGTCCCGCCACTTCATGACTTCCAGCGGGTCGGTCTTCTCTTTGAAGAGCCGGGCCAACGCCTTCCGAAAGATCATGTCCGCGTCGTGCTCGTGCTTGTTGATGCTGCGGCACAGCGCGAGCAGCGGCGCCGGGTCCTTGATCTTCTGCAGCCCGTCCACCGCCTTCTGGATGTCGGCCACCGACTTCGCCAGCGTCTCGACCAGCTCGAGCGCTTCGGGGCGCACGCTCTCCACCTCGTAGAGCGCGATCTTGTCGCCGGCGGCGTCGACGAAATCGAGCACCGAGTCCAGGCTGGTGATGAGCGAGTGGATCTCTTCTCGATCGAGCGGAGTGATCCAGGTCTGGTGCAGGGCCTGGACGACCTCGTGGGTGATCTTGTCCCCCTCGTGCTCGATGTCCTTGATCTTCGCCGCAAGCTCGGCGGACCGCGCCGGGTCCGCGAGCATTTCCCGCAGACACTCGGTCGCACGAGCCGTCTTCTCCGTCATGGCGGAGAAGGCTGACCAGAACACACCATCTCGCGTCAGAGCCATCGGGGGCCTTTCTGGCGCGGGAGGAAACAGTCGGAGCGCCCGCCGGTCAAGCGCGATGATTTCCCGCGCTCAAACCGCTGAACCGCGGCCGATTTTCCCACCCCGAGGGCGGCAGACCGGAAGTCAGCTACCCTTCGCCTGTGCGGCACGGCGGGCCGCGAGCCAGGAGACGACGATGAGTTCACTCGGATCGCTGCGGCTTCGGGGGTTCGGAACTGCGGCACTGGGCGCACTGCTCGGCTCGGGGCTAGGGGCCGCCTGCAGCGGCACGGACGGCGGCACTGCGGACAACTCGATCGGTGGCAGCGGCGCGGTCGCGGCCGCCGGGGGCGCCGGCAACGCCTCGGGCAACGGCGGCAGCAGCGGCGACGGCGGCAGCGGCGCGGGCATCAGCATCGACTCGGGGCCGGGCGACGCGGGCGTCGACCCCGACGCCGCCTGCGACCTGCAGAAGTACACGGCCAAGCTCGAGAAGAAGCCGGTCGACGTGGTGTTCATCCTGGACAACTCGTGCAGCATGACGGACGAGATCATCGCCATCGAGAAGAACATCAACACCAACTTCGCTCAGATCATCAAGCAGTCGGGCGTCGACTACCGAGTGGTGTTCATCGCCGAGCAGGGGCCCGCGAACCCCGACGAGTCGATCTGCATCGGCCCGCCGCTCGGCGGCACGCAGTGCCCGGTGGGTGCCAACGTGAAGCCGGTCAACAACCCTCCGATCTTCTTCCACTACGACAACAACGACGTCGAGAGCCACGACTCGTGGTGCAAGATGATCGACTGGTACGACAAGCCCGACCGCTACAACCTGGCAGCGACCGGCTGGCGCGAGTGGCTGCGGAAGGAAGCGTTCAAGGCTTTCGTCGAGATCACCGACGACGGCATCAGCTGCACCCGCGGGCAGTGGAGCTACAACGACAGCGACACGGTGGCTGCCGGGCAGACCGCGGCGCAGAAGTTCGACACGGACCTCTTGGCGCGCGACCCGGCGCAGTTCGGGACGACCACGAACCGCAACTACGTCTGGTACAGCATCGTGGGCGTCGCGCCCAACTCGGCCAACCCCAACAAGTCCTACGGCCCGGCCGACGCGGTCACGACCGGGAAGTGCAGCACTGCACCGGGCCCCGGGACCGGGTACCAATGGCTCAGCAACATGACGGGCGGGATCAAGTTCCCGGTCTGCGAGGGCCAGGGCTTCGACGTCGTGTTCCAAGAAATCGCCAAGGGCGTGATCAAGAGCGCGACGATCGCGTGCGAGTTCGACATGCCGCAGCCGCCCCAAGGCAAAGAGATCGACCCAGCGACCATCGCGGTGGAGTTCACGCCCCAGGGCGGCAGCCCGACCAAGTTCACCCAGGTCCAGAACGCCGCCGCCTGCGCCGCGAACGCCTTCTACATCGAGAACACCAAGATCAAGCTCTGCCCTCAAGCCTGCACTGCGGTCCAGGGCAGCCCGAACGCCGACCTGCAAATCCTGGCCCTCTGCAAGGGCCAGGGCCCGAACTGAAGGTCAGATCGTCGCCCGCACGGCGACCGCGCCCACGTCATCCAAGACCTCGAGCACGGCGTCCGGAGCGCGACCCACGACCGTCAGAACCGGCGCGCCGGTGTCGGCGTCGAGGGCCCAGGCCCTCGGCGGTTCGCGCAGGCTCACGTTGTGCAGCACGAGCAAGCCGTCGATCGCATAGAGGTAGATGAAGTCCTCGGTCCCGACCTCGCGCATCCACGACAGCTTGCGGCTGCCGCGGGGCGCAACGCCCGCGGCGAGCTGATCGACGCCGGCAAAGCTGCGAGCGAGCGCGCAGAGCCGGTCTTGGCCCTCGTCGCGGTAGGCGACGACCCGCCATCCGCCTTCAGGCTCCAGCTCGTCGAGCTCCCAGCCGTTGTGCCGCTGCCGCGGATCGCCGTCGGGAAAGCCAAGGGCCGAGAGCTCGGGCGCGTCGACCGGGCGGCGCTCGACCACGATGAAGCCGTCGCGCTCGATGACGAGCAACTCGCGCTCGCGGGTGACGGCAAGCACGTGGCGGCCGCGCGAGATGGGCTGCGCGACGAGCGGCGCGGAGAGGTGGATCCGCTGGACGCTCTCGGTCTCGGGCCATCGAAACCGCGCCAGCGAGCCGTCCGCCAGCGGCGCGACGATCGCGTCGCCGAACCGGACGGTGTGCGCCGCGCCGTCGGGCGCGAGGGCGTAGTCGGTCCGACGCGCCGGTGAGAGCTCGGCAAAGCGAAGACAGTGCCGCTCGCCGCGAGCCTCGCCCACGTAGGCGACCCGTTGTTCTCTCGGGATCCATCCGAGCAACCACGAGCTGCCCGGCGACCAGATCCCGCCCCCCAGATCGACGGCCGCCGGCGCGGGGCCGGGCAGCGGCACGGCGCCCGACAAGCGCGCGACCTCGGCGCGCAGGGCGGCGTTCTCGTGCTCGAGTGCCTCGAGTCGCGCGCGCAGCGTGGCCTCTTCGCTCCGATACGCCATCGGCGAACGCGACGTTAGCACGCGACGATTCGTGGTATTCAAAGGCTCGCATGTGCCTCGGCATTCCTGGCCAGGTCTTGAGCATCGAGGGGGGTCCGCTGCCGTCCGGGCGCGTCGCCTTCGGCGGCATCCAGAAGGACGTCTGCCTGGCCTACGTGCCGGAGGTCCGGGTCGGCGACTACGTGATCGTGCACGTCGGTTTCGCCATCAGCGTGGTCAATCAAGAGGAAGCGCGTCGCACCCTCGAGCACCTTGCCGAGCTCGGGAACCTCGAGGAGCTCGAGCCATGAAGCTGGTGGACGAGTTCCGAGACCCTGCGCTGGCTCGTCGCTGTGCCGAGTCCATCGCCCGGGCCGTCACGCGCCCCTGGCGGATCATGGAAGTCTGCGGTGGGCAGACCCACTCGATCGTGCGCTTTGGCATCGATCAGCTGCTCCCCGACGCGGTCACGCTGATCCACGGCCCCGGCTGCCCGGTGTGCGTCACCCCCCTCGAGATGATCGACCGAGCCATCGCCGTGGCAGAGCGCCCCGGGGTCACCCTGTGCTCGTTCGGTGACATGCTCCGGGTCCCGGGCTCGCGGTCCGATCTGTTCGGCGCCAAGAGCCGAGGCGCCGACGTGCGGGTGGTGTACTCGCCGCTCGACGCGCTCGCGGTCGCCCGAGAGAACCCCGAGCGCCAGGTGGTGTTCTTCGCGGTCGGCTTCGAGACCACGGCACCGGCCATCGCGATGTGTGCGCACCTGGCGCTTCGCGAGGGCGCGAAGAACTTCTCGCTCTTGGTCTCGCACGTGCTCGTGCCCCCGGCGCTGCTCGCCATCTTGTCGGACCCCGAGGCCAGGGTCGATGCGTTCCTCGCCGCCGGCCACGTCTGTACCGTGATGGGGTTGGACGAATACCGCCCGATCGCAGCGCAGTATCGCGTCCCGATCGTCGCCACGGGCTTCGAGCCCCTCGACCTCTTGCAGGGCATCCTGATGTGCATCGAGCAGCTCGAGAGCGGCCGCCACGAGGTCGAGAACCAGTACGCTCGCTCGGTGGCCCAGCACGGGAACGCCGAGGCGCGGCGCATGGTCGAGTCGGTGTTCGAGGTCGTCCCGCGCAAGTGGCGGGGCATCGGAGAGATCCCCGAGAGCGGGCTGGGGCTGCGCGCCGAGTACCACTCGCTGGACGCCGAGCGACGCTTCGAGCTCGGCGACACCCACGCCGAAGAGCCGACCGAGTGCCACAGCGGGCGCATCTTGCGCGGCGTCGAGAAGCCAGCAGACTGCCCGGCGTTCGGCACCCGCTGCACCCCAGAGCACCCGCTGGGCGCGACCATGGTGTCGAGCGAAGGCGCGTGCGCGGCGTACTTCGCCTACCGCAGGCCCGGAGCATGACGCTGTCGCCGAGCTGTTCGGTCCCGGTCCGCCACGACACGGTGCAGCTGGCCCACGGCGGCGGGGGCCGCCTGATGCGCGAGCTGATCGAGCAGGTGTTCGCCGCTGCCTTCGACAACCCGGTGCTGGCGTCGCGGCACGACTCGGCGGTGGTTCCCGTCGAGGCCGCCCGTCTGGCCATGACCACCGACTCGTACGTGGTCGACCCGTTGTTCTTTCCCGGCGGTGACATCGGCAAGCTGGCGGTGTTCGGCACGGTCAACGACCTGTGCATGGCCGGCGCCGAGCCCGCGTATTTGACCGCGGGCTTCGTGCTCGAAGAGGGGCTGCCGATCGACAGCCTGGTCCGCATCGTGCGGTCGATGGCAGAGGCCTGCGCCGAGTGTGGCGTCGCGATCGTCACCGGCGACACCAAGGTGGTCGACCACGGTCGCGGCCACGGCGTCTACCTGAACACCGCAGGGGTCGGCTGGGTTCGCGACCGGGTCGACGTCGGACCGGCGCGGATCCAGCCTGGCGATGTGGTGCTGCTCAGCGGGGACGTCGGGCGGCACGGCATCGCCGTGATGAGCGTGCGCTCGGGGCTCGCGCTGGGCACGGAGCTCGAGAGCGACTGCGCTCCGCTCGTGCCGCCGGTGCGGGCGCTGATCGACGATGGGCTCGACGTCCACTGCCTGCGCGATCTCACCCGGGGGGGCTTGGCCTCGGCTCTGGCCGAGCTCGCCCTCGATGCCGGCGTCGACGTCGAGATCGACGAAGCGCGGGTGCCGGTCCACGACGCGGTGCGCGGCGCCTCGGAGCTCTTGGGGCTCGACCCGCTCTATATCGCCAACGAGGGCCGAATGGTGGTGGTCGTGGCACCCAAGGACGCCGCTCGGGCGCTCGGTGTGCTGCGCGCGCGCCCCGTCTCGTCGGGCGCCGTCCGAATCGGCAGCGTGTCCAAAAAGCAGGGCGCCCAGGGCCGGGTGTCGGCGCGCGGTGCGCTCGGCAACCTGCGACCGCTGAGCCTGCAGAGCGGCGAGCAGCTGCCGCGGATCTGCTGAATCAACGCTTCACTTGCAGGTGATGGTCACTTCGTGAAGGTGGCTGTTCACGCTGCTGGTCCGGGTCGTGACCTTTTCGCCGGCTTGCAGCTTCTTCATGTCGTCGTCCTTGAGCACCACCGCGTGCTCATGGTCGCCGCCCTTGACGGCATAGCCGCCACCCATCCCCCGCTTCACGGCGTCCGCGGGGATGTCGACCGCGTGACCATGGTTCCCCGAGAGCTCGACGGCCGTGCCGCTTCCACACTTGCCGGCGCCTGCGCCGCCACCCTTGTCACAACCCACCGCGAGCGCGGCGACCGTCAGAGCCAGAGAAAACCGGATCCACTTCGACATCTTTGCCTCCCGAGCGTGGGACGACCTCGCGCACTGCGAGACTCGTGCCATCGACAGGCACGCACAGTACGGGCAACCCGCCGGGACCGAGCGGAAAATCTTGCGGTGCCCGTGACGCCTGCCGGAAAACCATGCGTGACTGACCGACGCGCCCGAGCCGTTTCGTGGTGGCGCGCCGCTTGCTTCGATCTAGAGCACAATGGCTGGGCTCCTGCGCGTGCTTCTGGCGACCGACTTCGGCAAGGCGGCGGAGCTGGCCCGAGCGGACGCCGCCATGCTCGCGCGGGCGTACCGTGTCCCGGTCGATCTGGTTCACGTCCAGTCGTCCCACCCGCGAACGGCGACCAGCGCGGCTGCCCTCGAAGCGCGCACGCGCCAGCACCTGCACGAGTGTCGCCGCGCGCTGCTCGAGGCCGACGCGAAGGTGGGCGACGAGCGCGTGGCGCTGGGAAGCCCCGCCGAGGCCGTGTTGCACACCGCCGAGGCCCTCGACTCGAGCTTGATTGTCATCGGGGCGGGAGATCACCCGCATGGCGAGCCGGGCACGGGACCGACGGCGGAGACGATCGCGCGCTTCGCACGGCAGCCGGTGTGGATCAGCCGTGCGCGTCGCGAGCCCGGGCTGGCCCGGGTCATGGTCGCCGTGGACCGCTCCGATGCGTCGCGCGAGGCCTTGCTCTTCGCCTCGGACTTCTGCGAGCGCCTGGCGGCCACGCCGACCGTGGTGCACGTGCTCGAGCATCTCGACTTCTCCCCGGATGCCGACACGTCGAAGGGCGAGCTCGGCGCCCACGCAGCGACGACGGCCGCCGCGCTCTCCGAGTTCGTCGAGCGCGCCCATCGACCAAACCTGGCCGGGGCGCTTCGCACGGCGTGGGGCGAGCCCGCAGGCGTGCTGCGAGCCCTGGCGCTGGAAGAGAAGACGGATCTGCTGATCGTCGGACGAACCGGGCTCGGCGGGCTTCGCCGGGTCTTCCTGGGCGGCACGGCCGAGCGGTTGCTCCGATCGGCACCGTGCAGCCTGCTCTTGACCAGCCCGGCGGGGCCCAGCTGAGCACGCCATGTCCCTGGGTCGGCGCCTTGGAAACGTGCTTTCCGATCTGCTGCTCGAGCCGCGACAGAAGGCCGCGCTCGGGTCCGTGGCCTTTCGCGATGCCGGCCACGGGTTCGACGTGCTCGGCTTCGACCCCGAAGCCTTCGCCCTGGCCCTGGGCCTCACGCGCTTCGCCTACGAGCGCTACTTCCGCGTGACCAGCCACGGAGCCGAGCATTTGCCGCGATCGGGGGCGGCGATCCTCGCCGCCAACCACAGCGGGCTCTTGCCGATCGACGGCGCCATGATCGTCGTCGACGTCGCGCGGCAGACCTCTCCGCCGCGCGTCGCTCGGGTGATCGGCGACGTCTTCATTCCGCTGATGCCGTGGGTCGGCACCGCGTTCAGCCGTGTCGGGGTGGTCGCGGGGAGCGCAGGCAACTTCCGCCACCTGCTCGAGTCCGGCGAGCTGGTCCTGGTCTTCCCCGAGGGCGCACCGGGGATCGGAAAGGGATGGAAGAAGCGCTACCAGCTCCAGAGCTGGCGCGTGGGACACGCCGAGCTGGCGCTGCGCCACCGCGCTCCCGTGGTCCCGGTAGCCGTCATCGGCGCCGAAGAGGCCTGGCCCGAGATCGGCCGGCTGGACGCGTTCCACGCGTTCGGGGCTCCGTTCCTGCCGATCCCCGCGACCCCGCTGCCGCTGCCGGTCCGGCTGCACATCCACTATGGCGAGCCGCTGGTGCTCCACGAGCGCTTCGGCGACGCCGACGACCCGGCCGCGGTCCGTGACGCCGCGCTCGTCGTCGAGCACGCCGTCGAGGCGCTGATCGCCCAGGGCCTCGGCCAGCGAGAGGGCCTGTGGTGATGAACCGCGTGATGGTCACGGGCGCCACCACGCCCATCGGTCGCCGCCTGATCGAGCGGCTCTTGGCGGACCCGGGCACCGCTCTGGTGCTGGCGGTCGGGGCCGAAGCCGACCCCGTCCCGCTCGCGAAGCGCGACCCGAATCGCTATCGATACCGCCAGGTCGACCTGACCCGGCCCCGCGAGCTGCACGACCTGCTCTACGCCGACGGGCGCGAGCTCGCGGTCGACGTCGTGGTCCACAACGCGCTCCACCGCCGAGCCCACGACGAAGGGCCGCGCATCCACGCTCTCAACGTCGAGTGCACGCGCGATCTGCTCTCGCTCGCCGAGCGGCACCCCAGCGTTCGGCGCTTCGTGTTCCGCAGCGCGAGCGCCGTGTATCGCCTCGACCCGCGTCGCTCGACCTTGCTGGGCGAGGACGATCCGCTGGATCTGTCCCCCCAGGCTCCGCAGAAGGTGCGCGATCGGGTCGAGGCGGATCTGACCGTGTGTACCCGCATGGGCATGTCGAGCATGCAGATCGTGGTGCTGCGCTGCGCCGAGATCCTGGCCGCCGACGTCGGCAGCCAGCTCTACGACTACCTGGGGTCGAGGGTCTGCCTGAAGCCCGCGGGCTTCGACCCGATGTTGAACCTGCTGTCGCTCGAGGATGCCGCGCGCGCGCTCGAGCTCGCAGTTCGCGGCGCGAGCAGCGGGGTGTTCAACGTGCCGGGAGCGGACGTGCTCCCGCTCTCTCGCGCCATCGAGCGTTGGGGCCGGGTGCCGGTGCCGCTCCCCGGGCCGCTCCTTGCCCCGCTCTATCGCCTCCGGGCGCGGACCCTGGGCAGTGACTTCCGCTACGACCTGAACTATCGCCGCTTTCACTTCAGCGCCGTGCTGGACGGGCGACGTGCCCAGCGCGAGCTCGGCTACGAGCCACAGCACCGGATCGACTGGCCCTACCCGCAGTCGTCGGGCAACCAGAGCTGAGTCGTCCCGGTGTGGACGAACCACTCGGGCAGAGCGTCTTCGTGACGCTTGACGTATCGGGCCAGAGAAACGCTCGACAGCGACCCGGCCCGCTGCGCGACGCCGGCCAGCGAGCACTTCGGTTTCGGAACGACCCAAGCGTTGGCGCAGCTGGACGAGGTGAACGCCGCCTTCACCCCATCGCGGCTCAGCGACACCCGGACGATGCAGCGGGGTTCGCCGCGGCCGGCGCTCTCGAGCTTGCCCCGGGGCGAGAGGAAGAAGTAGTCCGCGCGCCCGGCTGCCTTCGGGGAAAAGTCGAGCTTGCCATCCCGGGCGACGCCGCTCACCTCGACGCGGACCAGCTCTGCATCGGGCGCGATCTCGCGGGCGCTCTGGCGAGCGGTGTCCAGATAGGCCACGGGCTCCACGCTCGGCACCCCTGCGGGTCGCGCCGCGCGGCCGCTGCGCCCCCGGCTCAGGAAGAGCACGCCGAGGCTGACCACGGCCATCAGCGCGATCAGCGCGAAGCCTGCCGTCAGGATCCAGGGCGCGATCGAGCGGCCGGTCGGGGCCGGCGACGCGGACACGGTTTGCGCGGGCGCCCCAAAGCTCGGGGCAGTCACCACTGGCCCGGGCGTCACGCGTGCCACGGTCGCCTCGGGACCGAGGGTGGGTGTCTTGAACGCCTCGGGGCCAAGACCCCGCGCCGCGACCTCGAGGGCCGCCCCCATCTCGGCGGCGGACGCGAACCTGAGGCTCGGGTCCTTGTTCAGCGCGCGCAAGATGACCTGCTCGTACGCCGGCGGAAGGAGCCCGCTCAACTGGCCGGGAGGCACCGGGTGATGCTCGATGTGCTGACGCAAGAGCTCGAAGAGCGACGGGGCATCGAACGGCTTGACCCCGGTCACGCACTCGTAGAGCACGACGGCCAGCGAGTAGAGGTCGCTCCGGTGATCGACCGGCTTGGCCGCGGCCTGCTCGGGAGACATGTAGTGGGGGGTACCCATCAACGCCCCGGTGTGAGTCTCGGGCGCCGCCACGTCGGTGCTGGGCTTGAGCTTTGCGATGCCGAAGTCGAGCACCTTGGCGTGCCCTTGGGGTGTCACCCAGAGGTTGTCGGGCTTGATGTCGCGGTGGATGATCCCGCTCTGATGGGCCGCACCCAGCGCGTCGAGCACCTCGACGAAGTACCGCGCGAGCCAGCCGAGCCCGGGAACGCGTCGGTCTCTGAGGAGCGCCGCGAGGGGGCGCCCCTCCAGGTACTCCATCGTGATGTACGGGCGCCCGTCGGGCATCAGGGCCAGATCGAGCACGTTCACGATGTGCTCGTGGCGGATCAGGTTGACCGAGCGGGCTTCGGCAAAGAAGCGCTCGACCGCTGGTTTGCTCCGGACGAACGCCGGTGAGAGCAGCTTGATGGCCACCTGGCTGCCGATGCTGGGGTTCACCGCTCGATAGACCTGGCCCATGCCCCCCGCCCCGAGCAGGCGGGTGATGCGAAAGCTGCCGACCGTGGCTCCGAGCAGATCGTCGTCGCCCGGCGCATCCAGGGCCGCGCCGTCGTGGGTGCAGAAGCCCGGCGAGGGAGCGCTCTCCCCACATGCCGGACAGACGAAGCGCGGCGCCATCGGGCGCCAAGGATACACGCCCCGGGAGCCGGCTCGGCAGCCTCTAATTCAGCTCATTCTTCGAAGAACTCTTGAGCGGCGCGGAGCACGTCGATGTAGCTGACGATGCCGACCAGCTCGTCGGTGCCCGGCCGGACCACCGGAACGGCCCCGACCTTCTGGTCGATCATCTGCTCGATCACCTCGGACAGGTCCGTCTCGGGGGTCACGCTCACCACGTCCGCGTTCATCACACCCGAGACCGGCTGCGAGAGGCGCTTCTGGACCTCTTCGGGCTTCTCGAGCTCGAGCATGGTGGGAGCCAGGAACGCGCGCAGGTCGCGATCACTGACGATGCCCACGAGCTGGTCGCCATCCACGATCGGCAGGTGGCGGAAGTCACTCTCGAAGAGCGTCGCGATCACCTTCCGGATGGGCGTGCTCGACTGTACGGTGACGGGGTCCTCGGTCATGACTTCTTGAACGACCATGATCTGCAAAGCCTCGCTTTCACGCGATGTTGTCGTCATGCACATTGCAATGCGCGTGCCCTGGTTCGACACTTGCAAATCCAGCGTTCGCCCGCGACGGCAGGTTCCACCCGCGCAATGAGTGCGTTGATGGCCCTGGCTGCGCAGGCAGTGCGCGAGAGGAAGGCAGGCATGAGCTCCAAAACAGATCCCAAGGCCCGCGTCGAGGTGACGCGACGCGGTTCCGAACAGGCGCCTGGACCCGCCGAGAGGACCCCGGTCTCCGAAGTGATGACCAAGCACCCGGTGTGTGTCCCGCCGGACTTGGGCATCGAGGCGCTCACCACGCTGTTCTTGGAGCGGGGCATCAGCGGGGCGCCGGTCGTCGACTCGACCGGCCGCACCCTGGGCATCGTCTCCAAGACGGACGTCCTGCGCGACTATGCCGACCGGGGCGACACCGGGGAAATGGGCAAACCCGCGCTCAGCAGCGGTGGAATCGTGGCGGAGCTGGACCGCGGCATGCACATCGAGCGGCGCAAGGACGCGACGGTGCGCGACGTCATGACGCCGCTCGCGTTCACCCTTCCTGAGACGGCGTCCATCGGGCGCGCCTCCGCGCTGATGGCCCTCGAGGGTGTGCATCGCGTTCCGGTCGTCTCGGAGGCGGGGAAGGTGGTGGGGATCTTGAGCGCGCTCGACGTGCTGCGCTGGCTCGCCCACTCCGAGGGCTACAGCGTCCCCGACCATCGCGTTTGACTCGGCACGACAATTGCGAGTGAAGGCCATCGTGGTGAACGGATACCGACGCATCCTCTGCCCGATCGACACCTCCGCGTGCTCGCGAGCGGCCGTGCACGAAGCGCTCGCGCTGGCGCGTCGCTTCGGGGCCGAGCTCGAGGTGCTGCACGTCCATCGCGTGCCCGCCTACGTACAACCGACCATCCTGGTTTGGGCGGCGGTGGGGCCGCGGCCGCTCTGGGAGCTGGCCGAGGACCAGGCCAAAGCCGAGGTCGAGGGCTTCCTCTCCGGGTTTTCCGGCGAAGATCGAGCCGCGCTCCGGGTGAGCTACGAAGTGGGTGACGCGGCCAACGTCATCCTCGAGCGCGCCAAGACCGCGGGGGTCGACCTGCTCGTGCTCGGAACCCACGGCCGGACGGGGGCCCGGCGGGTCGTGCTCGGCAGCGTGGCGGAACGGGTGGTCAGGCTCGCGCCCTGCCCGGTGCTGGTGGTACCGATGAACGCACGCGAGGGGCGGGACGACGGCGGGCGCTCCACGTCCGAAAGAGAGCTGAAATGATCAACTTGCGAAGGATCCTGGTTCCGGTCGACTACTCGGCGTGCTCGCGCGCTGCGCTCGAGCACGCGGCAATGCTGGCGAAGAGCTTCAACGCCACCATCGACCTCTTGTACGTGTGGGAGGCCCCGGCGTTCATCGCCCCCGAGGCGATGGTGGGCGCGGCCGGCACCACGCAGACCCTCGCGCAGCTCGCCAGCGATCAGGCCCAAGCCGCGATGCGCGAGTTCGTCACCCAGGCTCGAGCGGACGGCATCGAGATCGCGGACACCCGCGTCGAGCAAGGTGACCCTTCGCACACCATCGTCACCCTCGCCGAGCGTGACGGGTACGACCTGGTGGCAATGGGGACCCACGGGCGCAGCGGCTTCGCGCACCTCTTGCTCGGCAGCGTCGCCGAGAAGGTCGTGCGTCGCTCCACCCGTCCGGTGCTCACCGTACGGAGCGCCGAGAGCCAAGACTGACGGATCGACGCGCGCTCGCCCATGGCTGACGCACACTTCGACGGGATCAATTCCGAGGCGCTCTACCGCGAGCTGCTCGAGGCCGCCCCCGCTCTGGTGATGGCCTGGGGCCCAGGAGGCGAGATCCAGCTCTGGAACCGCCAGCTGGAAGAGCTGACCGGATTCTCGCGCGGCGAGATGCTCGGTCGCTCGGGCCGCGATCTGGTCGGTGACGGCGGGGACAGGAAGCTCGAGGTCAAAGGCGGTGGACATCGTTTGGTCCGCTGGCAGCTGGCCCACGTCGACTCGACGACCCTGGCGCTCGGCAGCGACGTCACCTCGGAGCGCGCCCACCAGCGGCGCGCTTCCGTGGACGAGCGCCTGGCGGCGGTCGGAACCCTCGCCGCGGGCCTGGCCCACGAGGTGAGAAACCCGCTCAATTCTGCGACGCTGCAACTGCAGGTGTTGAAGCGCCGGCTCGAGCGCGGGCAGAACACGCCAGAGCTGCTCGTCCCGGTCGTCGAGATCGTCCACGACGAGATCCGCCGGCTCGACCACCTGGTGTCGGACTTCTTGGCGTTCGCGCGACCCAACCCACTGGTGCTCGAGCCGATGGCCCTGACCGAGCTCTTGGGGTCGGTGGCGGCCCAGCTCCGCCCGGAGGCGGAGGCCGCCGGGGTCCGCATCGATTGTCGACTCGATGCCGAGGGCGGACGCATCGACGGCGACCAGGAGCGTCTGCGACAGGTCCTGATCAATCTGGTGCGAAACGGGATCGAGGCCATGTCGCCGAATGGCGGAGTGCTCGGGCTGGGGGTCCGAGCGGACGCCGACGGCAGCGTCGAAGCGCACGTCGAGGACACCGGCCCCGGCTTCGACGAGAGCGCGCCGGTGTTCGACGCCTTCTACACCACCAAGGCCGGGGGAACCGGGCTCGGTCTCGCCATCGTCCATCGCATCGTCCGCGAGCACGGCGGGAGCATCCACTACGAGTCGCGCGCCGGTCGCACGCGCTTCACCCTACGCTTCCCCGCCAGCGTCCGCGCCTGAACCGGCGCTGCGCATAACTTACGCGGGACCGGGGGCCTGCCCGCAGAGCCCGCGTCGGGAGCCGCGACGATCTCGAAGAAAAGGCGCGGCACGCTCCATGCAACGGTCGCGAGCGGAAAGGGACGACCATGGACAATCCAGCGCGCATCTTGGTGGTCGATGACGAGGGTCCGGCACGCATGGCGCTCGCCGAGTTGCTCCGGGACGCGGGATATCTGGTCGACACCGCGAGCGACGGCTTCAAGGCGCTCAGTCGCGCGGAAGAGGTCCGGCCCGATCTGGTCCTTACCGACCTGCGCATGCCGTCGATGGACGGGCTGGAGCTGATCCGCCGGCTGCGCCGCGCGGACCTCGGCATCCCCGTGGTGGTGATGACCGCGTTCGGCAGCGTGGACGCGGCGTTGTCGGCGATGCGCGAGCACGCCAGCGACTTCGTGGTCAAGCCCCTCGACATCGAGCGCCTCTTGGCGGTGGTGGCGCAGGCGCTCGCGTCCGCACGCGACGGCGAGCGGCCGGCGCCGACGCGTCCCGACCCCGAGCGGTTGGACGGCATCGTGGCCGAGTCGAACGAAATGCGGGAGTGCGTGCGCCGGCTGCTCCGCATCGCTCCGACCTGCGCCAATGTCTTCTTGTTCGGCGAGCGGGGCACGGGCAAGGCGCGCCTGGCACGCGCGATCCACGATCGCTCGCAACAGTCCGGCGGTCCCTTCGTCCACCTGCGCTGCCGCCACCTCGCCGAACAAGGGGCCGAGCTGTCGCGTGACGAGGTCGAGACCACGGTGGCCCAAGCCCGGGGCGGAACCCTGTACGTCTCGGAGCTCGACTCGCTTCCCCGAGAAACCCAGAGCGCGCTGCTCGACGCGCTGCCTTCGGCGGCCGAGACCGACCGCGCGCTGCGGGTCGTGTCTTCCGGTTCCTCGCCGCCCCTGGTCTTGGCGACCAGCCCACACTTCCGCGCCGACCTCGCCCGCGTCTTGTGCGTGGTCGAGTTGCGCGTTCCGACCTTACGCGAGCGACGCGACGACCTCGCGCTCCTGGCCCACTCGCTCCTCGGGCCCTCCGGTCCGGGACTGAGCGCCGAGGCCGTGAATCGTCTTCGCCGCCACGACTTCCCCGAGAACATCCCGGAGCTGGCTCGGGTGCTGGAAGCGGCGCGCGGTCGCTGCGCGTCGGGGCTGATCCGCGCCGAGCACCTGGCGATCGCGAGCGCTGCCCCGCCGCGGCCGGTGATCCCCGGGGCGCGCTTGTCCGACATCGAGCGCTTTGCCATCCTGGAGACCCTCGCCGCGAACGGCGGAAGCACCTCGCGCGCCGCGCGCGTGCTCGGGATCAGCGTCCGCAAGATCCAGTACAAGCTGCACGAGTACGGCGCGACCAAAGCCGGGCTCGAGTCCACGGCCCGGGGATGACTCCTGTCCGTCGCATTCTGGTCGCCACCGATTTCTCGCGCGACGCCCGCGCAGCGTTCGAGGGCGCCTTGGCGCTCGCGGGCCGAAGCGGAGCCCACGTGGACGTCGTCCACGTCTGGCAGCCTCCACAGGGCGTGCCGCTCACGACCAAGCTGCCGGGCGAGGGGAACCGGACGCTCGGCGATCTGGCCCGAGGGGCCGCCATGCGTGAGCTGCGCCGTCTGGTGGGCGGCAGCGGCATGCACCCGCGGATCGAGTTCGGGGTCCCCCACGAGGTCCTGGTCACCCTGGCCTCGAGCGAGCACTTCGACTTGCTCCTGATGGGAGCAGCCGGACAGGGCGGCGACCCAGGAACCGTCGGCGGCGTGACGCGCCGCGTGCTTCACTCGGCCCCGTGTCCGGTGCTGACGCTTCGTTGCGCGCTGGCTTCGCCGCCAGCCGAAGCCGGCGTAGCCTCCTGAGTCCGGCCGTCGCGGCCGTCTTCCCCCCTTCTCCCCCGGAGCCCCGGATGAGCTCTTCCCAGCATGTGGTCCTCGACGGCAACGAAGCCGTCGCCTCGGTCGCCTATCGCGCGAGCGAGGTCATCGCCATCTATCCCATCACCCCCGCATCAGCCATGGGGGAGCTCGCCGATGCCTGGGCAGCGCACGGCGATGGGAACTTGTGGGGCAGCGTGCCCAGCGTGATGGAGATGCAGTCCGAGGGTGGCGCTGCCGGCACCGTGCACGGCGCCCTTCAAGCGGGGTGCCTGGCCACGACCTTCACTTCGTCCCAGGGGCTCCTGCTGATGATCCCCAATCTGTTCAAGATCGCCGGCGAGCTGACGCCGTTCGTCTTGCACGTGGCCGCCCGGACCATCGCGACACACGCTCTGAGCATCTTCGGCGACCACTCCGACGTCATGGCCTGCCGTGGGACGGGATTCGCGATGTTGTGCTCGGGGTCGGTGCAAGAGGCACAGGACCTCGCTGCCGTCGCGCACCACGCCACGCTGCTCTCGCGCGTTCCGTTCCTCCACTTCTTCGACGGGTTCAGGGTCTCGCACGAGATCGCCAAGGTCGTGCGCCTCGACGACGCGACGCTGGCCGAGCTCTTGCCGGAAGCTGCGATCGGTGCGCACCGCGCCCGAGCGCTCACGCCCGACCGCCCGGTGCTTCGGGGGACGGCCCAGAACCCCGACACCTTCTTCCAGGCACGAGAGGCCATCAACGGCCAGTACGCGGCCTGTCCGGGCGTGGTCGAGGCGGCCATGGACCGCTTCGCCGATCTGACCGGCCGGCGCTACCGGTTATTCGACTATCACGGCCATCCCGAGGCGGATCGAGTGGTCGTGATGATGGGCTCGGGGGCAGAGACGATGCACGCCACCGTCGACGCGCTGATCGAGCGGGGCGAGCGCGTCGGTGTGCTGAAGGTGCGGCTCTATCGTCCCTGGTCGGAGGTGCACCTGCTCGCCGCGTTGCCGCGATCGGCGCAGCAGGTCGCGGTGCTCGATCGCACCAAAGAGCCGGGGGCCCCGGGCGAGCCGCTGTACCTCGACGTGGTGGCGGCGCTGGCCCGTGACGGGTCGCGCGAACCGAAGCCCCGCGTGCTGGGCGGGCGCTACGGCCTGTCGTCGAAGGAGTTCACGCCCGCCATGGCGAAGGCGGTGTTCGACGAGCTCTGGAAGCCCGACGCCAAGCCGACCTTCAGCGTCGGGATCGTCGACGACGTCTCGCGCCTGTCGCTCGACGTGGACGCCGCCTTCCGGCTGCCCGAGGACCGAACCTACAGCGCGGTGTTCTGGGGCCTGGGTTCGGACGGGACCGTCGGCGCCAACAAGAGCTCGATCAAGATCATCGGCGAAGAGACCCCGGGCTATGCCCAGGGGTACTTCGTCTACGACTCGAAGAAGTCCGGAGCGGTGACGATCTCGCACCTGCGGTTCGGCCCGAGCCACATCCGCGCGCCGTACCTGATCGACGCAGCGCAGCTGGTCGCGTGTCACCAGTTCGACCTGCTCGAGCGCTACGACGTCTTGGCGACCGCGCGCGAAGGAGCGATCTTCCTGCTCAACGCGCCGCACACCGGCCAAGAGCTGTGGGACGACCTCCCCCACGAGGTGCAGGCGACGATCCTGACCAAGAAGCTCACCTGCTACGTGGTCGACGCCCATGGGCTGGCTCGCGAGCACGGGCTCGGCGGTCGCATCAACACGGTGATGCAGGCGTGCTTCTTCGTGCTCTCGGGAGCGCTGCCCCGAGACGAGGCCCTCTCCCACATCGAGGAGTCGATCAAGAAGAGTTACGGCGCGCGCGGCGACGAGCTCGTCCACCGCAACGTGGCAGCCGCCCGGGCCGCGGTCGATCACCTGACCCCCTTCTCGCCGCCGTCGGCGGAGGCCACCGGCCGGCGCCGGCCCCCGCCGGTCCCGGCCGCCGCGCCTGACTTCGTACAGCGCGTGTCGGCGATGATCCTCGCCGGCCAGGGAGATTTGCTGCCGGTGAGCGCCTTTCCGATCGACGGCACCTGGCCGGTCGGAACGGCGCGTTTCGAGAAGCGCAACCTGGCTCAGGAGATCCCGGTCTGGGACGAAGCGCTCTGCATCCAGTGCAACAAGTGCGCGATGGTCTGCCCGCACGCGGCGATCCGCGCCAAGGTCTACGACGACGAGAACCTCGCGACCGCGCCCGCCACGTTCAAGAGCACCGAGTGGAAGAGCGGCGAGCTTCAGGGGCGACGCTACACCATCCAGGTGGCGCCCGAGGACTGCACCGGCTGCTCGGTGTGCGTGGCCGTCTGCCCCGCCAAGGACAAGTCGAACCCTCGGCACAAGGCCATCGACATGCACGCGCAAGCGCCCCTGCGCAGCACCGAGCGAGAGAACTACGACTTCTTCCTGGCACTGCCCGAGGTCGCTCGCGAGCGCATCAAGCTGGACGTGAAGGAAACGCAGCTGCTCGAACCGTTGTTCGAGTATTCGGGCGCGTGCTCCGGCTGCGGCGAGACGCCCTACGTCAAGCTCTTGACGCAGCTCTTCGGCGACCGCCTGCTGATCGCCAACGCCACCGGCTGCTCGTCGATCTACGGCGGCAACCTGCCGACCACGCCGTACACCACCAACCGCGACGGCCGCGGCCCGGCGTGGTCGAACTCGCTGTTCGAGGACAACGCCGAGTTCGGGTTCGGGATGCGACTCTCGGTCGACTACCTGCGGGCCCACGCCGAGCACCTGGTCCGCACCCACGAGAGCGAGATTGGCTCGCAGCTGTGCCACGCGCTGCTCACGGCGCGACAGGACGACGAGGCGGGCATCACCGCCCAGCGCGATCGCGTCCGCGTGCTGCGCGAGCGGCTGGCCCACGGCAAGCACGACACCCGCCGTTTGGCCGAGCTCGCCGACTACCTGGTGAAGAAGAGCCTGTGGATCGTCGGCGGCGACGGTTGGGCGTACGACATCGGCTTCGGTGGCCTCGATCACGTGCTGGCCTCGGACCGGAACGTGAACGTGCTGGTCCTCGACACCGAGGTCTATTCGAACACCGGTGGCCAGCAGTCCAAGGCCACACCCCGCGGCGCGTCCGCCAAGTTCGCGTCCAGCGGCAAGGCCATCGCGAAGAAGGACCTCGGCCTGATCGCCATGAGCTATGGCCACGTGTACGTGGCACGGGTGGCGTTCGGCGCGAAGGACGCGCAGACCGTGCGGGCCTTCGTCGAGGCAGAGGCCTACCAGGGGCCGTCGCTGATCATCGCGTACAGTCACTGCATCGCACACGGCTACGATCTGGTCCACGGCCCACGTCAGCAGAAGCTCGCGGTCGAGTCCGGCATGTGGAACCTGTTCCGCTACGACCCCGACCGCACCGACCGGGGCGAGGCCCCGCTGCAACTGGACTCGGCGGCGCCCAAGGGGAACGTGCTCGAGTACGCGCGGAACGAAGCGCGCTTCCGCATGGTCGAGCGCGCCGATCCGGTCCGCTTCGCCAAGCTGATGAAAGAAGCGGAGAACGACGCCAAGCGGCGCCTGGTGCTCTACGGCGAGCTCGCCCGGTTCGTGATGCCCGCGGAGAAATGACATGGACTTTTCGACTCGATACCTGGGTCTCACCCTGAAAAACCCTCTGATCCTCGGGGCCAGCCCTCTCGCGCACGATCGGGACGCGGTCTGCCGCGCGGTGGACGCGGGCGCCGCGGCGGTGGTGATGCACTCGCTCTTCGAAGAGCAGCTCACCGCCGAAGAGGTCGCCCACGACCGTCATGCCGCGCCCGGGGTCGAGGAGTTCGCCGAGGCGAGCAGCTGGCTCCCGAGCCCCGCGGGCTATGCGCTCGGACCGGCCGAGTACCTCGAGCACCTCGCGCGACTGAAGCGCGATCTGCCGGTGCCGGTGATCGGCTCCCTGAACGGCGTCACGGCGCGCGGCTGGCTCCGCTACGCGAAGCAGATCGAAGAAGCCGGCGCGGACGCGCTCGAGCTGAACGTGTATCAGCTCGCGACCGACCCCGACGAGGGGGCCGAGGCCGTCGAGTCACGGATCTTGGCGATGGTGGCAGAGATAGGCCGGACGATTGCCATCCCGCTCGCAGTCAAGCTCTCGCCGTTTCACACCGCGCTCGCCCACTTCGCCCGCCGTTTGACCGACGCCGGCGTTGCCGGGCTGGTGGTCTTCAACCGCTTCTACCAGCCCGACATCGACGTGGCGGAGCTCGAGGTCCACCACCGCCTTCAGCTCTCGACCTCGTCCGAGCTATTGCTTCGCCTGCGCTGGCTGGCGATCTTGCACGGCCGGTGCGCCAAGTCGCTGGCGGTCACCGGCGGGGTCCACGACGCCACGGACGTGGTGAAGGCGATCATGGCCGGGGCGGACGCGGTGCAGACCGTGAGCGGCGTGTTGCGCCACGGCCCCGCCCAGTTCGCCACCTTGCTCGGCGCGTTCGAGAGCTGGCTGAGCGAGCACGAATACGAGTCGGTGGCGCAGATGCGGGGCAGCATGAGCCTTCTGAAGTGCCCGGACCCCAGCGCCTACGAGCGCGCGAACTACATCCAGATGCTCCAGAGCTGGCCTGGGCGCGAGCGCTGAGCCGCGGGCCGCCTCGGAAAACTCATGGGATTTCGACGTTGCTTGGCGGGGCTGCGGCGCCGAGCGAGAAGGGGTTCAACCACCGCCCGAGGCCGCCCTTGACTAGCTGGTTCAACCAGCTATGATTGGTTCAACCAGTTGCCCCGGGCCACTCCCCCGAGGCACCCGAACATGTCCGAGCCGGCTTCCAAGATCGAGAGCACCGTCTACGTGGATCTGCGCCGTCAGATCTTGAGCGGCGCGCTGTCCCCGGGCGAGCGCCTGCCCGGCGAGCGCGAGCTCGCTGCGAAGTACAACACGAATCGCAACACCCTGCGTGAGGCCGTCCGTCGGCTCGAGCAGGCTCGGCTGGTCACGGTGCGCCACGGCCAGGGTGTCACCGTCGCGGACTTCCGTCGCACCGGGACCATGGAGCTCTTGCCGCCGTTCCTCGAGTCGGCGTCGGACCCCACCGAAACCTTCCACATCCTCGAGGACATCTTGCCGGCACGCCTGATGGTGCTCGAGTTCGCAGCGCGCCTGGCGGTGCGCCGCGCCAACAAGAGCGACATCGAGCGCCTGCGCGACATCACCGAGCTGCTCGTTCCCGCGTTCGAGCGTGGCGACCAGGTGGTGATCGCCCATGGGTTCCAGCGCTGGCTCGACGCGCTGATCGACGCGGGCCACTCCATCGCCATTCGCTGGGTCGCCAACCCTTTCTTGGAAGCCTACCGCAACATCCTCGACCGCTATCCGGCGCTGTGGGTGCTCGAGCCCAGCTTTCCGCAGCACCTTCGCGACTTCATTGCCGCGCTCGACGCCGGCGACGAGGACCGCGCCATCGAGGTCACCCGCGCGTACTACCGGCGCGTCGACCAGAACTTCACCAAGGCCATGCAGAGCGCTCTGGGCGGCCGGATCACCTCGGCCGATGGGGCTGAACCTCGAAAGAAACGCAGGGGATCATGAACGACGACGAGAGCGGAGCCTTCGAAGACAGCCACGTGCGCCGAACGCGCCTGCCGGTTCGGGTCGCGCGCGCTCCGCTCTCTCGCCACCCCGACGATGGCTGGCAATTGGCCGAGCCGTACCCGCTCGGACCGGGCGCGCTCTCGGCGTTGCGCGCGCTGATCGTCACCCTCTGTCCGTCGGCTCCGGCGCCCAGCTCGCCGGAGCTCTTCCAGCGGGTCGAGCTCCACGTGCTCCAGCACATGCGCTACATGCACCCGCTGGTCGCCTGGGGGTTCCGGCTCTGCCTCTGGCTGCTCGACTGGGCACCCCGCTACTTGTTCGTGTCGGTGCGTCGCCTTCAGGCGCTCGGCCGCCAGCGCGCGTCGCGCTTGCTCTCCGAGATGGTGAGCGGCCGCTTCGCCTTCTTGCGGACCTTGGTCGTCGCGGTGCGCGGCCTGGTGCTGAGCGCGTACTTCGACCAAGACGAGGTTCACGCCGCGATCGGCTACGCTCCGCTGCCGTTCTTGCGCGAGCGGGTCGAGCGACGCAAAGCGCTGATGGCGGCACCGGCGCTCCGGGCGGGAGGCGTGCGATGATCCTGTCGCACTCGGACTATGCCCGCGAGCACGCCTTCTCGGCCGACGTGGTGGTGGTCGGCACGGGCGCGGGTGGCGCCGTGGTCGGCACCGAGCTGGCGGAGGCCGGCCATGACGTGGTGTTCGTGGAAGAGGGGAGCTGGATCACCCCGGACAGCTTCAACCCCTACAGCAGCGAGAGCATCCCGCGGCTGTACCGCGACGCCGCAGCCACGGTGATCCTGGGCAACCCAGCCATCCCCTACGTCGAGGGGCGCTGTGTCGGCGGGAGCACCACCATCAATGGCGGCATGGCCTATCGCCCGCCCGAGCGAGTCCTGGACGAGTGGAGCAAGATCAGCCCCGAGCTCGGCGCTCGCGCCCTCGAGCCGTACTTCGAGCGCGTCGAAGCGCGCGTTTCGGTCAACCCCCAGCTGCCCGAGAGCATCGGGGACGACAACCGGCTGATGACCGAGGGCGCCCGAAAGATGGGCTGGTCGTACACAGTGAACCAGCGCAATCAACAGGCCTGCGTCGGCGCGAACAACTGCGGGCTAGGCTGCCCGACAGGCGCCAAGCAGTCCACGCTGGTGAGCTACATGCCCCGGGCGATGGCCGCGGGGGCCCGCTGCTTGACCGAGCTCAGGGTCGAGCGCCTGTGGATCGAGGGCGGGCGCGCGGTGGGCGTGATCGCGCGCGCGGTCGACCCCCGTACCCGCCGCCCCGGCGCCCAGGTCCGCGTGCGGGCCCGCGCGGTGGTGGTGGCCTGCGGGGCGATCCAGACTCCGTACTTGCTCTTGGGGCACAAGCTCGGTCGGCCCAGCCGACAGCTGGGCAAGAACTTCCTCTGTCACCCGAACGCCAAGGTCGTCGCCATCTATCCCCACGACATCCGCGGCTGGCGCGGGGTCAGTCAGAGCGCCCAGATCCGGCACTTTCACGAAGACGGCATCCTGATGGCCGAGAACTTCGTGACCCCCAGCGTGCTCGGCGCGTACCTGCCCGTCCATGGCGACCACGCTTGGGAGCTGATGCAGCGCTACAACCAGATGGTCGTCTCGGGCGTGCTGGTCGAGGACTCGTCGTCCGGCAGCGTGTCGCGCAGCCTGCTCGGTGCGCCGCTCCCGCGCTATCAGGTGACCCCGCTCGACCACTCTCGCTTCTTGCGCGGCGTGAAGCTGCTCGCCGAGATGCACTTCGCGATGGGCGCCGAGAAGGTGCTGTTGCCGTTCTTCAACCAGCACCTGGCACAGTGCGTCGACGACCTGGCGGAAATCGACCGCCTGCAGCGCGATCCGAGCACCCTCGAGCTGTTCACTCCGCACCTGATGGGCACCGCGCGGATGGGCTCGCGGCCCGACCAGTCGGTGGTCGACACCAGCGGCCAGGTCTGGGACCTGCCCGGCCTGTACGTCGCCGACGCGAGCCTGTTCCCCACCGCCATCGGCGTGAACCCGCAAATCACCATCATGGCCTTGGCGACCCGCGTCGCCGAGCGCATCGAGCTTCGGCGAATGGCGGCCTGACCCGGCCGCGGCGCCCCTCGCTCCGCGCAAACTTCTCACTCGACGAGCACCGCGGCCTGGCCGATCATCGTCCGGTGAGCGAGCGCTTCGGCTTCAGCGGAGACGAGTGGGACCTGGTGACCGAGATCCCACTCGAAATCTACCTGGCGATGCTCAGCGTCGACGTGGCGGTGGACTCGTTCGACGAGGAAGAGGCTGCCTTCGGCACCTGGCTCGAGCGCTGCGCCGCCCAGTGCGACGGCGGGTCGTGGATGCAGGCGGCGTTCGCCGAGGCGTCCAAGCCCACGACCGCGCAGGCCCATGGCGCGACCAGCATGTCCGAGGCCGAGCTCGATGTGCACCTGCGTGAGCTCGGCGAGGTCCTCCGTCGTCGGGTGGGCGATCACGACGCGACGAAATACTGCGAGCTCTTGGCCAAGTTCGCAGAGCGAGTGGCGGCGGCGTCTGCGGGCCCATTCCCTGGCGCCGCGCGCATCACCAAGGCCGAGGGCGACCTGGTCTGGCGCATCCGCGTGGCCCTGGGCCTGGTGCGCACGCTGCACCCGTGAGCGTCAGGTCGCGAGCGCCCGGCGGAAAGCCGCGAGCGTCGAGTGTTCGTCGTGCTGATGAGTGAAGCCGGTTTTGTCCCGGAACGAGCTCCCGTCGATCACCACCGCGTACTTGATGTGGTTCAGCGCCCCCCGCGGCAGGCGAGGGAGACCGAAGCGGCCGAGGAGCGAACGGAACAGCGGCTCGGGGACGAGCAGGGGCTGTTGGCCCGCCTGAGCGATGATCACCGACAGGGGCAGCGGCTGAGGACCAGTGACGTTGAACACGCCGCGCAGCCTCGAGTCGAGCGCAAGGACGATGGCCCGCGCGAGGTCTTCTTCGTGCATGAACTGAAACAACGGGTCGTAGCCCAAGATCACCGGCACCCGCGGCCCGCGCAAGAACGACGACAGCGTCCCCGAACGCGACGGGCCCAGGGTGTACACCACCCTCAGCACCGCGGTGTCGATCTCTGGAAAGCGCCAGAGCGCAGTCCCGGCGTACAGATCCGCGGCCACCAGGTCGGCCAGCTCGGGGAAGGTCTCGAGCCCGAGCGGGGGCTCGTCTTCGGTGTGGTAGAGCGGCGAGTCCGCGGCCGCGCCGTAGTAGGTGTGGCGCCCGACGAAGATCGCCTGCTTCACGCCGTACCGCTGGCACGCGTCGAAGACGGCCTTGGTGCCGCCCAGGTTGATGCGGTAGCGGTCCTCGCTCTGGGCCGTCAGGTGGGTGACCGTCGCCATGTGGATCACGGCGTCCGGGCGCTCGAGGCGGAAGGCGTCCTCCGCGCCGCGCTTCCGGATGTCGCACTCGTGGATCACGACGCCCTCGGGAGCGCCGCGCCACGCTCGGCGATCCACCCCGACGACTTGGTGACCACCGGCGCGGAGCGCGTGACACACCAGCTGCCCGACCTTGCCCGAGATGCCGGTCACCAGGACTTTCATCGCGCCTCGTAGCCCTTCCGCCCGCGCTCGATGAGCTGGAGAATGCTCTTCTTCACCGCGTTCACCTTCTCGAGGATCACCTGGTCGTCTTCGTCGCCGGTGCCCACCGGGGCGATGGCCTCGCCATAGTGGACCTCCATCCGAGCGGGCAGGGGGATGGGCAACAAGTAGGGAGTGACCGGGATGTAGGGGGCGCCGATCAAGCGCCCGACCTTCTCGAGGTTCGCCACGGTGGGCATGGCCTCCCCACCGCCCAGAAAGCCGAAGGGCACGATCGGCGTCTTGGTGGCCATCGCCAGCCGCATGAAGCCGGTCCCGAAGCGAACCAAGTTGTAGCGCTCGACGAACAGCTTGGCGGTCCCCCGCGCCCCTTCCGGGAAGACCATCAGCAGGCGGTCCTCGTTCAAGAGCCGCACGGCGTGCTCCGGCAAGCCGGTGAACTGCCCGGTCTTGCTCGACCACTCCGAGGCGAACGGGATTCGGTTCAGAAACTTCTCGACCATGCCTTGCGCGAGCCGAGGCGGGTCACACTCGAAGAAGCACGAAGCGATGACCATCATGCCGTCGAATGCGACGCCGCCGGAGTGATTGCCGACCAGCATCGCCCGACCGCGCTTGGGGATGTTCTCGACGCCGAACGCGCGACAGCGGAAGTAGTGCTTGTAAAAGAGGCCAAAGCTCGTGAACATGAAGCCCAGGCGCCGACGATCGATGCCGTACGGATCCAACCCGTCTTCGTTGAACGGAAGCTCGAGCCGCGCCAGGCGCGCTTCGACTTCGGGTGAGGTGGGCAGGCGCATGCGCGAGCGCCTGCGAGCATACACAAAAGGGGGCTCGGCCCCGCCATCGAAAGGAGCGCGCTCACGGACCGCCGCGTCTTGATCGCAGGTGCGGGCTACGTCGGCGGGCGGCTCGGCGAGCTCTTGGCTGCCCGTGGCGACGAGGTATTCGCCGTGCGCCGTTCGATCTCGGGGCTGCCCCCCGGGGTCACACCCGTCGCCGCGGACCTTCTCGACCGCTCGGCGCTCGCCGCCCTCCCCGGCCGCTGGGACGCCGTGGTGTTCTGCGCTGGCCCCAGCGAGAGCACAAGAGAGGCCTACCGCCGAACCTATCTCGGTGCGCTCGGCGTCGTGCTCGACGCGCTCTCGGAGCGGAGCGCGCGTTTCGTGTTCACCTCCAGCACCGCCGTGTACGCCCAGACCGATGGCTCGTGGGTCGACGAGGCGTCGCCCGCCGAGGCCACTCACTTCTCTGGCGCAACGCTCCTCGAGGCAGAGGCGCTGCTGCGCACGCGCCGACCGGACGCCGTCAGCCTGCGGCTCGGGGGCATCTATGGGCCAGGCCGGGCCAGCCTGGTGGCGGCCGTGCGTCGCGGCGAGGCGACCTTTGCCGAGGGCGACCGCCGCGCCGTGAACCGCTTCCACCGGGACGACTGCGCCGGCGCGCTCGCGCACCTGGTGGGCCTGAGCGCCCCGCGGTCGGTCTACTTGGGCGTGGACGACGAACCCGCTTCGCGCCGCGACGTGCTCTGCTGGATCGCCCAGCGGGTCGGCGCGCCGGCTCCGCACGAGACGCCGGAGCGCGCAGAGAGCGCGCGACGGGGCGGCGGACACAAGCGCTGCTCCAATGCTCGCCTCCGGGGCTCAGGGTACGCGCTGGCGTTTCCGACCTATCGCGAGGGTTACGCCAGCGTGATCGACGCCGAGCTCAACGCCCCCGCCGGAAATCGGACAACTTGACGGTCAGCGGGCGAGCGACGCGAGCGGGCGCAGCGACGGCCATGCCGAACGACTCGGAGCGACCGAGACTGAAGCTCTCGACCGCCGGACGGCGGACGTGGGCCCCCTCGAGCTCTGCCTCGAAACCTGGCACCAGGCTTCCGCGACAGGTGCCGCAGCGGCCGCATGCTTCCGGGCCAAGGTCGCCGAAGTACCGCGAGAGCGCCGCAGTGCGACACCCCGTCGCCTCGATGTAGGCGGTCATCGCGCCCAGGCGACGGCCGTCTTGGCTGCGCAGCTTGTCGAACCGCGCCGCCAGGCGCTGGGCACCCGCCGCCAGGACCGGCGCGGACGAGTGCACCGTGAGCCAGCCCGAGGTGAGGGCGACGAGCCCCGCGTCGTCCAAGATGGCGGCCAGCGATTCGATCATCCGCCGGCTGATGCCGCTGGACAGCGCCAGGGACTCGAGCGTGCGCGGGCGGGCATCGAGGGCAGCCGGCTCGAGGGCCTTGGCAAAGTGAGTCAGGTGCCGAGACGGGATGCGCGCTTGCGCCAAGAGCGCCTCGTGCCGGGCGCGATCGCTGCCGTCATGAAACAGCACGCACGTGGCTTCTTCGCCGTCACGCCCCGCGAGGGCTATCTCCCGAGCGTATTGCTCGAGCGAAGCCGGTGCAGCCCAGTGGAGCACGAAGCGAAGATCGCGCTTCTCGAGGCACAAGCCGAAGTCGAGGGGAGCCTTGTCGAGCAGGGCCGCCTCACCCACCCCGACCACGCCGCTCGGCGTGACCAGGCCGCTGGTCGCCACCATGATCGAGCGACGCCCGGGCAGCATGAAGTTCAGCTGCTCGCCGACGCGCTCGCCGGGCGGCATGTGTGGATGGTAGCGGTGCACCGGCAGGCGCAGCGCGGCGAGCGCCGAGTAGATCGAGTCGACCTCGCGGGCGGTCGGCGCGAAGATCACCCCCGGCCGCCGCAGCGACATCACCAGCTGAACCAGCGCGCGCTGCCGGGCCTCGCCTCGGACGTCGAGCACGTCGAGCACCAGGTTCTTGCGCAGGCTCGCGGCCTCGACGTGGACCGGACTGCGGAGACCAAGGGCAGCCACGACCTCGTGGCGCGCGGCCGGCGAGACCGCGCCCGCGAGCGCCATCACGGGCGGGCGGCCCAGGCGCTCGAAGGCGCGACCGAGCTCGGTCGCTGCCGGGCTGAGCTCGTCCGAGGCGCTGGTCGCGGTCTGCGCATCGTCGACCACGACCAGGGCAACGCCGGGTTCGGAGAGCGCCGCGGCCAGCTCGTCTCGTTGCGCCGCGGTTGCCGATGCCAAGACGACGAGAGCCCCGCCCGCCCGGATGCGGTCGAGGGCCTGCCGACGAACGACGTCGCTCGCGAACGGGTCGAAGCGAACGACGGGAGTCTTGCGCTGGAGCAGGCGGTCGTGCAGCTCTTGCAAGGTGGCGGGACGCGGACCGATGACCAGCACCGGTTGCGAGAGCAGCCTGGCAGGAACCGCGAAGCAAGCCGCACGACCGAGCCCCGCGGGCATGGACACGATTGCGTCGTGCCCTTCGAGCGCCGCGCGGACGGCCTTGCGGTGATCGCTGGTCAGCTCGACGACTTCGAGATCTCGCGCATACAGCTCGGCGCGCTGCCACGTCTCGGCGTCGAGCTCCGGGCGCGGCGCGCGGCGCGGGGCCGGAGCTGCGACGACGGGGGCGGCGGGCGGCGGGACCGGCGACGGCCTCGAGGGCTCTCGCGCCGGAGCGGCTGACGGCTCGCCGCGCGGCGGCAATCGACCGACTCGAACCGCAGAGACGCGAGCGCCGTCCGGCGGAGCGACGGCAGGCGCAACCTCTGCGACTCGCAACGGCGGCGCCGGAGCCGGAGCGACGTAGATCGGCACCGAGGCCGTCGGCACGACCCGCTTCTGCGGGGCGAGGACGAGCGGCCTCTTCTTCGCGACGACCTTCTTCTTCGCGACGACCTTCTTCTTCGCGACGACCTTCTTCTTCGCGACGACCTTCTTCTTCGCGACGACCTTCTTCTTCGC
>JACPVJ010000153.1 GCA_016191785.1 Myxococcales bacterium | reverse complement strand
GAGCGGTCGGAGCCCCTCCCATGTGCGCGCAGGCGGCGTAGCCGCCGAGCACACATTTGGGCAGGGGCAAGCCGCGCGCAGGGCCCCTCGGGCCCGAGCACGGCGGGGGTGGGCAACCCTGAAGCTGGACGACAAGGTCGTGGGCAAGTCCCCGCTCGACGCCGACCTGTTCGTGGAGCCCGGCGCGCACGAGCTGGTGGTGACGGCAGCAGGGTTCGTGACGCATTCGCAGAAGGTGACGGCGCAGAAAGGCGGCGTGCACGCGTTGCGGGTCAGCCTGGAGCGGGAGGCGAAGGCAGCGGAGCCGAAGGCGGGGGGCGCGGAGCCGAAGGGCAGCGAGCCGGTGGGGCCGGTGGGGGATGGGGGCGGGGGCAGCAAGCCAAGCAAAGTGCCGTCGTACGTCGCGATCGGCGCGGGCGTGATCGGGCTGGCCGCAGGGATCGGGTTCCTGGTGGCGGCATCGGGCAAGGAGAGCGACAAGGACGACGCGCTCGCGCAGATCCCGGGCTCGAACAAGTGCGGCTCGGGCACCGTTGCGCCAGACAAATGCGCGGAGGTCGAGTCGTTGGCCGACGACGCGAAGCGTCTGCGCACGTACGGTTTCGTGGGATTCGGAGTGGCGGCTGCAGGGGGCGTGCTCGGGTATCTGCTGTGGCCACGATCGTCAGGTTCGTCGACCGGCACGGTGATCGTTCCGAGCTTTGCGCGGGGCACCACATCGCTTCACCTTCAAGGTCATTTCTAAGGGGAAACTAATGCGTAGCTTGGTAGTCACTGCTTTGGGCAGCGCGGTGTTGTGTGTCGTGGCGATCACGGGGTGTGGATCGAGCTCCTGCGAGGACACGGACTCGTGCGGTGCGTACACCGGCGGCAGCTCCGGCACCGGCGGCACCTCTGGCACCGGCGGTACCGGTGGGGCCGGCGGCAGCAGCGGCGCGGGTGGCACTAGCGGCAGCGGTGGCGCATCGGGGGGCGGGGGTAGCGGCGGGGACGCGGCGACGTGCGACGTGACGAAGTCACCAGGTGAGGACGCTTGCGTGATCAGCGACGAGCAAGGGGTGTTCGTGTCGCCGAAGGGCGATGACACGGCCGGCGCGGGCACGAAGGCGAAGCCGTACAAGACGCTGAGCAAAGCGGTGGGCGCGGCGGCCTCGGCGAAGAAGCGCGTCTATGCGTGCGACGACGGCACGGGCTACGCGGAGACCGCGACGTTGGATCTCTCCGCGCTGGACGGCGCGGGTGTCTACGGCGGCTTCGAGTGTGCGGGGTGGACGTACTCGACGAGCGCGAAGGCGAAGGTCGCGGGAGCGAGCAAGGCCCTGGCGCTGACCGGAGCGGCGACGGGGGTGACGTTGGAAGATCTGGACGTGACTGCGGCAAACGCTGCGAGCGGGGGCGAGTCGAGCATCGCGCTCTTGGTTGCGGGCTCGAAGAACGTCTCGCTCCGTCGCGTGAAGCTCACGGCGGGCAATGGCGCGAAGGGCGCGGACGGCGTGGACGGGACGAAGGGCGCGGCGGGAGCGACACCCGGAGCAGCGCAGCAGGGAGCAGCAGCGACCTGCACGAGCGCGCCGCCGTTCCTGGGGGGCGGTGCGTGGACGGGCGCGAGCGCGTGCGGGTCGCTTGGAGGACAGGGCGGAACGGCGACGAAGGGTGCTGCGGGGGGGAACGGGACGAAGGGAACCCCGCAGTCCAACGTGACTCCGCCCAACGTCGACAATGCCGGGGGCGGTTCGGGCTCGGCTCCGTTGTCCGCGGACGCCGGCAAGAAGGGTTCCGACGGCAACCCCGGCACCGTCGCCACGGCAGCATCGCCGTCCGGCACGTTCAGCGCGTCGGGCTTCACGCCCGCGACCGGAAACGCTGGCACCGATGGTTTCGTGGGTCAGGGAGGCGGCGGCGGCGGCGCGAGCGCGTCATCGCTGTCGAGCTGCATCGGCGCGTCGGGTGGAGCTGGCGGCATGGGCGGATGCGGCGGCACGAAGGGGACGGGCGGCAGCGGAGGCGGAGCGAGCGTCGCGCTGCTCTCGTGGCAGTCGGGCGTGACGCTGGACTCGTGCGAGCTCGTGGCGCAGAAGGGCGGCGACGGCGGCAAGGGAGGGAACGCGGGCGAGGGCGGCTCCGGCGGCAGCGGCGCTGGTGGTGGCGCAGCCGGCTCGGGGATGGGCTCCGGTGGCGACGGCGGAAAGGGCGGCACCGGCGGCGTCGGCGGGTCGGGCTCGGGTGGGACGGGCGGTGCGGCGATCGCGCTGGTGTGGAACGGCACCGCGGCGACGAAGACGGGCACGACCAAGCTGACGGCGGGCAGCGGCGGCACGAAGGGCAAGGGCGGGTCGGTGTCGGGCATCGGCCTGAATCCTGCGCCGGATGGCAGCGATGGATCCGGCGCGGAAGAGCACGAGCAGAAGTGATGCTGCCGGCGTGGGGGGAGCGTGCCGAGCCGGGCTCAGGGGTTGTGCGCGAGCGCGTCACGCACGAGAGCAAGGGCGGCATCGAGGTTGGAGCGGACGAGGGAGTCGTCGACCCTGAGGACGCGGATGCCGAGCCGGGCGAGGACGCGGTCGCGGCGGGCATCGGCAGCGGAGCGAAGTTGGTGATAAGCGCCGTCGACCTCGACGACAAGGCGAGCGGAGGGAGCGAAGAAGTCAGCGATGAAGCGGCCGGCGAGGGGGACCTGACGGCGGAAGGGGACGCCGAGTTGGCTGCCCGCGAGGCGGGACCAGAGGAGTGCTTCGCCGGAGGTCATTTGATTGCGCATGACACGAGCGCGCTCAGCGAGGAGCGAGCGGCGATGTGCAGAGGGGTTGGAGCGAGCAGGCATGAGGGAGCCGAGGCCCGGGGCGACCGCCGGGCGCAGCCCGATTGGCGCAGGGCGCGTGACGCGCCCGCAGGTCGAGCGGAGAGAGCGCGCGCGACGATGTTTCCCCGAGGCTGCGGAATGGCGGCGCGGCGCGCGGCGTGCGCCGGAGCGCAGCCCGGCGGGCGACCCGGTCCGAGGCACGGAAGCTGCGAGGGACAGCGAGCGGGGAACGACTCGATGCTGGGCACCAAGCAGACGAGCGCGGCACGACGGAGCGGTCGGAGCCCCTCCCATGTGCGCGCAGGCGGCGTAGCCGCCGAGCACACATTTGGGCAGGGGCAAGCCG
>JACPVJ010000009.1 GCA_016191785.1 Myxococcales bacterium | reverse complement strand
TCGAAGCGCGCCGGAGTGGAGCTCTCAGCGACCCCGACCACGTCGAAGCGCGCCGGAGTGGAGCTCTCAGCGACCCCGACCACGTCGAAGCGCGCCGGAGTGGAGCTCTCAGCGACAGGGACCACGCCGCTGCGTGGTTCAGCGCCGCTTCGCTCCGGCCTTGGCCGGCTTGGCTGCCCTCGCGGGCTTCGCCGCCGCCTTCGCGGCCTTCGCCGCCTTCGCGGCCTTCGCGGGCTTCGCCGCCGCCTTCGCGGCCTTCGCCGCCTTCGCGGCCTTCGCGGCCTTCGCGGGCTTCGCCGCCGCCTTCGCGGCCTTCGCAGGCTTCGCCGCCGCCTTCGCGGCCTTCGCCGCCTTCGCGGGCTTCGCGGCCTTCGCCGCCTTCGCGGCCTTCGCGGGCTTCGCAGGCTTCGCAGGCTTCGCGGGCTTCGCAGGCTTCGCAGGCTTCGCGGGCCTCGCGGGCTTCGCAGGCTTCGCGGGCTTCGCAGGCTTCGCAGGCTTCGCAGGCTTCGCGGGCTTCGCAGGCTTCGCAGGCTTCGCAGGCTTGGCTGCCTTTGCAGGCTTGGCTGCCCTCGCGGGCTTGGCTGCCTTCGCGGGCTTCGCAGGCTTGGCCGCCTCCGCCGCCCTCGCGGCCTTCTCCGTCCGGCGCGCCTTCGCGGACTCGGGAGCATCGTCGCGGCCGACGGCGCCGCTGCGGCGACGCGCCAGGGTCTGCTGCACCTTCGCGTCGAGCACCGAGAACTCGAACGGCTTGTCCACGTAGGCGTCGGCGCCGTACAGCGGCGACGTCATCTCGTTCAAGTGCTCGCCGATCCCCGTGAGCATCACCACACCCGTGTGCGCCAGCGAGACCGCTTCGCGGATTTTGCGGCACACCTCCCAGCCGCTCATCCCCGGCATCATCACGTCGAGCACGACCAGATCGGGCAGGTGTTCGTGGGCCAGCGCCCACGCCTCGTCTCCATCCGAGGCCTCGACGACTCGATAGCCCTTGCGCTTCAAGTGCCCGACCACGAGCGCGCGCGTGCTCGGCTCGTCATCCGCCACCAGAACCAGCGTCTTCGTCTCGTTGGCCATCCGTCGCTCCTGCTCCCTGCTTGGGGCCCCAATGTGAGACCACCCGCGAGCGCCGGGTCAAGCGCGTCACGCACCGGCGTACGACGGCGATGAGCCCTCACCCTCCTCGGCTGCCAAGGGCCGCGGCCCCCGGCGGGTCCATGAGACCGACTTGTCGTAGCGAAAACCCCGGTAAGAGCCCGGACTCTCAGGCCTTCGGGCCGGGCGCCGCGCTCGCCCGGCGCCACCCCGGCGCGCCGCGGACGCGCTACCATCTTTCCCTTCTCCCCCTCCGAGCGAAAGCGGACGGAACTTTCGTGCGTTACAACCGTCAAGTCGAGAGCCCCACGTGAATCCGTCCGACCGCGACGCCTCCCTCACGAGCCTGCGGCGCACCGCGAGCTGGACCGCGCTTCGCCTGCGCATCGACCAGACGCTGTCCCGGGCGTTCCTGCTCTTGCCCTTGCCGCTGCTCTACGGCGTAGGGGCCCTCACCTACGTGAAGGTCGCGCGCCCGCCTACCGACACCATCCAGACCCTGGGGTTCGCCGGGCTCGTGCCCGTACTGGTGTTCCTGGTCGGGACCGCGCACGCCTGGCTCAGGGCTCGCCCCCCGCACCTGGGCGCCCTCGCGCTCGATCGCCACCACGGCCTGCACGACCGCATCACCAGCGCGCTGTCGTTCTCCGAGCTCCCCGAGGCAGAGCGGTCCACGCTGATGAAGATCGCCATCGAGGACGCGGTGGTGAGCGTGAAAGAGCTGAAGCCGCGCCGCGCTGCTCCCTTCCACGTGCCGCGCGAGCTGCCGGTGGTGGGCCTCTTGGTCGCGGGGCTGGTCGGCGTCGCCCTGCTCGAGGTGCGTACCACCAAGATCTTGCCACCCGAGAAGACCATCGAGCCGATGGTGATGAGCCCCGACGACCTCGAGCTCTTCAAGGACATGGCGAAGGAGCTGGAAGAGAAGAGCAAAGATCCGGAAGTCCAGTCGGCCGTGCGGAAGTTCAACCAGCTGATCGAAGACATTGCCGACAAGCGCCTCGATCGCAGCGAGGTGTTCAAGCGCCTGGAAGAGCTCGAGCGCCAGCTGATGAAGGGCGCCGAGGCCGACAAAGAGGCCCTGGAAGAGGGGCTGAAGAGCCTGGCGCAAGAGCTGGACAAGAGCGACCTCGCCAAGCCCGTGGCCGAGAAGCTGGCGCAGAAGAACCTGGCCGACGCCGAGAAGGCCATGCGCGAGCTGGCCGAGAAGCTGAAGAACAAGAAGAACCCGCCGACCAAAGAGCAGCTCGAGAAGCTGCGCGAGGCAGTGAAGAAGGCGAGCGAGAAGAGCGCCGAGAACCTGAAGAAGCTCGAGGCCGAGCGACAGAAGGCCGAAGAAGAGCAGAAGCGCCTGCTGAAGAAGAAGCAAGAGAACGACGGCGGGCTTTCAGAGAGCGACAAGAGCCTGCTCAAGAAGAAAGAGCGGCAGCTCGAGCGCCTCGATCGTGAGAAGGACCAGGCCAAGCGCGCCCAGCGCCAGCTCAGCAAGCTGGATCGCGAGCTGGCCAAGGCCGCCGAGGACTTGCTCAAAGAGATGGGGGCCTCGGCCGAGGACTTCGAGAAGGCCGCCGAGGACATCAACCGGATGGCGCAGGAAGAGATGACCGATCAAGAGAAGGAGGAGCTGCGGCGCCGCCTTCAAGAGATGCGCGAGGTGATGCGCCAGCAGGGCAAGGGCGGAAAAGAGCGCATGCAGCGCATGCTAAAGTTCGGTCAGAAGGCGCGAGGCGGCAAAGGCGGGCAGAACGGCGGGGAAGACGACGGCCAAGGCCAGGGCAAGAAGGGCCAAGGCATGAAGCCCGGCGACGGTGAGGGCGAGCTCACGCTCGGCAAGGGCTCCGGCGGCAAGAGCATCCCGATGCCCGGAATGGGCCAGGGTGAGGGTCAAGGCCAGGGTCAGGGCCAAGGTCAGGGCCAAGGCCAAGGCCAAGGTGAGGGTCAGGGCGGGGACAAGCCCGGCGGCGACGGCGCGGGCAAGGGCGGCGAGAGCTGGGGCACCGGCCACGACGAGAACCTGAAGGGCGAGGCCAGCAACCTGAAGGGCAGCACCAAAGAGGTGACCGCCGCCGCCGCCGACACCGGCCAGGGTGGGGCCTCGACGCAGGTGATCTACGGAGCCGCGCAGCGCGGCTTCGTCGGGCGCGGTTACAAGAAGGTCTACACCGACTACAAGACCGTGGCCGAGCGCGTGATGAACGAAGACCAGATCCCGCCGGGGTATCGCTTCTACGTGCAGCGCTACTTCCAGCTGATTCGGCCCAGGGACTGATGCGGGCGATGCGGGCGATGTGAGGGCGGTGAGCGCGGCGCGCGCGCTCGCCCGAGCTGATCACGGACTTTGACGAGGGCAGATGTCGGAACAAGAAGCCAAGGCGGAGATCGAAGCGTTTCGGAAGAAGATCGGCACGCTGCGCGAAGAGATCGCGCGCATCATCGTCGGTCACCGCGAGGTCGTGGACGGCGTGCTGACCTGCATGCTGGCCGGCTCTCACGCGCTGCTCGAGGGCGTGCCGGGGCTCGGCAAGACCATGCTGGTGCGCACCTTGGCCGAGTCCGTCGGGCTGAACTTCACCCGCATCCAGTTCACCCCCGACCTGATGCCCGCCGACATCATCGGCACCACGGTGATCGAAGAGGGCGCGGGCGGGAAGCACATCTTCGAGTTCCGCAAGGGGCCGGTGTTCGCCAACATCGTGCTGGCCGACGAGATCAACCGCGCCACCCCCAAGACCCAGAGCGCGCTGCTCGAGGCCATGCAAGAGCACCGCGTGACGGTGGGTCGCCAGACCTACGTGATCGAGGAGCCCTACTTCGTGCTCGCCACCCAGAACCCGCTCGAGATGGAGGGCACCTATCCGCTGCCCGAGGCCCAGCTCGATCGCTTCTTCTTCAAGCTGATGGTGCCGTTCCCGAGCCGCGAGGACCTGCACACCATCATCGAGCGCACCACCACCGACTACGCCGCGAAGGTCGAGCCGGTGGTGAGCGCCGAGGACATCCTGGGCATGCAGAAGCTGGTACGTACCGTGCCGGTCGCGCGTCACGTGCAGGACTATGCCGTGCGCCTGCTCCAGGCCACGCACCCGGACGGGCCCGACGCGCCCGAGAAGGTGCGCCGCTTCGCTCGCGTGGGCGCCTCGCCGCGTGGCGCGCAGGCGGTGCTCTTGGCCGCCAAGATCCGCGCGCTGTTCGAGGGTCGGTTCGCGGCCAGCGTCGACGACGTGAAGGCCAGCGCGGCGCCGGCGCTGCGCCACCGCATGCTGCTCAACTTCGAGGGTGAGGCCGAAGGCGTGAAGACCGACGACTGCATCCGCGAGATCTTGGAAGAGTTGCCCGAAGCCAAGACCTGAAACGGGCATGGGCGTCCTCGACCTCTTCAAGCGCGCGACCGCGCCGGTGTCCCGGCGCCTGGGACCGGTGTCCCGTCGCTTCGGATCGCACAAGCCCGAGAAGGCGGACCTGTTCGGCGACGACTTCCAGAAGAAGCTCGAGACGCTGGCCATCGTCAGCCGGCGGGTCTTCGCCGGTCGGCAGCGCGCCGAGCGCCGCACCAAGAAGAAGGGCAGCGGCATCGAGTTCGCCGATCACCGTGACTACACCGCGGGGGACGACTTTCGCAGCGTCGACTGGAACGTGTACCAGCGGTTCGGGCGCCTCTTGGTGCGGCTCTACGAAGAGGAAGAAGATCTCAGCATCTACTTCATCGTCGATTGCTCCACGAGCATGGGCTTCGGCGACGGAAAGAAGTTCGACCAGGCCCGGCGCCTGGCGGCGGCGTTGGCCTACGTCGGGCTCGCGAATCTGGACCGCGTGACGATCGTCGCGGCGACCGACGAGATCGTCTCGCGCATGCCCACCACCCGGGGAAAGGGGCGCATCTTCAAGGTCTTCGAGTTTCTCCGGCGCCTCCACTGCGACGGGCAGACGGGACTGGGCGACAGCCTGAAGACCTTCGTCGCCCAGCACAAGCGCCGGGGTTTGGCGGTGCTGATCAGCGATCTCTACGACCCGGCGGGCTTCGAGGCCGGCATCAACGTGCTGCGGTACAACAAGTTCGAGCCCTACGTGCTGCACATCGTGGACCCGGCCGAAGCCCACCCCACGCTCAAGGGCGACGTGCGCATCTACGACTGCGAGACCGGCGAAGAGCGCGAGGTCACGGTGACCGCCAAGGTGCTCGAGCGGATGGAGCGCGCGTGGAACGAGTACAAGGACGACATCGAGCGCTTCTGCACCAAGAACCAGGTCCCGTATTTCGCGGCTGACGTCGACATCCCGTTCGACGAGCTGGTGCTCGGCGTGTTCCGGCGCGGAGGGTTTTTGCGCTGATGTTGTTCGCGGGCCTGCCCTTCGCGACCCTCGTCACCATCGCGGCCGTGGCCGGTGGGCTGACCACCGTCTTCTACATCTTGAAGCTGCGGCGCCGACCCGTGGCCGTGCCCTTCAGTCGCATCTGGGAGCGCATCTTGCGCGACAAAGAGGCGACCAGCTGGTGGTCACGCCTCAAGCGGCTGCTCTCGCTCTTGCTTCAACTCGCGCTGCTCTCGCTCTTGATCTTGGCCCTGGGTGACCCGCGGATCGCCGGCAGCCTGGTGCAGGGGCGCAACGTGGTGGTGTTGGTCGACGCCAGCGCCAGCATGAAGGCCCGTGACGTCGACCCCACGCGCCTCGACCGCGCGAAGGCCGAGGTCAAGAAGCTGGTGCGCGGCCTCGGCGGCACCGACCGCATGCTGATCGCGCGGATGGACGCGGCCATCATGCCGCTCTCGACCATGACGGGCGAGATCGGCGATCTCGACGTGGCCGTCGATCAGCTGCGGGCCACCGACACTCGAGCGGACGTGAAGCGGGGCCTGCGCTTCGCGCTCGACAGCTTGCGCGGCCTGTCGAAGCCCGAGATCGTGCTGGTCAGCGATGGCGCGGTCGGTGACCCGAAGGCGCTCTCCGAGAGCCTGGACTTCGAAGGCGTCGAGGTGCGCTACGTGCCGGTGGGCAAGAGCGGCAAGAACGTCGCCGTGACGGGTTTCTCGGTGCGCCGGTACCCGCTCGACAAGGCGCGCTACGAGGTGATGCTCGAGGTCACCAACACCAACGAAGAGCCGGTGGACGTCGAGCTCACGCTGATCGGTGACGGCCAGATCGTGGACGTGTCGCGGCTCTCGCTCCAGGGGAACGAGCGCCTGCCGCGCTTCTACAAGGATCTGGCGGGCGCCAGCCGCACGCTGGAGGCCAAGATCAAGCTGGCCACCGGCGAGAGCGACGATCTCGCCGCCGACGATCACGCCTTCGCGCTGATGCCCGAGCGGCGTCGTGCTCGCGTCTTGGTGGTCACCCCGGGCAACACCTACCTCGAGGCCACGCTGCTGCTCGACGAGTACCTGGACGTGACCAGCGTCTCGCCGTCGAAGTACCCGCCCGCCGGCAACTTCGACGTGACGGTGTTCGACGGCGTGGCGCCGCCCCTGGCCCCGAACACCGGCGGCTCGCTCTACCTGAACCCGCCCGACGAGGGCGGGCCGGTGAAGCGCGCCAAGGCCATCACCGAGTTCGGCTTCGACGTGTGGGACAAGAAGCACCCGATCGTGCGCTGGATGAGCATGGGGGACATCCAGGTGGCCAAGGGCTTCTCCTTCAAGCCCGAGAAAGAGGACAAGGTCATCGGCGCGAGCGAGGCCGGTCCGATCTTGGTCGCCGGTCGGCGCAGTGGCCGCAAGTTCGTGGCGCTGGGCTTCGACCCGCGGGACAGCGACTTCGTGCTGCGGGTGGCCTGGCCGCTCTTCGTGCTCAACACCATCAACGACTTCATCGAAGAGGACACGAGCTACGTTTCGTCCTACTTCACCGGCGAGGTCTGGAACATTCCGGCGCCCAGCGGCGCCGAGGTCGCGACGCTGAAGGCGCCGGACGGCAAGACCCACCAGATCCCGATCAAGGAAGGTCGCGCGGTCTACCTGGGCGATCAGGCGGGCTTCTACGAGCTGACGGTCAAGACCGAGCCCGAGGCGACAACCAGCATGTTCGCCGCCAACCTGTCCAACGTCGACGAGAGCCGGATCAAGCCCAGCGAGACGCTGGAGCTGGGGGGTAAGCCCGCGGCGCTGCCCAGCGGCTTCGACCCCGGCATGCGCCGCGAGATCTGGCTCTACTTGCTGCTCGCCGCAGTGATCGTCTCGACCATCGAGTGGTTCACCTATCACAAGCGGGTCACGGTATGACCCCGCGCGTCCGCAAGCTCTTGTGGGGGCTTTTCATCGTGCTGGTGGGCGTCGGCCTGGTCTGGGCTTACCAACGCTTCGTGGTCGGCCCGCACGCGCCGGCCTACAAGTGGGTGCGCGAGGGCAAGAACTACGAGCTCCTCGAGCCGCGCACGATCGGGCTGATCCTGATCACCCCGCTGCTCTTGTTCGTGCTCGGGCGGTCGCTGGCCGACTTGCCCTGGCAGCAGCGCATCTTGGCGGTGCTGTTCCGCGTGGCGTTCATCGCGCTGATCTCGCTGGGGCTCGCGCGGCTGGCGCGCACCGCCGAGACCCAGAAGGTCGCGACCGTGTTCGTGGTCGACGTCAGCGACTCGGTGGAAGACCCTTCGCTGGAAGACGCCCGGAAGACCATCGAGACCGCCATCGAGGCCCGCGGCAAGGACGACGTGGTGCGGCTGATCACCTTCGCCAAGCGGCCCCGCTTGGTCGACATGGGTGAAGACGGCGGCAAGCCCAAGGTGCCCAGCATCGAAGAGCTGCGACACGGCACCGCCCAGGCCCTCGAGAAGCTGGGGGTCGACAAACCCGGGGCCGGCAGCGACGCGCAGGCGGCGATGCAGCTGGCCTACGGCGTGTTCCCGCCGGGGTACCTGAAGCGCGCGGTGATCTTGACCGACGGCGTCGAGACCGACGGCGACCTTCTGGCCGAGGCCAACCGGGCACGCGGGTTCGACGTGAAGGTCTTCACCGTGCCCTACCGCCGCCCGCCGCCCGGCGAGGTCGCCCTGCGCCACATGCAGGTGCCCGAGAAGGTGGACATCGGCCAGCCCTTCGACGTGGTCGCCAACGTCTATTCCAGTCGCAAGACCACCGCCCGCGCGCAGCTCTATCAGGGCGAGGCGCTGAACGGGCTCGAGGGCGTGAAGGACCTGGAGCTCAAGGCCGGCGAGAACGAGATCAAGTTCAAGAGCGTGGTGCGGGTCGGCGGCCAGGTGACCTACGCGCTGAAGCTGCAAGACATCAAGGACGACAAGTTCCCCGAGAACAACCAGTACGCGGTGACGGTGGACGTGCCGGGCCGCCCCACGGTGCTCTACGTCGAGGGTCAGCCGCAGCGCGCCACCTACCTGTCCGGCGCGCTCACGGCGCAGCAGTTCGACGTGGACGTACGCGCGCCCAGCGCGTTTCCCAGCAGCGTGAAGGAGCTCGAGCGCTACGACTTCGTGATCGTCTCGGACGTGCCGCGCGAAGCCTTCGGCGAGGCGTCGCAAGATCTGCTGGAGAAGTACGTGCGCGACCTGGGCGGCGGCTTCTTGTTCGCCGGCGGCGAGGCCGGCTACGGCCTGGGCGGCTGGGCCCGGACCACCGTCGAGCGCATCTTGCCGGTGCGCATGGACGCCGAGCGCAAGAAAGAGATGCCCAGCGTGGCCATGGCGCTGGTGATCGATCGCTCGGGCTCGATGACGGGCCTGCCGATGGAGATGGCGAAGGCCGCGTGCAAGGCCACGGTCGGCACCCTCGAGGGTGACGACATGATCGAGATCATCGCCTTCGACTCGACGCCCATCCGCTACGTGAAGTTCCAGCCGGCGCGCTACCGCAGCCGCATCAACAACGAGATCGCGCGCATTCAACCCGGCGGCGGCACCGAAATCTTTCCCGCCATCGACATGGCGTACCAGGACATCTCGGTGGTCCAGGCCCGGAAGAAGCACGTGATCTTGCTGACCGACGGGCGCGCCCCGACCCAGGGGTTGAAAGACGTGGCGCAGTCGATGCTGGCCGAGAGCATCACGCTCACCACCGTCGGCCTGGGTGACGGTGCGGACCACGAGCTCTTGCGCATGCTGGCCGACACCGGCGGCGGTCGTTATCACGCGGTGCCCGACCCGAACAGCCTGGTCAAGGTGTTCACCCGCGAGACCGAGATGATCGCGCGCCAGGCCGCGGTGGAAGAGTGGTTCCCGGTGCAGCTGGTGCACCAGGCCGACTTCTTGAAGGGCATGTCCATCGCGTCGGCGCCGCTGCTCCACGGCTACGTGGCCACGCAGATGAAGGAAGCGCCGGCGCAGCTGATCTTGGCGTCGGACACCGGCGAGCCGATCTTGGCGCGCTGGCGCGTGGGCCTGGGCCACACCCTGGCCTGGACCAGCGACGTGAAGAACTTGTGGGCCGTGGACTGGATCCGCTGGGCGGGCTTCGGGAAATTCTGGGGCCAGCTGGTGCGCGAGCACATGCGGCACAAGCACCGCCGCGAGCTCGACATGAAGACCGAGGTGGTCGGCGGCAAGGTGCACGCGGTGGTCGACGCCTTCACGGTGGACGAGCGATTCGACAACGAGATCGAGAGCAAGCTCTACGTGATCGGACCCGAGCCCGGCGGCGATCGTCGCGAGCTGCCGATGAAGCAGACCGCGCCCGGTCGCTACGAGGCCGACTTCCAGCTGGAGAAGTACGGCTCGTTCTTGCTGCGCGCCGAGCACAACAAGGTCAACAAGAAGGGCGAGATCTCGAGCGTGGGCCAGAGCTTCGGCCACGTGTCGAACCCGTACCCGCGCGAGTACGCGAGCTTCGAGCCGGACATCGAGCGCTTGAGCCGCGCCGCCCTGGCCGGCGGCGGCAAGGTCGACCCGGAGGCGAAAGAGGTGTTCGACCCCGCGGGCGAGAAGATCGTCTACTTCGAGCAGCTCTGGAGCCGGTTCATCATGGCCGCCATCGCCATGTTCTTGCTCGACCTGCTCGTGCGCCGCATCCGGATCTTCGACCGCAAGTTCGTGCCGAAGAAAAAGCGCCACGCGGCATGAGGACGATGAAGAGCCGACGCCTTCGGCGTCAGAGCGTTAGCAGTCAGCCGTATTCGCCGGGGAGTTCGTTGCCGGGAGATACGCCGCCCCAAAGCAGCGCCTGTGTGCCGTTGCCGAACGCAGTGAAGGTAGCGACCTTGCGCGCCGGCGGGGCGCAGTCTCCGAGCGGAAGTGGCGCCCAAACATCGGCCGCAGTGTCGTAGATCCCTCCAGTTGCGGTGGAGCCCTCACCGTTCACGACCCCCCAAACCACCAGCTTCGTGCCGACGACGGCGGCGTAGTGGCCCGCCCGGGGTTCAGGTGCGTCCTGAGTGCTCGTTGCCGTTTTGACTTACAGCGTAAGACGCGCTAGGTTTTGCGCATGGCAACCGTGACCGTCTCTTCGAAAGGGCAAGTGGTGCTGCCTGCCAAGCTTCGCCATCGCCTGGGGCTCGAAGTGGGCGCCCGGCTCGACGTCGTCGAAGAGCCAGATGGTGTGCGGCTCAAGGTCGTGCGGCCGGTCCGACGCGCCGATGTGACCCAGCTCGCAGGGTTGGTGACCGCAAGGTCCCGAGGAAAGCTCCGGCGCCTCGCCGACTTCGATGCCGCCGCGCTCGCGAAGGGTAAGAAGCCTTGAGGGGGGTCGATACGAACGTTCTGGCGCGCTTCTTCGTGAACGATCCTGACGACCCTGACGCAACACGGCAGCGCGGTCCCGCGACCGCTGTCATGTCGGGCTCGGTGTTCGTCTCAGTGACCGTGCTGCTCGAGCTCGAGTGGGTCCTGCGTGGGTTCTACGAGCTCGCGCGTGCAGACGTGAGGCGCGTGCTCAGCGCGCTCTGCGCGCTGCCCAGCGCGACCATCGAGGACCGCGACGCGGTTCTCACTGCGCTCGACTGGCACGCTCGCGGCGTGGACTTTGCAGATGCTCTCCACTTGGCGCGGAGCGGGCGCCACGGCGCGTTCGTCAGTTTCGACCGCAAGCTCGCGCGCCGGGCGACCCGACTTGCTGGCGCGCCGCGGGTCGAGGTTCCGAGGTGAATCCCCTCCTGGTGGCGCCACGCGGCGTGAGGTCCATCGCGGTTTGCCGTTGGGTGTCGCGGCATCACAACGTGAAAAGCCAGCCGTATTCCTCATCGAGCTGGCCGTCGGGCGACACGCCGCCCCAGAGCAGCGCCTGAGTGCCGTTGCCGAACGCGGTGAAGGTCGCGGAGCTGCGTGCCAGCAACCCGACTCGAGTGAGCGGTGCTCGCGCGCTGGGCGGTGAGCTACCGGGTGCCCAGCGGTGCGGCGAAAGGCACGGATTGTGCTCTGCCTGCCTGCCTGCCTGATTGACTCAGTTCACGCTTGCTCGACATGCGCTCCCACCTCCCACGTGGCGACCGCTGCATGCGACCAGAACGCGCCAGGCTGGTCAAGGGATCTCGCTCCCAGGCGATCGCCCGCTCTGCCGCCCGCGCCCGCGTCGCCCCGCCGTGGTACGCTGTCCCTCGATGGCCGAGCCCGCTTGGTTCGTCGACCCCGCCGACCCCCGCGCGCCTCCTCGCGAGGTCTGGGAGCGGATGACACCGGAAGAGCGCGACCGCGTGGTGGCGACGTTGCCCGCCGACATGCCGCTCGACCTGCACCCCCCCGAAGGTGACGGTCACCGAAAGCCGAAAGAGCGCGCGCGCGACGCGCTCGACGAGTTCTTTCGCAGCATCGGACGGCGGGTCTACGTTTCGAGCGAGCTCGTGACTTATTACCCAGGCGAGCCCCGCTTCTGCCCCGACATATTGGCGGTCACCGACGTAGAGAGCCACGATCGCCAGAGCTGGGTGGTCACGAAAGAGGGCAAGGGGCTCGACCTGGTGATCGAGATCCACGTTGGTGGCGACAAGACCAAGGACCTCGGGACCAACGTGACCCGTTACGCGCGGCTGGGCATCCCGGAGTACTTCGTGTTCGATCGCCCCCAGGGGCGCATCCACGGCTTCCGTCTGACACCCGCCGCGTCCGCCTACGAGCGCGTCGTGCCCCAAGGCGGGCGCACCCACTCCGAGGTGCTGGGGCTCGGGCTCACCGTCGAAGGCAAGATGCTGCGCTTCTACCATGGCACCGCGCCGCTGCTCTTCTTGGACGAGCTCGTCGGAAAGCTCGACGGCATGGTGGCCGAGCTGGTCGAGGCGCGCGACCTGGCGCTCAGGCAGGCGGAAGAAGAGTCGAAGCGCGCGGAAGAAGAGTCGAAGCGCGCGGAAGAAGAGTCGAAGCGCGCCGCTCGGCTGGCCTCGGAGAACGAGGCCCTGCGCGCCGAGCTCGAGCGGCTTCGGCGCTGAAGTCCCGGGCCGACCCCCGCGCGCGGGTAGCTCGCCTATCCCCCCTGCGCTAGCGTGCACGCCCACCGCCCGTGCCTCGCCCTCACTTGCTCGCGCAGCTTCCCGAAGACCTGGCCCGGCACATGGCCGAGGCCGGCGTCGAGCTGACCGAAGACGAGGCGCGCCGGCTGATGGTCCAGGTCTTCGCGCCGCCGGCTGCTTTTCCCCTGAAGCGCCCGGTCTCGAAGGCGAAGCAGGCTGCGGCGCTCGAGGTGTTCGACGCCCAGCGGCTCGAGCTGGTCGAACGGATCGAGAGCCCGAGCGACCGCTTCGTGAAGTACCTGTTTCGCTCGCCGGACGGCGCGCTGTCCGAGGCAGTGTGCATCCCGCTGGAGAAGCCCGGGCGCTTCAGCGTGTGCCTGTCGTCGCAGGTCGGCTGCGCCATGCAGTGTGCGTTCTGCGCCACGGGTAGGCTGGGGCTCACTCGCAACCTCGAGACCTGGGAGATGCTCTCGGCGTTCCTGACCGTGCGAGACGAAGCGCCGGGTCGGGTGGTGGGCGCGCTGTTCCAGGGTCAGGGTGAGCCGCTCCAGAACTACGAGAACGTGATCCGCGCGGCGCGGGTCCTCTCGCACCCGTGTGGCGCGCACGTGGCAGGTCGCTCGATCACCATTTCCACGGTCGGGCTCGTGCCGCAGATCCGACGCTATGCCGCCGAGGGGCATCCGTTTCGTCTGATCCTCTCGCTCACCAGCGCTCTGCCCGAGCGGCGCAAGCGGCTCTTGCCCGTCGCCGGCAAGGTCCCGCTGGAAGAGCTGGCCCAAGCGGTGCGTGATTACTGGGCGGCGTCGAAGCACGGTCGGCTGACGATAGCGATGGTGCTGATCAGCGGCGTGAACACCGACCCCGCCGAGGTGGCCGAGATCCAGCGGCTGTTCGGTGGGCTCGAGCTGCGCATCAACCTGATCGACGTGAACGACGCGCGGCCCGACGGCTTCCGCCCAGCGGGCGACGCCGAGCGGCGGGCGTTCATGGACGCGCTGCAGGCGCTGAAGGCGCCGATCGTGCGGCGCTATTCCGGGGGCGCCGAGACCCACGCGGCCTGCGGGATGCTGGCGGCGGCGCGGGTGGCGGGGCCCGCCGCCTAGCGACGGCCGTTGTCACGGCGCCGCGCCTGCGCGACTCTGGGCCAGCGCGTGCCTACACCCGGACCCGACCCCTACCGCGAGCTGTTCGAGCGTTCGGCGGATGCCATCCTGATCATCGAGGACGAGCGCTTCGTGGACTGCAACCAGGCGACGGTCGACCTGTTGCGTTACCCGAACAAGGAAGACCTGCTCCGGACGCACCCTTCCGAGCTCTCACCGCCCACGCAGCCCGACGGCCAGAGCTCGTTCGAGAAGGCGAACGCGATGATGGCCCTCGCGCTCGAGCGGGGCAGTCATCGCTTCGAGTGGGACCACGTGCGTTTCGACGGCGAGGTCTTCCCGGTCGAGGTGCTGCTGACGGCTGTCCCGCGGGACGCCAAGCAGGTCTTGCACGTGGTGTGGCGTGACATCTCCGACCGCAAGCGGCTGGAAGAGCAGCTGCGCCACGCGCAGAAGATGGAGATCATTGGCCAGCTGGCGGGCGGGGTGGCCCACGACTTCAACAACTTGCTCGTCGCCATCATGGGCAATGGCGAGCTCTTGCAGAAGAAGCTCGCCGACCGTCCTGAGCTGGCACTGTACGTGGACGAGATGGTCAAGGCCGGGCAGAGGGGCGCCACGCTGGTCCGGCAGCTCTTGCTGTTCAGCCGACCCCAAGACGGGTTGATGGAGACCATCGATCTGGTGCCCGTGCTCGGCGAAGTACACCGGATGCTCGAGCGGCTGATCGGTGAAGACACCCTCCTGGTGGTGGAATCGTGCCGCGAGCCCCTGCCCATCCGCGGAACGCGCGGCCACATGGAACAGGTGATCGTGAACCTGGTGACCAACGCGCGCGACGCGATGCCTCGGGGCGGGACCATCACGGTGGGCATCCGGCGCGTGACCATCTCGGGCGACAGCATCGGCGCTGTCGACGACCTGGTTCCCGGTCCGCACGCGCTGCTCTCGGTCACCGACGCGGGTGAAGGCATGTCGCAGACCGTGCTGGCCCACGCCATCGATCCCTTCTTCACCACCAAGCCCGTCGGGCGTGGCACCGGGCTCGGGCTGTCGACGGTGTACGGCATCGCCAAGCAGAGCGGCGGCGGTCTTCGCATCGACAGCGTGCTGGGTCGCGGCACGACCGTGAAGGTGTACCTTCCGCTGCGCGACGACGAGCCGCTCTCTCAAGACGCCCCGCGGGTTGCGCGGCAGTCGCGGGGCGGTTCGGAGCGCGTGCTCGTGGCCGAGGACGACGCGATCGTCGCGGGTGTGGTGGTCCGAGTGCTCGAGGCACAGGGCTACACCGTCCAGCTCGCCTCGGACGGCGCCGACGCGCTCGACCGCTTTCTGGCCACGCCTGACGGATTCGACCTGCTCTTGAGCGACGTCATCATGCCGCGCATGAGCGGTCCCGATCTGGTGCGCGAGATACGGGCGCGCGGCGGCGGCGGGCTGGGCGTGCTGCTCATGTCAGGCTACACCCGTGACAACTTGAGCGAGGCGGCCGACCTGGGTGAGGTCGACTTGCTCGAGAAGCCGTTCAGCGCCAGCGAGCTCGTGGCCCGGGTGCGGGATTCGCTCGACCGTCGAGGTTGATCAGCAGCCCGCCACGCAGCTGGTGTACGCCTTGCACTCGGCCGACGCGCACTGTTGCCCAATGCAGGTCTGCACGCTCTGGGTGGTGACGCACGAGCTGCAATCGGACGAGATCTGCCCCCCCGTGCAGTAGACCGAGCACGGCGAGGAACAGCTCGGGTCTTGGCAGACGCACTTCTTGATCGTGGCGACGAACTCTTGCTGACCCGTGCTGTGCGAGGTCGCGCAGCAGGCGTTGCAGTTAGCCTGGGCGGCACACGGATCGGCCGCATCGGGCCAGGGGTTGCCGCCGGTGCCGCCGCCGTCCATGCCGGCGGTGCCCCCGTTGCCGGCGCTGCCCGACGCGCCGGCAGCGCCGCCGCCCGAGGTCGTGCCGCCGGCGCCGCTGTCGGTTCCGCCGACGCCGCTGTCGGCGCCGCCGGCGCCGCTGTCGGCGCCGCCGCGAAGATCGTCCAGCGACGACGTCAGGCTGCACGCCGAGGCGACGAAGATCAGTGGAAGGTACGGTCGCATCACTTGGGCGGCGGGACGACCTTGGTCTGGCAGCCGACCACGATGTCGATCTTGCCGCCGTCGTCGGCCTTCACCTTGTCGCAGGTCGGACCGCAGAGCAGGATCTTGGTCTTGCTCGCGTCCCACTGCCAACCGTCGGCGCCCTGGCCGCAGGGCTTGTTGTTGTCCTGCAGCACGTCCTCGGACGAGCCACCCTTCGGGGTGAACGCGACGTTGACCTTGGTGCTGTCGACCGTGCCGCCGTCTTTGGGTGGAGGCAGCGTGAACTCGCAGCTCAGCTTGTCGACGATTCCGGCCGCGATGGAGTTGAAGATGTCGGACCAGTCGGGTTCGCAGATGCTGCGAACGATGCCGCCCGTGAGCTTGCTGAGCTTCTGATACTCGAGGCCAGGCGCGACGGCGGCGTTGCCGGCGTCTTGTCCGGTGGTGTTGCAGGTCTTGGTCAAATCTTTCGGATCGGCGCCGACGATCGAGTGGAAGATGTACTTGCGGCTCTGGGCCGTGCCGAACATGCCCTTGGGCAGAGCGGCGTTCAGCGCCCAGTTGTCGAAGCCCACCGAGTCCCACCCGGGGAAGTCGGCCTCGTCGTCGGTGACCTCGACGAACACCTTGGTGGCGTCGAAGCGGGCCAGCTTGTTGATCGGGCCACCGGTGGTGTTGCAAGTGAACATCGGCGGCCAGCCCGAACCCGTATAGGCGTACGAAGCCATGAACAGCGAATCCGAGCTGCCGACCTCGCAGTCGAGGTGGGTGAACTTCGGTGGGTTGTTGGCGCAGCTCGCGCCGGCCAGCGGCGGGTCCACGCACACGTCGAGCGAGCCGGAACCGCGCGCCGAGACCATGATCACCTGCCAGTCGATGATGCTCTTCGAGATGGTCGGCACGAAGCTCTTGTTGATCTGCTCGCGCACCTTGGCGATCTCGTCGGTCATCGAGCACGAGTTGTCGACCAGCCAGATCACGTCCACCGCGGGCTTCTTCGCCGCTTCGGTGTAGGTGGTGCAGGCGGCGTCCGGGTCGTCGGCGTCACCGGTGCTGCTGTCGATGACCACGCCGCCACCGCCGCCGGTCGCGCTGCTGCCGCCCGCGCCCCCGCCGCCGCTGGCGCCAGCGCCCCCGGAGCCACCCCCGCCCGCGCCCGCGCCGCTCGCGCCGCCGCCGCTCGTGCCGTCGCCCCCGCTGTCGTTGGCAGAGCACGCGGCGCCCATGAACAACCCTAGCCCGACCGCCATCCAGCCAAAGCGCGCCATGTTGGTGCGGAAAGAGTACAGGCCCGACGCGGTCGGGTCCACTCGGGGGCATGATTGCGGGGTGGAACCCTCGCGCCTCGCGCTGCTCGGGCTCGCCGCTGCCGTGGCCGCGGTGATCAACTCGGTGGCAGGTGGCGGCTCGCTGGTGTCGTTTCCGGTCCTCTTGGCCATGGGTATCCCGCCGGTGCTCGCGAGCGCGACCAACACCGTGGCCCTGGCGCCGGGGAACGTCGCGTCTGCCCTGGCGTATCGCTCCGACCTGAAACGCGAGCTCTTGATCCTGGCGTCGCTCGCGGCGGTCGGCGGCGTGGTGGGCGCAGTGGTGCTGGCCTCGGCGCCGCCGCGGGCGTTCGAGCTCTTGGTGCCCTGGCTCGTGGCGGGTGCGACGCTCCTGCTCGTGATCGACCTCGGGCTCTCGCGACCGAGCCGCCTCGGGATCCTGTTCGTGTCGGTGTACGGCGGCTACTTCGGCGCCGGCATCGGCATGCTGGTCTTGGCCCTGCTCGGTCGTGAGGACATCCACGGCAAGAACGCCAAGAAGAGCGTGATCGTCGCGGCGGTGAACGGCGCCGCCAGCGCCTATTTCTTGCTGACCGGTCGGGTACAGATCGCTGCCGCGCTGGTGATGGCCGTGGGTGCCGTCCTGGGCGGCTACGGCGGCGCGGCGGTGGCCCGGCGGGTCAGCGCCAAGCGCGTGCGCTGGGTGGTGGTCGCAATCGGCGGCCTCCTCTCGGCGCTCTTGGCGATCCGCTACTACTGAAGGGCGGTTCCCTTCTGCCGCGGATCCGGGTACTCCCGGGGCTGCCATGAACCGTTCCCTCGCCGCCCTCTTGCTGGTCGCCGGTTGCAGTGGTGCCGCGCCCTACGCGCCCGCGCCCGTTACGCCGGTCGTCACGCCGCTGACCGAGAAAGAGTCGACCGCGCCCACTGTCGACGAGGCGCAGGCCTTCGTCAAAGACGTGAACGAGGCGTTGCGTGCGCTGGCCCAAGACGCTGACCGCGCGGCGTGGGTCAAGTCGACCTACATCACTCCCGACACCGAGCACCTCGAGAGCAAGGAGCGCGACCGGGTGATGGAGTTCATCGCGCGCAAGGTGAAAGAGGCACGGCGCTTCGAGGGCCTCGACCTGCCGAAGGACACGGCGCGCTCGCTCTACCTGCTCAAGTTCTCGGCCGGCCTCCCGGCGCCCAGCGACGCCAAGAAGCGCGCCCGGCTGGCCGAGCTCACGACCCAGCTCGAGAGCATCTACGGCAAGGGCAAGTACTGCTCGCCGCGCCTGAAGGGGAAGGGCGACGACAAGAAGAGCGAGTGCCTCGAGCTCGACGAGCTCGGCAAGGTGCTGTCCAAGGAGAAGGACTACGACCTCTTGCTAGAGGTCTGGAAGGGCTGGCACTCGATCTCGCCGCCCATGCGCTCGATGTACGAAGAGTTCGTGGCGATCGGCAACGAGGGCGCAGCCGAGCTCGGTTTCGGCAACATGGCGGACATCTGGAAGGGCGGCTACGACATGTCGTCCGCCGAGTTCGAGGCCGAGATGAATCGCCTCTGGACCGAGGTGAAGCCGCTCTACGAGAAGCTGCACTGCTTCGTGCGCGCACGTTTGCAGAAGCAGCACGGCACGGACAAGGTGAAGGCCGGCGCGCCGATTCCCGCGCATTTGCTCGGCAACATGTGGGCACAAGAGTGGCAAGCGCTCTACCCCTTGGTCGAGCCCCACAAGGGCAAGGGCAACATCGACGTGACCAAGCAGATGGTCGCCAAGAAATGGAACCACGAGAAGATGGTCAAGACCGGTGAGGCGTTCTTCACCTCGCTCGGCATGCAGCCGCTGCCCAAGACGTTCTGGGAGCGCAGCCTGTTTCTCAAGCCCAAGGATCGCAACGTGGTCTGTCACGCCAGCGCGTGGGACGTGGGCCTGTCGGGGGACCTGCGCATCAAGATGTGCATCAACACCGACTTCGACGATCTGGTGACCATCCACCACGAGCTGGGTCACAACTACTACTACCAGCAGTACGGCCACCTTCCGCCGCTGTTCCAGGCGGGCGCCAACGACGGCTTCCACGAGGGCATCGGCGATACCTTGGTGCTGAGCGTGACCCCCGACTACCTGAAGAAGATCGGGCTGCTCGACAAGGTCAGCGATGACGCCAAGGCCGACCTGAACGTGCTCATGACCCGGGCGCTCGAGGGCGTTGCCTTCTTGCCCTTCGGCAAGCTGATCGACGAGTGGCGCTGGCGCGTGTTCGACGGACGCACGCCGCCCAGCGAGTACAACAAGAGCTGGTGGGAGCTGCGCCGCAAGTACCAGGGCGTGGCGCCGGCCGTCGATCGGAGCGAGAAGGACTTCGACCCGGGCGCGAAGTACCACATTCCCGCAAACGTGCCGTACACGCGCTACTTCATCGCGCGCATCTTGCAGTATCAATTCCATCGCGCGCTGTGCAAGGCGGCGGGGCACACCGGCCCGCTCTACAAGTGCTCGATCTACGGCAACGCCGCGGCGGGCAAGAAGATGATCGACATGCTGCGGCTCGGCGCCAGCAAAGAGTGGCCGGTCGCGCTCGAGATGCTCTCGGGTGAAAAGCGCATGGATGCCACCGCCATCATCGACTACTACGCGCCCCTCGCGGCCTGGCTCGACGAGCAGAACAAGGGGCAGAAGTGCGGCTGGGACTGAAGTGAGCTTCGACCGCGTCCGCTCGCGGCTCGCGTCGGGTCGGCCCCTGGTGACCGACGCCGACACGCCCGCGTGCTTCCGCGCTCGCGGCGCGGCCATCGACTCGCCGGGCGCGGTGGGGCAGCTCTTGCGCAGTCGACCCGATGCCGTGCTCGAGCACTACCGCGCCGAGGTCCGAAGTCGCGTGACCATCTTGACCGCGCTCACCGCGGACACCACGCCCCGCGCCTTGGCGGAGGTCGGCATGGAGCACCGCGCGGCGCTCTTGACCGGCATCGCGGTCGAGCTCGCTCTCGATGCGGCGCGCGAGGCCGAGCGACCGGTGGCGGTGGCCGGCGTGCTCGGGAGCGAGCTGGTCGCGGCCCTCCAGCCGAATCGCATGAGTGACGAGCTGGCCGAGCACGCGCTGCGCATCGTCGCGGCCGGCGTGGAGCTGATCTTGGCGCGGGGGCAGGGCTCGCGCCTCGAGCTGATGGCCGCGGTCGGTGCCGCGGCCGAGACGGGCCTGCCGACCTGGGCCAGCGTCGAGTGCTTGCCGGGTGGGGCGCTGGCGCACGGCGGTCGCCTGACCGAGCTGTGCGACGACTTGACCGAGGCCGGGGCCGGCGCGCTCTTGTTCGAGGTGTCCAGCATCGACGACGCGCTGTCGCTCTTGGCGCAGTGCCGCGAGATCGGATCGGCGCTCTCGCCGGGCGTCTTGCTGTCTGCCGGGCCCGAGAGCGTGCGCGGCTTTCCCACGCCGGACGTCGACCCGGTTCGCTGGGCCGCCCGCGCCCTCGAGCTCGACAGCGGCGGCGCTCGCATCATCGGCGGCGGCGCCGGCACCACCGAGGCCTACACGCGCGCGCTGATGGAAGAGCTCACCGCGCTTCACCCGTCGATCCCCGCGTCGCGGTGAGGCGAGCGGTCCGGGGTTCGGGTCAGCGGGCCCGTTGTGAAGCCGAAGCACGCCGTGACGGAGCGCTCACCTTGCCGACGAGTCACCTTGCCGACGAGTAAGGAATGTGCGATTTTGTAAGGCATGCCCACCGCGACCGTGACCAGCAAGGGTCAGATCACGCTCCCCAAGCGAATCCGCGTGCTCCTACGGCTCGAGGAGGGGGATCGCGTGGCCTTCCGCGAGCGTCCCGACGGAAGTGTCGTGATCGAGCCCGAGACACTGGACCTCATGTCGATGGAGGGGCGCATCCGTCCCCCGGCACGAGGCATTTCCCTGGACGAAATGGATGCTGCAATCCGCCGCGCGGTGACGAAGCGGCGCGCCGGCGGGGGCCGATGATTGGCGTCGACACGAACGTGCTCGTGAGGTTCTTGGTCGAGGACGACGTCCAACAATCGAAGCGTGCCGGGCAGCTGTTCCGCCGGGCCCTTGCCAAGGGAGAACAGCTCTTCATATCCGACGTGGTCTTGTGCGAGGTCGTCTGGGTGCTCGAGGGCGCCTACCGCGTGCCCCGTGGAGAGATCGCGGCGCTCTTGCTCGATCTCGCCCGCGCCAAGCAGGTCGAGCTGGGTGACGCGGACATCGTTCACCGTGCGCTCACCGCATTCCAGGCTGGCAACGGGGACTTCGCCGACTATGTAATTCGCGAACGCGCCCTCGGAGCGGGGTGCTCCGCGCTCGTGACGTTCGAGAAGAAGCTCTGGGCAGAGGCTGGGTTCGAGAAGGTATGAGCCTTGAGCGCTTCGGGCAGGTGGCGGCCGCCCGCGCCGTCGAGCTGGACGGCGGTGGGGCGCGCATCATCGGCGGCGGCGCGAACCAGCCGTCGCGGTGAGAGAACGCGCGTGAGACCGTCGCCGTCCCGAGGCCGTTGCTGCCCGCCCTTCCGCCTTGCGCGCGTCGTGGCCACGATGGCGGCGCTCGTCGTGCTCGTGCTTCCGCGTGCGGGCGCGGCGCAGGCGCAGGCTGACGTGGTCGCGCCACGACTCGAGCACGATGGCGGCGCAGCCTACCCGCGCCAGGCGCTGAACGGGCGCTTCTACCGGCGTGTCGAGGTCGTACTCATTCTCGAATCCGGAGCCCGGAGGGAAGGTGTCGTACACCACGACCGCGTGGCTCCCGTCGACGCTGACCTGCGACGCCGTCTCGGCGAGCACATGAGTCCACTTCGGGTCGAGGCGCAGCGACCGCCCGCCCGAGCCTCGGACCGGAAGGTGGGGGGCCGGATCGGCCTCGTGTCTGCGGCGCGACGCACCCGTGACATTCATGCCGCACCTATCTGTGTTGGTCGGACGCGAGTTGCGTGACTTTTTGCTCCCGTTTCAGCGGGCAGGCTCCCGGCCGTCGCCCCCTCAGTGAAGCACCGTCAAGTTCACCACTCCCCAGCCACCCCTGCGCAGCGTGATCTTCTGTGACTTGCCGACGCCCCGCGCGCCCAGCCACACGGTGTGCGTGCCGGGCTTCAGCCACAGGCGACCGATGGCCATGCGTGCCGGCAGCGTGGACCAGCTGCGGGTGTCGGGGGTGTCGGCCGCGACCAGCGTGGCCTGGGTGCCCAGGCTGAGCAGCATGCCCAGCGCCCCGCCGCCCGAGCCGCGTCGGACCGCCTCCCCCGCCGCCACGCGGGCGATCAGCCGGGTGATGGCGCTGCCGATCACCGCGCCCTTGGCCTTTTCCCAGGCGCGCTGGGCCTCTTGATCGACCGCCACGATACCCTCGAGCTTCTGCCAGCGGTCGTCCACCGCGAACCCCGGGACGTCGAAGCGACCCCGGGCCTTGCCGAGCTCGGGGTAGTTCACCCAGGTGACCAGGCCTTGGGCGGCGAGCGCGCTGGCGTGCTGATGATCGTGCGGGGACAGATCCCCCGCGACCCAGGTCAGCGCCAGGCCGATGGGCACGCGCTTGGCGACCTTGGCGGGCACTCGCCCGAAGTTGACGATCACCAGCAGTTCGGCCTGGTCGCCGCGGTCCGGCTCCTGCTGCTTGGGCGCCTCCTCGGCTTGGGGCGGACCGAGCTTCGGATCGCGCTCACCCAAGATCGCGCGGAGCCGCGGCGAGCGGTAGGTCGCCGTCCGGGCCAGGCGCTTCACCGGCTCGTCGAGCGACCGATAGCGCCCGTACTGGAGCGCCTCGTCGTAGTAGCGCAGCGCTTCCTGGGGGCGGCTGCTCTTCTCGAAGACGAACCCCGCCAGGTAGCTGCCGGCGCCGACCAGCGCCACGCTCGGATCTTGGCGGTCGGCCAGGTACTTCTGCATCACGGCCAGCCGTCTCGCCTCGACGCGCCCGCCGTTCAGATCACCACGCGCCAGGTAGTTCACCAGGTTCATGGTGTTGATCATCAGCTTCTCGTAGGCCGGTGCGCGGTAGGGGCCGGCATCGTCCGAGAACAGGTAGCGCCCCAGGTCGGCGCCGGCGCCCCGGGAAAGATCGAGGATTTCGATCTTCTTGTCGGCCGCCTCGAGGTCGCGGCTCGACAGGTCGTAGCGGTCGAGCTGCTGCAGCACGATGGCGCGATCGAGCGCGAACAAGATCTTGTCGCCGCTCAGATCGTCGGGAAGCTGCTCGGCGCGATCGACCTCCAGCGCTTCGTTGTAGAGCTCGAGGGCGCGCTTGGGCTGGCCCGCGTCCAGGGCGCTGCGCGCCTCTTTCGTCCGGTCCGAGTGGCTGGCGCAACCCGCCAGCGCCATCTGGGCAGCGAAGATCAGCGTGGCCGTGCGCCCGCGCGAGGTCATCAGCGGGTCACTTCACGATGGCCTTGGTGAGGCTGCTCTTGTGCTGGAAGGCAATCGCGCCGGTCTCGGCATCGAGCACCTGCAAGAACAAGAAGTACTGCACGCGCCGCTCGTCGTCTTGACGCTCGTCGGCGCTGAACACCTTGCCGGTGACGAAGTACTTGGCGCCGATCTGCTTGCCCCAGCGCGCCACCGCCGCCGGGTCGAAGGCACTGGAGTACTGCTTGCGCACCTCTTCCACGATCTGCGGTTGCCGCTCGAGGCTCACCACCTGCACGTGACCCGCGTTGACCAGCGTGGTCTCGATGTCGCTGAGCAGCGAGTCGAGCGCCGCGTCCACGTGCTCGCTGGTCTCGTTCTTGAGAGGCATCACCGCCAGCGTGGGGCGATTCTCTTTTTGCCATCGCGCGACCACCGCCGAGGCCTGCATGGCCTTCATGTTCTCTTGCAGCATCTTCTGCAGATCGCGCTTGTCCAAGCCGGTGCTCATCGCTTCGTCGTCGAGGCCCTCGACCTGCTCGCCGCGCACGGCCTGCGGCCCCCCGCAGCCGACCGAAGACGCGAGAACCGAAGTCAGGACCAGTGCCAGGCGCGCGACGCTCATGCCACGAGTCTGATACCGCCGGGCCAGGGTGCAAAGCCCTTTGGCGTCTGCTAGACCAGGCCCCATGAAGGTCGTGGCCGGGGCTCTAGTCTGCGTTCTTCTGGCGTCGGCGCCGCGCCTGGCGGTCGCCGCAGAACCTGCACCCAAGATCGACCTCAGCGTGCCCGAGCAAGGGCCGCCGGTCGCGCGCACCCACCACGTCCACGAGGGCTTCTACTTGCGGGTGAGCCTGGGCGTCGGCGCGCTAGGCACGGACTACGATCTCGGTGAGCCGTCGGCCGAGTCTCACGGCGGCACGCTGGGGCTCGACGTGTTGGTCGGCGGCACGCCCAGCACCGGCCTGGCCATCGGCGGCGCGTTGCTGAGCGAGGCCGGCGTATCGCACAACGTCGAGCAGGGGGGCCGTTCGCTGTCGGACACCAACGTGCGGCTCACGCTTCTCGGGCCGTTCGTGGACGGCTTCTTCGATCCCAAAGGGGGCTTCCACCTCGGCGGCGCGGTCGGCCTCGCGGCGCTGGCGGTCCAGGACCTGAAAGCCGAAGACGAGACCGACACCCTCACCGGCTTCGGCGGTGCCGCCTGGGCGGGCTACGACGCATGGGTCGCGCGCGAGTGGGCCATGGGCGGCCTGGTCCGGGTCGGCGGCGCCATCACGCGGAAGAGCGCAGATTCGGGGGACATCACCGCGCAGAGCTTCTCGCTGGGCCTGATGCTCACCGTCCTGAACCACTGACCCGGTCTGGCATTGCCGCGGCTCCGCCTTACATGCTCGTCTCGCCGGCGCGGGGCCGGTGTGATACCCGACGTGCGATAAGCCGTATTCGAGCCATGGGGCAGAGCGACCAAGACCCGTCCGCCGCACGACCCGTCCGCGAGCTGGACGAGTTGGAAGAGGTATTCCGCTCGGTCGAAAAGCCGCGGGCGGCCTATCGCATCGGCATCGAGGTCGAGAAGTTCGGCGTCCGCGCGGCCGACGGGCGGCCGCTGGCCTACGACGGAGAGCTCGGCGTCTTGAGCGTGCTCGAGGCGCTTTCCGAGCGGCACGGCTGGGCTCCGCGGAGCGAGACGCCGGGTGGCCCGGTGATCTCGCTGGAGCGCGGGCAGGGGTCCATCACCCTCGAGCCCGGCTCACAGCTCGAGCTGTCCGGCGCGCCGTGCGAGAACATCCACCAGATCTGCACCGAGCTCCACGGTCACATGTCCGAGCTCGAGAGCATCAGCGCCGAGATGGGCCTGGTCTGGCTCGGCGTGGGCTTTCACCCCACGGCCCGCCAAGACCAGCTGACGTGGGTGCCGAAGCAGCGCTACGGCATCATGGAGCGCTACCTGCCGACCCGGGGCGCGGGCGCCCACGACATGATGCGGCGCACCGCCACGGTGCAAGCCAACCTCGACTTTTGCAGCGAGGCGGACGCCATGGAGAAGCTTCGGGTGTGTCTGGTGCTGGCGCCGCTGATCAACGCCATGACGGCGAACTCGCCGTTCAAAGAGGGTCGACTCGCCGGCATGAAGAGCGTGCGCGGGGAGGTCTGGCTGAACATGGACCCCAGCCGCTCGGGGCTCGTCCCAGCGCTGTGGAAGAAGCCCGAGCTTCGCTACCGCGACTACGTCGAGTGGGCGCTCGACGCCGGGATGTTCTTGTTCAAGCGTGACGGTCAGGTCGTGGCGAACACCGGCCAGACCTTCCGCGACTTCATGCAAAACGGCTTCGAGGGCCACCGTGCGACGTTTGCCGATTGGAAGCTCCACGTGAACACCCTCTTCCCCGAGGCCCGCATCAAGAGCACCTTCGAGGTGCGCCCGTGCGACTCGCTCCCCACGGATCTGGCGTGCGCGGTGCCGGCCCTCTACACCGGGCTCTTGTACGACGACGCAGCGCTCGCTCGGACCGCCGCCTTCGCCGCCACCTTCGACTTTGCCGAGGTCAGCGCCGCGCGACCCGCGCTGGTGCGCTCGGGCCTCGAGGCGAGCATCGGCTCGCGCCGCGCGCGCGACCTCGCCGTCGAGCTCCTCGACATCGCCCGGGCTGGCCTCGAGGCGCGCGCCCGCCTCAGTGACCAGGGCAAAGACGAGAGCGTGCACCTCGGCAAGCTGTCGCAGCTGGTCGAAGCAGGCCGGTGCCCGGCGGACCTGCTGCTCGCGGGTTTGCCGGCAGAGCCCAGCGCGAGCGAGATCTTGGCGCGCAGCCGAGCCTGAGGGCGTTACACTTCCGCGCGCCATGTCCGACGAAGCGCGCCTGCTCTCGCTCCGCAGCCAGTTCCCGACCCTCGCCAAGAAGACGCACCTGATCAGTCACTCGCTGGGTGCCATGCCCCGGCGAGCGCGGGATCACGTGGGTGCCTTCCTGGATCAGTGGGAAGACGACTCGATCGAGGCCTGGAGCAAGCACTGGCTGCCGATGGCCGAGACGGTGGGGGACCTGATCGCCCAGGTGCTGGGCGTGCCTGCAGGCACGGTGGCGGTGAACCAGAACGTGTCGACCGTGCAGGCGATGATCGCGTCGTGCTTCGACTTCACCGCGCCGCGCAACCGGGTCGTGTACACCGACATGAACTTCTCGACGGTGGACTACGTGTGGCAAGAGCAACGCCGCCGAGGCGCCGACGTCGTGGTCGTCCCGAGCGACGGAGTCAACGCCCCGATGGAAGCGCTGCTTGCGGCCATCGACGAGCGCACGCTGCTGGTGCCCGTGAGTCACGTCATGTTTCGGTCGAGCGGCGTGAAGGACGTCCGCGCGATCGTGAGCAAAGCACACGCGGTCGGGGCGCTGGTGGTGCTCGACACCTACCAGAGCGCGGGCACCATCCCGCTGGCCCTGCACGACTGGGACGTCGACATGGCGTGCGGCGGCAGCGTGAAGTGGGCCTCGGGCGGGCCCGGGTGCGCCTATTGGTACGTGAACCCCAAGCTGCGTGAGACGCTGCGCCCGGCCAACACCGGCTGGTTCGGCCACGCCCGCCCGTTCGCGTTCGAGCCCGGTCCCGTCACCTACGCAGACAACCGCTGGCGGCTCTTCGGCGGCACGCCAGCGATCCCGGCGCTGTACAGCGCGAAAGCCGGCTGGGAGCTGCTCGTGGAGGCCGGCGTCGAGAGCATCCGCAAGAAGTCACTCCGGCAGACCGCGCTGCTCCGTGAGCTGGTGCGCGAGCGTGGCTTCAAGGTAAACACGCCCGAGAAGGACGCGGAGCGGGGCGGCACCATCTGCTTCGACTTCGACGGCGCGGACGTGGTCAGCAAGGCGCTCTTGGCCCAGGACATGCTGCACGACTATCGCCCGCGCTGCGGCATCCGCGCCAGCCCTCACTATTACACCACGGACGAAGAGCTGGTGCGCTTCGTCGAGGCGGTCGATCGAGCGCGGAAAGCCTGAGACCCAGGCCCGCGGAGAGCCCCCGACGTCTCGCCCCCTCTCTCAACGCCAGCGCGCGGGGTGATCACATCGACCCGGATTGCGCGTCGCCGCGAGCCTTTCAGGGCCGTTCACGGCTTCACGCCCATCATTTGCTCCCACAGCGAGCAGTTCGCCCCCGTCAGCCGCCGGCCGCTCGCTGACGGGCACGATCTGCGCATGCGCCGAACAATTCGGCGAACGCCGTTCGAGGCGAGCCGCCAATTGCTGGAGCCAGCGTCATGTCCCGCCAGCATGCGGCGCCGACGCACCCCCGGGTTGCTCGCCAGGCGCGCACTTCGGCCGCCTCAGCGGCACCCGTCCGCCACATCGGCGGAGAATGCGCGCTGGGCGAACGATTCGCGGCTGTCGGGCCCCTGAGAGTGGAGTCGTGCTCGCGAATGCGAGCAAACGCGGGCCATGGGCAGCCCCCATGCGGGCGGGTTTCAATGTGGTCCCTGGGCCGCCCCCAATGCGGGCGGGTTGCAACGTGGTCCATGGGCCGCCCCCCTGCGGGCGGATTCCGATGCGGGCCATGGGCCGACGCCCAGCGGGCCCGATTCAACGTCGGCCAAAGGCCGACCCCGCGCGGGCGGAGTTCAATGCGGACCGGCGCCCGCGTCACGAGCGCGCGCCGTCGGCCCGCCTAGCCCTTCAGCCGTCGTTCGAGCCCGATGCCCAACCGCTCCATGCGGCGATAGAGCCCCTGTCGGCTGAGACCCAGCTCGGCGGCCGCCTTGCTCACCACGCCCTTGGCCTCGAGCAGCGCGCTCTCGATCACCTTGCGCTCGGCGTCGGCGAGCGGATCGGAGGCGAGCCCCGGGGCGGCGGAGCCGGCGACCGAGTCTCGGGGCCGCGACGACAGATCGAGATCGGCGGCGGTGATCACCGGCCCCGTGTGCACCAGCAGCGCGCGCTTCACGCGGTTCTCGAGCTCCCGCACGTTGCCCGAGAAATCGTGGGACTCGAGGGCGGCCAAGGCGTCGTCCGAGAGGGGCAGACCCGAGCCGTGGTGGAGCTGTACGAAGTGTTCCGCCAAGAGCTGCACGTCGTCGCTGCGCTCGCCGAGCGGCGGGACGCGGAGCTCGATCACGTTGAGCCGGAAGTAGAGGTCCTCGCGGAACGACCCGGCAGCGATCGCCTGGGTGAGGCTGCTGTTGGTCGCGCTGATCACCCGCACGTCCACCTTGCGCGGCGAGCTCGAGCCCACGCGCTGGATCTCTCCGTTTTGGAGCACGCGCAAGAGCTTGGTCTGGCTCTGGAGCGCGAGCGTGCCGATCTCGTCCAAGAACAGCGTGCCGCCGTGGGCCGCTTCGAAGAAGCCACCCCGAGCCTTGGTGGCGCCCGTGAAGGCGCCTGCCTCGGCGCCGAACAGCTCGGCCTCGACCAGGTTCTCGGGGATGGCGCCGGCGTTGACCTTGACCAGCGGGCGGTCGCGACGCGGCGAGTTGGCGTGGACGATCTCGGCCAGCTTCTCTTTGCCGCAGCCGCTCGGGCCCGTGATCAACACCGGTACGTCGGCTCGGGCGACCTGCGTGGCCAACGACGCCACCGCGTGCATGCTGGCGCTGGCGTACACCAGGCCGCACAGGTCGTAGCGTGCGGCCAGCTCGGCGCGCTGTCGGTCGGCCTGCCGCTTCAGCCGTGCGTTCTCGTCGCGCGCGGCGCGCAGTCCGAGCAGGTTCTGGACCGTCACCACCAGCTTGGTGTCGTCCCACGGCTTGGCCACGTAGTCCGCGGCCCCCTCTTTCACCAGCTGAACCGCCGTCTCGAGGGACGACCACGCGGTCATGAGCACGACCGGGAGCGCGGCGTCCAACTGGTGGATCTCACGGAAGAGCGCGATGCCTTCGTCGCCACTGCTGGTGTTCTGCGAGAAGTTCATGTCTTGAACGACCACACCGATGTCGGCTTCGCGCACAGCGCGCAGGGCCTCGGCGGGCGTGGTCGCGGTGACCACCCCCAAGCCGTGGAGCTCGAACAGCATCGAGAGCGCGAGGCGCACTGGCTCCTGGTCGTCGACGACGAGGACCTTCATCCGAGTCCGTTCTACCATGGCGCTCACCGGTCGAGATCGTCGCCGACGGCGAAGGCCAGCCGCACGCGGGCGATCCGGGCGTCGATGCGGGCCCCCAGCGCGTCGAAGCGCGCCCGCGTGAGATCGGTCTCCGCGTCGAGCAGCTCGGTGCTGGTGGCCTTGCCGTTCTGGAACGCAATGCGTCGCGCGCGGTGGGCTTCTTCGGCGGCCGAGAGACCCTCGGCGGTGGTCGTGAGGGCGGCGTCGGCCTCCAGCACGTTCTGGCGGGCCTGGGTCACCTCGAGGCGCACCCGGTTCTCGAGGGCTCTGCGCTCTCTGTCCAGGGCGAGAGCCCGCGCTTCCTCGCTTCGCGCTGCGGCCCGTGCGCCTGGGAGATCACTCACCACCCACGTGGCCAAGAGCCCCGCGTCCCAGCTCGACTGGAAGCGATCGCGCTGGGGGAAGGCCCGGGTGTTCGGGTTCTGATAGTAGTAGTTCGCGAACCCGTCGAGCCGGGGCAGATAAGCCGCGCGCTCGGCGCGGGCGGCGCTCTGCCTTGCGGCTGCGGCAGATCGGAGCGCGGCCAGCTCGGGGCGGCGCGCGAGCGCCCGCGTCCAGAGCGAGCGTGCGCTCGCGCTCGCGAGGGTCGGGGGAAGAGCGCGAGGATCCTCGCCGATGCGGTAGCGGGTGTCGGCGGGATCCCCGAGCAGCACCCGCAGCTGCTCTTCGCTGACGCTGCTCAGGTTCTTGGCGCTCGCGACCAGCAGCTCGGCCTTGGCCACCTGGGACTTCACTCGCAGCACGTCGGCGTGTGACGCCGTCCCGACCTCTTCGGCGACCTTCGCGTCGGCCAGATGCGCCCTGGTTTGCTCGAGGGCGCGGGTCGCGACCAGAACGGACAACCTGGCGCGGACCCAGCTGAAATACGCGATGGCGGCCTCCGCGCGGGCGGCGCGCTCGCTGGCCAGGACCGCCTGCTCGCTGGCGTCATGGCTCTGGCGCGCGCCCTGGTGAATGCTCCCCAGGCGCGTGAAGTAGTCCGAGAGCGGGACGCCCAGGCTGGCTTGGAACGACCACTGGTTCTTCAGCACCGGAAAGCCGAGCGGAGCGTTGACCAGCGGCGCGCCGGGCGGCAGCGGCCCTGCTGGCGATCCGGGAGCGACCACGATGTTCCCGGCGTCGGAGTCGCCAGGGTCCGACAGCCGCGTGTAGCGACCCGAGAGCGTGACTCGCGGCAGGTAGGCCGCGACCGCTCGATCCACGCCGGCCGCGGCGGCTTCGAGCTCCGCCCGTCGTGCGCTGACGTCGTGGCTGGTCGTCGATGCGCGGCGCGCCACCGCGCGCGCAGTCAGCCCTCCGGGCACGGCGACCTCGCTGGCCACGTCTTGCTCGAAGGTCGACGCGGCTCGAGCGACGGAGGGCGTGGCGAGGAGGGCGAGGGGCAGGATCCAGTTCGGCTTCATCGAACGCCGAGCTCTTCACGCGCCGTGCCAGTCGGTTCACCGCAGAACGCCTGCCCTACGGGGCGGACAGCTGTCCGGATGGCGGACGGTCGTCCTGCGCCGGCGGCGGACAGACCGCTCTTTCTCGAAGAAACCGGCTGGCCCGCGGCATGCACGGGCACGTCGGCATGAACACCTCTGGACGCCTGATCTCGATCGCGACGCTGCTCGGCGCCGCGGCCTGCGCCCGGGCCGAGGCCGCCCCGTCTCCGGTTCCGAGCGCCGCGGCCGTGACGGTGACCACCGTCGAGGTCACCGAGCAGATCTTTCCCAAGACCACTTTGCTCAGCGGCTCGGTGGTCGCGAACCAGCGCGCCGAGGTTGCCGCCGACACCGCGGGCAAGGTGCTCGAGGCGCGCGTCGAGCGGGGCGACGTGGTGAAGCAGGGTGAGCTCCTGGTACGCCTGGACACGCGCGACAGCGCGCTCGGTGCTGCCGAAGCGAGCGCGGCGCTGGCCGCCGCTCGCACCGGGGAGCAGCACCAAAGGCTCGAGTGCGAGCGCTCGGAAAAGCTACTCGCGCAGAGGGTGATCAGTCGCTCGGAGTTCGATCGTCAGAAGGCGGCCTGCGAGGCCAGCGCGGCGTCGACTCGAGCGGCTGCGGCTCGCGCGGCTCGCGCCGGCAAACAGGTCGGCGACGGGCGTATCGTGGCGCCATTCGCGGGGGTGGTGGTCGCGCGCTCGGTGTCGAAGGGCGACTTCGTGGCGCCCGGGCGGCCGGTGGTGGTGCTGGTGCAGCGCGACCCGCTCAGGGTCGAGCTCTCGGTGCCCGAGGCGGCGGTGGCCAAGGTCGCGCGCGATCAAGTGATTGCGTTCAGCGTGGCGCCGCTCCCTGCCGAGCGCTTCCGGGCCACCGTGCGCTTCGTCGGGCCGGTGATCGACGCGAGGAGCCGCAACCTGACGATCGAAGCCTTGGTCGCCTCCGACGACCCGCGCCTCTTGCCGGGCATGTTCGCGACCGCACGCCTGCCGGTGGGCGAGCAGCGGTTTGCGGCGGTGCCGCGGTCGGCCGTCGCGGGCACCCGCGAGAGCCCACGGGTGTTCGTGGTGGTCGACGGCGTGGTGCACGAGCGCGTGGTTCAGCTGGGCGAGCCCGAGGGCGACCGGGTCGCGGTGCTCAAGGGCCTGCGGGCCGGCGAGCGCGTGGTCGTGAAGCCCACGGCCGCCGTGGTCGACGGCGCACGGGTGAAGTGAGGAGGAAGCGATGCAGTGGCTCTCGAACGTCAGCGTGCGACGACCGGTGTTCGCCACCGTCATCGTCTTGGTCATCGCGGTGCTGGGCATCGCCGGTTACGTCCAGCTGGGCGTGGACCGCTTTCCGAAGGTGGATTTCCCCACGGTGGTGGTGGTCACGCGCTTGCCCGGGGCATCGCCGGGCGAGATCGAGACCGAGGTCAGCGACAAGATCGAAGAAGCGGTGAACACCATCAGCGGCATCGACGAGCTGCGCTCGGTCTCGAGCGAGGGCGTGTCGCAGGTGGTGGTGCAGTTCGCGCTGGAGAAAGACGTGAACATCGGCGCCCAAGAGGTGCGCGAGAAGGTCAACGCGGCGATGGGCGCGCTGCCCACCGGGGTCGAGCCGCCGGCGGTGATGAAGTTCGACGCAGAGTCGACGCCGGTGCTGTTCGTCGCCGTCAACGCCGACGCGCCGCTGGGCGAGATCACCGAGGTCGCGGACAAAGTGGTGCGCCGGCGCATCGAGAGCGTGACTGGCGTGGGGCAGGTGAGCGTGCTGGGTGGCACGAAGCGTCAGGTCAACGTGGCGCTCGACGCCGAGCGCTTGCGCGCCCACGGCCTGACCGCGGTGGACGTCCAGCGGGCGATCGCCGGGTCGAACCTGACCGTGCCCGGCGGTCGACTCGAGTCCGGCCCCGATCAGGCCGTGCTTCGCGTGCGCGGCCGGGTGCAGAGCCCCCACGAGATCGCCGAGCTGGCGGTCCGCGACCACGGCGGGCAGCGCGTGACGGTGGGCGACGTGGCCAGGGTCGAGGACGGCGCCGAGCGGGCCGAGACCGTGGCGCTGCGTGACGGCAAGCCGGCCGTGGTCCTCTCGATCCGCAAGCAATCGGGGGAGAACAGCGTGGCCATGGTCGACGAGCTGCGCGCGCGCCTGTCCGAGATCCAGCCTGCGTTGCCTGCCGGCTACGGCCTCGAGGTCATTCGTGACAACACCGCGACGATTCGCGCCAGCGTGGGCGCGGTCAAAGAGCACCTGGTCTTGGGCGCGCTCTTCGCCGGGGCCGTGGTGCTGATCTTCCTGGGCAGCGTGCGCAGCACGGTGATCGCCGCCCTGGCCATCCCGGTGTCGATCGTGGGCACCTTCGCGCTGATGCAGTGGCAGGGCTTCTCCCTCGATACCATCACGCTGCTCGCGCTGGCGCTGGCGGTGGGCATCGTGATCGACGATGCCATCGTGGTGCTCGAGAACATCCACCGACACATCGAAGAGCGGCAGCTCTCGCCGGTGAAGGCGGCGGTGGTGGCCACCAAAGAGATCGCGCTGGCGGTGCTCGCCACGACGCTCTCGCTGGTGGCGGTGTTCTTGCCGGTGGCGTTCATGAGCGGCATCGTCGGCCGGTTCTTGAAGAGCTTCGGCATGACCATGGCGTTCTCGATCTTGGTCAGCATGCTGGTCAGCTTCACGCTCACGCCCATGTTGTCGTCGCGCTGGCTCCGTCGGGCGCGGCCCCACGCCGACGGAAGCGCGAAGAAGCCCGCGCTCGAGCGGCTGGTCGACGCGTTCTACGCGCCCATCGAGCGCACGTACGTGACCCTCTTGGGCTGGGTGATGCGGCATCGATGGGTGGTGGTCGTGGCCTCGGTGCTGACCTTGGGCGCCACCGTTCCGCTGGTGGCCAAGGTGCCGAAGGGCTTCTTGCCGCGCAGCGACGACGCACAGTTCGAGATCAACGTGCGCGCCCCGGAAGGTCAGAGCCTGGAGGCCACGGCGCTGACCGCCGAGCGCATCGCGCGCCAGGTCCGCGGGATGCCCCACGTGACCAGCACCGTGGTGACCATCGGCGATTCGAACGATCGCACCCCGAACCTGGCCAAGGTGTTCGTCAAGCTCTCGGACCCCGAGACCCGGTCCCAGAGCCAGGACGAGATCATGGCGCGGGCGCGACGCGAGGTCGTTCCCAATCAACCAAAAGAGCTGCGCATCGACGTGTCGGACGTGCCGATGTTCGCCGGCGGCGGAGCTTGGGCGGCGATTCAATACGAGATCAGCGGCCCCGATCTGGGCGAGCTCGAGCGCTACTCGAACCAGCTGGTGGCGCGGGTGAAGCAGATCCCGGGCGCGGTGGACGTGGCCAGCACGCACGTGGGGGGCAAGCCCGAGCTGTCGTTCGGCATCGATCGCGGCAAGGCGGCAGATCTGGGCGTGAACGTCGCCGATGTGGCGGCCACGCTCCGCCTGTTCGTCGGTGGGCTCGAGGTCTCGAGCTACGAGGAGAACGGCCAGACCTACGCGGTGTTCTTGCGCGGCGCCCCCCCGCAGCGCGCCGACCTGGAGGGGCTCTCGCAGCTCAGCGTGCCCTCGCAGAAGCTCGGCAGCGTGCCGTTGCTCGACGTGGTCCAGAGCAGCCAAGGGTCGGGGCCGGCCAGCATCACGCGCCTGGGTCGCAAGCGGCAGATCATGTTCCTGGCGAACCTGGCCCCCGGCGCCGCCCAGAGCGAGGTGATGGCCGCGGTCGAGAAAGAGATCGCGGCGCTCGAGTTGCCGCCCGAGTACCGAGCGTCCGCCGCGGGTCAGTCCCGCGAGATGCGGCGGACGGGGCAGGGCTTCGCCATGGCCTTCCTGCTTTCGTTCGTCTTCATGTACCTGGTGCTGGCGGCCCAGTTCGAGTCGTGGCTGCACCCCCTCACCATCCTCTTGGCGCTGCCTCTGACGCTGCCCTTTGCGCTGGTGTCGCTCTTGCTGTTCCGGCAGGCGCTGGACATCTACTCGATGCTCGGCCTGCTCGTGTTGTTCGGCGTGGTGAAGAAGAACTCGATCTTGCAGATCGACCACACCAATCAGCTGCGCAGAGCGGGCAAAGACAGGCTGGACGCCATCCTGACGGCGAACCGCGACCGCCTGCGCCCGATTCTGATGACGACCTTGGCGTTCGTAGCCGGCATGCTGCCGCTGGCGTTCTCGTCCGGCATCGGCGCGGGCATGAACCAGGCCACCGCTGGCGTGATCGTGGGCGGGCAAGTGCTGTCGCTGTTGCTCACGCTCTTGGCCACCCCCGTCGCCTATTCCCTGCTCGACGACCTCTCGGTCTGGCTCAGGCGGCGGGTCCAGCGCACCGAAGCCGCCGCCGAGCGCGAGCGCGACCTCGGCGAGCTCGCGCTGGAAGCCCAGGCCCCCCCCAGCCTATCCTCCCGGCCGGCATGAGCACCGCGGCCTGGCTCGTGATTGCCCTGACGCTGGCGGTGGGCGCGCTGGCGGCGGCGCTCTACCGCGAGGCGGTGCGGTGTCGGGCCTGCGCCGCCGAGCTCGAGCAGCTGCGGAGCGGCGCCAAAGAGCACGAGGCCATCGCCAAGCTGGCGGCGGACAGCAACCCCGACGCCATCGTGCTCTTCGGCGAAAGCGGCGACATTCGCTACGCCAACCCCGCTGCGCGGGACCTGTTCTTCGAGGGCACCGCGCCCGAGGGCAAGAACTTCTTGCGCATGCTGGCGGTGGCGCCCGAAGCGTTGCGCGAGGCGCTCTCTGGTGAGACCGAGCGGCTGTTCACCGTCGAGGTCGAGGGCCGACGCGAAACCTACCACGTCTGCCGCTGCACGGTCGGCATGCGCGGGGAGCCGCACACCATGCTGATCGTGAAGCTGCTCACGAAAGAGGTCTCGCGGCGCGAGGTCGACACGCTCAAGACGGTCGTGCGCGTGGTCAGCCACGAGGTCAACAACTCGCTGGCGCCCATCACGTCGCTGGTCAGCACGGCGCGGTTGATGCTCGACAAGCCCGAGCACCGGTCAAAGCTCGCCCAGGCCCTCGACACCATCGAAGAGCGCGCGCGCCACCTGCAGGCCTTCTTGAGCGGGTACGCCGGTCTCGCGCGCTTGCCGCTGCCGCGCCGGGCCGACGTCGGCCTCGAGCCGCTGATCGAGCACCTGCGCAGCCTGTTCCCCGGGGTGGCGCTGCCCCAGGCGCCCGCGCTCGAGGGGCACTTCGACGCCGCGCAGATCGAGCAGGTCTTGATCAACCTGATCAAGAACGCCATCGAGGCGGGCAGTGCGCCCGCCGACGTCGCCCTCTCGGCTCGGGTCGACGACGACGGGTGCACCCGCCTCGAGGTCGCCGACCGCGGCCGAGGACTATCGCGCGAGGCCCTCGAGAGCGCGCTCTTGCCGCTCTACACCACCAAGGAGAAGGGCTCGGGGATCGGGCTGACCATCTGCCGCGAGATCGTCGACGCCCACGGTGGTAGCCTGAGCCTCGCCAATCGGGACGGGGGTGGCGCGGTGGTCACCGTGGTCCTGCCGGGCAAGAAACCGCTCGACGGGATGGTGCTCCGATCTCGCACGCGGCTCACACTGTCCCGACCCTGAGTCCCATGGCTGTCACTCCTCGACCCACGCTGCTCGGCGCGCTGCGCTTCGGAAGCGACTCTGGCGAGTCGACCGACGAGCACTCGTTCTTGCAAGAGCGGGTCGGGTTGTTCGCGCTGGTGGGGGCGCTGGTGGGGCTCGGCTTCTTCGTGGTGGGGAACAGCGTCGGGCTGGCGATCGTCCCCGAGTACACGCTGCCGGAGTTCGTGCGCAGCACCGGCAATCGCTTGCATGCGGGTGCGGTGGCAGTGGGGCTCTCGTTCTGGGCGCTCTTGCGCCGCGGGCGCCCTCGGCTGGTGACGCTGGTGGCCGCCGACCTGACGCTCACCCTGTCGATCCTGACCGCCTATGCCGGGATGGTCCTCTCTGATTTTGCCCGAAGGCAAGGTCGCGTCGACATGACGATCTTGTTGATCACGATGGTGGTCCTGACCCTGCGCGCCGTGCTGATCCCCAGCACGCCGCTGCAGACGCTGGTGGTCACGACGCTGGGCGCGGTCCCGGCAGCGGTCGTCGGGTGGGTGGTCGGCGCCACCCTGCCGCGGCTCTGGATCTTCCAGGCGCACGTCAACGCGATCCTGTGGTCGCTGACCATCATCGTGGTTTCCACACTGACTTCGCGCATCATCTATGGGTTGCGACGCAACGCCGCCGAGGCGCGGCGACTGGGCCAATATCTGCTGGGCGAGAAGATCGGCGAAGGCGGCATGGGCACGGTCTACCGCGCGCGCCACGCGCTCTTGCGGCGCCCGACGGCCATCAAGCTCTTGCCGATGGAGAAGGTCGGCGCAAGGGCCATCGCCCGCTTCGAGCGCGAGGTGCAGCACACCAGCAGCCTGACCCACCCCAACACGGTCTCGATCTACGACTATGGGCGCACGCCCGACGGCGTCTTCTACTACGCCATGGAGTACCTCGACGGGGTCGACCTTCAAGAGCTGGTCGACCAGAGCGGCCCTCAGGACCCCCGCCGCGTGATCCACATCGCCAAACAGGTCGCTGGCGCGCTGGCCGAGGCGCACTCGGTGGGCCTGGTTCACCGCGACGTCAAGCCCGCCAACATCGTGCTGTGCGAGCGCGGCGGCATTCGCGACACGGTGAAGGTGTTCGACTTCGGGCTGGTCAAGGACATCACCAACACCGACGTCGCGTCGAGCACGGTCGCGACCATCATCGGCACGCCGCTGTACATGGCGCCCGAGGCCATCACGGCGCCCGAGGCGGTGGGGCCCAGCGCCGACCTCTATGCCCTCGGATCGGTCGCCTACTTCCTCTTGACCGGCGCTCCGCCCTTCGACGGGCAGAGCGTGGTCGAGGTGTGCAGCCAGCACATTCACCAAGCGCCGGTGGCGCCGTCGGTGAAGCTCGGTCGCCCGGTGCCCCCGGAGCTCGAGCGAATCGTGCTCGCGTGCTTGGCCAAGACGCCCGAAGGGCGCCCCGCCTCGGCGCGCGCGCTGGCCGACGAGCTCGCCAAGGTCCCCCTCGAGCCGTGGACCGAGGCCGACGCCGCCAGTTTCTACGAGGCGCACCCGGTTCGGAAGAAGCCCCCGCTCGAGATGGCTGCCACCTCGGTGGTGAGCATCGACCTCACCCAGCGCGCCGCGGAGTGAGCGTGGGCCGATGTGTCAGCCTGTGCCAAGGCGGTGGTCTGGCGTTTGCAGAGCGACCGGCATGCGAGCGTCTCTGATCTTGTGTGCACTGATGGCAGCGTGCGGGGGCACCGATACCCAGGCTGACGCCGACTCGGGTGCCGACTCGGGTGCCGACGTGCTGGTTGAAGCCGGGCCCTGCGCGCCCGAAGGCGATTGGACGTGGACCTTTGGCACCGACGCCGGATCGCCCCAAGTGGACCACGTGAAGATCGTGGCGTCGCCCGACGCTGGCAGCGGCGCCTACGAGGTGACCTTCCTCGACCGCGAGGTGCCCAAGGACACCTGCACGCCCGGGCCCGATGGCGGGGCCGACGCCGGCGCCGACGCTGGCCCCGCGGTGATCGTGGCGAGCGGGACCCTCGACGCCGCGAGCTGTACCGTCACGGTGGGGTACTCGCTCTCGTGGTGCCACTCGGGCGAGCAACAGTGTCAGGACTGGAGCATCGCGGTGGTGTTCTCTGGAAACACCGCGACCGGCACGGCCAAAGAGGTGGGCGGCTGGTGCATGGACAAGCACACCACCGAGTACTCGGTCACGGCCACCAAGCCTTGACCGAGTGGCCCGCACGAGCTTCGCCCGCGAGTTGGCCAAGTCGCGAGGGTCACCGCGTTGCCCCGCACGGTTTGACCGTGTGGCGGCCGAAACGTGCAGGGGACGGCGTTGCCCCGAGCTCAGTGCGCGAAGAGCATCTTGTGCAGCGCGATGCCCACGCCGGTCAGGCTCTCGCCGGCGATGAACCCGCTGGCCAGCACGATCAAGAAGCGGTCGGCCCAGTCCTTGTTCTTCTTCTGCACGAAGAGCGCGAGGGTGGCGCCGAGCAGCATCGAGAACCCTTGATAGGCCGGGATGACGAAACCCAGTCCCAGGCTCGACGGGCTTGGGACCCACTTGGCCAGGCGCCCGGGGAGCTTCTTCTCCAAGATCGCGAGCACGATGCCCGCGGCTCCGCCGATGTACATCGCGGTCAACGCGCCGGGCGGCATCGCCGCCAGGCCCTTGGCGAACAGCTCGGCCACGGCCTTCCACGACGCCACCGCGGGGGCGGGCCACTCGTCCGTGAGCAGCATCGCCTTCGCGTCGCGCACCAGCACCAGGTACGCCGCCGAGCCCACCATCGCGCCGCTGAGCGTGCCGAAGCACTGGGCGATCACCTGACGGCGGGGCGACGCGCCCAAGAGGAGCCCGGTCTTCAGATCGTGGAGCAGGTCGCCGGTCTGGGAGGCCGCGCCGCCGGTGACGTTGGCGCTCATCAAGTTCGCGGCCACGTTGCCGGGCTGGATCAACCCGAACATCAGCTGGGTGACCTTGCCCATGGCACCGACCGGCGTGACGTTGGTCTCACCGGTCACCCGCCCGGTGACCACGGCCAGCACGAAGGTGAGCAAGACGCCCAAGATCGCCGTCCACCACGCGATGGAGAAGTACGAGACCTGGGTGACCGTGGCGATGACCGTCACCACCACGATGGCGCCGAGGAACCACTTCATCGGGACGACGTCGCGGAGCCGTGAGCCCTCGGGGAGCGTCTCGTCGCTGGCCTGCGCACGCCTCGAGCTCGGCAAGAGCGCGCGCAGCATCGATCGCCACGAGAACGCCAGCGACGTGAGCGACGAGCTGACCATCATCGCGACGCCCGGCCAGAGCAGCCAACTGAGCAGCGGCGTGTACCACGGCTTGTCGGCGATCTTCGCCGTGGGCAGGGCCCACCCGTGCTCCAGCACGTAGGGCCCGAGCACGCCGTAGGCGATCACCGAGCCGAGGAACAGCGACGCGGCGGCCCGGAAGCCCACCAGCACGCCCACCGCCGCCATGAGCGGCGAGGGATCGAGCGCGAAGCCCAGGTTGGTGAGCGAGATCTTGCTGATCCCCTTGGCCGCGACGGGAGCCCCCGCGGGCCACGAGAGGGGCGGCGCCCACTTGGGCACCTTGGCATACTCGACCACCAAGGCAGCCACGCTGGCGATCACCGCGCCGACGCCGAGCATGCGCACGCGCGACATGGCCTCTCTGCCCTTGGCGTACATCTGCTTCAGCGTTTCGGCCGAGGCCATGCCACCCGGGAACGGCAGCTTGTCCACCACCAAGAGCTGGCGACGTAGCCCGATGCCCGCGACGATCCCCACCAGCATCACGCTGCCGGTCCACACCGCCAGCAGCTGCCAGGTGTACTGGAACCCCGTCATGATGGTCAGCGCAGGGATGGGCGCGACCAGTCCCGCCGACGACACGGCCGCGGCGGACGATGCGGCGGTCTGGTTGAGGTTGTTCTCGAGGATCGAGAACTGGCGGGCGCCGCCCACCTCGAACGCCTTCCAGATGGCGAAACCCAGGAGCGCGGCGGTCACGCTCATGTTCATTCCCCAGCCGATCTTCAGCCCCGCATAGATGTTGCAGATCGAGAGCACCCCGCCGAGGGCCATGCCGGTGAGCACGGCGCGGAGCGTCAGCTCGGGCAGGTCGGGCGGGTGGATCGGCGCGGGCTCCGTCGGGGTCGTCATGCGGACCCGAGGGCCTAGCCGAGAACTCGGCGCGAGTCACTGCTTGCTGCAGCGGTCCACGTCGAGCTCGCCTCGCGCGCGGGCGATGCACGCCGCCTCGCTCCGGGTGGTGTCGCGTGACAGGCACTCTTCGGCGCCCTCTTTCACCCGCGCCGCGTGCTCGGTGCTCTGCAGCACGCTCTTCTTGCGCTGCTCGAGCTCGCGTCGCTCCGCCGGGTCGCGCGCCTCTTTGACCGCCAGCTCCAGGGCCAGCTCTTCGATGCGGCGCGCCGCCGCCTCGCACTCGAGCCGGGTGGCGACGCGCTCCCCCGTCGCGGCCTGCGCCCCGGTCGACCGGGGGTCGGCCTTCCCCTGCGCGCCCGTGGCGCCCTCGACGCCCTGGTGCTCGGTCCAGTCCCCCAGGATGTGGCTTGGGTCTTCGGCCTCTTTCGAGGGGCAGCCGCAGACGGGCAGAGCCAAGACCAGGAGCGCGAGGCGTGCCGGAATCATCGGAGATCACGCTACGAGGAGGGCGAGCGGATGTCCAAGGTCCGGCGGGTTGCGGCGCCAGATATTTCGTGTACGAATCATTCCGCGCCGGGGTGGTCCGGCCTGCCCGAGGGAATCGCCATGTGGAACCCGTACACCGAAGAGCACGAGCACTTCCGCAAGACCGTCCGCCAGTTCGCCGAGAGAGAGATCGCGCCCTATTCGGACGACTGGGAGAAGGCGAAGGACTTCCCCAGCGAGCTGTTCAAGAAGGCCGGCCAGCTCGGCATCTTGGGCGCGCACTATTCGGAGGCGTGCGGCGGTTCGGGTGGCGATTACTGGTTCAGCGTGGCCAAGGCCCAAGAGCTGCCGCGCGGTCGCTGCGCCGGCGTGACCATGGCGCTGCTCGTGCAGACCGACATGGCGACGCCGGTGATCGCCGATCTGGGCACCCCCGCGCAGATCGACGAGTTCCTGAAGCCCGCGCTGGCGGGCGATCGCATCGCGGCCATCGGCGTGAGTGAGCCCGGCGCCGGCAGCGATGTCGCGGGCATTCGCACCGTCGCCAAGAAAGACGGCGGCGACTACGTGCTGAACGGTCAGAAGACCTTCATCACCAACGGCGCGCGGGCCAGCTTCGTCACGCTCTTGGCCAAGACCAACCCCGAGTCGGGCGCCCACGGGTGCACCTTCTTCCTTCTGCCGACCGACACCAAGGGCTTCAAGGTCGGCAAGAAGCTCGAGAAGATCGGCAACCACGCCTCGGACACCGCCGAGCTGTGGCTGGAAGACGTGCGCATCCCCGAGCGCTATCGGCTGGGGGAAGAGAACATGGGCTTCATGTACCTGATGCAGAACTTCCAGGCCGAGCGTCTGATCGGCGCGGTGTCAGGCATCGCCGGTGCGCGCTTCGCCATCGAGTTCTCACGGGCCTATGGCGAGCAGCGCGTCGCGTTCGGCAAGCCGCTGATCAAGCGCGAGGTGTGGCAGCACAAGTTCGTCAACATGTACACCAAGGTCGAGATGGCGCAGGCCTTCGTCGACAAGTGCGTGGATGCGTACAACACCGACAAGTACGTGAACCAAGGCAACGTCAGCATGGAGACGGTGAAGCTGATCAGCATGGCCAAGATCGTGGCCGGCGAGCTGGTGGCCGAGGTGATGGACACCTGCCTGCAGTTCCATGGCGGCTGGGGATACATCGAGGAGTACCCCATCGCCCGCGCCTGGCGAGACGCGCGCCTGCTCAAGATCGGCGGCGGCACCAGCGAGACGATGACGTACTACCTGGCGAAGCTCTTGGGACTCTGAGCCCCCCTCAGCCTCGAGGCTCGAGCTCGCCGCCGCACTTCCAGCACAGCTCGAAGTTCTCGGGGCTCTCGTCCCCGCAGCTCGCGCACAGCCGCACGCCGTCGACGCTGGCTTGCTGGCGCGCCTCGAACTCGCGCACGGCCCTGAGCGCGCGAGCCACGTCGCCCTCGCGCTCGACCACCACCCGCGGGCGCGAGGCTTGATAGGGCAGCTCGCCGTAGACGCCGAGGCTCAGCGCGTTGTCGATCCGCGCCTTGATCCACAGCTCGATCAGCTGATCGAGCAAGAGCTGCGCCTCCCAGAGATCTCGGGCCACGTAGACGACGTGCACGGCGAGGCGAGCATGTGGCGCGGACCGGTGGGGGTCAACGCATGCTAGCGTGCCCTCGATGGTGCGCTATCTGGCGTGGGCTGTTCTGGCGACGGGTCTCGCGTGCTCTTCCTCGACCACCAACGAAGGCCCGAGCGGCACGGGTGGCGGCGGCACGGGTGGTGGCGGCGCCGGCGGCAGTGGTGGGTCGTCGACGGGCGGCGGCGGCACCGGCGGCGCCGTGCTGCAATGTCCGTGGGGCGAGTGCCTCAAGGCCATCGACGCCTCGCCGTGCAAGGCCCTCGCCGTGAAATGCCTGAACCCGACCGACTGCAAGGCCATCGCAGATTACGCGACCTGCGCGTGCAGCGAGACACCGGGGTGCTCTTACCCCAGCGACATGGACAGCGCCGCGCTCGTGGGCTGCATTGCCCAAGACCCCGCGCTGGCGCCGCTCTGCCTCGGGATGCCGAAGTGCATCCCGGCCGGAAAGGACTGCATGACGTCGCAGATCGTCTGCTGCCCCGGCTTGGTCTGCATGGGCGGGACCTGCAAGCCCGGGTGACACGGCGCGAGGCAACGCGACCGGTGAGGACTTTTTCGACTGGGGCGTCCGCGGCGAGTGGACGGTCGGGGAGATGCCCGGGCTCGACGCTGACGGCGTGCCCGTCGATCTGTCTTGCGCCAAGGACGACGCCTCCATCACCGGGCGGTGATCCTCGTCAGCGAGAGCGGCGCCGCGCCGCACTCCGTCAGCACGCTCGCGCGTCAACTGGCGAGCCACGGCCTGCCGGCGATGGTGCCCGCGTGGGGAGCTCGCCTTGCCGCCCGGCCGGGAGCGTGGTACTGAACTCATGCTCAGCATTTGAGGACACAGCCCATGCAAATCAAGCCAGATCGTGCCGCGGCGGCCGCCAGCGTCAACCACGACGAGACCCCCATCGTAGAGCTCGAGATCGAGGGGGTCGACTACCGGATCGACACGGGGTTTGGCTCCGCGCTCGCGATCTCGTCGCGCGCGTGCGGCACCTGGGACTGGGCGGTGCTGGCGGAGGGTCGGTGGGACGGGGTGCGGCTGCGGGCCAAGCCGCTCGATCGGCCACTCGTCGCGGTCCTCGAGCGTGCGCTCGCGGCGGCCATGGCAGACCGCGACGAGGCCGGCGGCGCGTAGCCCCCCCAGACGAGGTCGTCGCTCGCGGCGAGTGCGATTCGCGCACGCGGTCTTTCTCTCCACCTGGACTACGCTGCGGAGAATGCGCTTCCTCCATCCCGAGCACGACGAGCAACTCGAGCTCTCCACCGACGACGTCTTTCTGAATCCCAGCCTGTACGAGGGGACATCGCGCCTCGAGGCGGAGCTGTCGCCCTCCGACTTCCCCGGCTGCTCGCACCCGATCGTTTCGGCGAACATGAACGCCGTCACCGGCAAGCGGATGGCGGAGACCATGGCCCGCTTCGGCGGGCTCGGCGTGCTGCCGCAGGACATGGACGTCGGCACTGTCGCGCGGATCGTGGCGCACATTCACTCGGCCGACCCGCGCTACGACACGGCGCTCTCGGTCTCGCCGCGGGCGACGCTGCGCGACGTGCAGGGCATCATCCGCAAGCGCTCGCACGATCTCGTCGTCGTGGTGGACGACGAGCAGCGGCCGCTCGGCATCATCACGCACGCGGACCTCCGCGATCGTGATCAGTTCACACCGGCGTCGGCGATCATGTCGAAACGCCCGGTCACGTTGCCGGTGGGAATCGCGAACCGTGAGGCGTTTCTGCGGATGGAAGAGGCGCGCGTGAAGGCGGCGCCGGTACTGGACGCCGACGGGCGCCTGGCCGGCATTCTCGGGCGCGACGACGCCGTGCGCCTCGAGCTCCTTCGCCCGGCGCTGGGCCCCAAGGGCGAGCTGATGGTGGCGGCGGCCATCGGCATCTCGGGTCAATCGGCGGGCCTTGCGGCGCAGCTCGTCGAGCTCGGCGTCGCGGCGATCGTCGTGGACACGGCCCACGGACACCAGCGGCGCATGCTCGAGACGCTGCGCGCGGTGGCGGACGTGGTGAAGGGTCGTGTCCCGGTGGTCGCGGGCAACGTCTGCACCGCGGAGGGCACGCGCGCGCTCTTGGAGGCGGGGGCCGACGTGGTCAAGGTCAACGTCGGCCCCGGCGCCATGTGCACAACACGCATGCAGACCGGCGCCGGGCGCCCCACCTTCACGTCGGTGCAGGTCTGTGCGCGCGAGGCGCGGGCGCGTGGCAAGCACGTGTGGGCCGACGGCGGCGTGCGACACCCGCGTGACGCCGCGCTCTACCTGGCGGCGGGCGCGACACGCGTCATGGTGGGCACCGCGCTCGCGGGCACCTACGAGAGCCCGGGCGACGTCAAAGAGGACCGAGACGGCGCGCTCTACAAGGAGAACTACGGGATGGCGAGCGCGCGCGCGGTGAGCGACCGCGCCGCCGAGCAAGACGCGTTCGAGCGCGCGAAGAAGGGGTTCTTCCGTGAGGGCATCTCCACCTCGCGCATCTACATCCGAGAGGGCCACGAGAGCGTCGGCGCCATCGTCGTGGACATGATCACGGGAGTGCAGTCGGCGCTCACCTACGCAGGCGCGAAGACCATCGACGACTTTCACGAAAGGGCCGTGATCGGCGTCCAGAGCCCCGCCGGCTACCTCGAGGGGACGCCCCACGGCGCGCTCCGACGCTAGGGTTTTCCGGCGAGACCGAGTAGGCTGCGCCCGGAGCAGAGCATGCAGATCGTTCGCTTGAGCGCAGGGGCAGCCGCGAAGTTCAAGGCGTCGGACCGCGACGCCCAGAGCGCGGTCTTCAAGAAGGGCCAGATCAAGAAGGCCCGGGATCTCTCGCGCACGCACCGCGGGGAGCTCGTCAGGATCCTGGGCCCGGACGAAGAGGTCCTGGGCGAGGTTCAGGAGCCCGTCCTGCGCTAGCTCGCAGTTCGGATCCGCCGACGTCGCCCGATCGTGCAGCGGCTCAGCGCGACGGGGAGAGACGGGCTACCCTCCGTGGTCATGGGTCGCCGTCCGCTGCTCGCGTCGTGCCTCGGACTTTTCTTGGCGTTGTCCTGTGGGGACGACAGCTCGGGAGCGGGCAGCGGGGGCACCGGCGGCACCGGCGGCGCGGTGACGGGCGGGGTCTCGGGCATGGACGGCTCGGCCGGCACCGGGCTCTCTCTCGGTGGTAGTACGGGCGACGCGACCAGCGACGCGCCGACCTGCCCGAGCGCGCCCGTCGACCACGTCTACTCGGCGCTCGAGGCCAACGTGGACGTGCCGAACCCGAGCCGAGGCTTGTACGACGTCGTCGAGCTCGCGTCGAACGACGACTTCAAGGGCGTGCGCGCCGCGGGCCGCACGCTGGCCTACGCGGGCGTGTCGCTCTTGCCGTACATCGACGCGCCCATCCCGAGCTCGTTCGTGGTCAAGCTCTCGGCCGGGCTCGATCGGGTGCGCGCGGCGAAGATCAAGGTCGTCCTGCGCTTCGTTTATCGGGAAGACTTCACGGCGCCGAACGACGCCAAGCTCTCGCGGATCCTCGAGCACATCCAGACCCTGGCGCCGCTGCTGCAGCAGCACGCCGACGTCATCGCGGTGTTTCAAGCCGGGTTCATCGGCCCCTGGGGGGAGTGGCACTCGAGCACCAACAAGCTCGACCAGAGTCCGACGGCTCAGAAGGCCATCCTGGACGCCTTGCTCGCCGCCGCGCCGCCACAGCTCTTCGTGCTGGTGCGGCGCTGGAGCTTCAAGCAAACCTACGCCGGCGGGGCGGCCACCGAGGCGGCAGCCTTCGGCACCACGGCCGTGGCTCGCGTGGGCCACCACAACGACTGCTTCCTGTCGAGTGACGACGACGTCGGCACCTACCCGGCCGGCCAGATCGACGCGTGGAAGAACCTCCTCGCCCAGGACACGCGCTTCGTGCCCATGGGCGGTGAGACCTGCGCCGACTTCCCGGCCCGGACGAAGTGCGCCGTCGCAGTTCCGGAGATGCAGAAACTCCACTGGTCGTTCTTGAACGCGCTCTACCACCCGGCTGCGCTGGCCCGCTTCAAGAGCGAGGGTTGCCACGAGACGGTGAAGGCCCGCCTCGGCTATCGCCTGGTGCTCGAGTCTGCCTCTTTTCCCGAGAAGGCCACGCCGGGGTGCGCGCTCAACGTGTCCGTGAAGCTCAGGAACGACGGCTTCGCTCCGCCCTATTCCGCTCCGGAGATGGACGTCGTCCTCGACGGCCCCACGCGGGTCGTCCAGAAGCTCTCGGTCGACCCCCGGCGCTTCGAGCCAGGGCCCCACACCTTCCAGGCGAGCGTGCCGTTGCCCGCGAACCTGCCCGCCGGCGTCTATCGCGTCGCCCTGTCACTCCCCGATCCGGCGCTCACGCTGCGCGACGTGCCCGAGTACGCGATTCGCTTCGCCAACGCCTCGGGCTGGGACGACAAGCTCGGGGCGAACGTGCTGTTCGACGGGCTCTCCGTCGGGCCGTGAGCGGGGTCCACTCGGATCAAGCCCCACTCCCGATTGGTAGTCGGGCCGGCCCGGTGGTGAAAAGCGACGCGTCATCGATCAGTTAGGCGCTCTGGCGGGTGGGGCTGGGGGGGAAGCACAAATTCGAGAGCGGCGTTCGAGCGGGGTGCCCCCGCCTCGCCC
>JACPVJ010000156.1 GCA_016191785.1 Myxococcales bacterium | reverse complement strand
CAGCGGCGGGGCGACCGGCGGCAGCGGCGGTGCGACCGGCGGCAGCGGCGGTGCGACCGGCGGCAGCGGCGGTGCGACCGGCGGTACGGGTGGTGCGTCCGGCGGCGCGGGGGGTGCGATCGTGCCGCCGAGCTGCCAGGGCTTGGCATCGAACTGCGGCGCGTCGTCAAATGAGTCGTGCTGCACGAGCCTGCCCGTGGCCGGCGGTACGTTCAACCGCAGCAACGACTCGAGTTACCCGGCGACGGTGAGCGCCTTCCGTCTGGACAAGTACGAGGTGACGGTGGGCCGGTTCCGGAAGTTCGTGGACGCGGTGGTGGCCGGCTGGCTTCCGGCGTCCGGCTCGGGCAAGCACACACACCTCAACGGTGGGAGCGGTCTTTCGAACAGCAGCGGTACGCCCGCGCAGGAGCCGGGCTGGGACAAAGCGTGGGACACCCACCTGCATGGCAGCAAGGCGACGTGGGACGGGTCCACGTCCCTCGCGTGCAGCAGCGCGGCCTTCCGGACCTGGACGGCGAGCCCGGGGGACAGCACCGTGGAGCGGCGTCCCATCACCTGCGTCAACTGGTTCCAGGCGCATGCGTTCTGCATCTGGGACGGGGGCTTCTTGCCGAGCGAGGCGGAGTGGAACTACGCGGCAGCAGGCGGAAACGAGCAGCGCACGTACCCGTGGGGCTCGACGGCTCCGGGAGCCAACGCGAGTTTGGCAGTGTACGGGTGTTACTACAACGGCACTGGCACGTGCACCGGGGTGACGAACATCGCGCCGGTCGGGTCCGTTGCAGCGGGCAACGGCCGCTACGGGCAGTCAGACCTGGCGGGGAACGTCTGGGAGTGGAACCTGGACTGGTCCGTGAGCCCCTACGTGGTCTCCTGCGACAATTGTGCCTATCTGCCACCCTCAGCCTCCTACCGGGTTTATCGGGGCGGCAGCTTCTCCTTCGAGGTGCAGCTCCTGCTCTCCTCCTTCCGCTTCAGCAACGCCCCGTCGGATCGCCTCAACTTCGGCGGGGCTCGGTGCGCGAGGACGCCGTAAGACGCAGGCCGGGTGTCGCGCGCACATGTCGACTTGGGCGGTCCTCCGGCCCCACGATCCGCCGTCCGCTGATCACTCCGTCGGCGTGACGTCGAGCTTGGGCACCGCGGCGTTCATCCGCTCGGCGAAGTAGTCGGCGGCTTGGCCTGGGTCATGTCCAGCTCGAAGTCGGGCTTCTCGGCCGGGCCCAGCTTGGCGATCAGCTCGTCTTGCTCGCGCTTGGAGAGGCCCAGCGCCTCGAGGGCAGGCTGCTCGAGCGTGGCGCCCGTCGCCGAGAGCCCGCCGCCGCTCGGGCTCACCAGCTGCCGCAGCGCCTCGAGCTCCGCCCAAGGGGTGCACCATGTGCGGCGAGATTGCTCATGCCTCGCCTTCTGCACCGAACCAGCGCAGCAGGCACGCGGCAAGGCGTCCGACGGCCGAGCCGTTCTTCAACCTGGGCAGCGAGAGCGAGGTTGCCAACTCGGCGAAGAGCGCCGACCCCGACTTGAGCTGATAGGCGCGGAGCGCCCTCTCCCAGCTACCCTTCGGGTCGCCCTCGTCCGGGGGAATCGCCGCGGGGGGCACGCCGCGCTTTCGCGCCAAGATTTCGAGCACCAAGTCCCAGACGGGTACGAGCGCGGACTCGAGCTCCGGCTCGAATACGATGACCGCTGTGCGCTCTTTTGCGACGCCCGCACGCGCGAGGACGTCTGCAACGTCGGACTCCAGACTCTCCCTCGAGCGTGACTCGCCCCCAGAGCCGTGGTGATCCAGGACGACCACGAAGCGGCACGTCGGATGACGAAGGAAGAGGGAGAGCGCCGCCGTCGGGTCGCGCGCCACGCGTGGGTCGTGCATCGGATCGCGAATCTGCCGCCACTTCATCGGGCGAAGACAGCGTCGCTCGATCCCTCGCTCGATCAGCTTCGTGACGAATCGCTGCGCATCCGCATCAGCGAAGAGCACGACGAGCTCGAGATCCTCCATCAGAGGACTCCGGTCGCGAAGAGATCGGCAAGCGACACGCGGTCCTTCCACCCGGCAAGCTCGGCGACCTCGGCGCCACGTCTGACCTGCGAGAAACCCAGAGGTCCACGACTGAACACGAGGGCCTGGTCGAGCGAGGTCTGCGCGAGGAAGACCGGTGAGTGCGTCGCGACGAAGACCTGCGTGGCGCTCATCTGCGAGAGTGCTTGGAATACGGACTGGATCGCGAGGGGGTGAAGGCCGTTCTCCGGCTCCTCGACGAGGTAGACTCCGCGTTGGCGTTCCGTTTCCGCGAACGCGAGGAGCGCGAGGGCGAGGAGGCGGAGCGTGCCGTCCGAGAGGAGCCACGAGGGCACAGGCTCCACGTGTGTCCCTTCGAAGCGGGCGCGGAGCACGACGTGCTTGTCTTCGGGCCGCTCCCATGTGTCGATCGACGTGAGCCCGGGCACCGCGTCCGCGACGTGCGCGACCCACTGATCGAAGACGACGGGGTCGCGCTGCTCGAGCGCGCGCGCCGCCACAGCGAGGTTCGAGCCGTCGCTCAGGAGCGCCGTCGGGCTACGAGGCGGCGAGGGCATCCGGAGCTTGTGAGAGTCCAGCTCGACCATGCTGACGCCGTCCCGAAGGAGATTCCGGACGGCGATGGCCCCGGGAAAGCGATCGGTGTCTTCCGGAATGTTGCCGAGCGCGGAGCGGGTGGGGCCGAAACGAAACTGGTTGTTCCAGTCGGTCTTCTCGTCGCGGAAGTAGTCTTTCCCCTCGGCAGTCTTGCCGACGATCTTCCGCCAGCGCGACTCTCGCGGCGCGTTGGCGTGGACGACCTCGTCGAGCTCCACGTCGCCGAACAGGCTCTTCTGCTCTGCTAGCGGCTCGCCAGCGTCCTCGGGCAGGAGGAAGAGATTCTCGCGGGTCACCACGGGCACGCCGCTCGCGTCCGGTCCGACCTCCAGCTCGTATCGATAGCTGCCCTCCTCGAGCTTGATCAGGAGGGCGAGCGCGATCGGCTGGTCCTCGCGAAAGCAGAGGTCTCGAAAGCTCGCGCCGGAGCCGTCGAGCGCAACGTCGACCGCGGCCTCCACCCCGTGCGAGAGCACGGCGCTGACGAAGCGGAGGGCGGACATCAGCGTGCTCTTCCCGGAAGCGTTTCTTCCGACCAGCACGACGAATTTCCCGAGGTCGACCCGGTTGGCCGCGAGCATGCGGAAGTTCTTCACCCAGATGCGCTGAATCATCTTGCAGGCTCGGCGGTGGACGTCGCGTCCGAAGATAGCGCTTCCTGCGAGCTCACGGGAAACTCCAACCGCGAGATCTCACCCCGCGATGAGGGTATGGGCCGCGCCGCACCTGGCCCTAACCCCGCGCTTGGCCGACGATTCGATGGCTCCGAACCTTGCTGAAGCGGTGGGCGGGAGTTGGGCGCGGGTGGCGGTCGCCACCCCTCGACCCACGAGCGCAGGTCACGGACGGAGGCGCGAGCGCTAGGGTTGGGAGCCGAGCCCGGCGCGGTTGCTCCGTCAGCCGAATCACTCCGTGAGCGTGACGTCGCCTTTGGGTACGGCCGCGTTCATGCGCTCGGCGAAGTACTCGGCGGGCTTGGCCTGGGTCATGTCCAGCTCGAAGTCGGGCTTCTCGGCCGGGCCCAGCTTGGCGATCAGCTCGTCTTGCTCGCGCTTGGAGAGGCCGAGCGCCTCGAGGGCAGGCTGCTCGAGCGTGGCGCCCGTCGGCGAGAGCCCGGCGCCCCGCGGGCTCACCAGCTGGCGCAGCGCCTCGAGCTCCATGCGGCTCATGCGCGAGCCGCACACGTCATAGTCGACCCACGCCTCGTACGAGTGCGGCGCCAGCTTCTTCAGCATGCCCGCCATCACCCGGCCGTACTCCTGGATCTCCCACTGCGCGTGGCTGTCGACCCGCAGCTTGAGGAAGTGCTGCAGGTTGTGCAGATCGATCTTCCAGTACCACTGGGTATAGGTCGAGAGCGGCAGGTCGATGCGCGCCAGCTCGCGCGCCATCTCTTGGTTGGTCATCCACTCGTAGGCCGACTGCGACAGCCGGCGGATCTCGTTCCAGCGCGCGGTGGCCTCGGCGTATTTCTCGGCCGACACGCTCTGCCCGCTGCGCCCCTGGTTGTTCTGCGCGCTCTGGGTCTGCAGCTGCTCTTCACTCGGGGTGTAGAACAGCATGGGCATGAGGGAGTAGCGACCCGAGTACTCGTTGACGCTTGCCGTCCGGTGCCTGATCCATTGCCTTGCCACGAACATCGGCATGCAGCAGTGGAACTTCAGCTCGACCATCTCGGTCGGAGTGGTGTGCAGGTGACGGCGCAGGTAGCGGAGCAGGCCGCGGGTGAGCTGCGCCTTGCGCGTGCCGTAGCCGTAGCTGACGCGGGCGGCGCGCTCGATGCACTCGTCGGTGCCCATGTAATCGACCAGCGACACGAAGCCGTGGTCGAGCACCGGGAAGTACAGACCCAGGATCTCTTCGGCCCCGGGTGAGGTCGGACGGCGGGTGTCGCTCATGCGATCAGCTCGGCGATCTGCACGGCGTTGAGCGCGGCGCCCTTGCGCAGGTTGTCCGCCACCACCCACAGGTTGAGCGCGCCGGGCATGGCCAGATCGTCGCGCACGCGGCCCACGTAGACCGGATCGGTGTTGGCGGCGTGGAGCGGCTGCGGCTCTTTGCCGGGAGCGTATTCGGCGTCGCCGACCAGCACGACACCCGGCGCCTTGGCCAGGAGCTCCCGGGCGCGGGCGGCGGTGAGCGGGCGCTCGAAGCGCACGAAGACGCTCTCGCTGTGGCCGGTGACCACCGGCACGCGCACACAGGTGGGCGTCACGCCGATCTCGGCGTCCCCCATGATCTTGCGCGTCTCGTTGACCATCTTCAGCTCTTCTTCGCTGTAGCCGCCCTGGCCGGCCTTCCAGTCCGAGAGCACGTTCATCGCCATCTGACCGGGGAAGACCTGATGCTCGGGCTGCTTGCCCGCGACGACCGCGGCCAGCTGGGCCTCGAGCTCTTCGACGGCGGCGTGACCCTTGCCGCTGGTCGCCTGATAGGTGCTGACCACGATGTGCCGGATGCGCGCCTCGTCGTGCAACGGCTTGAGCGCGACCACCAGCTGAATGGTGCTGCAGTTCGGGTTGGCGATGATCCCCTTCTTGCGGTGCATCACCGCCTGGGGGTTCACCTCGGGCACCACCAGGGGCACCTCGTCGTCCATGCGCCACGCGCTCGAGTTGTCGATCACCACCGCGCCGGCGGCGGCGGCGATGGGCCCGTACTCGCGCGAGACGGACGCGCCTGCGCTGAAGAGCGCGATCTTCACCCCCTCGAACGACTTCGGGGTCAGCTCTTCGACCACCAGCTCGCCACCACGGAAGGGCAGCTTGTTGCCGGCGGACTTGGCCGACGCCAGCGCGACCACGCGCTCTGCGGGGAACTCTCGCCGCTCCAACGTGCGGAGCATCTCGCGACCGACCGCGCCGGTCGCACCGACCACTGCGACAACCATGCTCATCTTCGCTTCTCCAAGAGACGCGCGCCGGGACGCCGGCCTGGCGCGGGGCGGGAAAGGTAGCGCAGCGCGCGACGAACCGCGAGCGTGAGCTGAAGGCGGTGTTCCGACCCGGGACTGCTGCTACGCTCGCCCGGCGATGTCGCTCCGCCGCCGGGCCCCCCTGTTTGCGCTCTCGGTGCTGTCCGCCGCGGCGTGCGCGCACTCGGGCGGGGGCGGGGCCGACGGCGCGACCGGAAGGGGCTCGGTGGCGCCGCCCCTCAAGGTGGTGACGCCAGCGCGGATCGTGGCCTTGCCGGATGCGTCGGCGTCGCTGGTCGAGCAAGATCCGGACGGCTCGACGCGGTTCATCTCGCGCGGCATGCGCGTGCTCTCGCGGCCCGACGGGTCGGTCGAGCGCAGTCGTCAGACCTTTCCCGTGGGCAAGCCGGTGAAGGCTCTGCGCCTGCCGTCGCGCCTGGGCGGTGGCTTCTTGTTCCACGCCTCGGGCTCGGGGTCGACTCACCTGTGGAAGGCCAGCAGTTGGACCGGCGCGCTCGCGCCCTTCGCCAACGTGGACTTCGACGCCGAGCGGATCGTCGACGGGTTCGATCGCATCTACTTGCAGGACCAGCGCTCGTTCGACGTGGTGGCCCTCGACCCCGAGACGGGCAAGCCCACCGACCTCGGTCCTCTCCCGCCGTCGCCCGCCTACTCCGGCATGGCCTTCGCCGACGGCTGGATGGGCGTGGTCGAGGTGCCGTTCCGCGGCGTGCTGGCGACCTTCGACGCCGGGGCGAGCTGGCGCCCGCTCGGGCTCTCGCAGAGCTATGGCGTGTTCCTCGAGCACGGCGAGATCTCGATCAACACGTCGATGGGTCGGTTCGTGCTCGACCCGTCGGGGCGAGTGCGTCAGCGCGCGCAGGTGACGGACGACGACACCACCTTCGTGGGTGCCGGCAAGCGCTCGGCCACCGCCCCCGCCGCGACCTCGGTGCTGCCTCCCGAGCCGCCGCCGCCGCCGCCGGTCGGCCCCCTGGGCAAGCTGCCGCTGCGCTCGGCGATCTTGCACGGCATGCCCGACGCGCCCGACTCGGCGGTGGTGGCCAAAGACGGCGTGCTGGCCCGCGTGCGGCTGAGCGACGGCAAGTTGCTCGACGTCGCCGAGAAGGCCTTTCCGACCGGTGCGATCTGCCACGGCGTGCCGCTGGGGGACGGCTTCGGCTTCGTGTGCGGACAAGAGCGCGGCAGCACCGTGGTCTACGCGTACAAGAAGCCCCTCGCGCTCGAGCCGGTGATGCGCTTCGACGAGCCGCGCTTCGTGGCGCCCAGCGGCAACGGGGCGCTGGTGGTCCGCGGTCCCTGCACCGGTAAGCAGTCGGCCGCGGTGGGCGCCTACTGCATCCGCACGCGCGACGGGCGGCAGAGCGAGATGCGGGTGCGCGGCGATCTGGGGGTCGAGCGCCTGGTCGCGCTCTCGGGGGGCGGCACCGCGGTGCTGGTACCGCCGCGCCTGGGCGCGCCGGGCACGTTGACCGTGGTCGCCGCCGACGGCAGCGCCAAGACGGTGCGGCTGAAGCTCCCGAAGGACGACGTCCAGACCCTGGCCATGCTCAAGAAGGGGCTCTGGCTCGAGGGCTTCATCGAGCGCGAGTCAGCGGGTAGCGACGAGGCCACGCCGCCGAAGCCCAAGAAGGGCAAGCCCGCACCGGTGGCCGAGAAGCCGCGGGGGAAGCCCAAGTGGAAGACCCAGCTCGCCGGCTGGGTGGTCGCCGCCGGGCCCTTCGTGGGGGTGCGCATCGATCTCGATGGCACCGTGCACGTCGGTCGCATCGAGAGCGACGTCGATCGCGCGCTGATTTCCACCGATCTGGCGCTGGTGCTGGGCCGGGGTGGCGCCGCGAGCGAGAGCATCGACGGCGGGTTCACCTGGCGCGACGTCGAGCTGCCGGCAGACACCGCCGATCCGGTGCTGCGCGCGCGCGCCGAGCAGAGCGCCGAGCGCGGCTGCTCGCGGGTGGGTTGCGTGTCGGGCGCCTGGATGCGCGTGGGGTGGCGCGGTCGCACCGAGGGCAACGACATCGAGGTGGTCGAGACTCCGAAGTACTCACCGCTTCCGTCGAGCCGCGGGGGGCGCTGGAACCTGAGCTGCGCCGCCACCGGCGAGGTCGCTGGCGCGCGCACGCCCGAGCCCAAGGCCGCCGCCCGCGAAGAAGAGCCCGGCATGGTCGGGTCGATGGGCGGCGTGTGGGGGCGACATCGCTGGGGCGCGGCGGCGGCGCCGGCCGCGCCCGAGACGCTCAAGAGTAGCGACTGGTTGCCCTTCAAGGGTGCCGCGGCGCCGGCGAAGAAGCCGGCCGATCTCGGCTTCGACATGGGCACCGAGCACATGGGCGCGCAGGTGCGCGCGTACATCTGGGGCGCTCGCGGCGCGGCCTGGGATCGCGTCGGCAACTTCGTGCTCCGCGCGCACGATCCGTTCTCGATGCAGCGTGGCGTGTGGTCCACCGCCCAGGTGCGGTCGCCGTGGAGCGACGACGTGGCGGCTTCTCAAGTGTTCGGGCGCGACTACAACCAGCCGAGCGCTTGGTTCCCGGTGCTCGAGCCGTCGGGCCGCGCCGCAGCGATGTTGATCAACGCGCGCGGCACCACCGATCTCTTGCTACTGGAAGAGGGCCGCAGCGTCGTGAGCGTGCAAGACTCGGCGAAATGGGGCCTTTATCAGCTGTCGGGGGCGGTGAAGGTCGGCAGCACCTGGTACCTGGGCTCGTACGTCTCGGGCAGCTCGTTCCGCTTGTTCAAGGTGGTGGCGGGCCGGGTCGAGCTGTTGCGCGACTACCCGATGACAGGGGGATGGCGGCCCAACACCACGCTGATGGTCAGCCTCACGCGCAACACGCGGGGCGACGCGCTCGGGCTCTGGGTCGAAGCGCGGCGCACGCGGGGCGCCGCCACGTCGTGGTACGTCTACTCACTCGATCCCGAGAGCGGCGAGCCCCTCGACATGCTCACCATCGATCCGAGCGAGCTCGCGCGATTGCCGGCGGCGTGCTCTCCCGGCGCGGACGGCTGGGTGCTGGTCGGTGAGCCGCCGGTCGAACCCTACGTCGACTACGTGAAGAGCGCCGATGGAGCCCGTTCGCGCGGCGTGCGCGCGAAGATGCTCGCCAAGCCCGATGGACTCTGCGTAGAAGTACTGAGCGCGGAGGCGGACGCCGACGTTCCCGCGCGCCTCGTGCGCGACGACGCGGCGTTCGCCACCGGCGCGGACTCGATCCCACTCGTGCTCGAAGAGCGCGGGCGACTCGGTCGGCGGTGGGGCTTCCGCTGTGTGCGTTAGCAGTGTTGGGCGTGCCCGCATTGCAAACTTGAAAGGCGCGTCACTCACCCGCGAAAGCGCCCGAGCGTCGGACAATGATCAGCGCTTCTCGGTATTTGCAATTTCTATCGCAGGCTGCTACCTGATGACTCGTCCGCGTGGAGCGAGGCTGTCCCCCCCCCGGCCCCTTCACGCGGACTCTTTCATTTTGTGGGGTTGGGCGCGACGCTGACGCCGCCGATCGAGCGGGTTTTTCGCGTCGGTTCGGACAACTCGGCCGATGACCGCTAACCTTCGTGCCCGGAGGCTGCTTTGCGTCGTTCCTTTGCTCGGCTCTTGATTCGTACGGTCGCGATCTCGGGTGCCGCGTTCGCGGCCAGTTGCTCGGACAGCGAAGAGGGCGGCACCGGCTCCACGCACCCGACGTACCCGAAGCCCGCACCCGGTGAGATCTGCGAGTGGCCACCGAATCCAGAGTACGTGGCCATTCAGGTGCGTCCCGCGTTCGCGGTCCTCGGTCCCGGGCAGACCCGCGAGATCGAGGTGATCGTGGAGCCCGACGTCTGCGCTCCCACCCCGCTCTCGTTCACCACCGGCGACGCGAGCGTGCTCGAAGCGCCAGCGGCCCACGAGCTGTACTTCTCGAAGGCGGTGGCCCGGGTGCAGATCACGGGCAAGGGCGTCGGTCAGACCACGCTGACCGCTCGCTTCCCAAGAGGGGACGGGAGCGACGCGACGGTGGAAATCCCCATCGAGGTGATGACCACTGACATCCCCGCCTGCAGCGGCAGCGGCAAGGGCTCCCTCGACGACGGCAAGACCGTGAAGGCCAGCGGCGGCCTCTCGGGAGCCAGCATCGGGCTGCAGGTCGGCGCGACCAAGCCGACCTCGGGCGCCATGCAGTGGAGCGTGCAGCCCTTCGACGTGAGCATCGGCTGCGGCAAGGACCAGATCCCGGAAGGGTTCACCAAGCTCGGTCCCGCGGTCACCTTCGGCCCGATCGACAAGCGGCTGCAGCGCGAGATCCCGTTCAGCATCCCGATCAACCCGGCGGTGATGCCCGATGCCGCGACCCTGCGCCACGTCACGGTGAGCTACACCGGGCCCCGGGCCAAGAAGCCCCGCGCGATTCCCATTGCCAACCCGCGCATCGTCCGCGGCAACGCCGGCTACAGCCTCGAGTTCTTGGCCCCCAGGCTCGGGACCTATCAGGCCATCGCGCAGACCGACGGCGGCAAGAAGAAGCGCACGCGCAAGCTCACGCACCGCGCGCTGGTCGGCATCTCGATGGGCGGCGGCGGCACGGCAATGTTCGGGCTGCGCAACCACCATCGCTTCGACGTGCTGGCGCCGCTCGGCGGTCCCGTCGACTGGACCTGGATGCTCGGTCACATCTACCGCAACCACCTGGGCGGCTGGCTGCCCAACGACGGCACGACTCCGCCGACGGCGCTCGCGCCCATGCCGACGCCCAGCCTGCCCTACGAGCACCCGAGCACCTTCAACCAGTGGTGGTACGAGTACCCGAAGCAGGGCAACGGTGGCAGCTTCCCCCGCGCGGAGTACGTCCAGATCTTCCGCGACCTGGCGCTGATGTTCGGCAACCCCAACGGCTACAACCCGGCCAAGGGCGCCGAGAACCTGCCCGCGGGCATCGACCCGAACGACAAGAGCGTGGTCGGCGACCACCCGGGTCGCGAGTGCGCGGTCTGGGTCGACCCCATCGACGGGCCCGGCAAAGAGAAGCAGGAAGAGCTGGACAAGCAGTGTCCGGTCGAGCGCTGCAAGTACACCAAGACGCTGACCAACTACTTCGACGACGAGTTCAACCCAAAGGGCACGTTCCCGGTGATCACGGTGTGCGACGGGTCGGCGCAGGATTCGTCGCTCTCGCCCTGGGCGAACACATGGAAGCCCGAGGGCAACGAGAAGCCCCTCGAGTTGGCGCTGGCGGTGGACTACAACGGCGACGGCAAGCGCAATCTCGACGAGCCGCTGGTCCGGCAGGGCCACGAGGTCTACAGCGACGTCGGCAAGGACGGCCTGCCGAGCGACCAGGAGCCGGGCTACCAAGTCGGCGTGAACGAGGACCCGGCCGGCGACGACTGGGAGCCGCAGTACAACCCCACCGGGCTCGAGGGGAACTACCGCTGGGACGAGGGCGAGCCGTTCAAGGACGACGGCCTCGACGGCGTGGCGGGCACCAAGACCAGCCCGTACGATTTCGGCGAGGGCAACGGCAAGTTCGACTACGCGCCGGGCTATCGCACCTTCCTGGAGCGCGACTCGCGCACCGTGATCGAGCAGCACCCGCTGGGCACCCAAGAGAAGCCCCTGGACGACGACGCGCTGGCCCGGCTCGACCTGTGGACCGACGGCGGCACGCGCGACCTGTTCAACTTCGCGGTGGACGCCGCCGCGCTCACCGGCGCGTGGTTCGGCCGCGGCCGGGTCTCGCATTACTACCTCGAGTCGCACCGGATCCCCGGTCAGAACCCGGACGACCCCAAGGTCTTCTTCGGCAACAAGTTCGACTGGAACGCGATCCCCGGCGGCGTGTTCCTGCGCTACGGAAAGGTCGACCCGATCCAGAAGGACATCGACAACGGCTCGGGGCAGCACGTGGGCACGGTCGACGAGATCGCGCGCCGCCTGCAGTCCGCGCTCTACTACATCGGCAGCCGCTGGCCGGACGCCCCGCGCGCCCACGACGAAGAGAGCCTGGTCGATCCGGTGGACACGGCCACCACCTGCGAGATCAACGGCTCGTGCGACTGGCAGTTCACCGACTCGCGGGGTCGTCAGGGCCCGGTGAGCGTGACCTTGCCCCCGGGCTACGCGCACAAGGACCTGCAGAACCGCCGCTACCCGGTGATCTACCTCTTGCACGGCTACGGGCAGACCCCGGAAGACCTCAAGGCGGCGATCATCTTCCTCAAGAACTGGATGAACTTCCCGACCGACTCGCAGACCACGCGCCTGCCGAAGGCCATCATGGTCTACGTGGACGGCCGCTGCCGCCCGGGCAAGACCGAGGCCGAGTGCATCCGCGGTACGTTCTACGCCGACAGCGTGCGCGAGCACGGACCCAAGACCGAGAGCTGGTTCCTCGAGCTGATGGACGAAGTGGACAAGAAGTACCGCACGCAGCCGGCGAGCGAGATCGACTGGGTCGAGTGATGCTGGTCCCGTGTCCCGACTGCCAGCGCCACGTGCGTGACGACGAGCCCGAGTGTCCGTTCTGCGCCGAGCGCCCCCCCGGCAAGGCTCGGCGGCGCGCGCTCAAGGTGATGCTGGCCGGCGCGGCGGGCGTCACCGCCATGACCATCGGCATCGGTTGCGCCTACGGCATGCCGCCCGAGGACCCCGACGCCGACGTCGACGCCGGCGCCGACGTCGGCGCGGACGCCCCCGACGACGCCAGCGGTCAATGAGACGCGCCGCCATCGGCGAGAGCCCGCGCCCGAAGTACGTGGTCTGGGAGATCACGCTGGCGTGTGATCTGGCCTGCGGTCACTGCGGCTCGCGCGCGGGCAAGCCCAGAGCGAGCGAGCTGTCCACCGACGAGGCCCTGAGCGTGGTGGGGCAGCTCGGCGCGCTCGGCACCGAAGAGATCACCCTGATCGGTGGCGAGGCGTACCTGCGCGACGATTGGCCCACGCTCGCCCGGGCCATCGTGGACGCCGGCATGCGCTGCGGCATGACCACCGCGGCGCGGGGCTTCGGCGCGGAGCAGGCCCGCGCCGCCAAGCAGGCCGGCATGGCCGCCATCAGCATCTCGCTCGACGGTCTGCGCGCGGCCCACGATCGCCAGCGGGTGTTCGGCAGCTTCGAGCGGGCCCGCGCGGCCATGGGCCACGTTCGCGACGCCGGCCTCGCCCTGAACGCCAACACGCAGATCAATCGGCTGAGCGTGCCCGATCTGGAAGGCGTGCTCGACCTCTTGATCGCCGAGGGCGCCCAGGGCTGGCAGCTGCAGATGACCGTGCCCATGGGCCGTGCGGTCGACAACCACGAGTGGTTGCTCCAGCCGCCGGAGCTGCTCGCGCTCTTTCCGCGGCTGGCGGCGCTGGCCGAACGCGGGCGCGCTGCCGGCGTGGCGTTCTGGCCCGCGAACAACCTCGGCTACTTCGGCCCGCACGAGAGCACGCTGCGCAATCGCGGCGCCCCGGGGCAGCTGGTGTGGAACGGCTGCAACGCCGGGGTGTACGCGCTGGGCATCGAGGCCGACGGCAGCATCAAGGGTTGCCCGTCGCTGCCCACCGAGGGCTACGTGGGCGGCAACGTTCGCGAGCAGAGCTTGCGCGAGATCTGGGACCAGACCCGCGAGCTTCGCTTCATGCGCGCCGACTCGCCCCCCGAGCTCTGGGGGTTTTGCCAGAGCTGCTACTACGCGCGCGAGTGCCGAGGCGGCTGCACCTGGACCGCGCACACCTTCTTCGGACGCGCGGGCAACAACCCCTACTGTCACCACCGCGCGATCGAGCACCAACGGCGCGGCCTCAGCGAGCGCCTGGTGCCGATCGAGCCTGCGCCGGGCAAGCCGTTCGATCACGGCAAGTTCGAGATCGTGGTCGAGGCCCTGGGCTCGGGCTGAGCGCGTGGCGCGGGACGCCGCGCATTCACGGTGTGCCCCACGTCCAGGTTTCGGGGCTCCAGTCGGCGTCGAGGGCACCGGCCAGCACGCGCGGCTGGTGTCCCTCGTGTCTAGGCAGGACCATGGCCGAGACCTCCGCGAACTGGGTCGAGCACGTCCTGCCCTCGAGCGCTCCGCTCAGGCAGTGGGGCCTCACCCTCCCATTCGAGCGACGCGCTCGCGTCGCCTACGACCGCGAGCTCTGCGAGCGCATCACGCGGGGCTTCCTCCGCAGGCTCGGCGGGGACCCCGAGCTTCCACCTCTCACTCCCGCGAGGAGACCGCCGTTCTTCATCAGCCCCGCCCTGCGGCAGAGACTCGGCGGGCTCGGCGGCGACTCCAACGCGCAGGTGGAGATGTTCGCGTCGCAGCGCGCTCCCACCGTGGTCGCGTGCCGTGGTCGCGTGCAGGGCGGACGTGTGCCTGGTAGGCTCTGCGACGGGGACCATGGTGGGTTCAGCAGCGCCGGTCGATGACCTCGAGAGCCAAACCAGGCCGGCTTCGGGCGTTGTTCGCGCCGACGGCAGCCTTCGGCAGAGAGCTACCCCCCCCTTTGTCTCACCTCCGCGCAGCCTGCGCTCCCGCCGCTGCCGCTCGCTCCGCCGCTGCTACCCGATGGAACAGCATCCCGCGGGTCACGGGGGGGCGGCCAGCCCCTTCGCGGCAGAGGCGAGATGACGATACGAGGTCTGGTTGGCTGCGGTTGCACGCTGCTCTTGGCGACCGCGTCGGCGCGCGCCGATGTCGCGCCACCGCCGCGCGCGAAGATCACCCTCGAGCTCACGGTGGAGGGTCAGTCCAGCGTGCCGCAGCTCAAGCTGTTCGTGACCAACTGCCACGAAGAGCCCGAAAAATCGGTGTTGGACCCGAACGAGCCGCTGGTGTGCAACCCCGAACGCGGGCCGGTACGAGTGTTCGGGTTCCGCGAGAGCGATCTGATCGAGCTGTTCTCGAAGATCAGAGCGGACGCCGGGCGGGACGAGTCGGCGAAGTTCCTCGCCGCGAAGGCCAAGACCTGCGGTGAGGTCGCCGACCAAGACCTGAATTTTCGGGACGTGAACGTGACCTTGGTGCAGGCGCGCTATTCGGTCGAGAAGCGCGACAAGGACAACTGTCGCTTGAAGCGCATCTCGGCGACGACCAAGACGAGGAGCGATCTGCAGGCCGAGTCCAAGCCCGCGCCGCCGCCGGCCTCCTCCGCGCCGATTCCGCCTCGGCCCGCGACTCCATCGCCGAGCCCGAGCAGCGAGATCGCCGTGAGCCGTAGCTCGAGCTGCAGCTGCGATCTGGCGCCGTCTCGAGCCAGTGGGCTCGGCCTGACGCCGCTGGCGCTGCTCGGCCTCGCGGCTCTGGCGCGCAGGCCACGTCGTTCGGGCGAGCTGAACCGGAAGATTCGTCGCGGCGACTAGGCGCGGCTCACGCCGCCCGGAGGTCGACGAAGTCCGGGTGGCGCTCGAGACCCTGCACGGCGTCTTCGAGCCAAGCCGGCAGCGCGTCGTATACCTTGTCCACCCAGCCGGGGCCATGCTCGGCGATCCGCGTTGGGCCCGGGGCGTGGCGCGCATGCAGGCAGCGTTGATCTCGGCGGGGGTCATCGTCCGGTCCGGTTGCCCGGAGCGATCGCGCGCGGCAGGCTCATCCGTGGGCACGGGCTCGTCGACACCTTGACCGAGCGCGGCAAGCAGTGTGCGCCGCTCGTGCGCTGGCTGGCGTATCGCACGCGCTAGCGTGCAGCGACCGCGCGCCCGAGCTCACTTCGGCGGCTGTACGGTGGAAACGATCCCCAGGTAGATGTCGTCCGCGGCAAAGTCGTTGCCCGCCGCGACGGTGTTGGCGTTCACGAGCTCGAGCGTCACCGACGTGGCCGATCCGGAGGCCCAGGTCGTGGTGAGGCCCTCCCACACGCCGAGCTTCGACGAGGTTCGCGTGCCAAGGAGTTGTTTGTTCGCGTAGAACGAGAGCTCGGACGGGCCGACCGGGTCGATGCCGTTGCCCAGGCCCGAGGCGCAGCACAAGTTCATCACGAAGGCCTCGAAGTAATACGTCGTATTCGGCTGCACCGGAATCGGAGCCGTCGTGTGCCACACGCGATCGGGCGTGGCCTTGCCGTTGCCGATGAACATCAGGCCGTTTCCCGCCGTGTGGTCGCCGGCGGCGATCAACAGGCCGTTGAACGCCTGCGCGTTCGTGCCGACGGTGTACTGCCCCTCCGCCGAGTTCTTCGTGGCGAACGTGTAGTCGGACCCGAACAGCGTGTTGCCCTGAGCAAAGTCACCGTTCGGAATGAGGTTCACCGCGACGGGCTTGCCGTCGGGCGCCGGGCCATCGCTCGGCAATCCAGAGTCGATGAGCAGCGCGCCTCCGGTTCCGGTTCCGCTGTTGCCCCCCGAGCCAGTTGCGCCACCGGTGGAAGCGTCGGGGTTCCCCAGGACGTTGCCAGAGGGGCCCGCCGTTGCGTCGTCGCCGCCGCAGCTCGCGAGCCAACTTGGCCCGAGCACGAGGAGCGAGGCGCCGATCGCGCGCGCGAAGGCGTTCATCTGCCAAGGGTAGACGCGACGACGCGAGCCTTCAACTCGGCATAGGGCGGGGCTCCGGTCGGGGTTCGCGCCGGCGCCTGGAGAAATCACGCAACCGGCGTTCCGGCGGCGCCGAGAAGGGGGCCGCCCCGAAGAACCCCACGGAGGAACTCATGCCCCTACTCGTCGCCGCCACCCTTCCGGTCTTGCTTTGGTCCTGGAAAGCCTGCAAGGGGGCGCTCGAAGCGTTCATCTGCGCCCTGCCGCTCATCGCCGCGTTCTGTGTGCAGGTGTTCGTGCCTTCGGCTCTGGCGACGCTCGCCGCGACCGTGCTGTGCATCGTGACCACGGCGAACATCGGCGTCTACCTGCGGAAGCGAGCGGTGCGGAAGGTGTTCGAGAGCTTCGAGTGACTCACGGCTGGCGCCACCGGGCTGCCGCTCGGCTCGCCCTACTTGGCCAAGTCGGCCAGATACTCCTCGAGGTTGGTCCAGCCGTCCTTGTCCAGGTCTCCGTTGCGATCCGCAGCATCTGCCGGGTTGAGCCCCACGGACAGCTCCCACGCGTCGGCCATGCCGTCTCGGTCGACATCCGCCACTGCGGTGCCCGACTGCAGGGGAGGGAAGCCGCCGACCTCCGACTGCGAGTGGAGGTAGGCGCTCCACTTGCGGTCGCCGACGTTCTTCACGATGCGTTGGTCCACCGCGTCGCGCTTCTTCCACGCGCCTGCCCGGGCGAGCACGGCGTCGTAGGCATCCTGGGCCGACTGCTCCGTCACCGCCACGGGCGGCGAGAACAGGGGCGCGTTGGACATCTGCGCCTTCACGTTGCTCGGCGCGTTGGTGATGACGGAGCTGGGCGTGGTGTTGCTCGTCCAGACGAGCGACCATTCGCTGCCCGTGTCGGTCTTGCGGTGGGGGCCGATGTTGCCCGCGACGTGCACCTTCACCTGGCTGCTCACGCCGTGCTTGAGCTCCGTATGGATCTCCGCGCGCGGCGAGGCGTTGGGATCGTACAGATACAGGTTCTTCCTGAAGTGGAAGCGGAAATCGATGTTGCTGGCCGCACTGGGGTTGGTCTCGATGCCGGCCGTGTAGCGTGAGCCCGAGTGCTCGTAGTCGAAGAAGACGTTGTTCACCGCCTCCATCTGCACGTCGTATCCTTGGCTGTTCGTCGCGTCGTTGGCCTCGAACTGAGGGCCTCGCATCACGTAGTTCGCCAGGAGTGAATGATGCAGGGTCAGCGTGCTCGCGCTGATGTTGAGGCCGAAAGCGTGCTCGGTCCCGTAGGGGTGCAGCTTCGGATCTCCCAGCGGCTCCGCCATGAGCGCCCACTGGATCGTGACGTTCTGGTTCTGGACGATGCCGAAGAGCTCGTCGCAGCTCCACGAGAGCGACACGTGGTCGAAGATGACGTCCTTGGAGTCGTCGATCGAGACGGTGTCCAAGCCGACGGACCCCGTCGGCTTGCCGCTCGCCAGGATGTCGATGTCGCCGCGACGCATGCGCAAGAAACGGACGACGATGTCGTGTGCCTTGTCGATGTCGACGCTGCGATCGCGGATCGTGATCCCGTCGCCGGGCGCGGTCTGTCCGGCAAGCGTGAGGTTGCTCTTGTTGATGACGAGTCGAGACTCGAGCTTGATCTCGCCGCCCACCTCGAAGACGATGGTCCTCGGCCCGGTCGCCGAGTTGATCCCTTCGCGCAGCGAGCCGGGGCCGCCGTCGGCGAGCGTGGTCACGTGGTAGACGTCGCCGCCACGCCCTCCCTTGGCGTTGGCGCCGAAGCCCTCGGCACCGGGGAAGGCGCGCAGCGGACCCGTGGCGCCGCCGTCCGCGCCGCCCGCGCCCGAGTCTTGTCCACCCGCCGCGCCCGAGCCCGCGGTCCCACCCGTTGTGGCGCTGCCCGAGCCCGCCGCCGCGCCCGAGCCGGAAGCGCCGCCGCTTCCCGTCGCTCCGCCCGCGGATTGATTCGGAGTTCCCTCATCCGAAGCGCTGCACGCGACGGCGAGGGCCCAGAGCATCGAACCGAGTCCCAGTGCAAAGCGCGGCTTCATGCCGGTAAACTCGAGCCTAGGCGGCTCCCGCGCAATCAAATTCCAGCTCTTTCTCGCGCACGCCAGCCCTTCCAGGCCAAGCTTCGCGCGAGCGCTCTGGTCGAGTTAGCCTCCCGAAGACCGAGCCGGAAGCGTGACGGGCGGGGAGCTGCTTTCGAGGTCGCCGAGACAGGAGAGCGCGATGTTGAACGGTGAGTGCCTTTGCGGAAGCGTCGCTTGGGAGATCGAGGGACCGCTGAAGAAGATGGGCCACTGCCACTGCTCGATGTGCCGGAAGTGGCACGGTACCGCGTATGCGACGTTCGTCACCTTCGACAAACCCGCCTTTCGATGGGTCCGGGGCGAAGATCACATCGCCGGCTACGAGGCCGTCGCGGGGTCGGTCCGCCTCTTCTGTAGGACTTGCGGTTCGAAGCTGCCTGCGCTCGAACCCTTCGCGTGGTCACCGGCAGGCCCGCTCGTGGGTGACCTCGGGCTCACTCCGTCGATGCACATCTTCGTCGCATCGAAGGCGCCGTGGCACACGATCCGCGACGACGTCGCGCAGCTCGCGGAGTACCCGTCGGGCATCGGCACTCCGATCGACTCGAAGCGCGCGACCGACGCCGAGCCCGGCAAGATCCGCGGCGCCTGTTTGTGCGGGAGGGCCGCGTACGAGATCGACGGCCCGCTCGAAGGCGGTAGCATCGTCAGCTGTCATTGCTCGCGATGTCGGAGAGCACGTGGAGCCCTCCACGGCAGCAATCTCTTCATCGAGGCCGAGAGCTTCCGCTGGCTGCGCGGGCAAGACGCCATCGCGAGCTTCAAAGTCCCCGACGCGGTCCGCTTCGCGCAGAGCTTCTGCGCGACGTGTGGCTCCGCGATGCCCGGACTCACTCCGCAATCAGGGCGCAGAGCGGTTCCGGCCGGAACGCTCGAGGACGACCCGGGTATCCGCGAGGGTTTGCACATTTTCGTGAAGTCGCGCGCACCCTGGGAAGTGATCGCCGGCGACCTCCCGCAGTTCGACGAGTACCCCTGCGCCGACTTCCCGATCCTCGCCCAGGCGAAGACGGCGTAGTCGCGCGGCGGGCGGGGTCAGGGGCACTTGGTGAACGGGCTACCGAAGCACGTGGGGTCGGCGCAGTCGGCCTTTCCGTCGCCGTCGTTGTCGATGCCGTCGTGACACTCGGCGTCGGACTTCTCGCCGGGGCAGGCCGTGACGGCCGGGCTGATCTGGCAGGTGAAGTCCTTGCAATCCGTGAAGCCGTTTCTTGCGGAAGGTGAAGGTCTGCTCCAGGGCTGCCCGCAGCCGCGGCGCCTCGATGCTCTGCGCCCGGGGATGACTCCAACTCCGCAACGCGACGGCGTTTGGCGTCGGCCCTCGCTTCATCATTCGAGACCGTGACGACAAGTACGGCAGCTACTTCGACCGCGCGGCTCGAGGTGTAGGCGCGAGGGTCCTGAAGACGCCGGTACGAGCGCCGAAGGCAAACGCGTTCTGCGAGCGCTTCTTGGGCAGTGTGCGCCGCGAGTGCCTCGACCACGTCATCGTGCTCGGCGAACGTCACCTGCTCGAGACCCTCGTCGAGTACGCGCGCCATTTCGACGAGGCCCGGACTCATCAGGGGATCGGGCAACTCGTCCCCGCTGGCTGCTCCACGGCAGCGGAGGGGCGCGGTGCGGTGACAGCGACTCCGATTCTGAATGGGCTCCACCACAAATACCGGCGAGCAGCGTGAAACGGCAGCGGAGGGGCCAGGGAGCCAGGACACCTGGGCTCGGGCTGAGCCGGCAGAGATACGAGGCGATGCAGGGCAGCTCCCGGCCCTGCTCCGCCGCTTCCGCGGCAGTCGAGCCCCGTCCTGGTCCTGTGCACTCCCCCTCGGGTATCTTGCCCCAATGGGACTCTGGGGTATCCGTTCGGTCGCCGCGCTCGTTCTCTCTTGCCCGCTCGTGCTCGCCACGGCGTGCGCCGACGACGCGACCTCGCCGGCCGGCGACACACGCTCGAGCGCCACCCGCGTCGACGCGCTTCTCTCGAGCTTCGGTGTGCGGCACGCGCCGGAGGCGAAGGGCGCGAGCCTGGTCCGCGCGAGCCTGCCGAGCTTGGCGAACGAAGCGTTCGAGCTCGAGGACTCCGCGAGCGGCATGACCATCCGCGTGGCGCTCACGGGAGCGCGACCGGTGCCGCTCGAGGTGGACGGCGCGAGCGGCCTCGCGCGCGGCGCGGCGCCCCACGGCGGGGACTTCGTGGTGCGAGCCCACGCGCGCGGCATCGAAGACTTCGTGCGCTTCGAGGCGCCGCCGCCCGACGAAGCGCTCAGCTGGGACGTAGACGTGTCCGGCGTGGCCGGGCTCCGACTCTCTGACGACGTCCTCGAGCTGGTAGACGCCCTGGGCACCCCGCGCCTGCGCATGGAGCGACCGTGGCTGGTGGACGTGCGAGGTGAGCGCGCCCGTGCCCGCGTGAGTGTCGAGGGCTGCGCGCACGACATCGAGTCGATGCCGTTCACGCCGCCGAGCGCGGGCCCAGGAAGCCAGACCTGCCGAGTGCGCGTCGCGTGGAACGCCGCGCGCCTCGAGTATCCCGTCCTTCTGGATCCGAATTGGACGACCACGTCCAACACCATGTCCGTCGCGCGCGGAGATCCGACCGCGACCGCGCTGGCGAACGGCAAGGTGCTGGTCGCCGGCGGCTGGAGCGGGAGCGCCGCACAGAGCAGCGCCGAGCTGTTCGACCCGGGCACCAACACGTTTGCGGTCGCCAAGCCCCTGACGACCGCCCGCTGGGTCCACACGGCCGCGCGGGTCATGGTCGGCAGCAGCGAGAAGGTGGTCGTCGCGGGTGGTCTGACCAAGAGCGGGACCTCGAACGTGGTGCTCAAGTCGGTCGAGATCTACGACGCAGCGACCAACACCTGGAGCGCGGGCCCCGACATGGCCGCCACTCGCTACGGCCATGCGGCGACCGTGTTCCCCCAGAACAACCAGCTGCTCGTGAGCGGCGGGTTTGGGATCTACAACAGCACCGTGCTCACGAGCACCGAGCTCTTCAACGGCACGACGTGGAGCCCGGCGGACCCGATGTCGACACCACGCGTCTACCACCGCGGGCTCGCCGTCAAGTCCAGCGAGATCTGGCTACTGGGTGGCTACACCGGGGTCAGCGGGTCCACGGGCGCGGTCGACAAGTACACCGGCGCGACGCGCAGCGCGGGGCCGCCGATGGTCAATGCTCACAGCGAATTCGCGACCACCGTGCTGGCGAACGGAACGGTTCTGGCTCACACCGGCAACGGCACGGGTCTCTCTGCCGAGTACTACGACGGGGTGAAATGGAACGTCACCTCCCAGCCGTGGCGGCGTGATCACACGGCGTTCACGTTGGGCGACGGGACCGCGCTGGTGGCCGGATTCCGCGTCGATGCCCTACGCTTCGACCCCGTCACTCAGAAGTTCCTGTTCGCCGGCAACCTGAACAAGAACCGGTACCACCACGCTGGCGCCAATCTGCCCAGCAACCGCGTGCTCGTCGTCGGTGGTGTGGACCCCTCGGCGGGGACTTACCTCGCGGATGGCGAGGTCTTCGCCCTGACCCCGAACGGACAGGCGTGCACCAGCTCGGGCGAGTGCGCTTCGCTCAAGTGCGTCGAGGGCGTGTGCTGCAACAGCGACTGCGCGGGCGCCTGCCAGAGCTGCCTGAACGCGAAGACGGGCGCGGCGAGCGGCACCTGCTCGCCGATCAAGGTCGGCACCGACCCGGACAACGACTGCGCGGCGGAAGCCCAGAGCACCTGCAGCAACGACGGCATGTGTGACGGCGCCGGCGCTTGCCGCAAGTGGACGAGCGGCACGCAGTGCGGCAGCTCGTGCGTCAACGGCACGCAGACGACCCTGGGTTGCAACGGCACGGGCTCGTGTTCGCAGGCTCTCAGCACGAAGAGCTGCGGCGGCCCGCCCTGCGCCAACGCGCAGGTTTGCTCGACGACTTGCGGTCCGGGCAGCCCTTGCCAGACGGGGTTCTGGTGCGACGCGGGCACGTGCAAAGCGCAGCTCGCCAAGGGGGCCGTCTGCACCAGCGCCGCGCAGTGCAGCGCCGGATCGTGCACCGACGGCATCTGTTGCGACCAAGCGTGCACGGGCCTGTGCCAGAGCTGCAAGGCGGCCAGCAAGGGCTACGGCGCCGACGGCGACTGCGGCTTCGTCAAGGACGGAGTCGACGTGGACAACGAGTGCGCGGTCGACGCGACGAACGGCTGCGGTGACGACGGGGCGTGCAATGGCGCAGGGGCGTGCCGCAAGCACCCGGCAGGCACGAGCTGCGGCGTGGCGTCGTGTCAGAACGCAGTCACCGCCGCCGCGAGCTCCTGCAACGGCCTGGGCGTGTGCCAGGCAACGCCGGGCGGTACGCCCTGCGAGCCCTATCGCTGCGACTCGGCCAAGGGCGCGTGCAAGACGACGTGCACCGCGCTGGCCGACTGCGCACCGGGCAGCTACTGCGACCTTGGCTTGTGCGTGCCGACCAAGATCTTCGGCGTCCCCTGCGGCGCCGCGACCGAGTGCATCTCGGGGTTCTGCGTCGACGGGGTGTGCTGCGACTCGCAGTGTGGTGGCCAGTGCGAGGCGTGCGCCGAGACCGGGAACTTGGGCAAGTGCGTGACCGTGAGCGGAGCGCCCCGGCCCGGCCGCGCACCGTGCAACGGGAGCGGGGGGTGTCAGGGGAAGTGTGACGGGACGGACAAGAACACCTGCACGTATCCGGGGACGGCCACGGCGTGCGGCGCGCCCGCCTCGTGCACGGGCGACGTGTCCACTGCGCAGGGCGCGTGCGACGGCACCGGCGCCTGCACCCCGGCGGCGACGAAGAACTGTCTGCCCTATGGCTGCGATGCTTCTAGCGGCTCGTGCAAGAACAGCTGCGCCAGCAGCGCGGACTGCTCGCAGGGCGCGAAGTGCGACACGACCACCGGCAAGTGCGCCATCACCAGCGCGACTTGCAAGGACAGCTTCACCCTGCAGATGCCCAACGGGCAGACCACCGACTGCACGCCGTACAAGTGCAACGCCGATGCTTGCGAGAGCAAGTGCACCGCCTCGAGCGACTGCGCCGACGGCTACGCCTGCGACGGCTCTTCGTGCGTGAAGGCCACGGGGAGCGGTGGCGCGACAAGCGGCGGTGCGGGCGGCACGCCGGGTGGCGCCAGCGACGACGGCGGATGCGGTTGTCGCGTCCCGACAGGTGGACGCGGCTCTCCCGCGGCTTGGCTGACCGGGCTGGTGATCGCTGCGGCCCTTCGCCGCCGCGTTACCGCCCGTCGGCTGAAGGCCGCTCGTCGCTGAGAGCCGGCCGGAACGTCTTGCGCACGCACGCGCGCTCGCCTAACCCGACGGTCGTCGACCAAGCGCCAGCGCCAGCGCGCTCTCCACGGCCGCCGCGAACGCGGCCCGGGTATCGGGCTCGTTCCAGCGCAGCGCCTCGCGATCGTCGAGGGCGTTGTGAGTCTCGATGATCACCGACGGCACGGCCGGTCGCCACAGCACGAAGATGCGCTCGGGCACCGGGTGGCGATCGACGAACACGCCCGGCTGTCGATCGTCCGGCGCGTAGGTCGGAGCATAGTCGGCGCCCTGGTAGGCCAAGAAGCCCGCGGCCTGCATCGACTGCGCGAGGGCGCGAGCGAGCCCAAGGCGCTCGCCGGCCGCGTCGCCGTGGTCGGACCAGAGCAGCGAGAAGCCCGGGGCGACGCGGCTGCGCGAGCACGTGAGGGAAGGGTCGGGTTGCCAGAGCTCGGTCTTGCCCCGCACATCTGAGTGCAGGCTCAAGAAGACGTCGGCAGGCCAGGTTTCGGCGGCGCGGATCCGGTCGGAATAGGGCGTGAGGTCGCCGGCCCGCCGGGTCAGCTTCACCTCGAAGTGGCCGGTGCGAGCCAGGGATGCCGCGAGGTCTTCGGCCAGCTCGAGGGTGAAGCTCTGCTCGTCTCGGCAGAACGCGTTCTTGTTGCCGCTGTTGCCCGGCGCCCCGTGACCCGGGTCCAGCATCACCCGCCGGACGCCGAATCCGGCCGGAAACTCGGCCGGAACGGCGCGGAGCCGTGCGTCGGGCCAGGCCGCGGGCCCGAGCGCGCGGGCGATGGCCCAGCTCGACAGGCCGAGCGCGGCGATCAGCGCGAACGCGGCGGACTTCCGCACGCGGGAATTATCGCGCGGGTCGGAGCGCGGTCGGGAGTTTGTGGCGTCAGGGCCGGGTGAACACCGCCATGCCGACGCCGAAGATCAAGAGGCCTGCCTCGAGCAGCCAGAACAGGAGCCAGATGCCGCCGAAGATCCCGCCCATGATCATGCCCACGAGCGCGAGCGTGGCGTTGTTGCCGGTGTCGTTCTCTTCCTTCGCCTTCTGGCGGGCTTTGTGGCCGAAGTAGAGCGCGGCGAACCCCATCGGAAAGCAGGTGGTGGACATGGTCGCGATGGCCAAGACCAGCGAGATGACCGCGTTCGAGTCGGTCGGCTTCGGCGGAGGCCCGATCGGGGCGCCCCAGGTGCCCACCGGGGGCGGAACGAAACCCACCGGGCCGCCGGGGGGTGGCCCGCCGGGAGGGACGGGCGGCGCGCCGCCGGGGGGAGTCCAGGGCGGCCCGGGAGGTGGCTGCATCAGGCACGCTCCAGCTTCTTGGCCATCTGCTCGCCCAGCTGCGTGGCGCGCAGGGTCGCGTTCTCGACCGCGTCGATCAGCGTGCGTCTGAGGCCGCCGGCCTCGAGGGTGTGCAAGCCCGCGATGGCGGTGCCGCCCGGGCTCGTGACCATGTCCTTCAAGCGCCCGGGGTGCTCGCCGGTCTCGAGCAAGAGCTTCGCCGAGCCGTACACCGTCTGCGCCGCCAGCAAGAGAGCGGTGTCGCGGTGGAGCCCGACCTTCACGCCGCCGTCGGCCATGGCCTCGATCATCAACATCACGTAGGCGGGGCCGCTGCCCGAGAGCCCGGTGACGGCGTCGATCAACGACTCGTCGAGGACCACGCTGCGGCCGGTGGCATCGAAGAGCGTCTTGGCCAAGGCCACGTCGGCCTCGGTGGCGTGCACGCCCGGCGCGATGCCGGTGGCACCGGCCAGCACGATCGATGCGGTGTTCGGCATGGCGCGCACCACCCGCACCCCGGTGTGCAGTCGCGACTCGATGGAGCGGATCGGCACGCCGGCGGCGATGCTCACCACCAGCGTCTCGGGCCGGATGCTGCCGCCGACCTCGTCGAGCACGCGGTCCATGACCTGCGGCTTGATCGACAGCACGAGGACGTCGGCCCAGAGAGCCAGCTCGCGGTTGTCTTGAGTGGTCCCGATGCCGTAGAGCTTCTCGAGCTCGGCCAACCGCTCGCTTCGCACGTCGCTGGCACGCACCTGGCTCTTGTCCACGCTGCCCGAGGCGAGCAGCCCGCGGATCAACGCACCGGCCATGTTGCCCGCGCCGATCAGCGCCACGTTCTTGCTCTTCACGCCGCGTAGAATCGTCGAGGAAGCGGCTCCGGGCAAGGGCTCACAGCCCGAAGCGCTCGAGGGCTCGCCGGACCTCGGCGGCGTCTTTCGCCGCCACGACTCCGTCGGGGAGCGGCCGGTCGTCCTGCGGGTCGAACCAGATCGCCCGGGCGCCGACGCGCTGCGCGCCGACGACGTCGGCGTCCCAAGCGTCGCCCACGTGGATCAACGCCGTGCACGGCACGCCGAGCCGCGCGGCGGTCCATTCGAAGATGGCGGGCTCGGGCTTCTCGACGCCCAGCACCCCCGAGTCGGCGAACGCGCCGAAACACGCGCGAAGACCGAGCTCGGTGCACAGCTCGCTGAGCTTGCCCTCGCTGTTCGAGACGACGCCGAGCGGGACCTTGGCGGCGAACAGCTCGCGAACCAGCTCGAACATGCCCGCGATGGGCTTGCGCCACAGGTTCTGCGCGGGTTGTTCGGTCCACAGCCACTCGGCAAGGGCGTGAGCGCGGTCGAGCGGCTCGACCCCCGAGCGCTCGAGCAAGGTGCGCATGAAGGTGCACCAGGCGTCGTGAGCCACCAGGCCCTGGCGCTTGGCCGCGCCGTAGGCGGCCCAGGCCGCGGCGCTCTCGTCACGAGCACGACCTGGCGACAGTCGCGCCCCCTGCTCGGCCAGACGCGCCGCCAAGAAGTCGAGATCCAGCTCCGCCAGCGTTTGTCCGAAATCGAAGGTGACGGCGATCATCCGAACAGGCTCTTCAGTTTCTCGACGAAGGTCTTCTGCTTCGGCTGCACGTCCTCGCCCAGCTCGCTGCCGAGCTCGGCCAAGAGCTCTCTTGCGCGGGCCGAAAGCTCGGTCGGAACCTCGACCGCGATCTCGACCAGCTGGTCGCCGCGACCGCCCCGCACCCGGTGAGGCAGCCCCTTGCCCTTGATCCGGAGCACGCTGCCGGGCTGCGTGGCGGGCGGGATACGCAGCTTCACCTTGCCGTCGAGCGTAGGCACCTCGACTTCACCTCCGATGGCCGCCTGCACGAAACTGATCGGGACGGCGCACAGCACGTCGTCGCCGGCGCGCTGGAACAGCGGGTGCGGCACGACGGAGATCAGAATCTCGAGGTCCCCCGGCGCGCGGTCGCCGCTCGCCCGGCTACCGGCGCCCTGGACCACGCGGCTCGAACCGGACTCGACCCCCGCAGGGATGCTGACCTCTGCGCTGCGACTCTTCTTCTGGAGCCCACTACCCGTGCAGACCTTGCACGGCGTGCTCGGAAGCTGGCCGCTGCCGCGGCAGCGCGAGCACACGCGCTCGACGGCGATGGGGAAGATGGCTTGCTGAAACCGCACCCGGCCGCGGCCTCCGCAGGCCGCGCAAGTCGAGACGCTGGCTCCGGGCTCGGCGCCGCTGCCCTGGCAGCCGTCGCAGCGGTCGACCACGGCATAACTCACGGTCTTCTCGCAGCCCCGCGCGGCCTCTTCGAAGGTGAGCGCGAGCTCGACGCGGACGCTGCCTCGATCGCCGCCGCGGATCCCGAAAGCGTCGAGGATATCCCCGAAGATGCCGTCGAACCCGCCCATGTCCACGAACGGCGAACCGCCGGGGCCGCCCCCGCCCGGGCGGAAGGCCGCCTCGCCGTACCGCTCCCAGGCTGCGCGCTTCTGCGGATCGCTCAGGATCTGGTAGGCCTGGTTCAGCTCGGTGAAGCGCTCGTGCGCGGCGGGATCGTCGGGGTTGCGATCCGGGTGGTGCTGGACCGCAAGTCGGCGGAAGGCGGCCTTGATCTCCGCCTCGCTCGCCCCCCGGCCCACGCCGAGCACCTCGTGAGGATCCCGCACGGCCGGCCCATACCACGACCCGAAGGGCGCAGAGAGGCGCCTCGAACCGCGGGCCGAACCGACGAGGGGTTGGCCCCGTCGCCGAGGTCGCCCTAATCTCGACCCAGATGAGCACGTCGGACCCACCGCGAGACCGGCGCCTGGGGGATCGCCTGCCGATCGAGCTCAAGGTCGAGTACCGGCGGGTGAACACCTTCTTCGCGGACTACACCAAGAACATCTCGCGGGGCGGCACCTTCATCGCCACCGATCGGCCGTTGCCCGAGGGCACGGAGTTCGTCTTCGCTCTGGGCATCCCGCTGATGGGAGAGCCCCTGCGCCTGAAGGGCCGGGTGTGCTGGATCACCCCGGTGGAGGACGCCACCAAGGCCAACCCGGCGGGGATGGGCATCGAGTTTCAGTTCGCCGACGACGCCGAACGACGGGAAACCGCGAAGACCGTCGAGAAGCTGCTGGTCGATCAGCTCGGCGAGCACATCGCCGAGAAGCTGCTCGGGAAGAAGCTCGAGGAGTAGATCGCAAGCCCCCGGGCGTCGGCGTGCCCGGTGGCCATTGTCGCTCACAGCGACACCGACCACGCCGATGCGCGTTGCCCGGTGGCCATTGTCGCTCACAGCGACACCGACCACGTCGATCCGCGCCGGCGCGGAGCCTTCAGCGACACCGGCCACGTCGATCCGCGCCGGAGCGGAGCCCTCAGCGACACCGACCACGTCGATGCGGGCCGGCGCGGAGCCCCCAGCGACACCGGCCACGTCGATCGGCGCCGGCGCGGAGCCCTCAGCGACACCGACCACGTCGATGCGCGCCGGCGCGGGCGGGGGGGGCGGCCGCCCTCAGGGCACGGTCACGCCGTCGGGCAACTTGAGCGGCAGCGGGGCCTCGCGCGCCAAGAGGTCGCGTGCGATGGTGACCTCGACCAGCTCGATGGCTTCGCTCGCGGCCACCTCGGTCAGGTCCTTCTTGGTCTCGCCCACGCCCTTCGCGCGGCGCAGCATGGCGACGTAGAACTTGGCCTCGACCTTGTGCGCGCGCGTGCGGGCGGCCTTGGAGAGCTGCTCGTCGCTCAGCTTGCCGCGGGCCCAAGCGGCGAGCTTGGCCGGCCAGCCCGCGCCGTCGTCGATGGCCGCGAACGCATCTTGCGCGCTGCCATCGCTGGTCGCCTTCACGCTCTTCTCCAGCAGCTCGAGCCACAGCGCCGCGTACACCAGGTCTTCGTGGGCGAGCCCGGCCTCCACCGCCTGGCGCAGCGCCTGACGGGCCGTGGAGAGATCGCCCGAAGTGAGGGCGCGGCGCGACGCATCGAGCACCGTCGCCGTGAGCTGGCGCGTGTCGGCACGCGAGGCTTCGTAGGCGCGATCAGTGGCGCGCTTGGCGCTCTGCGACGCCCCGAAGTGCTCGAGCACGCGGGCCAAGATGCGCTCCGAGCGCGCCTGATCGGCCCCCGAGCGGCTCAGCTCGCGGGCCTTGAGGGCGGTCTTGAGGGCGGCGTCGAGGGCGGACTTGGCTTCGGTCACGTTGCCCTTGTCCCGGTCCACCTCGAAGGTTGCGATCAGGGCCTCGGTCTCGGCGATGTGGTCTCCGGACTTGCGCGCCAGCGCCGCCACGCGGTCGAGGGACGCCAGCGCCGACTTGGCGTCGCCGCGCTGGCGATCGATGGCGGCCAGCATGTTCAGCCCCTCGAGCGATTGCTCGGCTTGAACCGCCGCCGCGACCAGTGGGCGTGCCCGGCCCAGATCGCCGGCTCGGGTCTCGAGCACGCCCATGACGTAGCGCAGCCGGGCCGGCGTGGGCCGGACCTTGCCCGCCAGCTTCTGCGCGTCGGCCAGGGCGAGCATGGGCTCGGCGGCCTTGAACGTGCGGCGCGCCGCGGCGTGGTCGCCAATCTCGGACTCGCCCAAGAGCGCGCGGAGGGTGAGCGAGAGCGCCCAGCTGAGATCTTGCGCCGACGGCGCGGCGCCCAGCGCCGGGGTCAGCACGGCGGGCGCGACCTCGGCCATGCCCTGGTCCACCAGCTCGACAGCCAGCGGGCCCGAGCCCCGGAGCGAGCGCGGCTCGGCACGGAACAGCTCGACGGCGATGCCGAACGCGGCGGCCTTGGCCAGGGTCGGATCCATCGAGGTCTCGGGGCGGTTCGCGTCCTCCGAGCTGCTGAAGAGGCGATAAAGATCCGCCCACGCCGACGGGTCGTCGTCCTCTGCGGCGCGCTCGAGACGCTCGACCAGGCCGGGCGGCGTCACGCGCAACAGATCGCCCTTGTCCAGGGCCGCCAGCGCGCCCTTGGCGTCACCGTATCGCAGGTAGATGCCGACCAGCGTCGCGCCGCCGGCCCGCAGCGCGCGATACGCCTCGATGGCCTCGTCGCGCTCGAAGTTGCCCGTCTGCGCGGCCTCGCTGGTGTTCAGCTCGAGCGCGCGCTTGATCCACGCGATGGTGGCGCCGCGCGCGGTCTCGAGCGCCGCGCCGGTCGGCTCGAACATCGCGCGATCGGTCGTGGCCCGCTGGAAGGCGCCGGAGGTCTGCATCTGGCTCGCGCTCTTCAGCGCCGCGGTCCAGCTCTTCAAGGCGTCGAGGTGCGCGTCCACGTCGGTGCGCTCGGTGCCGCGCGGCAGCACGGTCTGAAGCATGCCGTACAGCGCTTGGGCGCGCCCCTCGTTGCCGACGCGCGAGACCTCGGCGGCACCGGCGCGCAGCGCCGGCGCGCCGCCCTCGAGCATCTCGCGGCGAAGATCACCGGTCCGCATCAAGTAGAGCGCGCCGGTCAGCGCGGCCAGCCCAGATTCGCGCTTCTCGCCGGAGAAACGCGTCGCGGAGCGCGCCAGCTGTCGTCGGACCACGCCGGCCAAGAGCCCCATCCGCTGGGGGGTGCGGTCGTCCGAGAGCAGCACCTGGTAGGCGGCGCCGGCGAACTCGTCGTCACTCACCCGTGCCGCGTCGAGCGGGCCGTCCGGACCGCTCGGAACCTTGGCGCCGGTCTGACGGCCCACGCCGCACGCCGCGGTGGAAAGTGCGAGGACCGAGCACAGTGCGAACGAAGCGAGGCGCATCGAGACCGGCAGTCTACTCGCGCCCCGGCGCGGTGCACGATTTCGCTGGCCCGGTAGCCAAACCCGCTGGCCCCCTGGCGAAATGGGCTTCGCAGCCGCGCCATCGGGGTAGGATCCCCTCGCCCGGTCCCGATGAGTGACGAGCCGCCCCACCCAGTGCCCGAGCGCCTCGCGGACTTCGAGGTGATCCGCCGACTCGGTGCGGGCGGCATGGCCGAGGTGTTCTTGGCCAAGCGCCGCGGGGCCGAGGGGACCTACAAGCTGCTGGTCGTCAAGCGCATCTTGCCGCAGTTCGGCTCGTCGAGGCGCTTCCGCTCGATGTTCGCGGAAGAGGCCCAGCTCGCGACTCGCTTGAACCACCCCAACATCGTCCAAGTCTACGACTTCCAGGACTATGGCGACGAGGGGCAGCTGCTCAGCATGGAGTACGTCGAGGGGCCGGATCTTCGCAAGGTGATGCGCGCCGCGCGCAGCAACCAAAAGAAGATCCCACCCTATGTCGCGGCCTATGTCGTCGCCGAGATCGCCAAGGGCCTGCACTATGCCCACGAGCGTCGCGACGAGGGTGGCGCGCCGCTCGAGATCGTGCACCGCGACGTCTCGCCACAGAACGTGCTCTTGTCGTTCGAAGGCGCGGTGAAGGTCGCGGACTTCGGCATCGCCAGCGCCAACTTGTTCCGCGAAGAGCCCGGCGTGCTCAAGGGCAAGACCGCGTACATGTCGCCGGAGCAAGCTCGCGGCTAGAAGGTCGACCGGCGCACCGACATCTACTCGCTCGGGGTGGTCTTCCACGAGCTACTGACCGGACGCCCGCTGCACGGCGCGGCAGAGGGCCAAGAGCTGCTCGACGTGGTGCGAGCCGGAGCCGTGGAGCCGCCGAGCACGTTCGCTCGCGATGTGCCCACCGAGCTCGAGGCAATCGTGATGCGCGCGCTGTCGAAGGGCGCCGAAGATCGCTTCCCGAACGGCCGCGAAATGGCCGCGGCCATCACCCGCGTGCTCTTCCAGAAGCAAGAGATGATCGACGGCCACGTGGTCGAGGGCGTGCTCTCGCAGCTGGTGAGTCGCGAGCACACGTCCCCGGGCGTCGATGGCGAGATGCAGAGTCAGGCCGAGAGCCAGTTCGGCGACGACGAGAGCGACGGGGACGTCTCGGTCGCCAGCGTCACCGGCACCCCCGGGCCCGGGGCGCAGCCCACCGACGAGCCCACCGGCCCAGGCCGCCCGCTCCGCGCCAAGCGCCTGCGCGAGGCCGGGCGCGAGGTGCGGCACGTCGCGATCGTGACCCTCCGGCTGCACGGCATCGACGAGCTCGAGAAGGCCATCGGTCCGGGCGGGGCCACGCGCTTCCTCGAACAGCTCCGGAGCACGCTGGACGAGATCGCTTTCAAGCGCACCGCGCGTCTCACCTGGGAGGCCCGACAATCCCCCGTCGGCGGGGGCGTTCCGGCGCACTCGACCGCCGCCCGCGCGGTGGTCGGGTTGACCGCCAACCCGGGCCGCGCTCCGTTCGACGCCGCGCACCTCGCGGTCGACGTGCACGAGGCCATCCAAGGCGCCACCGACGATCTTCCGGTGCAGATCCAGGCCAGCGTCGGGATCGTGCGTGGCGTGGCCACGGGTCGCCGAGACAAGGGCGGGCATCTGGTCGAGCACGCGCTGCAAGAGGCCGCCGACTACTTGTCCGGCCTCTTGGGGCAGAGCGCGCCGGCGAGTGCGACCTGGGTCGCCGGCGGCTTGTACCGCCTGGTGCGACGCGACTTCGTGTGGGGCGACGCACCCACGATCGTGATCGAAGACGCAGTCGCGCGCGGGCTGCCCCAGAACATGCGCATCTATTCGCTGATGCGCCCGCTGACGCGCGACGAGCGCCTGCACGACGCGGCGCAGGCTCCCCGGGACCTGGTCGGCCGGGACTCCGAGCTCGCGGACCTTCAGGCGGCCTATCACCAGGCGCTCACGCCCGGTCCCCACGGGGGCGGTGGGCAGGTGACGTCCCGGGTGATCTACGGCGAGATGGGGATCGGCAAGACCGCGCTCGTCGGCACGTTCTTGGCCGAGCTACCGCCGGACGCGCGGGTGCTGCGCGTCGAGTGCTCGCCTTCGCGCACCGAGGTGCCGTTCTCGAACGTCGCCGAGTGGATTCGGCAGCTGACCAACACCAAGGCCGACCAGCCGATCGAAGAGGTGGCGCTGGCCATCACCGACGTGCTCGGTGAATTCGTGATCGGGCCGAGCGGTCCCGAGATCGTCACGCGCATGGCCGAGTTGGTCGTGGGTCGCGTCGCGGCTGCTTCGGACGACGGCGACGTGGCCCACTACAAGCGCCTGATCTCGTCCGGGATCCGGCGGTTCTTCGCCCGGGCCGCCGCCAGCTCGCCGCTGGTGGTGATGATCGAGGGTCTGCAGTGGAGCGACCGTCCCAGCCTAGAGCTGGTGGCCGAGCTGCTCAAGCGCGGCGACCCCATCCCGCTCTTGGCGGTGCTGGTCACGCGGCCCGACGAGGGCACCGCGTCGTACATCGACGGGCTGGTACGCATCGAGCTCTCGGGGCTGTCGGCAGAGAACCAGATCCGGCTGCTCGAGGCCCGCTTGGGGGCGCGCCACGGCGTCGCCCAGGTGTGTGCCGACCTGCTCCCCCGGGCCGCGGGCAACCCCTTCTTCTTGATCGAGATGGTCGACGCCCTGCTCGAGCGCGGCACGCTCGAGCTCCGTGAGCGCGACGACGACACCCAAGAGCTGGTCCGTGTCGAGCGTCCCGGAGAGGTCGGGCCAGAGCTGCCCTCGACGCTCGAGCAGCTGATCGCGGATCGCCTGGCCGAACTGCCCGCCGAAGAGCAAGAGATCGTCGAGTGGCTGGCGGTCGCCGGCGGGCCCCTCGACATGACGGACCTGGACGCGCTCAAGGGCGAGAGCGCCGAAGAACCGGTGATTCGCCTGTGCGCGCGAGGGCTGTGCGACACGAAAGGCGATGCGGTCGACGTTCGTCATCCGCTCACTCGCGACGTCGCCTACCGCGGGCTCGAGAAGGCGACGCGCGAACGCATGCACAAGCGGCTGGGGCAACACCTGGCGGCGTCGCCGCTGGCGCGCGGGCTCACGGCAGCCATCGTGGCGCGGCACCTGTCACGCGGCAAGGCGAGCGCCGAGGCCGCCGCCCACTATCTGGAAGCCGCCAGCGTGGCGCGGGCCAGCTATCAGGTGCAGCTGTCGACCCGCTACTACCGCCGCGCGATTGCGCTCTTGCCCGCCGACGACCTGAAGCGGCTCGAGGCCCACGAGGCCCTCGAGAACATCACACGCTTCCAGGGGCGGTGGCGCGAGCGCCGGCGTCACCTGACCGCGCTCCGGCAGCTCGCGCGCAAGTCGGGCTCGGCGGTCTGGGCGGCCACGGCGCTGTTTCGCACCGCACGCTTCGAGCAAGACGAGGGCCACCTGGCGCGAGGCCTGACCAGCGCGCGCCGCGCCGAGACGGTCTCCCACCAGGCTCAGATGCCGGTGCTGGAAGCGCAGACCCAGGCGCTGATGAGCGAAATGCTCCGCGACCTGGGAGACATGCAGGGCGCCCTCGCAGCCTGCGACCGCGCGCTCCGAACCGCGGGTCACCCGGACGTCCCCCCTCGTTTCCGTGCCGAGGTGCTGAGGACGCGCGGCACGCTCTTGCGGCGCGTGGGGCGTACCAACGAAGCGGTCGACGCGCACGCCGAGGCGATCGCGGTCTTTCGCCAGGCCGGAGCGCGTCGTCAAGAAGCGCGCGCCAAGAACTCGCTGGCCTACGCCCTGTTCGTGCTCGGGCGGTTCGAAGACGCCATCGCGCTGGCGCTGGACGCGATCCGCATCGACCTTGCCATCGGCGGTCGCTTCCAGATCGCGAAGACACTGTCCAACATCGGCCAGTGCTACGCGCGGCTCGGCGACGTACAGCGCGGGCTGGCCTACCTGAAGCGCGCGCGCGAGGCCCACGAGCGCTACGGCGATCAGGACGCGCGCGCCGACACGCTGCTGTGCACCGCCGAGGTGCTGCTGGACCTGGGCGACGTCGCCGCCGCGGACACCTTCGTCGGCGACGCGGGCGCGCTCACCGCGGTGACCGGCAGTGCTTACGACTCGGTGCACGAGAAGATCTTGCGCGCGCTCTTGGCTCGCGTGACCGACGACGCCGGCAGCGCCGTGATGTTCGCGTTCGACGCGCGACAAGCGGCCGAGGCCCAAGCGTACGTCGCTTACCACTTCTACGCCATGGCGGTGGAAGCCGCCGCCCGCGCCGACATCGGTGAGTCACACACCGGCATTCTCTTGGCGACAACGGCGCTCGGGGCCATCGACACGATCCAGGGTTCGGAGTACGGCCTCGAGACTCGAGCCCTGTGCCTCGAGGCGCTCGAGCGCTCGGGCTCGCCACAGGCCACCGAGATGAAGAAGCGCGCCCGCAAGTACGCGCAAGAGCTGTTCGACTCGATCCGCGACCCCGAGCTCAAGCACCTGTTCGTCCGCCGCCCCGCGGTGGCGAAGCTGTTCGGCGACGAGCCGCCGCCGCTCCCCGAGCTCGCCGAATCGGTCGCCAAGGCCGAGCCGCCGCCGCTGCCCTCGGACTTCCCGCCGTCCAGCGAGCCTCCGCCGGCAGCGACGGGGGATGACGCCCCGGCGGACGACGCGGACTAGCAAGAGTCCCCCGGTCACTCGACGCCGGGCTGTCGCGCGGTGCCGGTCGGAGGCGTCACCGGGCCGGGGGCTCGAAGTGCCAGTCCGGAGATCTGGAGTGCCGACCTGAGCTGGGACCCGGTGACGACCCCGACCGGCACGCCTTGATCATGGACGACGGCGAGCAGCGCCCGTTTTCGTGCGAGCTCGTCGAGCAACGTCTCGAGCGGAGTCGTCACGTCCACGTCGATCCAAGCCTGGGACGCGATGGCGGCGACGGGCTCGCGCTCGCGACCCGTACGCATCGCCACCACCAGATCGGCGAGCGACACGACGCCCGCCAACCGCTCGCCGAGCACCACCGGCAAAACATCGTCCGACGCCCGCAACGAGCGCCGTGTCGCGCTGCCGATGGACTCGCCGGGCTCGAGCAGCACGCTGGGTGCTCGCGACACGTCAGCGGCGACGATCCCCTTCGCCGCGCCGAGCGCCGCCGCTTCCAGGCGCTCGCGTCCGGCCGCGAAGAAGATCATCACGGCGATGAACGCCATGACGAAGGCGCCGCTGAGGATCGCGAAGGTCCCGAGCCCGACCGCCGCCACCTGGCCGAACCCCGCCGCCCAACGCGTGCCCTTCTCCATGCCGTAGTGATCCGCGAGCAGCGCCCGCAGCACGCGCCCGCCGTCCATGGGGAAGATGGGCAAGAGGTTGAACAAGCCCAGGCTCACGTTGCCGGCGATCAGCAGCGCCAGCAAGGTGCTGAAAGTGGGGACCATGGCCCGGACCGAGGCGACGTCGAGAAGCCCCGCCGAGGCCAGGCCGACCGCGCCGAGGCCCAGGACGAGCGCGAGCACGAAGTTCACCGCAGGGCCCGCCAGCGCGATCCACAGCTCGTCGCGCGGCCGAGACGGCTTGCCGTCGAGCGCAGCGACGCCGCCGATGGGAAGGAGCACGATCTCGCGCACCGTCAACCCGCGACGCTGCGCGACGACGCTGTGCCCCAGCTCGTGGAGCGCCACGCTGACGAAGAGCAGCAGGATCGACGCCACCCCGAACAGCGCCCCGCGGGCGCCGTGGCGGCTGCCCCAGGTGAAGGCGGACCAGGCCACGATCAGGAGGAAGGTGAGGTGGACCCGGATTGGAATGCCGAACGCCTTCGCGACTTGGAATGACCATGCCATGACCCCAATGTGGGGACGAGCTCACCCCAGCGCCAATCGATAAGTCGAGCAGTATTCATCGGAATGCTCGATGAAACGGAACGCATTGAGAAAAACGATGCTTGGCGGGCAGTTTATCTGTTCGACGAAACGCGGCGCCAGGCCCACGTTGCCGGACATGAAGACCCGACGACGACTGCTGATCGCCATCGAACGGAACGAGCTTCGGTTTTGGACGCTGACCTCGCGCATGTTGCTCAGCGTGCGCGGGCGCTCGCGGCCCGCCGACCCGCGAGTGAACGCCGACCTGGATGCGGCCATCGAATGGGCGGCGGACGCCGAGCGCGCGCGGCGAGAAGAGATCGCCTACCTGTCGCGCCTGGACGACGCGCGCGACGCGGCGCCGCGCTCTGCCCCGCGGGTGAACGGGATCGGCTACGCCGCCTGACCGTGCCGCCGCGACGAGGGCGCTGCGCCGGGCGGCGAATTGGAGTAGCGTCCCCGGTTCGTGACCGACAAACCCCAGCGCCGGCGGCTCGCCATCATCCTCTCGGGGGGCGGTGCTCGTGGCGCGTACGAAGTGGGGGTGCTCTGGTACCTGTTCGACGAGCTCACGCGCATGCGCGGCGCGCCGCCCCGCGTGGACGTGCTCTGCGGAACCAGCGTGGGGGCCATCAATTGCGCGTACCTGGCCGCGCACCTGGCCGACCCGGTGCTGGGCATGCGCCGGCTGGTGGACGTGTGGTCGAGCCTGCGCCTGGACGACGTCTTGGGGTTCGGCCTCCGGCAAGCCATCAGCCTGCCGCGTGTCTTGCTGGGCGGGGGCGGTGGCGCCGGCATCTTCGACGTCAGTCCCATGGCGCGCCTGGTGCAGCGCGAGGTGCCGTGGCGGGCCGTCACGCGCACGCTCAAGACCGGGGTCTTGAAGGCGCTCAGCGTCTCGGCCACCGAGGTGTCGACGGGGCGAACCGTGATCTTCATGCAGACCGGCCCGAGCACGTCGCTGCCCACCCGGGCGCCGCCGCGCACCCTGATCCGCGCCGAGCGCATCGGGCCGCAGCACGCCCTGGCGTCTGCCGCCATCCCGCTGCTCTTTCCGCCGGTGCAGATCGGCAGCCAGCTCTACGTGGACGGCGGCGTTCGGCAGAACACTCCGGTCGCGCCGGCGATTCGCCTGGGCGCCACCCACGTGCTGGTGGTCGGCACGTCGCGCCTGGTGCGCGGCGTGGCGCACACCACCCCCGGGCCGATCTCGTCGCCCAGCGCCACCGTGCTGCTCGGCAAGATCATGAACGCGCTCTTGCTCGACCACTTGGACAACGACCTCGGGTTCGTGAACCTGCTGAACGACCTGATGGCGAGCGGCGAAGCAGCGTTCGGGGCGCCCTTCGTGGACAAGCTCAACGAGAGCGCGCTGATGCGCGGCGGGCACAGCTTCCGCCCGATCGAGATGCTGGTAGTGCGCCCCACCGAGGGCATCGGCACCCTGGCGGCGGAGTACATGCGAAACGGCAAGCTTCGCGCGGGTCCCGTGGTCACGAAGCAACTGCTCAGGCTGCTCGACGCCGGAGGCATCGACGACGCCGACCTGGCGAGCTACCTGCTCTTCGACGGTGGCTTCGCTCGACGCTTGATCGATCTCGGGCGCAGCGACGCGCACGCGCGGCGCGCTCAGGTCCTGGACTTCTTGGGCGCCGCCGAGGACGACGAACCGGTCGAGGGCGGGGGCGAGGGCGGAAGCTGGACGCTGCCCCCACCCGCCGTGGGTTGATCAGGTGAGCGCCAGCGCCGCTTCCAGCTCTGCTTCGGCCTTGCCCTCGCCCTTCTGCTTGGCGAGGGCGATGCCCGCCGTGAGCCAGCCTTTGGCCTCGTCTCCGCGCTGCGTGTCGATCAAGAGCTGCCCGGCCATCAAGTACATCGGCAGGTAGCTCGGGTCTGCTTCTCGGAGCGCGGTGAACGCGGCCAGGGCCGCGTCGTGACGACCGACCTTCCGGTATTCCATCGCGAGCGCGTACCGCGCGAACGAATCGGCGCTGCCGCTCTCCACCATCTTCTCGAGCATCTCCAGCCGCTTGTTCATGGCCACACAGTCGTCGAGCCGAAGCTGCCGGGCGTCAAGGTTGCTTCGCGCGGGCGGGCAAGCCATTTTATGGGCTCGTGACCGAGCTCGCCCCCGGTGCCCGCCTTTCTCATTTCGTGATCAGCCGCAAGCTGGGCGCGGGGGGCATGGGTGTGGTGTACGAGGCCCTCGACGAGACCTTGGGGCGGAAGGTGGCCGTCAAGGTGCTCACCGCCGAGCTGGTGGGCTCTGCCGAGCGACGCCAGCGCTTCTTGCGAGAAGCGCGCTCGGCAGCCGCGATGAGTCATCCGAACATCGCCACCGTGCACGAGATCGACGAGGCGTCGGGTCAGGTCTTCATCGTGATGGAGCTCGTGCCCGGCGAGAACCTGCGAGACGTCATGGCGCAGGGGCGCATGCCGATCTCGCGCGCGCTCGACATTGCCCAGGGCATTTCCGAGGCCGCGGCCCACGCCCACGCGGCGGGTGTCGTGCATCGCGACCTGAAGCCCGAGAACGTGATGGTGCTGTCCGGCGACCGGGTGAAGGTCCTCGATTTCGGCATCGCGAAGCCCGACGACGACCTGGGCACCGCCAATACGCTGCCCGCGAGCGGGCCCATCACCGAAGAGGGGCGCGTGATCGGCACCCCGGGGTACATGGCGCCCGAGCAGGCACGCGGCGCCCCGGTGGACGCGCGCACCGACGTCTTCGCGATCGGCGTCGTGCTCTACGAGATGGTGACGGGCACGAGGCCGTTCGCGGGAAGCTCGTCGCTCGATGTGATGGTCGCGACGTCGCGCGACGACCCCCCGCCGATCTCGAGCCACAGCCCGGGCGCGCCCCCGATCGTCGAGACCATCGTGCGCCGCTGTCTGGCCAAGGCCCCGGAGGCCCGCTATCAGACCGCGGGCGAGCTCGCGCGGGCGCTCGCCTCTGCCTCGCGCGAGGTCGCTGCCCACGAGATGGCGACGACGCAAGCCATGCCGACGCCTTTTCCGGCCAAGCCACCGCCAGCGCCGAGCCCGACGACGACGGCGGCCGCGATCGTGCCTCCGCCGCCGGCGGCCACCCGCTCGTCGCGCGTGACCGCGCTCGTGGGTCTGGTCTTGGCCTGCACGGTGGTCGGCTTCGTGGGGTCGAAGGTCGTTCGGAACAAACGCGCGCGGGCCGCCGAGCGCGCCGTCGCTGCCGGGTCGGCTGCCGCCGCGCCTGCGATCACACCCAAGCTGGGGCTCGACACGCTCGAGCGGTACGGCAACGAGAGCGCGTCGCTCTCGCCCGGCGAGTGGGAGAGCGCCGCCCTCGACTTCGAGCGAGCCCACGCTCAGCCCGGCGCACCCGGGCGTTGGGCGGCCTCACGGCTCTTGGCTCTGGGCATGCGCGACCTGGCCCACGGCAAGCTCGACGCCGCGGAGCAGTCACTCACCGCCGCGGCCGCCCGCGACGGCAGCTTCGCGCTTCCGCATGCCGCGCTCTCGTCGCTCTTGGTGCGTCAAGGCAAACCCGACGATGCCGTGCGCGAAGCCCAGACCGCGCAGAGCCTTGCCCCGGATCTGGTGTTGGCGATCGCGGCCGCCGGGCGCGCGCACGCCGCGGCGGGCAAGCACACCGACGCGATCGAGCAGTTCCGGCGCGCCCTCGAGAAGTCGCCCGCTCCGACGATCCGCGCACAGCTGGCCCTGGCGTACCATCACGCCGGCTTCGACGACGCCGCAGTGCGAGAGGCGGGCGAGGTGTTGAAGAGCGACCCGGACAACGTGATGGCACGCGTGGTGGTCGCCGAGCGCGCCCTCGAGAAGGGCGACGCCAAACAGGCGCTCGAGCACACCGAGCGCGCGGTGGCGGTCGAGCCTCGCAACGGCGCCGCGTGGCTGGCTCACGGTGACGCGCTGTTGCTCGCGCACCGCCAGGTCGAGGCGAAGAAGGCCCTCACGGAGGCGGTGCGGCTGTGGAGCGACACGCGTCAGGTGGGCGCGCCGGTCGCGCGGCTCGAGCAGGTGAAGGCCGCGCTGGATGCCGGCCGCTTGCCCGCGCCCAGGCACTCGGCAAAGACGGGGCGGGCCTTGCCCGCGCCAGCGGCGGCCCCGAGGTCGATGCCGGCCAAGGCGACGCAGCTCTGAATCAGGCCGGCCTGCGACTCGTGACGCGCGAATCAGCGCGTCACTTTTTCGCCACCACTCGCAGCCAGAACTCCGAGCAGGTGTCGTTTCGAACCTGGACGACTTCGTCGTCCACGCGCTCGATCACCGTTTGGTTCCCCGCGCTCTCGCTGGCATTGCTGCCGGCGAACGGGTGCTCGTCGAACGCCACGTAGGTCAGCACGACGGGGGGCGTCACCCCGAGCTGGTGCTCGATCTGGAAGCGGCGACCCGCCGGGAAGTGCAGGTACGGACCATCCCAGGGCGAGGTCGAGTAGGTCGCCCCGTCCGCGGTCAGCGCGCCGCCGTCGAAGCGGACCGGGTCCGAATCCGCGGTCTCGCACGGCGCGCTGCACGCCGGTGCCGCGCTCGTGGCGAGCAGACCCGCGAGACCTGCGCCGAAGAGCCTTCTCATGCCCGGGAGTTTGTCAGTTCCAGCCCAGGGCGACGATGTGTTTCGAGAGCGCCTCGGCGACTTCCTCGACCCGGGCGATTTCAGCTGCCCGGAACGGGCGCGACGCCCGCCCGACCTCGATCATCGCGCTCATGTGGCCGTCGACCATCACCGGAACCATCGCGACCCCCCGCGGCCCCGGAAGGCAGCGGGTCATGCGCCCCGCGATGTAGCGCCCCGCCTCGCCCAGGCGTGGCTCGCCCATCACGGTGTGTCCGGCCTGGGCCGCGAGCAGCGCCGGGTCGTTGGGCGCCAGGCGCTCGCCGAGCAACACCTCGGCGTCGGGCCCGTGGGCGAAGCTGGTGACCGTCGCGCCGAGATCGACACGGGTCATGTGCACCACGCCGATGTGGGCGCCGGCGGCGGTGACCGCGGTGGACAGCGCGAGCAACATCGCCTGTTCGAGATCGGTGGCGCTCTCGAGCACGCCAGCCGGGTCGATGGCCGCGGGACGCATCGACGGCAGCTTGGCCGGCTCGTGCGCCGAGAGCTCTTCCTCGGTGGGAGGGGGCGGCGGAGCGTTGTACGGGTTGCTGGCGCGCTCTTCCGCGGCCGCGCTGACCGCCGCCAAGTGCACGATGGCCTCTTCGCGCTTCGCCGCGGACAGCTGCTCGAGCTCCTCGAGACGCCGCCACACCTTCCAACTGTCGTGCCGGACGAACGACCCCGACGGAATGCGCCCCGTCTCGACGCCACGACGGAGCAGCTCGTAGCTGACCGGACCGACTGCGGTGACGCCGTTCGTCACGAACCAGCGATCCAGCCCCGAGATCTGCGGGCCGACGACCCCCTCACCCGTGGGCGCGAGCTCTGGCTCCGACCCTGGGACCGGCGCCGCGCACGGGTCGGTCTTGTCGGGGGGAGGCGGCAGGGTCGAGGTCCGGTCCGTCAAGCCTATTTCCGAAGACAATTGCATGAGCTTTCCCCCAAGACGAGCGCGAGGCCCCTTGCCCGGCGCGGCCAGGCTCCCGGCCCGGCACGGGTGGCGCCCGCGAAGCACGCGGCGCTCTCCCGAAGTGGGCCGTTTGTCATTTGGCCTGAGCGTGTGTCAAGGGCCAGGCCTTCGACGCGCCGTGCCAAATCCGTGAAATCGTGGGTTTGCCCCGGGTGGTGGTCGCAACGCGGCGCCGAAGCACTACGCTCGGGCCAGCATGACCGCTGGGAAAGTCTGGCTGGTGGGGGCAGGCCCCGGGGACCCGGGCCTGATCACCGTCCGGGGCCTCGAGGCCCTTTCGCGAGCCGAGGTCGTGCTCTTCGACGCGCTCGCTCACCCCTCGTTGCTCGACGCTTGTCCGACGGCCGAGAAGATCAACGTCGGCAAGCGCTACGGCGTCGAGAGCCCATCGCAGGCAGAGATCAGCGATCTGATCATTCGCCACGCCCGCGAAGGGAAGCGCGTCGTGCGTCTCAAGGGCGGCGACCCCTTCTTGTTCGCGCGGGGCTCGGAAGAAGCCACCGTCCTCGCCCGAGCGGGAATTGCCTTCGAGGTCGTGCCCGGGATCCCGTCGGCGGTGGGCGCCAGCGCCTACGCCGGGCTCTCGCTGACGCACCGCGACTTGTCGTCGAGCGTCACCATCATCACCGGCAGCGACAAGGCCGGCAAAGAGTGGTCGCCGGACGCGTGGAAGAAGCTCGCGACCGCGACCGACACCATCTGCGTGCTGATGGGCATGCGACGAATCGAAGAGATCACCGCTGCGATCATCGAGGGCGGTCGTCCGGTCACCACTCCGGTCGCCGTCGTCCAGTGGGGCACGCGCCCCGAGCAGCGCGTGATCACCGGAACCCTGGCCGACATCGCGACTCGCGTGCGCACCGCGCAGGTGACGAACCCCGCCGTGATCATCGTCGGCGAGGTCGTGAGCTTGCGGGACGAGCTGCGCTGGTTCGACTCGCAACCGCTGTTCGGCAAGCGCGTGCTGATTCCGCGGGCTCCGCAGCAGGCCGAGGGCACCGCGCGGGCGGTCCGTGGGCGGGGCGCCGAGCCGGTGGTGTTCCCGGTGATCGAGATCTGCGACCCACCGGATCCGGACGCGCTCGCTCGCACCGCGCGCGACGCGGCGAGCTACGACTGGGTGGTGTTCACCAGCGCCAACGGCGTGGAGCGCTTCTTCGCAGCGCTCGGCGCCGAGGGGCGAGACGCGCGGGCGTTCGGCGCGGCGAAGGTGGCAGCAATCGGCCCGCGGACCCGCGCCGCGCTGGCCGACCACGGCATCGCGGCAGATCTGATGGCGGAAGAGTACGTGGGTGAGGCCCTCGGTCGCGCGCTGCTCGAGAGCGGGCCCGTGCACCGGGTGCTGATCCCGCGGGCGCTCGTGGCCCGCGACGCGCTGCCCGAGCTGCTGCGCGCCTCGGGAGCGCAAGTGGACGTCGTCGCTGCCTACGAGACTCGGCCGGTCTCCGCCGAGCGGGCCAGCGCGTTGCACGAGCTTCTTGGCTCGGGGCAAGTGGACGCCGTCCTTTTCACCTCCGGGTCGACGGTGGCGTCGGCGTGCGACTTGCTCGGTCCCGATGCGGCGGCGATGCCCGCGAGCGTCGCCGTCGCGAGCATCGGCCCGATCACCACCCGCGCGCTCACGGAGCGCGGCATCGCGCCCACCGTGACGGCCAGCACCTACACCATCGACGGCCTGCTCGACGCGCTCACGGCTCACTTCGGGCAGGCCCCCGCGTGCTAGGCTTCGCGGCGTGGACGCCACAGAGCTCAGGCCCGGCACCACCCTCGGAGGCGACTTTCGGATCGAGCGCCCGCTGAGCTCGGGCGGGATGGGCGCGGTGTACGTGGCAGTGCAGGTCAGCACCGGCAAGCAGCGCGCGCTCAAGGTGATGCACTCGAGCCTGGTGCTCGATCCGACCATGCGCGAGCGCTTCGAGCGCGAGGCGCGCGTGGGCGCCATGGTGCCCAGCGATCACGTGGTCGAAGTGGTTGCCGCCGGCGTGGACGCCCAGCTCGGCGTGCCTTGGCTCGCGATGGAGCTCCTGCACGGCGAGAACCTGCTGGACTACGTGGCGCGGCGCGGTCCCCTTTCGCCATCCGAGGCCGCCGAGATCTTGCGCCCGGTGTGCCACGCCCTCGCGGCCGCCCATGCCCGGGGCGTGGTCCACCGGGACGTGAAGCCCGAGAACGTGTTCCTGGCGCGCACGCAGAGCACCACGCACCCGGTGATCGTCAAGATGCTGGACTTCGGCATCGCGCGCGTGGCCGCCGACGCGCGCACCGCGTCCACCGCCGCGATGGGCACGCCGATGTGGATGGCGCCGGAGCAGACCGAGCTCCGGAGCCACGTGACGCCCGCGAGCGACGTCTGGGCCCTGGGGCTGATCGCGTTCTGGCTCTTGACGGCGAAGCCGTACTGGCACGCGGGCGCTCACCCGGGTGCGTCGGTGGCGCAGTTGATGCGTGAGATCTTGTTCGAGCCGATGGTGGCGGCGTCGGCGCGCGCCGCCGAGCTCGGCGCCGCGAAGTTACCGCCGGCGTTCGACGCATGGTTCGCCCGCTGCATGGCCCGGGATCCGGCGCAGCGCTTCCCCACGGCGAGCGAGGCGGGCAATGTGCTCTTGACCGAGGTGCTGGGCGTCGGCCCGCTGCCTGGGCCGGCGCCCGACCCGAGCAGTCCGCGTTGGCCCTCGGTTCCGCCGGCCCCCGCCCACGCGGTGAACGCCACGGCGGTGCCCATCGTGACCGCCGCGACGGAGCCGCGCCGAGGCGCGCTCGGCCTCGCCGTCGGAGCGATGGTCGGGCTCGTGGGTCTGTTCGCCGTCGCCGCGGCGCTTGCTCTCTGGGTCTACCTTCGACCCGGCGCCGACGAGTCGAGTCGGCCTCCGATCGCGGTCGCGTCGGCCAGCGTGGTGCCCTCGGCGGCACCGGTGGCGAGCACTCCCGAGCCGGCCCCCGTGCCCAGCGCCACCGTAGCGAAGAAACCACCGCCGAGCTCGCCCCCCGCACCGTCGGCCAGCGCCACCCCGAAAGAGCCGCCGCCTTACAACGCGGCCGTGGCGACGAACGCCGTGAAGGTCAAGGCCAACTGGGCGACCCACGCCTGCAAGCAGATGGACGGCGGCACGGGCTACAGCGGAACCGTGACCTTCGGGCCGAACGGCCTGGTGGTGAAGGTCAGCGTGAATCCCACGTTTCCGGCGTCGGGGCGTGCGCTCTGCGTTCGCAGCACCATGACCGCGACTCGAGTGCCCGCCTACGCTGGCAAAGAGACGCACGACGTCCCGTATCATGTCTCGTTTTGAGCGACTCGTGGGCGCGAGCCTCGCCGTGGCCCTGTCGGCCTGTGGTGGTCCCACCTTCATCGTGCAGCAGTACTCGGGCCCGGTGCGCGCCCCCGAGAGCATCGCGGTGCTCCGCGTCAACGGCGACGCGGGCATCGTGCTCGTGAGCCTGGACGGCGAGCCGATCCGAACGCGCGTGGCCGACGATGCACGCTTGCACGTCGAGATGCTCCCGGGGCGCCACCAGTTGGCCATCGCCGACCTGGTCGATGCCGCGCGACCGCTCGGGCGGGCGGTCTTCGTCGCCGCCGCCGGAAAGACGTACCGCCCGATGTTCCCGAGCCAGGGCAAGGGCGCGCGCGTCTTCGAGGTCGACTCCGCTAGCGATGCGCCGCTCCGCGACGTGACGGTCCAGGACGCCGGGCAAGAATCGGCGCTGCCGGATCAGGAAAAACAGCCTGCTAGGCAGCCTTTGCCGCCTGTGAGATAAATCGCGGCTCATGAGCGAAGGCCCCACTCGCGCCAGACCGCTACCGACCGTGGTTCGGTACGCCAAGGTCCGGGTGTCGGTGACCCGCGGCCCCAACACCGGGCTGTACGTCGAGAGCGCCGGCACGCCGGTGCGGATCGGGACCTCGAGCGAGAACGATCTGGTGCTGACCGACGACACGGTCTCGCGCCGCCACGCCGAGCTCCAGCCTACGCCGCTGGGCATGCGCGTCCGCGACGTCGAGAGCACCAACGGCATCGTGATGGGCGGCGTGCGCCTCAAAGACGGCTTCGTGACCGGCGATTTCCAGATCGCTCTGGGCGAGACCTGGCTCGCGGTGCAGTGGCTCGGCGAGACCGTCGACCGGGAGCAGGTTCAGACCGATCGCTTCGGGGACGTGCTCGGCCGGGCGCCGCGCATGCGCGAGCTCTTCGCCGATCTCGAGCGCATCGCGCCGAGCGAGGTCACGCTCTTGATCGAGGGCGAGACCGGCACCGGCAAGGACCTGATCGCCGAGAGCGTGCACGCCCAAGGGGGCCGATCGAGCGGCCCGTTCGTGGTCTTCGACTGCGGGGCAGTGGCGCCCAACATGGTCGAGAGCGAGCTGTTCGGGCACGAGCGGGGCGCGTTCACTGGGGCCCACGCCACGCACATTGGCGTGTTCGAGCAGGCCAACGGCGGCACGCTCTTCATCGACGAGATCGGCGAGCTGCCCCTCGACCTGCAACCGAAGCTGCTTCGGGCCCTCGAGAAGCGCGAGATCCGCCGGATCGGCGCCCGCCAGACCCTCAGCGTGGACGTGCGGATCATCGCCGCCACCAACCGCAACCTGCGCTCCGAGATCCAGCAGGGGCGGTTTCGACAAGATCTCTACTTCCGTCTCGCGACCACCCACGTCGCCGTGCCGCCGCTGCGCGACCGGATGGAAGACCTGCCGCTCTTGGTCGAGCACTTCCTGACCCTCGAGCGCCCGCCGCGGCACCCGAGTGACGTGCCGGCGCACGTCTGGCAGATGTTCGAGAACCACCGCTGGCCTGGCAACGTGCGCGAGCTGCGCAACGCGGTGCAGCGCCTGACCGTCACCCCGGACCGACCGCTGCACCACGACCACGTCGATTCTCCGGCAGGTGGCGCAGCAGCGTCCATGGCTCAGAGCTTCCTGCGCGATGGCGCCGTGGTGCCCCTCCGCATCGCGCGTCGCGAGGCGGGCGACGATTTCGAGCGGGCATACCTCGAGTTCGTCCTCGGTCGCTCGGGCGGCAACGTGACCCGCGCCGCGGCATCTGCCGAGGTTTCTCGGCAGATGATGCAGAAGCTGATGCGCAAGCACGGCATGGGCGAGGGGCGCTGAACCGGCGCTGAACGGGCGCTCGGGCGGTGGTCGCCCAGAAATCTGGGATAATCCCCGGCATGTCTTCGGTCGGCCCCGCGCTGGACCTCACCGTGCTCGGCGAGATCGCCAGCGGCGGCATGGGCGCGGTCGAGCTGGCGCGCCTGACCGACCCCGACGGCGAGCGCTTCGTCGCCGTCAAGCGCATGCACCCGGAGTACTCCCGCGACCCGGAGTTCGTCCGCATGTTCAAGGACGAGATCTGGCTCACCGGCTCGCTGAGCCATCCCAACGTCGTCGGGCTCGTCGGCTGGGGCGAGGACGACGGCGGTCCCTACCTGGTGATGGACTACATCGAGGGCGTCGCCCTGGCTCGGATCGTCGGCGGGGGTCGTCGTGCCGGCGAGCCCATCACCGCCGAGCTCGCCGCGTACGTCGCGGCACGCTGTGCCGAAGGACTACACGCGGCGCACTCGCTCCGCGACGACGCAGGCCGCGCCCTCGACATCGTTCACCGAGACGTCACCCCCAGCAACATCTTGGTCGGCTTCGACGGCAGCGTGAAGCTAACGGACTTCGGGATCGCCAAGGCCACCGGCAAGAGCTCGCAGACGCGCACCGGGATCATCAAGGGCAAGATCGCGTACATGTCCCCGGAGTACGCGCTTCGCCGGGCCGTGGACGGACGCGCGGACCTGTATTCCCTCGGCATCGTCATGTACGAGCTCGCGGCAGGTCGTGTTCCTTTTGCCGCGAAGGGCGACCTCGAGCTGCTCAAGCTGGTGGCCTATGCGAACGCTCCGAGCCTGCGGTCGGTCGCGCCCGAGGTGGACGCCGAGTACGCGGGCATCGTCGACCGGCTGCTCTCGAAAGATCCGGCGGACCGGTTTGCCAGCGGATCCGATCTGTCAGCGGCCCTGGACGACTGGCTCGCGGGCCGCGGCAGGTCCGCCGACGACCTGATCGGCGAGCTCCGGGAATATGCGGGTCGCCACGCCGGTACCGCCCGCCACAAGCTGGAGCAGATGCTCGACGAGGACCCGAGCACGCTCTCGGGCCCGGGCGATTCGCCCGAGCGCCCGCGCTTCGAGACCCGCACCTTCACCCTGTTCCGACAGCCGCCCGCCCGTGAGCGCGCACCACGCCCGGCGCGCGAGGACGACCGCCCCAGAACCCGACGCGTGGCGGTGTCGGGCTACCCGCCGCCCCCGAGCGAGCCCCAAGCCGCGACCCCACCCGAGCGTACGCTCGACCCGGTCGGGCGCCCGTCGCACCCGCCGCCGCCCTCGATCACCAAGAGTCGGCAGTCGTCCGCGGTGCTTGGCGGGGTCATCGCGGGCAGCGTCGCGGCGCTTCTCTTGGTCGTGATCTCGGTGCTCGCCGCCGGGCGCAAGCCGCCCGAGCCCGCTCCGGCGGCAGTGCTGCCGCCCCTGCCGACAATCGAGGGCCGGACGGTCGAACCACTGCCTGCGCCGGTCGAATCACTGCCGGTCGAGGCGGCCCCACCCCCGCCGATGGCACCGAGCCTGGCCAGAGTGCAGAAAGAGCGGCCGCCGACTGGCAAGATCAAGGGCACCCCCGCTAAAGTCGCGGGACCGAGCAAAGGGACCCGACCCTGTACGCCCGACAGCTTCGATTACCCGGCGTGCCTCAAGCGCTGACGGCGCTGCTTCTGAGCGCAGGCGTCGCCCGAGCGGAAGCGACGCCGTGTCCGGTCGACACGGGCAACCCACGCGAGATGGAGGCCAAGGGGCGCGCGATGTTCGAAGAGGCGCTGCGGCGAGAGCCGGCGGACCCCCGAGGCGCCCTCGAGATCCTGAGCTGCGCCCAGCGCATCGCCGACAAGCCCGCGGTGTCGCTGCGCGTGGGACTGATCGCCGAGCGCCTGGGCAACAAGCGGCTCGCGGCCGAGTCGTACGAGCGCTACCTGGCGCTCGCCGGCGACGCGGCGCCCGATCGCGTCGAGCTCACGCGTCACATCCAGAAGCTGCGCGCAGAGCTCGCCAAGAAGCCGGTCGAGCCTTCTCCCGACCCCGACCCCGAGCCCCCGCCCACCCCGCCAAAGCCGGAGCCAGCGGCTTCCCCGACGCTGGGGTGGGTCACCCTCGCGGTGGGCGGCGCGCTGATGATCGGTGGCGGGTACTTCCTCTGGTCGGCAAAGTCGCGCAACGATCACGTGCACGAGCTCGAGCCCGGGAGCACCTACTGGAACAGCCCTGAAGCCCAGGGCGAGATGGACGCCGCGAAGCGCGAGCAGACCTTGGGCGTCGTCGGTCTGGCTGCGGGCGCGGTGGTCACGGGCCTGGGCGCGTGGCTGGTGCTCGACCAGAAGCGCGGGGTCAGCGCGACCGCCACGGTTGGCCCGCGCTCGTCGGCCGCAGCCGTTCGGGTGCGCTTCTAACCGTGACGGGCGCTCTGCTCGTCCTGGTCTGGTTGCTCGTCGGCGTGCTGGCCCGAAAGAGCGGACGGCTGCCCGAGCGCTCGCCCGTGGTCGCGACGCGTATCGTGATCGATCTGGCGCTGCCCGCGCTCACACTGGTCACCCTGCACCAGATCACTCTGCGGTCCGATCGCTGGCTCGAGCTGGCGGTCGCGGTCGGCACGCCCTGGGTCGTCTTCGGGGTGACCTGGCTCGCTCTGGCTTTCGCGGACTTCCCGCGGGAGGTGCGCGCGTGCCTGCTCTTGACGGCCGGGCTCGCCAACACCTCGTTCGTCGGCTTTCCGCTGGTCGAGGCGCTGTGGGGCCGCGAGGGGTTGGCCCGCGCCATCTGGGTCGACCAGGGTCAGTTCCTGGTGCTGAGCACCGTCGGAGTGATCACTGCCAGCGCGGGCCGCGGCGACCAGCGCCCCGGCGCGAAGGAGCTCGCGCGCCGCCTGCTGGTGTTCCCGCCCTTCGTTGCCTTCGTGCTGGCGCTGCTGCTCCGACCCGTGACGCCGCCCGCGGCGCTGGTCGTGGTGCTCGAGAAGCTCTCGCTCTTGGTGGTGCCACTGGCGCTGTTCGCCGTCGGCTGGCAGCTGCGCTTCGATCCGAAAGGGCTCGCCGATCACGCGCGCCCGCTGCTCGTGGGCTTGAGTCTCCGGCTCGCCGTGGCGCCATTGGTGGTGTATCTGCTGGTGCAACGCGTGCTCGGCTCGACGGACCTGGGCGGCGACGTGGTCGTTGCCGAGGCGGCCATGGCGCCGATGATCACCGGCGCCCTGTTGGCGATGGACCACGACCTCTCGCCACGCCTCGCTTCAGCGATGGTCGGGCTGGGGGTGCCGGCGTCCCTCGTGACCGTACCGCTCTGGGCGTGGCTCTTGCGGTAGGGTCGCGTCGGCTGGCCTCCCTTTCCCACACCGTGAGACAATCCAGGTCATGCGGCGTTGGGCGCTCTCGACCGTGCTGATGGCGGCCGCCTGCACCGGGGCCCACGAGCCGCGTAGTCCGAAGGCCGCGGCCGATCGCGCCCCCGCCACGCGCGCTTCGACCGCGGACGCGACGCCTGCTTCGGCTCCCGCGCCACGATCGGAGCGGTCCCGCGAACTCGACCTGTCACAGTACTTCGGCGACGGCTACCCACCGAGCGCGCTCCGCGAGCCGGGCACCGGCATCGGCTCGCTGGGCTACGGCACCTGGGTACAGCCGGCACCGCGCTCGGGCTCGCTGCCCCTGGGCAGCATCCGAGTCGGCGGAAGCATCCCGCTCGTCGACTCGACGCCAGTGCCCGGCAACGGAAAGTGTCCACGCTTCGTGAAGGTCGAGCGCGGCTTCGTCTGCGCCGGTCCCCGCGCGACGCTCGACATGCAGTCGGCGTGGATGAGCGCCGGGCGCTGGACCGAGCCGGCGCCGGGCACGATGCCGTACCAGTATGCGCTCAGCGTCGGGGTCCCCATGCTGATGTCACCGGGCAAGACCAACCCCACCCCGCACGGGCGCTACTTCATCGAGAGCAAGCACCACTACTCGAGCATGGGGAGCGGCCGCGGCGCGTTCTGGATCGCGGACGTGCCTTGGACCATCTACTTCGAGCGGCCCTTCGCCATTCACACGAGCTACTGGCACGAGGACTTTGGTCAGCGAAAGAGCGGCGGCTGCATCAACCTCTCGCCCCTCGATGCGAAGCGCGTCTTCGACTGGGCTGCGCCGGAGCTGCCGCCAGGTTGGGACACCGTTCAGGCCGACGGGATGGGCGGGGGAACGTTCGTCCTGATCGAGAGCTGAGGCGACGAACGCCGCAGATCAGCCGGGCGCGTTCACGCAGCAGCGGAAGCCTTGATCGTAGCGCACGTAGAACGGCCCGTGGCCGCGGGTGGCGGGGCGGCAACGCTGCCGAGCCGGGCCCCAGTGGCCGCCCTTCATGATCATCTTTCGGCCGTACTTGCGTGAGGTCACCGTCCACTCGTCCACGTTCCCGGTGAGGTCCATCACCCCGAAGGGGCTCTTGCAGGTCGGAACCTCGCCCGAGCGTTTGCCTCGCCACGACAGGTCGATCCCCTTCGCGGTGTAGCGGGTGGTGCGCGGGCTGAACATGTCTCGGGTGGGGCCAGGGCCGAGGACGCCGATGTTGCACTTTTCGACGTCGCGCTCGAAGCCGTACGGATAGGGCAGCGCCTCTTCACCCTCGCAGGCAAACGTCCATTCGTTCTCGCTGCACACGCGCTTCCGTTCTCGCCCGCAGAACGCCTCGGCCTCGGAGAAGGTCACCACGACCAGAGGGAGCTCGCCGTAGGTGTTCGGGTACTCGTAGCGGTCGATGCAGTAGTCGAGGGGTTTCTTCGGAAGCGTCGCCACCCGGGCGCGCCAGCGGTCGGCGTCGAAGCGGTCGCAGAGTCCGTTCTCACCGTGGTCCGCGGTGCGCCAGACGGTGCACGCCTGGTTCTGGTAGCTCGTGACGGCTTCGGTGTCGTCGCGCCCGCTCTGGTCGACGACGAACGAGCCCGTGACGCGCACCATCCCGAGGGGGCAGCCGCGCGGGTCGAGCGGGGGCTCTTCGGAGAGCGCGTTCATTCCGTCGGCGACCCCCTGCCAGCTCAGCTCTTGCCAGCGGCGCCACGAGAGCCGGGGCATCTGGAGCGTCTCGGTCAGAACCACGCCCAGCTCCACGAGGCGTGGCCCCCTCTCGGGCGCGCGGGCGGACGGCGCGGGCTGTGCCGGTGCCGGCGCCGGGGCCGACGACGAAGCCTGCGCGGGCTCCGGGGCGGACGCCGTGGTGCCGGTCGGCGCCGACGGGCCTGGCACCGCCCGCTCGCGATCGGAACGCTGGCAGGAGCTCGATAGCAGGGACAAGAACAGGCAGACGCGGAGCCTCATTCGACGGACGCGCCGAGTGTACGCCGAAGCGTGACGGACGGGCGCGCGGGCACCCGGGCGACCCGGCGCCACGGCCTCGATCACTCGTAGGGCACGTGAACGATCAGGCCACTCGTCGGCAGTCGCCCTTCCGCGCCACAGGGCAAGAGCACGCGCCCAGACGCGACAATTGCGCCGGTGCACGCGAACTCGACGCTGGCACCCTCGACGTGCACGTCGCAGTCGACGCCGACGCCCTCGCAGTGAACCTTTCGTGCGAGATCGGTCCCTTCCGAACGGCAGCGGGGCGGGTTCTGGCTGCGGAAGAGCAGGACCTGGTGAACACGCGTCTTGTCGACGCTGGGCACCAACAGGCTCAACTTGCTGCCGGACGCCGCGTCGTACTGGTTCAGAAACTGCAGATCGAATCGTCGACCTGGCGCGCCCTCTGGGCACTGGCCCCCGGGCAAGTCGCGCGAGCTCTTCTCGGTGCGCTTGATGGTGACGTCGACGCCCGGCGGGATCGCCGCGCGCGTCGGAGCTCGACCGGCGCGCGACAGCTCGAGCGCGCCCCCCTGCTTCACGAGGGTGAGCTCCACCTTGCGAGCATCCGGCGTGCACGTGACGGTGCCGCCGGTCTCGGTCGGCGCCAGCCGACACACGAACGGGCTCGGCACCTCGGCGACTCGCTCGTCGATGCCCAGTGACTTGGCGACCACGAAGACCGTCGGGCGCTGCGCCGCGCCATCGGCCCGAACCTCGAGCTCGAGCTCGATGGGGCGACCGGTCGGGCCCGGAGCTACGCTCGAGGCTGCCGGCGACACAGGCGGCACCGCCGGTGCCACCGAGGTCGCGGCGGTCACCAGGCCACCCGTTGGGGCGCTGGCCGGCGGCGGGGTGGGACGGGCACCGAACCGCTGGTACGCGATGGCCGCGAGAACGATGACGCCCACCAGTCCAGCCACGCGGATGCCAGTGCCTGAGCCCTTCGGCGGGGGAGGCGGGCGCAAGGACTCGAGTCGCTTCGCCTTCGCCTTCGCTTCCGCCTCACGCTTCGCTTCCGCCTCACGCTTCGCTTCCGCCTCACGCTTCGCTTCCGCCTCACGCTTCGCTTCCGCCTCACGCTTCGCTTCCGCCTCACGCTTCGCTTCCGCCTCACGCTTCGCCTCTGCTTCCGCCTCGGGCTTCGCCTCCGCTTCCGCCTCGGGCTTCGCTTCCGCTTCCGCCTCGCGCTGCGCTTCCACTTCCGCCTCGCGCTTCGCTTCCGCCTCGCGCTGCGCCTCCGCCTCGCGCTGCGCCTCCGCTTCGCGCTGCGCCTCCGCTTCGCGCTTCGCTTCTGCTTCCGCCTCGCGCTTCGCTTCTGCTTCCGCCTCGCGCTTCGCTTCTGCTTCCGCCTCGCGCTGCGCCTCTGCTTCCGCCTCGCGCTTCGCCTCTGCTTCCGCCTCGCGCTTCGCCTCTGCTTCCGCCTCGCGCCGCGCTTCCGCCTCGCGCCGCGCTTCCGCCTCGCGCTTCGCCTCCGCCTCGCGCTTCGCCTCCGCCCCACGCTTCGCTTCCGCCTCGCGCCGCGCTTCCCCCCCGCGCCGCGCCTCCGCCTCGCGCTTCGCTT
>JACPVJ010000151.1 GCA_016191785.1 Myxococcales bacterium | reverse complement strand
CGCCGAAGCCGCCGGAGCCGCCACCGAAGCCGCCGCCGCCGGCCATGCCGCCCATGCCGCCGCCGGCCATGCCGCCCATGCCGCCGCCGCCCATGCCGCCCATGCCGCCGCCACCCACGCCGCCGCCGCCGCCGACGGCGCCGCCGCCGCCCAGACCGCCCTCGGGCGCGACGCAACTGCCCTGCACGCACACCAGACCCGGATCGTCACAGGTCCCGGCATCGTTGCAGGCCACCCCGCCGCCTCCACCGCCCGTCGAGCTACAAGCCACCGTGATGAACGCTGCGGGAACGAGCAGCGAGAGCCCCGACCATGCCATCCGCTTCATGTGTGCGCCTCCGAAGAAAAAGCGTGAGGAGGCTAGCTCGGCCGCCGGCACTTGCAAGCCAAACCGTCCCGCCGGGCCCGCGCCGGCCCCCGGATGGCGACTCACCCCTGGGGGCGCAGCTTCCCGAGCACGGTGCCGACTTCCTTCTTCAGCTCCGACTCCTTCTCGCTCCCCAGGGCGGTGCCGGCGCTGAACAAGGCGAAGCTCACGTACTCGTGGAGCATCTGCTTGAGCATGTTCTCGGGGTCCGAGCCGTAGGCCACGAGCACCGAATTGTCGGCGACCGCCTTGGCCTCGAGCACGCCCTCGGCGTTCGGGCCCGCGCCCCGGAACAAGATGTCGTAGACCCCGGCGCCCACCGCGAACGACGCCAGGCTCTCGCGCAGGGCCTGCCCCTTGCTCGCCTTGTCGGCAAAGCGATGGATCACCAGGAGCGCGCTGTTCGCCGCGGCCACGAGCCCCGCGGGCCCGCCCTCGGCCCGGGGTGGGTGAATGGCGACGTGCTTGCTCTGGCAGAGCGAGTAGAGATGCTTGGCGGTGACGAACTCGCCTTTCCCCGTCACGCGCCCGATCTCGACCACGCTCGACTTGCCGTCGACCGCCGCCAGCGTGATTCGCAGCTCTTCGGCCGGGGGTGTCGAGTGTTCGAGCTTCACCGGCACGTACTCCACCGAGGGGATCTTCTGGCGGAAGTAGTTCATCTCGTCGATCCGGGTGACCACGTCCATCAAGAGCCCGCCCGCGCTGACCATGTGCTGAGACATCAGGCGAGTTTCGTCGAAGCCGTCCAGGAAGAAGAAGGTGCCATCGGACACCGTGAGCGTCGCGAACACGACCTCTTCGATCTGCTTGGCCATGTAGGAATAGAGTCGCTCGCTCGAGACCAGCCCCGCCTGCGACGCCGCTTCACCGAAGCGCGCGCCGCCCTTCATCATCTCGACGATGGTCGCTCGCTGCTCGGCGGTGATGGCGCCGTAGCGGTAGAGCACGCTCCCGAGCCGCTCGTCGTCGCAGGTGGTCTTCACGCCGACGATGTTCCCTTGCTCGAACATGATCGAGCGCGTGTGCTCGAGATCGAGCACGACCAGCTCCCCGCGCCAGTTGGCCTGGGCGACCATGGCCACCACGTCGGTCACCTCGCCCCGGGCGGTGATCTCGCCGGCCAACCGCACGATGGCGCCGTCCTCGCTGTCCCGCCGGCCGTCCTCGCCCGTCAGGCGCATCAGCACCACGTGCCGTGGCGACGGCAGCAGGCGAAACGCGCCCTCCCGGGCCCGCATCCGCTGGCTGGCCGTCACGCCGATGGGGTGTGCCACACCCGACGCGTCGATGCGGACCAGCTCGGACCGGGCGTCCTTCATGGAAGTTCTACGATACCAGCTCCGCCACTTCCATGACAGAAACCGGGGGGGCGCCTACCGGAGCTCGGCGACGGTCGTGCCGAACATCCGCTCGAGCCCGGACAGCACCGAGTCGCTGGGCGTGATCCGCGTGCCGTCCAAGGCCATCACCGCCTCGGCGCCCCCGGGCAGCTCGAGCACCAGCTCGACCGGGCACGAGCCGGGACAGTCGCGGAGCAGGTCCCGCAGCGCTTCCAGCTGGCTTTTGGCGGTCCGCTCGGCGGCCAGGCGAATCGAGAGGGAGCGCGTCGCCTTCAGCACGGCGTCGGACAGGGGCTCGGCCGAGTCCACGAGCAGGGTCGGCTCCTTCTCTTCGTCCGAGTCGTCGCTCATCGGGAAGCTGACCTTGCCGGTGACCAGCACCGGCTCGCCGGTGGTCAAGATCGGCGCATAGGTCTCGATCCGGTCGCCCCGGAGCTTGGCCTTCACGCGCCCGAACATGTCCTCGATCTCGAAGAACGCCGCCTTGCCGCCGGAGCCGCCCTTGAAGAGCTTCTCCTGGTAGCCCTCGACCATGCCGGCGACGCTGACCATGCTCCAGGCCGCCTCGCCCGCGACCTTCACGCTGGCGATGGCCCCGAGGCGCGAGAGCTTGTTTCCGTAGCGCAAGAGCGGGTGGCCCGAGACGTAGCAGCCGAGCGCCGCCTTCTCGCGCCGCAGCGCCTCGAGCCGATCCCACTCGATCACCGTCGGGTACTCGTCGGTGGTCGTCCCCTCTTGCTTGTCGCTCGCGGCGTCGAACATCCCGAAGAGCGTGGTCTGGCCGCGCTCGCGATCGCGGCTCGAGCTGCGTGACCGCTCGAGCGCGCGGTCGATGGCGGCGTACGCCCGGCCCCGGCTGATGCCCATCGGGCCGAGCACGGTGTCGAACGCGCCGCACTGCACGAGCGCCTCGAGCACCCCCTTGTTCAAGCGCTTGGCGTCGACCCGAGCGGCGAAGTCGAACAGATCGCCGAACGGGCCGCCCGCGTCCCGCGCCTCGAACACGGTCTCGAGGGCGGCAGCGCCCAGGCCCCGCACCGCGCCCAGCCCGAAGCGGATTTGCGGGCCCTGCCGATCGCGCAGCTTGCCCGGGCCCCGAGCGGGCCCCCGGCCGTCCGGGTGCAGATAGACCACGCTGAAGTCCAGCGCGCTGGCGTTGATGTCCGGGGGCAAGACGCTCACGCCCCACGCGCGCGCCTCGGCGATGGTGCGGACCACCTTTTCGATCTTGTCCTTGTCGGCGGTGAGGAGCGCGGCGAAAAACTCGGTCGGGTAGTGCGCCTTGAGATACGCGGTCTGATAGGTGACCAGGGCGTACGCCGCCGAGTGGCTCTTGTTGAAACCGTACGAGGCGAAGCCCTCGACCTCGCGGAAGATCGCCCGCGCCTGCTCCTCGCTGACGCCGTTCTTCTTCGCTCCCTCCAGGAAATTGGCCTCCTGCTTGGCCATCTCGGAGGCCTTCTTCTTGCCCATGGCGCGGCGCAAGAGGTCGGCGCCACCCAGCGAGTACCCGGCCAGGCGCTGGGCGATCTGCATCACCTGCTCTTGATAGACCGGCACGCCATAGGTGGGCGCCAGCACGTCGTCGACCAGCGGGTGCAGCTTGCGGATCGGCTTTCGCCCGTGCTTGCCGCTGATGAAGTCGTCGATCATCCCGGTCCCGAGGGGCCCGGGCCGATACAGCGCCACCGCGGCCACGATGTCCTCGAAGCAGTCGGGCTTGAGCGGGCGCAAGATCTGGTTCTGCATCCCGCTCGACTCGAGCTGGAATACGCCGGTGGTGTCGCCGCTCGAGATCAGCTGGTAGGTCTCGCGGTCGTCGAGCGGCACCATCGCGAGCGAGAGCGGCTGGTCCTTGCGGTCCGGTCGGGCGTTCACCAGGCGCTCGGCGATGTCGATGACCGTCAGGGTCTTCAGCCCCAAGAAGTCGAACTTCACCAGGCCCGCGGCCTCGACGTCGTCCTTGTCGTACTGGGTGACGATGCTCGAATCGCTGAGGAAACACGGCACGTGGTCGTCGAGCGGGCCGTCGCTGATCACCACGCCGGCGGCGTGCATGCCGGCGTGGCGCGTCAGACCCTCGAGCTTCTTGGCCTGGGTCAACAGCTCGCTCACCTGAGGGTCGGCCTCGGCCAGCTGCTTGAGCTTCGGCTCCATGGCCAGCGCCTCTTCGACGGTCGCGGTCTTCCCCTGCCCCAGGTCGGGCACCAGGCTGGCGATGCGTTGCGCGTCTTGCGCCGCGATGCCCATCACGCGGGCCACGTCTTTGATCACGCTTCGCGCCTTCAAGTTCTGATAGGTCGCGATCTGACCCACGCTGTCTTTGCCGTACTTCTCGGCGACGTACGCGATCACCTCGTCGCGCCGAGCCATGCAGAAGTCGACGTCGAAGTCGGGCATGCTGACGCGCTCGGGGTTCAAGAAGCGCTCGAACAGAAGGTTGTAGGGGATCGGATCGAGCTCGGTGATGCCCAGCGAATAGGCCACGATCGAGCCGGCGCCCGAGCCGCGACCCGGCCCCACCGGGATGCCGCGCGCCTTCGCCTCGCGGATGAAGTCCCAGACGATCAGGAAGTACCCCGGGTACTTCATGCCCGCGATCACGTCGAGCTCGAGCTCGAGGCGCTCTCGGTACGCCGCTTCGTCCACGCTCTTGCCCAGGGTGCGGAACTCGGCGAAGCGCTTCTCGAGCCCCTCGCGCGACACGTGCCGGAAGAAGCCCTCGAGGTCGTAGCCCTCGGGCACCGGGAACTTGGGCAGCATCGGGACGCCCAGCTCGAGCTTCACGCCCGCGCAGCGCTCGGCGATGGCCAGGGTGATCGACAGCGCCTCGGGCAGCTCCCGGAACGTCTCGGCCATTTCCTCGGCCGTCTTCAGGTACATCTCGAAGCTGCCGTGGTGGCTGGCGCGCTCTTGCGCCACCACTCGATTTTGCCGGATGCAGTCCAGGTAGAGGTGCGCCTCACCGTCGCCGCGCTCGAGGAAGTGGACGTCGTTCGTGGCCACCAGCGGCAGCCCCAGTCGCCGCGCGCCTTCGACCAGGATGCGACTCACGACCCGTTGCTCGGGGAAGCCGTGGTCCTGCAGCTCGACGAAGCAGGCACCCGGCTCGAACACGTCGCGGAGCTCGGCCAGCGCCTTGTCGCCGTGCTCCGGACCCTGCTCGAGCACGCGCTGCGCGGCCACCCCGCCCAGGCACCCGCTGAGGCCGATCAGGCCTTTGGCGCGGGCGCGCACGTCGTCCAGGGTGACGGCCGGCGACGCGTCGCAGGCCGACTTCACCTGGCTCTGCGAGACCAGCCGCACCAGGTTGGCGTACCCCTGGTTGTCGGCTGCCAGCACGACCAGGTGGTCGACCACGCCCTTGCCATCGGGCCGCGCGATGTTGAGCTCGGCGCCCAGGATCGGCTGGAGGCCCGCGCCCAGGCACTTGGTGTAGTGCCGGATCGCACCGAACATGTTGGCGTGATCGGTGAGCGCGACCGCCTTCATCCCGAGGGCCGCGCTGCGCGCGATCAGCGCGTCGACCTTGACCGTGCTGGCCAGGAACGAGAACTGCGAGTGCACGTGCAGGTGAACGAGCTCGGCGGCCATGCCTCGGCTCCTCTACCACCCCAGCGCGCCGGGGGGGCCCGGCCGGCGCAGCCTACACCGCCCCACACGGCGGTTGGGCTCCGACCCCGCTTGCAAACGGGATCTTTCCCGCTAGGATGCCCCTGGCTTCGAGCGCGTCGGTCTACTCGCCGGCTGCGTTTGTCTGCTCGTATCAATTCAGGAGGACCACCGCATGCTTCGACTTCGACACCTCGCGCTCATCACCGTCGGCCTCGTCGGCTCAATTTCCGCAGCGGCTTGCGGAGGCGACAGCAGCGGCGACGAGAGCACCGGCAGCACCGATCCGAAGAAGGACGGCGCGCGTCCCCCGCCGGTCGGAAGCGGCGGCCCCGCCGCCGGCTCGGGCGACGTCGTGATCGCGATGAACAAGCTGATCCTCGGCGATGTGGGCTTCGACGGGCAGGAGAACGCCCAGGCCTGGAAGAAGATTGGCTACAACCTCGACGGCCTGATCTCGACCAAGAACGGCAGCAATCACTGCGCGCCGCAGAAGGGCGCGACCAAGTCCTCGGTGCAGACCGACGGCGACGACGGCATCGACAACTCGTTCGGCTCGAACCTGATCAAGGTGATCGGCACGCTGGCGCCGAACCCGTCGAGCGAAATCAGCAGCGCGCTCGAGCAGGGCGACTTCACCATCATGCTGCGCATGGAAAAGATCGAGGACAAGCCCGAGCTCACCGGGATCAAGACCTCGCTCTACGGCGGCGCCAAGTTCGACGCGCTGATCGCCGATTGCAAGGCCACTCCGACCGATCCCAACTGCTCGGCGCCGAAGTTCGACGGCACCGATCAGTGGCCGATCTTGCCCGAGCTGCTCACCAACCCGACGGACGTGGACAGCGCCAAGGTCGTGTTCCCGAGCTCGTACGTCACCGGCGGCAAGTGGGTGAGCGGCTCCGAGGGCGACCTCGACCTGTCGCTCAGCATCCAGGGCTACAGCCTGGCGCTGAAGATCACCAAGGCCGTGATCACCGCCGACATCAGCGGCGTGGGCGGCACGCCCAAGGCGACCCAGGGCATCATCGCGGGCATCATCCCGACCGAGCAGCTGATCGCCGAGCTGAAGAAGATCGCCGGCAGCCTGAGCAAAGAGATGTGCGAGGGCTCGACCTTCGAGACCATCGCGCAGTCGATCCGCGGCGCCAGCGACATCATGGCCGACGGCACCAACGGCGACTCGAGCAAGACCTGCGACGGCATCAGCATCGGCCTCGGCTTCGAAGGCCTGGCGGTCAAGATCGGCGGCATCGCCCCGGCCGCCTCTGCCCCCAAGGATCCGTGCAAGGAAGAGCCCGACGCCGGCAAGCCGGACAGCGGCAAGCCGGACAGCGGCGGCACCGACAGCGGCGGCACCGACAGCGGGTCCGACGCCGGAGCCTCGGACGCCTCGGGCGACTGACTCGGGCCCCAGGAAACCTCGTCCAAAAGCGCCAGAGCCCCTCGGAATTCCGGGGGGCTTTGGCTTTTGTCAGCCGTACAGTTGAACAGGTTTCCCCGCTGTCCCGTCCATCTCTGCGCGCGGGCCCGGTGAGGGCGGCCTTGCCATGACCTGGTGAATTGGACTACCGCTTGCGGCCAAAGGGCCGAGGAACACGGCGCGCGAGGGCGCGACCGGCCGACGGAGGAGAACATGCGAAAGACTTCTTGGATGCTATCGTTGGTGGGGATTGCGGCTCTTGGGGCCTGCACGGTGACGACGCACACCTCTGGCGAGGCCCAGGCGGGCGGCCAGACGCCGCCGCCGGCAACCGCCGAGCCGGCCCCTGCCCCCACCCCGGCGCCGACCACCGAGCCCGCGCCGGCGCCGAAGAAGAGCAACGCGACGGTCAAGGGCGACAGCGTGTCGATCCCCGGCAACATCGTGTTCGACACCAAGAAGGCCACCCTGAAAGAGGGCGCCGGCAGCGAGGTCGTGCTCGACCAGCTCAAGCTGTTCTTGGACGAAAACCCGCAGGTGACCAAGCTGCGCATCGAGGGGCACACCGACAACGTCGGTCAGCCCGGCGACAACGAGAAGCTCTCGGGTGAGCGCGCGCTCACCATCAAGAAGTGGCTGGTGGACAAGGGCGTGGCGAAAGAGCGGCTGATCGCCGTGGGCTTCGGCGAGAAGAAGCCGGTCGCCGACAACTCGAAGGAAGAGGGCCGCGCCCAGAACCGGCGCACCGAGTTCAAGATCGCCGAGCTCAAGGGCAAAGCGTACCTGGGCATGGATCCGACGGCCGGCGCCAAGGTCTTCGACATGTGAGCCGACTCGGGTGGCCCCTCGCCACCCGACCGAGCACCGATGCGGGCCGGAGCGCTCCCAAGCGCCTCGGCCCGCGTGCTATTGGGACGGAACCATGCAGCGGATCGTGTCCCTCGTCGCCGGCGCGCTGGTGCTCGGGTGCAACCAAGCCCCCTCCGACGTGCGGCCCTGGCGCGCCACCGATCACGATCACACCGAGAGCCCGAACGCGGCCCAGACCGACGTTTCGGACGGCGGGCAGACCGGCGTGATGGGCGTGGACGAGGTCGCGCTGGCGGCGTGGCGCGCCAACTGCGTGCCCTGCCACGGCGTGATCGGCCGCGGCGACGGCCCGAAGGGGCCTTCCACCAAGGCGCGCGACCTCACCGACGCCACCTGGCAGGCCGGCGTCAGCGACGAGCAGATCGCGACCAGCATCCGCCAGGGCAAGGGCCAGATGCCGAAGTTCGATCTGCCCGCGAGCTCGGTCGAGCAGCTGGTGCGACTGGTTCGCCTGCTCGACGCGCGTCGGGCCGAAGAACCGACCGGCGCCGACCTCGACGCCGGCGCTCGGGCCGACGCTCGCTCGACCGGCGACGCGGGCCCGGTTGCCGACGCTGGTCCGGCGCGAAAGCCCCCACCGCCGGCGGTGGACGGAGGCGCCGCGCCGGCGCCGAAGCGGCCCGCGCCATGACCACGACCGAAGAGGCCCGCCGTCCGCTCTGGCGACGCCTCGCCGCACGGGTCGCGATCGTCGGCGGGGTGGCGGTCGCGGTGAGCGTGGCGACGCCGTGGGTGCCCCGCGAGCAGGTCCTGATCTATCGCGTGAGCGGCGGTGATCCGGTCCGGCGACTGAAGGTGCACGTCACCCGCGAGGGCGAGTCCGAGGCGGCGCTCGGCGCGACGCTCACCGGCGCGAGCCCCAGCTTTCGCCACGCCGTTTCGTTGCCCAACGGCCGCTACGTCGTGTCCGTCCAGGCCGAACGCGCGCTGTCCGACGGCGGTGTGAACGAGACAAGCTTCGTGCGGCGCGTTACTCTCGAGGGCGGCGAGACGATCCTGCCGATCGAAGACCCGTGATGAGAGATCCAGCCACACACGCGGATCTGGTGACCCGCGCAGCGGGCCCGAGCGAGGGGCCACCCGACGAGCTCGTGCTGGTCGTGGTCACGGGAAAGTCCCGGGGCCAGCGCCTGAGCGTGGGCGAGCGGGTCCGGATCGGCAAGGCCGCGGACAACGACCTGGTGCTCGCCGACGACACCGTCTCGCGCCACCACTGCGAGCTCAGCCGCAGCGCCGACGGCATTTCGATCAAGGACCTGGGCTCGACCAACCACACGCGCGTCGGGCGCACCATCGTGCGCGAGGCCACGGTGGAGCCCGGCGCCACCATCACCGTCGGTGACGTGGACTTGATCCTGCGCACCGAGCCGAACCGCGCTCACATCTTGCCCAGCGAGGCCAGCGAGTTCGGCGAGGCGCTCGGGCCCAGCCTGGCCATGCGCACCCTGTTCGGCGTGCTCGAGCACATCGCGCCGACCGACGCTTCGGTGCTGCTCGAGGGCGAGACCGGCACCGGTAAAGATGTCCTGGCGCGCAGCATCCACCAGAAGAGCCGCCGCGCCGCCGCACCGTTCGTGGTCGTGGACTGCGGCGCGGTCAGCTACAACCTGATCGAGAGCGAGCTGTTCGGACACGAGCGCGGCGCGTTCACCGGCGCCGTCGCCACGCGCCAGGGCGCCTTCGAGACCGCCGGCGAGGGCACCGTGTTCTTGGACGAGGTCGGCGAGCTGCCGATCGACGTCCAGCCCAAGCTGCTCAGGGTGATCGAGAGCCACGAGTTCCGACGGGTCGGCGGCAACAAGACGCTGCGCGCCAACGCGCGGATCGTGGCCGCCACCAAGCGCAACCTGAAGGAAGAGGTCGATCGCGGCAAGTTCAGAGAGGACCTGTACTTCCGCCTGGCGGTGGTCCCGATCCACGTGCCTGCCCTGCGCCAGCGCCGCGACGACATCCCGATGCTGGTCTCGTACTTCCTCGAGCTGGCCAAGAAGCGCGACCCCAAGGCCTCGGAGGTGCGCCTGGACAAGAGCACCGTCGCGTCCCTCGCGGCCCACGACTGGCCGGGCAACGTCCGCGAGCTGCGCAACGTGCTCGATCGCGCGATCTACATCGCCACCGCCAGCGGCATGAAGGACCTGCACCTGGTCGACCTGCCCGTCGGGCCGCCGGCGAAGAGCGAGGCCGCCGGGACCTTCGTGTTCGACGCCAGCGAGAGCTACCGAGACGTCAAGACACGCTACGAGACCGAGTTCGAGAAGAGCTTCGTCGCGTGGTTGCTCGAGCGTCACGCCGGGAACATCTCGGCCGCAGCCCGCGAAGCCAAGATGGACCGCAAGCACCTCTACGATCTGGCCCGCAAGCACGGGCTCAGGGGCTGAGAAGAAGGTTGCCCCCTCGAAACCCGGCTCAGAACCCGCCGTGCACGCTCAGGCCGAGCACGAACGCGGTGGTGTCGTCCGGCTCGCGGCCGGCCAGCGAGAAGTCTTCCAGCTTGGTCTGGATCACGTCGAGGCTCGCGCCCGCCGAGAAATCGAGCAGCATGCCGGCCAGGCGCTGCTCGCGCGTGCCCTTCCAGGTGCCGAGCACGCGACCACCGACCAGGTAGCTCTTGAGCGGCGAGAGCTCGCGGTCGCCGGACCAGTACTGACCACGCGGGCCGTATTCCGGCTCGCCACCGGTGTAGTCGTCGCTCCAGAAGAGCGCGCCGGTCTGGTTGTAGTAGCGGCCCTTCACCAAGAGCCGTAGCCACGGCAGCATGTACCGCTCGGCTTCGAGCTCGTAGGTCTGGCTGAGCAGGTCCCAGGTGTCACGATACCCGCGGACCGAGCCGCCGACGCTCATGTCCAGGCCGCGCAGGTAGTACTTGGCCTTCAGTGTCGCGGCGAAGCGCGCGCGGTTCTCGGGGTGATGCTCTTGCGCCACCTGACCCGAGGCGCCGATCACCACGCCGCGATAGGGGTTGCCGAGGAAGCCGTGGAGCAGGCCGAAGCTCAGCATGGCCTGGGTGGTGAAGACCGGGGTCCACGACTGGGTCCACGCCGCGCCAAAGGTGTCGATGTCGATGTCCAGCTGCTGACGCTTGGCGTCGGAGGTGAAGCACCCCTTCGAGCTGTCGAGCGGGGTCCGCACCGTGGGGTCGCGGTTCGGCGGATAGGCGGTGTTGCACACCTTGTCGAAGCCGCGGGCGTAGGAGAGCTCGAGCCGGGTGTTGCGCTGCAAGAACTCGGTGCCGGCGATCACCGCGAACGACTGCGACTTGTAGTCCTCTTCCTTCGCGTAGGTGTACGACCCGGTGATCGAGGTGTTCTTGCGGCTGAGGGTGAAGCTGCCGCTGACCAGGTGGCGCAGATCGGTGACCGATGCCTGCGAGATCACGTCCGGCGACGAGAGCGGCCCGGCCTTCACCGGCTCGCTGGCGCCCGAGACGACGTCCGCTTCGTAGTGCACGCCCAGGCTGAGCCAATCCCAAGGCAGCACGGTCAGCGTCGCGCCCGGGTTGTGCACGGTCATCTGACTGGTCTCGCTGGGCTCGTGGAACGAGGCGTTGTTCAGGTCGACCTCGACGACCTGGGCCCGCGCCGGGGTGGCCACCAGAGAAATGGCCGCCGCGGCCAGAGCACCGAGACTGGCAAGACACGAGCGAGCGGAGCGCGAGAGACGAGAGCGCATCAGTTACAGCCGCAGCCGCCTCCCTTGACCGAGCCGCCGCCGAACGACCCCTCGCGGTTCTCGAGCACGTGCTCGAGCTGGCGCTCTTCCGGCGACTCGCTCTCGAACTGCATCACCGGGTCGGCCAGGATCGACCGCTGCTCGGGCCGCACGGTGGCGCAGCCGGCCGACGGCACGACCACGGCGAGAAGCCCGAGTGCGATCACGGCGCGTCCGAGGTTCTTCTTCATGCGTCCATCCATGGCTCAGAAGTAGGTCCCGAGCCCGCCGTAGTAGGTTTGCACGTTGGAGTAAGAGTCCTCGGTGAACAAGATCGTGTTGTTCGCTTCGGCGCGCAGCAAGATGCGCCACCGGAGCGAGATCAGGAAACCGCCGCCCGCGCGCGCGTGGTAGAAATCGGCGGCCGAGCGGACGAACTCGTCGTTCGGCTCTTCGTGCATCCCGCCCCCGCCGATGTGCACGAAGGGCGCAATCGGCCAGTCGGGCATCAGCACCAGCGTGCCCCCCACGCCGAACAAGATGCGCTTGGCGTCGTGCTGGAGCGCGAGCCCCGCATAGGGCTCGATGGCGATGGCCGGCGCGAGGACCAGCGCCGGGCGAATCTCGACGTACCCGTCGCGATCGAAGAACCCGGCCATCATCGCGAAGCCGCCCCGGGCGGTCTGCAGCGCCGGCGGGGCGAAGAACCCAGGCTTGGCGGCGCCCTCGGGCGCGTCCGGGCCGGCAGCCACCGGCTCGACCGTGTCGCCCAGCACGTACCCGATGCGGCCATCGGGCAAGATCACCTTGAGCCAGTACCCCGAGCTCTCGCGGCCCTCGATCAGCAGGGTCTCGCCCCGCGACGCGACGTAGATCACCCGGTGGGACACCCCTGGCCCGGAGCGCAGCTCGGCCTCGGCGGCGGTGACCTTCGCGAACGCGTCGACGTCCTCGTCGTCTTCGGCCGCGTGGAGCGGCGCCGTCGCAACGAGCAGCGAAAGTGCGAAAGCCGTGGAAGAAAGGCGCCTCATTGCGTCGAGAACTTGGTGGCCCACTCGCGCAGCAGGTCGGCCGGCGGGCTGTCGGAGTCGAAGATCTTCCGGGGGTGAGCCGCCTTGCCGATCGGGCGGTTGAGCAGCGGCGCCAGGTTGGGATCGAGTTGCATCTTGCCTTGCGACGCACCGTAGTTCGACTTGGCCGCCTGCGGCGGGACGGTCGGCGGAACCAACGTGCCGCCGCAACCGTCGGGCTCTCCGACCAGCGGCGAGTACGGCGTGAGGCGATAGGGCGTGACGTCGAAGTGGCAGCTGCCCTTGCCATCACCCTGGCTCGAGTCGCCGGGACCACACTTGTTCGCGAACAGCATCGGCTCGACCCGGCAATAGTAGAAGTTCTCGTCGTACACGACTTCCGCGATGCTGAAGTCCTGGCCGGGCTCGACGGTGTTGCTGCACGCCACGACCGGAAGAATCAGCGCGAGGCCGAAAGCCCGAGACGACAGCGCCTTCACAGCTGGGCAAGCTAACAAACGCGAGCCATGAGCGACACTTCCGATTGATCGGAGCCGCTCGGGGGGTGCGCGGGAGTCGCACCTAAATAAGTGACCGGGCCGAATTGGGGTTGAGCCGTGGGGCGCCTACCGCTAACAGTTTGCCCCGCTGGCCGAACAAGTGGCAGGCTCACCTACATAATCTTACAGCCTCCCACCTCTTGAGCACTTGCGGCGCTCGATCCCGAGCGCGGCGCCCGACGCAAATCCCGGGGGATCTCGCTGGACGCTCCAACATGCTGCTGATGGTCAAGTCACCGGTCCTGTACCTCGTCATCCTCATTCCGCTGGTGCTGCTCCTGGGCACCGGGGTGATGGGGGCGCAGCTTGCCGTTCTGGGGCTGACGCTGGGTATATTCTTCGGCACTCTCACCCTCAGGCGACCCGCAGTGGGCCGCGCCGTATCCGGACAGCCCAGTCCCTGAAACCCACGTCGGACAACGAAGTCGCGCCCGAGTCCGGCGAGCGTCCCTCGCTGCCTGCCGTCCCGCGCCTGAAGACCATCGGCGAGCTCGCGCTCCACGACGTCGAGGCGCTGCGCGTGATCCTGCGCGGGGACTCGGTCATCGACTGGCACCGGCTGAACCTCGAGACCCACGAGGCCGCGGCGCGCTGCATCGAGAACCACGAGCTCGATCCGAAGCTCGATCGCGCCTACCTCGATCACGTCAAGTCCGAAGCCATCAGCTACCTCCGGCGAACCTTCGCCTTCGCCATCCCCAAGCCGGTCGAGCGGGCCTCCCTCGAGGACCTGTTGATCATGGCTTCGGGCAAGGGGCACCGGCAGATGTGCGCCTGCACCATCTTGAAGACGGTGCACATCATCAACCACATGGCCGGGCGCGAGCTCTTGTTCCGCCTGCCGATCAGTGACCGTGACCTCTTCCACTTCGTCGAAGAGAAGGTCTACCGCGTGGTCGGCACCATGCTGAGCGAGGGCTTCCCCATCACCGAGTTCGTGGGTGGGCGCAAGAACCTGGACTCGACCTACACCAAGCTGCTCTCGAAGCCCGAGGCGACCTCGGCCGCGCTCTACGACAAGCTGCGCTTCCGGATCGTCACGCGCACCCGCGAGCACCTCTTGCCGGTGCTCAACTACCTGTCCGAGCGGCTGTTCCCCTTCAACTACGTGGTACCGGGCGAGAGCACGAACACGATCTTCCACTTCCGCTCGTTCTGCGAGAAGCACCCGCACCTCGCGGCGATGACCGATCGCTTCCAGGGCACGGTGGACGACGAGCTCACCCCCGGGGACAACCGCTTCAGCGCGCCGACCTACCGCGTGATCCATTTCGTCGCCGATGTGCCGCTCCGGGTCCCGCCGCACCTGATGGAGCAGGCGCCCGCGGGCTGCGAGAACCTGGGCCCGGTGGTCTACATGCTCTGCGAGTTCCAGCTGCTCGACGCCGAGACCGAGAGCATGAACGAAGCCGGCGAGGCCAGCCACGACGCGTACAAGTCCCGCCAGCGCGCCTCGGTCATGCGGCGCCTGCGGCTCGGGGCGCGCCCCGCTCGGGACCCGAAGCGCCGCTGAGCGAATCCCGCGACGCGCCATTGTTTTCCCGGCCGGTCGCGGCTACTACTCGCCGAAAATGCGCATTCACGCCGCCCGGGTGTCACAGATCGCAGCGGAAATGGTCAGCAGCCTGACCAAGGACGGCGTCGTCGAGAGCTCGTCTCCGAAGGAGATGCAGGCCGACATCGAGGCCGTGCTGGGCCAGTACATCCGCGACGAGCACGAGGTCAGCGAGAAGGCGAAAGACATGCTCGCCGCGCGCAACCTCCCGCCGGGCGATCTGGGCAAGATCAAGCGACTGGTCGCCGACCAGCGCAAGCTGAAGCTGGGCGAAGAGGCCATCGACTATCTGCTCGACCAGCTGCTCGAGATGCTGATGCACTCGGCCGCGGTCGAAGAGGTCTTCGCCGAGGACTACGAGCTGCGCCGGCGCATGCGCGAGCCGCTGCGCCGACAGCTGGGCGACGAGGACGAGATCCAGAAAGAGGTCCGCGCCCAGCTCAAGCACGTGGAAGAGGGCACGGCGCTGTGGGAGGTCGAGTACCGACGCATGATGGAGGAGATCAAGCGTCGCAAGGGGCTGTGACCATGGCAGCGCAGATCAAGACGAGCCTGGTGACCGGCGGAGCGGGCTTCATCGGCTCGAACCTGGTCAAGGCGCTGGCCGCCGCCGGCGAGCGAGTTCGGGTGGTCGACGATCTGTCCACCGGGTTCTGGGAGAACCTGGGCGAGCTGCGCGGCAGCGAGCGCGTCGAGTGCATCACCGCGGACATCCGGGACGCCGAGGCGATGAACCGGGCGGCGGCCGGGGTGGACGTGATCTTCCACCAGGCGGCGCTCGGCTCGGTGCCGCGCAGCATCGACGCCCCGGTCACCAGCGACTCGGTGAACACCGGCGGCACCGTGACGGTGCTGGACGCCGCGCGCCGAAACGGCGTCCGGCGAGTGGTTTTCGCGGCTTCTTCCGCGGCCTACGGGGACACCCCCACCCTGCCCAAGCGCGAAGACATGCCGATCTCGCCGCTCTCGCCCTACGCGGTGACCAAGGTCGCGGACGAGCTGTACATGAAGGTCTTCGCCTCGCTCTACGGGATCGAGACGGTGTGCCTCAGGTACTTCAACGTGTTCGGGCCGAACCAGCGCCCCGACGGCGCGTACGCCGCGGCGATCCCCCGCTTCGTGTGGGCGGCGCTGCACGGGGACGCGCTCACGGTCTACGGCGACGGCGAGCAGACCCGCGATTTCTGCTACGTCGACAACGCGGTCTCGGCCAACCTGCTCGCCGCCGGTGCGTCGCGCAAGCTGACCGGCGACGTGATGAACGTCGCCGGCGGCCGTCGCATCTCGCTCAACGCGCTGATCGCCGAAATCGGTCGGGTGCTCGGCTCTGCGCCGAAGGTGCAGAACGACCCGCCGCGCCTGGGTGACGTGCGTGACTCGCTGGCCGACGTCAGTCGCGCCAAAGAGCTGATCGGTTACGAGCCGAAGGTGCGCTGGGAGGCCGGCATCGCGCCGACCGTCGCGTACCTGCGGGCGCTCGCCGCATCGCGGGGCGCCGCATGAAGAGCATGACCGGGTTCGGCGTCGGCGGAGCAACGCTGGGCGACGGCCGGGTCAGCTGCGAGATCCGCTCCCTGAACCACCGCTTCCTGGACGTCCGCGTGCGGCTGCCGGCCGAGATCGGCGAGCACACCTTCTTCACCGAGCAGCTGGCCCGCGAGAAGCTGTCCCGCGGCCGGTACGACGTCGCGATCCGCCTCGAGGGCGCCGCGCTGCCGCCCCCGCGCCTGTCCGCCGACAAGGTCCGGGCGGCCTACCGCACGCTGTGCGAGCTCCGAGACGAGCTGGCCCCCGGGACCGATCTGCCCCTCACCGCGGTGATCGGGCTGCCCGAGCTCTCCGGAGCCGTCGCCAGCCCCGACCCCGAGGCGGTCCGCGCGGCCCTCACCTGCTCGTTCTGCGAGGCGCTGGTCGCCCTCGAGCAGATGCGCACCACCGAGGGCGCCGCCCTGGCACGCGAGCTGTCGAGCCGGCTCGCCGCGGTGCGCGCGCTGGCCGGCGCCGTGAGGCAGCGGGCCCCCGAGCTCACCCGCGCGGCCCACGCCCGCCTCCGGGCCCGGGTCGAGCGGCTGCTCTCGGACGTGAGCGTGTCGCTCGAGCCCCACCGGCTCGAGGCCGAGCTCGCCCTCCTGGGCGACAAGACCGACATCACCGAAGAGCTGGTCCGGCTCGAGAGCCACGCCGAGCAGCTGGCTGCGCTGCTCGACAGCCGCGATCCGGTCGGGCGCCGCCTCGACTTTCTCTTGCAAGAGATGGGGCGCGAGGTGAACACCGTCGGGTCCAAGTGCCAGGACAGCAGCGTGGGGCAGCAGGTGGTCGAGCTGAAGAGCGAGCTCGAACGGATGCGAGAGCAGGTGCAGAATGTCGAGTGAGAGTCCGCTGCTGATCATCATCTCGTCGCCCTCGGGGGCCGGAAAGACCACGCTCACCACCCGGTTGCGCGAGCGCGTCCCCGGGCTCAAGTTCTCGGTCTCGCACACCACCCGGCAGAAGCGACCGAACGAAGAAGACGGGCGCGAATACCACTTCGTGAGCCGCGAGACCTTCGAGCGACTGATCCAGCTGGAAGAGTTCCTGGAGTGGGCCGAGGTCCACGGCAACCTCTACGGCACCAGCCGCCGCGAGGTCGAGAGCGCCAAGCTCAGCCGCGGGCTGATCTTCGACATCGATCAGCAAGGCGCCCGACAGATCAAGAGCGTGCACCCTGACGCGGTGAGCGTGTTCATCCTGCCGCCCAGCATGGCGGTGCTCGAGCAGCGCCTGCGGGGCCGCGCCACCGAGGACGAGGCCACGGTGCAGCGGCGCTTCCGTGTGGCCCGGGCCGAGATCGAGCACTATGGCTTCTTCGACTACCTCTTGGTCAACGAGGACCTGGAAGAGGCCACGCTGAACCTGGTGGGGATCTTCCGGGCCGAAGAGTGCCGCCGCTCCCGCAAGTCGCGCCGCGCCGAGGCGCTCTTGGCCGAGAGCCGCACGTCGACGCCGAAAGCGGGCTAGAGCGCCCGCGCGCGCCGTGGTACGGGCACGCTCGATGAAGCACGTCCTGGGAGTGATCGGCGGCAGCGGGATCTACGAGATCCCCGGCGTGTCGGTGATCGAAGAGCACGCCATCGAGACCCCTTTCGGCGCCCCCAGCGACCGCGTGGTGCGGGCGCGGCTCGGCGAGGCGGAGCTCTTGTTCTTGCCGCGCCACGGCCGCGGTCACAAGACGCCGCCCCACAAGATCAACTACCGCGCCAACATCGCCGCGCTCAAGCTCCTGGGCGCCACCGCCGTGGTCTCGCTCTCGGCCGTGGGCTCGATGAAAGAAGAGATCGTGCCCGGCCACGTGGTGGTGGTCGATCAATTCATCGACCTGACCAAGCGCCGGGTCAGCACCTTCTTCGACGACGACGTGGCCGCGCACGTCGGGTTCGGCGACCCGGTCTGCGAGCACCTGGCCAAGGCGCTGGTCGTCGCCGCGCGCCGAGCCGGCGGCACGGTGCACGTGGGCGGCACGTACGTGTGCATGGAGGGGCCGCAGTTCTCGACCCGCGCCGAGAGCCTGGTCTACCGCAGCTGGGGCGTCAGCGTGATCGGCATGACCGCCATGCCCGAGGCCAAGCTGGCCCGCGAGGCCGAGCTGCCCTACGCCACGCTGGCGCTGGCCACGGACTACGACTGCTGGCACGAGTCGGAAGAAGACGTGAGCGTCGCCGCGGTGGTCGCCGTGCTCCAGGCCAACGCCCAGCTGGCTCAGCGCACCGTGCTCGAGCTGGCCAAGGCCCTCCCGGATCCGGCCCAGAGCACCGCGTCGAGCGCCCTCGCCCACGCGCTCCTGACCCAGCCCGCCGCCATCACCCCCGAGGCCCGCGCGCGCCTCGGATTTCTGCTCGACCGCTACCTCAAGTGAGCCCCCATGATCCACGCCACCCGCTCCAATGACCCGGTCCTGATCGTCGGGTCGATGGCCTTCGACGACCTCGAGCTCCCCACCACGAACGCGAAAGACGTCGTCGGCGGCTCGGCGACCTACGCCGCGCTGTCGGCCGCGCTCTTCGCCCCGGCGCGCGTGGTCGCGGTGGTCGGTGACGACTTCCCCAGCTCGGCGGTCGAGCTGCTCGCCGCCCGCGGCATCGAGACCAGCGGCATCGAGCGCGCCGCGGGCAAGACCTTCCGCTGGGCCGGGCGCTACGCCAAGAACCTGACCAGTCGCACCACGCTCGACACGCAGCTCAACGTCTTCGCTGACTTCCGCCCCAAGCTGCCCGATGCGTTCCGAGCCAGCCCCTACCTCTTGCTCGGCAACATTCACCCGAGCCTGCAGCTCGAGGTGCTGGCTCAGGTCGAGCGCCCCAAGCTGGTCGCCGCCGACACCATGAACTTCTGGATCAGCGGCGAGCGCCCGACCCTGCTCGAGATGCTGAAGAAGATCGACACGCTGGTGATCAACGACGAAGAGCTGCGACAGCTGGCCGAAGAGCACAACGTCAAGAAGGCGGCGGCCATCGTCCGGGCCATGGGCCCGAAGCGGCTGGTGGTGAAGCGCGGCGAGTACGGCGCGATGCTCTTCGACGATCACGGGATCTTCTTCGCCCCCGCCTACCCGCTCGAGGAAGAGATCGACCCGACCGGCGCCGGAGACACGTTCGCCGGAGCGCTGATGGGCTACCTCTCCCGCGAAGGGTCCCTCGATCGCTCGAGCCTGCGCAAGGGCCTGATGGTCGCCGCCACGGTGGCGTCGTTCTGCGTCGAAGGCGTGGGCACAGAGCGGCTCGCCGCCCTCGACCGCGAACAGGTCGCTCGCCGCCTGGAAGATCTGCGCGGCCTGGTGCACTTCGGCAAAGAGTGAGCGGCCCGCGGGCGGGCGGCTTGGGCTGCTCGACGCCGCGCGATCCCACGCCTCGCAGG
>JACPVJ010000149.1 GCA_016191785.1 Myxococcales bacterium | reverse complement strand
TGTGGATCATGTTGATGCACACCACGGCGTCGGTGCGGGTGACGGGCCACGGTTCGGCGGTCACGTCGAGGGCGAGCGCTGGCCTGACGTGATCGAGTCGCGTGTGGGCGCGCCAGGCGTCGATGCTGGCGCGGCTGTCCGCGTCGGGGTCGGTCGGTTGCCACTCAGCGACGGGCAGTCGCGCCGCGAAAAAACAGGCGTGCTCGCCGCTGCCCGCCGCGATCTCGAGGACCCGCGCGCCGGTGCCGATGACGCGGGCCAGCACGGCCAAGATCGGCTCGCGATTGCGTTCGGTGGCCGGCGCGAATCGTCGGGCGTCCATGCTTGGCGAAGTCTAGTGCGGTCCGGCTCATTTCGGCGCCGGGACGAAGACCATCTCACCGGCCGCGGTGGGCGTCAGGGCCGCGTCGTCGCCGTCGGTCCAGGCCAGCGCGCGCTTCATCCGCGCCTCCATGTCTCGGGGGAAGGTGTGTCCGACCTTGCCCATGCTCATGAAGGCCACGGGAAAGCCCGCCCGCGCGAGGCGCTTGGCCTCGCCCACCATGTGCCACTTCATCATGTCGTGATCGCCGGCGGCGAGCACGATGCGCTCGACACCCGCCTTCCGCAGGCGGTCGGCGCGCGGGTGGACCTTGGCGCCGATGGCGATCACGCTGCGCCACTTTCCCCCGCCGTCGTTCGCGAGCTCGACCGCGCGAATCGCGCCCAGCGAGAACCCGATCAGGGTGCGGCCGGCGCTGGCGTCCACGTGCGCCGGGTGCTCGGCGGCGACTCGGGCGATGCTGGCCTCGATCGACGCTTCGAAGCGCTTGTCGCCGGACCAGATGGATCCGCCGCCGTCGCAGCGCAGGTTGGCGCGCGGGCAGATCAAGAAGCCACGATCGTTCGTGGCGCTGGCGAAGTGTGGGCACTCCCACTCCGGCTCGTCGCACATGCCGTGCAGCATCACCGTGGGGGCGCGCGGCGCGGGCGTGGCACGGCGCGGGGGATAGGCGAGCACGTTCGGCGTGCCGCGCTCGTCGTTCAGATAGAGCGGACCGCTGGGGAGCGGCGGCGCTTCCGGCTCGGCGGGCGGGGCTTCCGGCTGGCTCGGCCGCGCGGGGGCAGAGGCGCTCTTCGCGGCTGCCACCTGAACATTGGCCGGCGATGCGACGAGCCACGCCGCGCCAACCAGAGAACACACCGCTACACTCGCGCGCCAGCGTCGGCGCGCACACGCACGTGTCACGAGAACCTCCCGAGTCGCGCGCATCGGGCGCGCGGTGCCGGCCGACGTGCGCCACGCTCGATCAGCCGAGCGCGGCGTGTGATGGCGTCAACGGGAGGTCATCGCGGCGGCTGCTCGAAGCGTGACGACCGCGGTGATCGTGCGGGCGCGAGTGCGCCCCGCTTTTTCCCGAGACGGGTGCCAGGAAACGATGTAGGTGTTTGTGGGTCAGGAGACGATCCAGATGGCCCGATCACGAAAGTTCGACACGCTTCGCCGCGCACTGCACCTGAGCCGCCTGTGCGGCGAGCGCCAGCTCTCGCCGGCCAGCGCTTCCGAGCTGCGGGCCGAGAGCGAGGAAGCAGCGCGGCGTGCGTTCTCGCGACGCGTGTTCCTCGGAGGGGCGGCGGCGGGCGCTGGTGTGCTGCTCGGCGTGGTGCCGGGGGCGCGAGCCGCGGGGAAGTACGCCACCAACGCGCGCATCGCGATCTTGGGCGGCGGTCTCGCGGGTCTGGCCTGCGCCGACACGCTGCGCGCGCAGGGCGTCAGCGCCACCCTCTACGAAGCCCACGCGACACGGGTCGGCGGGCGCGTCTACTCGAACCGGAGCTTCACCGGGCAGGTTGCCGAGAACGGCGGCGAGCTGATCGACAACCAGCACAAGCTGATGCTGGCGTACGCTCAAGAGCTGGGGCTCGCCCGCGAAGATCTGGTCAAGGCGCCCGGCGAGACCGCGTACCACTTCTTCGGTCAGAGCTGGTCGGAAGAGGACGTGGTCGATCAGATGCGCGTGCTGGTGCAGCGCATGCGGCCCGACATTCAGGCGCTCTCGGCCGCGCCGAGCTTCTTCAGCCACAACGCGTCGGACTTGCTGCTCGACCACACCAGCCTCGAGGACTACCTGGCGACCCGCGGCGGGGATCTGCCGCTGGCCACCGCGGCGATGAAAGAGGCGTACGTGGCCGAGTACGGCCGCGAGCCCAGCGAGCAGAGCTGCCTCAACATGCTGCTCTTCTTCCACCTCGATCGCCGCTCGAGCTTCGACCCGTTCGCGACCAGCGACGAGCGCTGGCACCTGATCGGCGGCAACGACGCCATCGCCACCGGCATCGCCGATCGGCTGCCGGGGCCCATCGTGCGCGGCGCCCGAGTGACGCACATCCGCAAGAACGCCTTCGGGCAGTACGCGCTCAGGCTGAACGGCTCGACGACGGAAGAGCTGGCCGACGCCCTGGTGATCGCGCTTCCGTTCTCGGTGCTCCGCAACATCACGCTCGACCCGAGCCTGGGGCTCTCTGCCGATCAGCTGCGCGCCATCACGCAGCTCGGGTACGGCCACAACGCCAAGACCATGATCCAGTTCGACAGCCGGCCCTGGGCCACGCTCTACGGCTCGAACGGCACGGTCTATTCCGACTTGCCCAACGTGCAGAACGTGTGGGAGACGAACTACACGCTGGCCGGGCCGAGCGCGATCTTGACCGACTACAGTGGCGGCGAGCGCGGCCGACAGCTTCAACAGCCCACGGTGCCGGTCAGCGGCTGCGGGGCGTGTCACATCGGTTCGCCGTCGGCCAAGGTGATCAACCCCGCCGTGATTCAAGGGCAGGTGGACGCGTTCCTGACCGACCTCGACGTGGTGTACCCGGGCGTGAAGGCCGCCGCGACGCGCGACGCCGGCGCGTACCGCGCGCACTTCGCGCACTGGCTCACCCAGTCGACCTCGCGCGGGTCGTACACCTGCTACCTGCCCGGGCAGTTCACCTCGATCTGCGGGCTCGAGTCGGTGCCGGCCGGGCTCGTGAAGTTCGCCGGCGAGCACGCCGACAGCTTCTACAACTACCAGGGCTTCATGGAGGGCGCGCTCACCTCGGGGATCCGCGCGGCCGGCGAGTTGCTCGACGACATCCAAGCTGGTCGGCTGTAACCCGCGGTAATTCGCGGTGTTTTTCCGAAGGTTGCGCGGACCCGGGCGCTTGGCTATGGTCCGCGCCCCCTTTCGATTAGGAGCGACATAGAAATGGCCCGCGTCACCGTCGAAGACTGCCTGGAGCAGGAAGAGAACCGCTTCGCGTTGGTCGTGCTCGCTGCCACCCGCTGTCGCCAGCTGATGAAGGGTGCGCCCCAGCTCGTCAACGCCAAGAACAAGCCGGCGGTGGTGAGCCTGCGCGAGATCGCGAAGGGCCGCGTGCGCTTCCACCGCACCGCCGACGACGTCGTTCGCGAGTACATCGCCGAGTGCATCCAGCTCGATCGCACGCTCTGAGCGACCCATGGCCAAGCGCGCGGCGGTGATCGACGACGTCGATGCCGTGCGCGATGCCGGCGCCCGCGCGCACTACGACGACCCGGCCTATTACGACCTGGCGTACCGGGCTCGGAAGCGCGACGTGGCGTACTACGTCTCGCTGGCCAAGCGCTTCGGCGGCCCGGTGCTCGAGTACGGCGTGGGGAACGGGCGGGTGGCGTTGGCCCTGGCTCGCGCCGGGTTCGAGGTGGTCGGGGTCGATCTCTCGGAGCGCATGCTCGCCAGCCTGCAGCAGAAGCGCGCGCGAGGCGCCGCAAGCGTCGAGACGGTGCACGGCGACATGCGCAGCGTGCGCCTGAAGCGGCGCTTTCCCCTGGTGATCGCGCCGTTCAACACGGTGCTGCACCTCTACGAGCGGGCCGACGTCGAGGCGTTCTTCGCCCGGGTCCGCCAGCACCTGGCCCCCGGCGGGCGCTTCGTCTTCGACTTCTCTCTGCCCTCGCCCGCCGATCTGGCGCTGGATCCGAATCGCTCGTTCGCCGCGCCCAGCTTTCGCCACCCCACCACCGGCGAGCAGATGAGCTATCGCGAGCGCTTCGAATACCACCCGCTGCGGCAGCTCTTGGTGATCTGGATGGACATGACGCCCCGCCGAGGCGGCGAGGGCTTCAGCGTTCCCCTGTCGCATCGTCAGTTCTTCCCCCGCGAGATGGAGGCGCTGCTCCACTACAACGGGTTCTCGGACATCTGTTTCACCGCCGACTTCTCCGAGGAAGCGCCCGGGCCCGACGCCGATTCGCTGGTCGCCAGCGCCACCGTGGCGCGCAGCCGCCGACCCGTTGCGAAGCCGCGATCCCGGGCGTAGGTTCAGAGGCGGCTCAGCCATGGCAGCGGACTTCTATTCCGAGCTCGGCGTCGAGAAGGGCGCCGACGCCGAGCAGATCAAGAAGGCTTACCGCAAGCTCGCGGCCAAGCTGCACCCCGACCGCCACCCCGGGGACAAGAAGATGGAGGCGCGGTTCAAGTCCGTGAATCGGGCTTATCAAGTGCTCAGCGATCCGAAACAGCGCAAGCTGTACGACGAGTTCGGTGAAGAGGGCCTGCGCGAGGGCTTCAACCCGAACGCGGCTCGGGCGTATCAGCGGGCCAGTCGTGGCGGTGCACGCGGCCGCGGCGCCCAGGGCTTTTCGCTCGACGACATCTTGAGTGGCGGCAGCGGCAACGGCGGGGGGTTCGGGGACCTGTTCGGGGACATCTTCGGCCAGGGGCGTGGTCGCGGGCGGCCGTCGCGCGGCTCCGACGTGGCGGCCGAGGTGACGGTGGACTTCGTGAGCGCCATTCGCGGGGCCAGCCTCAGCCTGCGCGTCCAAGAGGGTGGCGAAGACGTCACCGTGCGCGTGCCACCCGGCGCGGGCGACGGCGACAAGGTGCGCGTGGCCGGCCACGGCTCGCCGGGGGCAGGGGGCAAGCCCGGCGATCTTGTGCTGACCATTCGCGTGACCCCTCACCCGGTGTTCGAGCGTCGCGGGCTCGATCTGCACCTGGATTTGCCCATCACCGTGGGGGAGGCCTACCGGGGCGCCAAGGTGCGGGTGCCCACGCCGGACGGCGAGGTCAGCCTGAGCGTGCCGAAGCACGCCAACAGCGGCAAGGTCGTGCGGCTGAGCAAGAAGGGCGTCCGCCGCGGCGCGCAGCACGGCGACCTGTACGTGCGGTTCATGGTGATGTTGCCCGAGCTCGAGTCCGACGAGCTCGAGCGCGCGGTCGATTCGCTCCAGGCCGCCACCATCACCGACGTGCGCGCGGCGATCCGGTTCTGAGCGCCGCGCTCAGCTCTGCGGCGGGTCCGGCGGCAGCTCGGCGCTGCCACGGATGCGACGCGAGTCGACCACAGCGGCCGGGCTGGACTTGAGCGCGCCCGAGTCGTCGTAGCGGGCCAGCTCTTGGGTGACGCGGCGGAGCGCCGCCTGCTTCTCGTGGAAGGGTCGGAAGCTCGATTTGAAGCCGGCCACGATGATGCTCTTCACGTCCGAGAACGAGAGCCCCATCTTGGCGTGGCAGAGCCACAGCTCCTTCGACACGGTGGTGTCGGTGATCAGCCGGTTGTCGGTGTTCACCGTCACGCGCAGGCCCAGGTCGTAATACAGCTTGAGCGGGTGGCTCGCGACGTCTCGCACCGCCCCGGTCTGCACGTTGCTCGACGGGCAGCACTCGAGGGGAATGCGGTGGTCGTTCAGGTAGTGGAGCAGGTCGCCGTTTTCGCGCAGGCGGCAGCCGTGGCCGATGCGATGGGCGCCGCACACGTGGATGGCCTGGGCGATGGACTCGGGCCCGTAGGCCTCGCCGGCGTGGATCGTGCAATTGATGTTGTTGTCCCGCACCAGCTGGAACGAGTCGCGGTGGTGCTTGGCGGGGAACTCGGCCTCGGCCCCCGCCAGATCGAACCCGACCACGCCGCGGCCCTTGTAGGCCACGGCCAGCTCGGCCATTTCGTACGAGCTCTCGGGGGAAATGTTGCGGATCCCGCAGATGATGACGTTGGCCTTGATGCCGTAGGTCTCTCGCGCGCGGCGCAGCCCGTCGAGCACGGCCTCGACCACCTTGGTCAGCTTCAGACCGCGTCGGGTGTGCAGCATGGGCGCGTAGCGCACCTCCATGTAGCGGACGTTCTCGCGCTGGGCGTCCTCCGCCAGCTCGAAGGCGATGCGCTCGAGGGACTCTTCGGTCTGCATCACGCGCAGCGTGATGTCGAAGCCCTTCAAGTAGTCGACCAGCGAGCCGAAGTTCTTGCCGCAGCCGATGGCGGCGTGCAGGCCTTCGGCGCTGGTCGCGGGCAGCTCGATGCGCTCGGCCTTCGCGATGTCGAGGATGGTCTCGAGCCGAAGCGAGCCATCGAGGTGGACGTGGAGGTCCGTCTTGGGGAGCGCCTCGAAGACCTCGAGGGGGACGATGCTGCCTTCACCGGAAGGCGTCTGGTTGTCTTGCTGTGCCATGTCCGAGTGTACCACGACGGACCGCCGGCTCTAGTCGTTCGGGCCCGAGCCGCTCGAGCCGGAGTCGCTGCCCCCAGCGCCTCGGTCATCGTCGTCGTCGTCGTCGTCGTCGTCGTCGTCGTCGTCGTCCGATCCTCCGGCCGGTGCGGGGCTCGCGGGCTTGGCGGGCTCCGGCTCGTCCTCGTCCTCGCGCCGGCCGAGGAAGGCCACCGCCCCCACCGCGGCCGCGATGATCGCCGCGAACACCCCGCCGGGCAGGCCCTTGACCTCTTCGCCGCGGGCCGCCTGCTCGAACGCCTCGCGGAAGGCCTCTTCCGACTGGAGCCCGATGATCTGCCGAGCCCCGACCCAGGTGGTGGGCAGGCCCTGGAAGCCGGCGTCGCGCAGGATCTTGGACTCGCGCTCGATGCGCTCGGCGGTGGTCGAGGCCTCGAGGCAGGCGTCGAACGCCTTGCCGTCCATGCCCAGCTCGACCGCCATGCGGCGGATGTTCTGGCGCGAGAGGTTGTCGTCCTCGAACAACCGATCGGCCATCGCATCGCCCTTGGCCTGAGCCTCGGCGCAGACGCTGGCCTTGGCGGCGTCGAGCGCCCGCGCGTGTCGGGGCAGCGGCATGTTGAGCCGCACGAAGTTCACGCGGCCCGGGTTCTCTGCCACCAGCTTCTTCAAGAGCGGGTGGAGCGCGCGGCAGAAGGGGCACTCGAAGTCGGCGAACTCGACGACGTTGATCTTGCCCTTCTGGTAGTAGCTGACGATGCCCGCGGGGATCGGCGCCTGGGGCCGGAAGCTGGGCCAGATCAGCGGCGCGCCCACCGCCGCCACCGCGAAGCAGACCCAGGCCCAACCGGCGAAGGGATCCCGCGCGGCGGGCTGTCGCGAGTGGAACCACGCGGCCAGCGCGGCTCCGATGCCGGCGACGTCCACCACGACGCACAGCGTGCAGAGCTCACCGATGACCACGACCTGAACGGTGATGAAGACCGCTGCCAGCACCCCGCCGACGGCGGCCATGGGGAAGACCCACTTCCGGAGATCTTTGGCGAGTGAGACCACGAACAGGCCCGCGAAGCCGGCGATGCCGATGGCCGGCACCGGCAGCTTGCCGCCGAACAAGTAGCCCCACCCGCTGGCGCGCACCGCCGAGCAGCCCGAGCCCGGGCTGCAAAACGCCGGGTTATGGCTCACGTAGTCGACCAAGAGCGCGCCGCTCACCCCGAGAGCGACCAACGCGAGAACGCGCAGAACGACGAGCCAGAAGGCGAAGCGCACGGCCGGGGCAGTGTACTCGGGACCGCGGTGGATGGAGGGGCGTTTTGCCAGCGACGGCCGAGGCGGCCCGGGCTATGCCCGGCGCATGGCAAAACCCCTGCCCGCGCGCGGTGAGATCGCGCGCTGCCTGGAAGAGGCCCAGCGGCCGCTGCACGCGCGCGAGCTCGCGACCCGCCTGGGCGTCGACGAGGCCTCGTACTCACGGCTGCTGACCCTGCTCGATCAGCTGAGCCTCGACGGGACCCTGAAGCCGATCTCGGGGCAGCGCTTCAAGGCACAGAAGCGTGCCGAGAGCGGCGGCGGCTCCTGGGAGGGCATGCTCAGCGTGCACCCCCGGGGCTTCGGGTTCGTCTCGGCGGTGGGCCACGACGACGTGTACATCGCGCCCGACGGCATCGGCGGCGCGATGCACGGCGATCGCGTGCAGGTCGCGCCCATCGGGCGGACGTCGCGCGGGGTCGAGGGCCGCATCGAGTCCATCTTGGCCCGGCGCAGCCCGCGGCTGGCGGGCGTGCTCCGGCGCAAGGGCAAGAGCGTGTGGCTCGAGCCCGACGACGCACGCGTTCGGGGGCCGATCGTGGTCTCGGCTCACGCCAAGGTGGGCAACGACGGCGACGCCGCGGTGGTCAGCATCACGCGCTTTCCCCAGTACGCGAACGAGAACGCCGAGGCGGATCTGATCGCGGTGCTGGGGGCGCCCGGCGATCCGGTGGTCGAGGTCGAGAAGATCTTGCTGCGCGAGCAGATCCAGGAAGAGCACCCCGACGGCGCGATGCGCGAGGCCGAGGCCATGGCCGCGAAGCTCTCGCGCTTGCACGCCGACGGCCGTGTGGACCTGCGCAAGGTCCCGTTGCCCACCATCGACCCGGAGGACGCGCGGGACCACGACGACGCGGTGTGGGTCGAGCGCTCGGGCGAGGGGTATCGCGCGTGGGTGGCCATCGCCGACGTCAGCGAGTACGTGCAGCCCGGCGCCGAGCTAGACGCCGAGGCCCGGGCTCGCGGCTGCACCATTTACCTGCCCGATCGCGCGATTCCGATGCTGCCGGCTGCCCTGGCCGCCGACCTGTGCTCGCTCATGCCCGAGGCCGATCGGCTGTGTTTGTGCGTGATCGCCGATCTCGATCGCAGCGGGGTGGTGACGAAGTTCGAGATCGTGGAGGGCCTGATGCGCTCGCAGGCCATGCTGACCTACCCCGGCGTCGCGCGCGCGCTGGGGTTCACCGAGGCGCCACCGAAGAGCGTCCAGGCCGAGCACATGAAGAAGGACCTGAAGGTCCTGGACGAGCTCGCGCGGAAGCTGCGCAAGCGGCGCATGGCCCGGGGCGCGCTGGACATGGACCTGCCCGAGGCGAAGGTCGTGCTCGACGAGCAGACCGGCGAGCCGACGGACGTGATCCGCCGGGCGCAAGATCCGGGCATCAAGCGCGCGTACCAGATGATCGAAGAGCTGATGCTCTTGGCCAACGAGCTGGTTGCCGAGTGGCTGGGCAAGAAGCGCTGCCCTGCGATCTACCGCGTGCACGACAAGCCCGACGAGGCGAAGCTGGCCCGGTTGGGGGCCTGTGCCGAGACGATCGGCCTCGACCTGGCGGTGGACGAGCTGCTCGAGCCCCGGGGCGTGAGCGCATTTCTGGCGAGCATCAAGGAGCACGAGAAGAAGCAGGTGCTCGAGATGCTGATGCTGCGCTCGATGAAGCAGGCGCAGTACGACATCGCCAACATCGGCCATTTTGGCCTGGCTTCTTCCGCCTATTTGCATTTCACTTCGCCGATCCGTCGTTACCCCGACCTGGTGGTGCACCGCGCGGTCAAGCACGTGCTGCGGGGCGGAAAGATCGACATTTCGCCGAGCGCGGTGGAAGACCTGCGCATGGCGGCGACGTCCGCCAGCACCCGAGAGCGCGCCGCGATGGAGGTCGAACGCGAGGTGGTCGACCTGTATCGCGCGCTGCACATGCGCACGCTGATCGGCGACGTGCTCGAGGGCACCGTGACCGCCATCGTGGGCAGCGGGCTGTTCGTGGCGCTCGATGCGCCGTTCGTCGACGTCTTGGTGCGCTTCGAGGTGCTCGGTCCCGATCACTACGAGGCGACCGAGGACGAGCTCTCGGTGGTGGGGCTTCGATCCGGAGATCGCATCACGCTGGGCGACCGCATGGTGGTCGAGATCGAAGACGTGGCCGTGCTCCGGCGCATGACGCTGGCGCGGCGCGTGCTGCCCGAGCGCATGCTGCGGCAGATGGAACGCACCGGGAGCGATCGCGGCTCGCGGGGGCGCGCGCCGTCGGCGCCGACCCGTGGCCGGCCCGGCCGCGGCAAGCCGAACCCCGTGGCCGCCCGCGGCGACAAGCGCGGCGGCCCTCGGAAGCAAGGCGGCGGTCGGGGCAAGAAGCCGGGCGGCCGTCGGCGCTGAGCGTCAACCCGCCTGCAGCCGATCGGTCCCCATGAACGCGCGGAGCGCTTCGGGGACGACCACGCTGCCGTCTTTCTGCTGAAACTGCTCCAAGATCGCCACCAGCGTGCGGCCCACGGCCAGGCCCGAGCCGTTCAGCGTGTGCACGAAGCGGGGCTTGGCCTTGGGCTCGGCGCGGTAGCGGATCTTGGCGCGCCGCGCCTGGTAGTCGGTGAACCACGAGCAGCTCGAGATCTCGCGGTAGGCGCTCTGCGAAGGCAGCCAGACCTCGAGGTCGTAGGTCTTCACCGAGCTGAAACCGAGATCGCCGGCGCACAGCGCGACCACGCGATAGTGCAGCCCCAGCCGCTGCAGCACCTTCTCGGCGTGGCCGGTGAGCAGCTCGAGCTGCTCGGCGCCCTGCTCGGGCGGCACGAAGCGCACGACCTCGACCTTGTCGAACTGGTGCTGGCGGATCAACCCGCGCACGTCCTTGCCGTACGAGCCGGCCTCGCTGCGAAAGCACGGCGTGTAGGCCGTGTACGCCCGCGGCAGCGACTCGCCCTCGAGGATCTCGTCGGCGTGCAGGTTCGTGACGGGCACCTCGGCGGTGGGGATCAGGTAGAGCGCCTCGGGATCTTCCGGGTCGTTGCGGAAGGTCTTGAACAGATCGGCCTCGAATTTCGGCAGCTGTCCGGTGCCGCGCAGGGCTGCGGCCTTGACCATGAACGGCGGGTAGACCTCGGTGTAGCCGTGCTCGCGGGTGTGCAAGTCGAGCATGAACGCCACCAGCGCGCGCTCGAGCCGCGCGCCCATGCCCCAGAGCACGCTGAAGCGCGCCCCCGAGAGTTTCGACGCCCGCTCGAAGTCCAGGATGCCCAGGGCAGCGCCGACCTCCCAGTGGGGCTTGGGCTCGAAGTCGTAGCTGGGCTTGTCGCCCCAGGTGCGCTCTACCGGGTTGTCGTCCGAGCTCTGACCGTCGGGGGTGGTGGCGTGGGGCAGGTTGGGGATCGAGAGCAGCCGCTCTTCGACCTCGTGCTCGACCAACCCGAGCTCGTCTTCCAGCGCCTTGACCTGCCCCGACAGCTCCTTCAGCTCGTCGCGCCGAGCGGCGAAGGCCGTCTTGTCGCCGCCCTTGGCCAGCTTGCTCATCTCTTCGTTGGCGGCGTTGCGGCGCGCTTGCAAGGCCTCGGTCTTGCCGATCAGCTCGCGCCGCCGCTCGAACAGCGGCCCCACGGCGTCGAGCAACGCGCTGGCCTCTTTCGACCGGCGGGCGAGCCCTGCGCGTGCTTCCTCGAGATGATCCGCGACCCAGCGTCCGTCCAGCATGGTGCCGGGGTTCTAGCCAATTCGGCTCAGGGCGTCATCATCACGCCGACGCCGACCGAGACGCCGCCCCGTGAGCGGCGCACGTAGTCCTGGACCCAGAGCACGTGGGAGACCAGGGTGCAGGTGCGTTTCTGCGGGCCTTCGCAGCCGTACCAGACGCCGGCGTCGTGGCGATCGCCCTCTTCGTCGTAGCGCACGACCTGACCGTTGGGCATGACCGCGAGCCACGCCGCCGCCGAGCCCGGGGGCGCCGCGTTGGCGTGTCCGATGCGCCCGAGCAGCGTGTTGTCGGGCCCTCCGACGTGGCCGTCGGGCAGCACGATCGCCAGCGGCTCGTAGTCCTTGTCGACCACGCGTCCAGCGCGGTCGATCACGAACAGCAGCGAGCCGTCCTCGGTGACCTTGCCGTCGGCGTGGATCTGGATCGAGTCGTCGTCGGGGCGGTCCCAGCGCGCGGGACTGATCACCAGCGGCGCCCCGCCCTCTTGCCAGCGCGGGGGAGGGTTCGCGGAGCACGCGAGCGCGCCCGCCGCGAGGAGCACGGAAACCATACGCATGCCCGCGAGGATAGCGTGGCTCGGCGCTGGATGCTCGCGCGCCCCGGCTTTGTTGGCCACTGCGCCGGGGGGCGCTTGAAATACGCCGCATGCGAAGCGCGTGCTCCGAGCTGCCGAACGACAACCCGATGCTGCACGAAGGCACCGTCTGGGTGTCGATGACGCTGACCGGACGCCCGCGCGCCGTCTCGCGCCCGGTGCTGGCGGCCACCACCCCCGCGCCCGAGCGGGTGCCGGAGCCTGCGCGTCCGGACGCGTTTTCCCAGCTGGTGACGCTGCTCGGCAAGGTGGCGCTCGACGCCGGAGCGACCCGCGCTGCGGCGGTGCTCCCGGACTTCGTGTCCGGTCGGGTGGTCGAGACCGCGCGGCTCGGAGACACCCTGTGCGCCGCCCTCGTGGCCAGCGGTCATGCCACGCACTCGGGCTCCGGGGTCGCCGTGAGCTCGACCGTAGCGACCACCATCCAGGCCTGGCGCGCCGTGCTCTCCGGGGAGTCCCAGGACCTCTCGGGCTGCGACGAGACGCTCGACACGTGGTGCGCCGACCTGGTGGCGGCGCTTTCGGGCACTCCGACCCGGGCGCCCGAGCTCCGGCAGAAACTACGGCGGTTCGGGGTTGCGGCGTGAGTCATCCGGGCTTTGTCGCGGAAGTTACTCGCGCTCTCTCATGCTCGCTGATCCGTGCGGAACTGGTGAGGCTCGCTGAGCACCTCCCCGTGACCAGGCCTAGGGCTGCGCGGGTCCTGCGGTGCGCTCCAAACGTGTTGCCGGTCGGTATGGCATCCACCCCCGGTCACAGCCCTCAAGTTCGATGCTGAAGCGAACCCGTCGAAGACGCTGGATCATCCTCTGCAGGCTGCCCCCCACCGGGGGAGACTACTTCGCCTGCTTCTTCTTGTGGTGCGGCCGTGAGCCTCCAGCACTGACAAGCGCCAGCGGTGTCCGTTGCGGCGAAACGAAACCCTGCACCAGCGCTGGATTCCAGAACAGGTGCGACTGCACGCCCGTGCGCTTCCCTATCTCAATAATTACGCGACGCGCCAATCCCGATTCGGGCACGCGGTACACAACCGGAACGCCGCCCCTGGGGTATAGCTTGAGCATGTCGCCCTCTAGGACAGCGTCAGATCCCGCCAACTTGACAAGTTGGATGACCGTATCCGTGCTGACGAAGTCCATGGCCGGCGGCGGTCACGCGCACTGCGCAAGGTAGGTGATGTTCTCGAATGGCAGCAGAGGCTGGCGCTCGCTCTTGAGCTTTCGTTCTCTCTTCTGCTTGCCACCGCGCTTGGGCTTGCCGCGAGGCTTGGTCGTTGCGACAAAAACCGCGTCGCCGAAGGCTTTCTCAAGCTTGTGCGTGCTGAGTTGGGTGAAGCTGTACTGCCCTGACGACCCCTGCTGGAAGAACTCGGCCCACGTCTCCGGTGGGGCCGGTCGGAGGAGCCTCTGGATGTCGCCATACAGTCTGAGGACTTCACCGACCGTGGCACTGAGGCCCAACTCAAACGCGGCCTGTGCTTCCTCCAGCGTCGCCCCCTGGGCAATGTAATCGACCTCTAGGCCCTGTGCGTACCAGACGTTTGGTGCTTCCTGGAGGATCATGACGCGCAGATCCCCGAGCCCGACAGCGTGCTTCGACCCGCCGTCCCGAGTGTTTTTCGAGATTTGAATCGCGTCAGCCATTTTTTCTTGTGGATTAGTTGACGTGTGGTTTGTTTTGTGCGTCCTGAAGGCAAGCTCAGTCTAACAACCACGCTTGGTAGCCGCAAGCCGGTCGCGGGTTCCAGTTTTCTTTGAACCCGAAACCACGAGGTGAGTGAACCATCCATCGAACACGGACGTCCACCCCCGTCGGCTCTGGGCCTTCACCTTATAGATTACAAGCACTTATGATGTCCGTGGTCCATCCACTGGCCGGCGAGAGTCTTGCTCGTCATGCCGGCCTCTTCTCGGATCAGCAGGGGGAGTTAGGCGGCGCCTAGCTTTTCTGGGGCAGAGCCAGTCAGCCGGTCGCGCTGACCGCGAACTCGTAGAGCTCTTTCTTGCTGGTGCGCTTGCGCAGGCGCTCGATGCGCGGCTTCGAGAAACCCGCGGTCTTCATCTGGGCCGCCAAGATCTCTTCCACCGGCACGACCACGTCGAAGAACTTCGAGTTGCCGACCACGTAGTGGATCGAGCCGCCGTCGGCCACCACCTGTCGCAGGCTGGCCAGGTGCTCGGCCATGTCCACGAAGTAGCGCTCGACGTAGCGGGACAGCACCTCGCTGTCTTTGGCGATGCTCGCGGCCAAGCGAGACACGCTGCGGCTGGCGCCGCCGGGGGCGCGCCAGTGGATCAGGTTGCTGGTCGCTTGGCCCCAGGTGCCGCCGATGGCCTTCCAGTCGAGGGCGCCCGCCGCGCGGCCGTCGCTCAAGTGTCCGAGCCAGTACATGTAGGGCCGAAGCTCGCGGATGTACGACATGCGATTGGCGTAGGGCGGCGAGGTGATCACCGCGCCGTAGCGGCGGTCACCGAGCGCCCGCGCGACCGTGCGAGCGTCGCCCTGCACGACCTTGCGACGCGTGGCCGGAAGGGGCGCCGCCGCGGCGTGTGCGAGGGAGGCCATGCTCGCGCGCAGCGTGGTCGCCACCCGCGCCCGCGCCCGCGCCGCCACCGGAGTCGCGGTCTGGGCAAAGGACATCGACTGGTGGCGAAAGCTCGCGCTCGACACCGCGACCAGGGTTCGACAGAACGCCAGCCGACACAGGTCACGGGCCCGCGGCGAGAGGTCCGCGCTCTGGATCTGCGCAAAGGCGCGAGACAGGGCGCCCAGCGTCGCGCTGTCCCACCAGCGCTCGATGTTGTGCAGGGGCGGAGTCCAGTCCGAGCTCGCGCGGGCCAGCGCTGCCCGTCGGGCCGCGGCGTCGAGCACGGTCTCGGCCTGGCTCACCGAGGCCCGGTCGTAACGGGCGACCTTGGCCCGGGCCAGCCAGACCAAGAACGGGTTCAGCTCGAGGGTGTCGCAGGGTACCTCGAGCTCACTGCACGCGAGGAGCGTGGTGCCCGTGCCGCAGAACGGGTCGAGCACCGGCAAGTCGGTGCGGGGCCGCCCGACGGCCAGCGCGCGCACCAGGTGGAGCGAATACGCCGGCGTCAGGCGCAGCCAACCATGGCGGGTCTCCCGCAGGTTGCCGCGAAAGGTGAAGCGCAGGGCCCCGCTGGTCACTTGCACGGAACGGGCTTCATGACCTTGATCTCGCCCTCGATCACTTCTTGGTAGCAGGGTTGCGCGGCCTTCCCGTTGGTCGGGGCGCTGAGCTTGATGGTCACCGTCTGATCGCCGTGGGCCATGACCTTCGCGCTGCCCTTGAGCTTCTCTTTCTTGGCCTCGAGGGACAGTCGATCGTCCTTCTGCACCGTGACCTCGCAGGGCGTGGTGTCGCAGACCTGGAACCCCTCTTTGGTCACGACCGCGCCGGGTGGATCGGTGACAATGGTGATGCGCGCGGTCGCGGCGGGCACGACGCCCCCGCTGGGAACCACCGACGGCGTCGGCGACCCGCTCTCGACCGGCGTCACCGCGCTGGTGAGCACGTTGGGCTGATGCTCGCTGGTGAGGTCGGCGTTGCTCTTCGGCAAGAGCTTCATCGCCACCGCCACGCCGCCGCCGACCACGACCAAGAGCGCGGCGCCGATCCAGATGCCTTTGTTCGCGGGGCGGATCGGCAGCTCGATCTGGGTCACGCCGGCGGGCAAGGTGTCGGCGCGCGCAGTGCGGTCCTTCTCGCGCTCCACCGGCGGAGCGGGCGCGGGTGGTCCGAGATCGGAGCCCAGGTCGGGGGTCGACGCCTGCTCGGCGCGCTGGAAATCGGCCAGCGAAACCCCGGGAATGGCGCTCTTGCGCGCCAGCGGGTCGAGCGCCGCCGCCTCGGGCGTGGTCATCAGCGCCGAGGCCAGCTCGCGCATCGACTGAAACCGCTGGGCCGGGTCCTTGGCCAGGGCCCGAGCGATGATCGCCTCGAGATCGGGAGAGACGGACACCTCTGGGTTGAGCGCGCGCATCGGCGGCAGCGGGCTGTTCATGTGCGAGTTGAGCACCGCGAAGAACGTGTCGCCGGTGAAGGGCACGGCGCCCGTCAGCATCTCGTAGAGGATGATCCCCGTCGCGTAGATGTCGACGCGCAGATCGGCCTGCTTGCCCGCGGCCTGCTCGGGCGACATGTACTCCGGGGTCCCGAAGATCATCCCGGTGCGGGTCAGTCGTCGGCGCGAGGTCTCGGTGGCGGCGGCCTCTTCGGTCGAGCGCAGCTGGGCGATGCCGAAGTCGACGATCTTGACCGTCTCTTCTCCGTCCGCCGTGATCTGCAGGAACACGTTCTCGGGCTTCAGATCCCGGTGCACCACGCCCTTGCCGTGGGCCACGGCCAGCGCCTTGCAGACCTGCAAGATCACGCGCAGCGCGCGCTCGGCGGTGAGCACGCGGCTCTTCTCGAGCTCGTCCGCCAGGTCGCGGCCCTCGAGGAACTCCATCGCCAGGAAGAAGCACCCGTTGTCGAGCTGACCGAAGTCGAACACGTCGAGCACGTTCGGGTGCTTGATGCGCGACGCGCTGATCGCCTCGCGCTGGAAGCGCGTGACCAGGTCGGGCTTGGCCGAGTACTCTGGCCGCAGCACCTTGAGGGCGACCTTCTTCTCGATCGCCTCGTGCTCGGCCAGGTAGACCGTGCCCATGCCGCCCTGCCCGAGCCGGCCAAGGATGCGATAGCGCCCCGCGACCACCTGCCCGATCAGGTCGTCCGGCTGGCTCGCCATGGGCAGCCGCCCTGTACTTTCGCCGTCCACTTGGCCCCCGAAACCATAGCGTCCGGCCTTGCCCGACGCCAAGGGAGAACGCCCGCCGGTGGGCCCGGCGATTTGCTACGCTGACTCGTCCATGGTCATCGTCATGGAGCCGAATGCTCCGGAGCCCGCCGTCGAAGCGGTCATCTCGTTTCTGGTCGGTGCGGGGTTCGACGTTCACCGATCGAGTGGTCAGACGCGAACGCTGCTCGGCGTCGTCGGCGACGTGACTCAAGAGCACGTGGCGGTCGCCAAAGACCTGGAGTGGGTCGCCGACGTCGTCCGCGTGAGCGAGCCGTTTCGTCTCGCGTCGCGGCGTTTCCGCGAGGCGTCGAGCGTGGTCGAGGGGCCCTGGGGCATCATCGGCGGCGAGCGGCCCTGGATCGCCATCGAGCCCATCGGCCTCGGTGGCGACGACGCCGGCGGAGGCGGCGGCCCGGCATCGAGCGAGAACGGTTACGCGATCGCTGCCGGGCGTCCGTTCGACGCGGCGGTCAGCCGCGCGCGCGTCGTCCCCGAGAGCGTCGGCTCGCTCACGTGCCTGCCGCTCAGCGTGCACGCGGCGTCGCCGAGTCAGGTCAAGTTCGTCGAGCGCTCGCCGAGCTGGGGCGCGAACAAGTGGATCGGCGCGGCCGAGCGCGAGCTCGAGCGGCGCGAGGCGAGCGTGGTGCTGCTCGAGGCCGGCGGCGAGTATCCGAACGGCGCGCGCACGCTCGAGGTGGCGGCGATTGCCCGGGCCAAGATCCGCACGCATCTGCCGATCGTGGTCGACGTGGCCAGCATCGCGCAGCGCACCCGGTACTCGGCGGCGGTGGCGTGCGCGGCGATTGGCGCCGGCGCCGACGGGGTCATCTTGCGGGTTTGGGTGGGCCGCCCCGACGTGCCGAGCTCGGTCCCGGCGACCTTGCGCTGGGACGCGGCGGTGGCGCTCGCCGATCGGCTCCGCGAAGTCGGCGCGGCCGTACGGCGATGAGGCTCTGCGTCGTCGGGTTCGGTCTGATCGGCGGCTCGGTCGCGGCGGCGTGCAGGGCTCGACAGCCAGACACTGCCGTGGTGGCCGTCGATCGGAGCCCGATCATCGAGAGCGAGCCGGTGCGCTCGCTCTCCGACGTGCGCGTGAGCATCGACGACGAGGCGGCCGTGGACCGCGAGCTGGGTGACGCCGATCTGGTCGTGCTCGCCGCGCCGGTGTCGGTGATCGCGGACAGCCTCGAGCGCGTGCTCGCTCGGGCCAAGCTGGTGACCGACTGCGGCTCGACCAAACGCGTGATCGCCGCCCGCGCGGAGCGCTCGCCGCACCGAGGCCAACTGGTGCTCGGCCACCCGCTGGCGGGCGGTACGAGCGCCGGCGCAGAGGGGGCTCGCGCCGACTTGTTCGAGGGCAAGACCTGGATCTTGTGCAAGCAAGGGGCGAGCGACGCGGCCTTCGCCTCGGTGCACGCGTTCGTGACCCGGCTCGGGTCCGAGGTGGTGGTCATGACCCCGGACGAGCACGACCGCGCCCTGGCGCTCACCAGCCACGTGCCTCAGCTGGTCGCCAGCGCGCTCGCCGTACTGTCCGCGCGTCGAGGTGCCGAGCGCGCCGAGGGTCCGGGCTTCGAGAGCGTGACGCGCATCGCCGGGGGCAACCCGGGGATCTGGGCCGACATCTTCGAGTCGAACGCCGACGAGATCGCCTCGGCCCTTCGGGAGGTGTGCGGCGAGCTCGAGCGCGCGGCCGCGGGTCTCGAAGGGTCCCACCCGGCCGCCGCGCTCGAGCTGATCGATGCCGCTCGCCGGCGCGCCGGATCCGGGTGATACTGGCGGCGTGCGGCGGTCGATCGGTTGGGCGTGCCTCGCGGTCGTGGTCGCTGTCACGGCGGCCTGCGGCCTCAACCCGCAGCCGGACTTGCCCGCCACCGCCGGCGGTGGCGGCCTGGCGGGCAGCGGCGGGACGGGCGGTGTCGACGGCACCGGCGGGGCCTCCGGCGGCGGTGGCACCTTCCACGGTACCTCCGAGGCAGGCGGCGACGGTGAGGCGAACCCGGACGTGGACGGCGGCGGCGGTCAGGACGCCGACGCAGGCGATGCTGGCCTGGGCGCCGACGTTGGCTCCGACGGTGATGCCGCGCAGGCGACCGACTGACCTGAACATGTGCCGCGCGTGATCTTCGGGCCGGCCCAGGCTGGCACAGCTGTGCCGCGAATATCGCACGTTCACCTAGAATCCACCGGGTGTTGACTGGCTCAGCTCGTGCTAGGCTCAGTGACACATGACCGCTCGGTGGCTCGCGCTGGTCGGAGTCGCGGCGCTCTTCGCCGCCTGCGACCTCAATCCCCAGCCGGAGGTGCCTTCAGCGGACAACGAGGCTGGCGGTGCTGCCGGCGGCACGCTGGGGTCGGGCGGGAGCGGCGGCTCGGCGGCGGGCGGTGGTGCCGGAGGCGGCGCGGGCGGCTCGGCGGGGGCGCCGGGCGGTGGCGGCGACTCCGGCTTCGGCGGAGCAGCTGGCGGAGCTGGCGGAACACCCGGTGACGCGGGTGAAGCCGGCTCGGACGCCGAGCCCGACGCGTACGTCGATGGCGGCACCGACGCCAGCACCGATGCCGACGGCGGCATGGACACCGATGCCAGCACCGACGCCGAGCCCGATGCTTCCGCCGATGGCGGCTCGGACTGACGTCAGCCCGCTGCGGGGCTGCGCCGGACCAGATAGCTGTCGAGCACGTTGGCGATGAAGTCCGCCAAGATGCCGTCGGCCACCCGCAGCCGGCGGCTCAGCTCGCGTGCCAGGTTGAGCACGATGATCGCGTACGACTTCACGTCGTAGCGATACAGTGCGTCGAGATCGGCGGTCGTGATGCGAACCAGCCGCGACGGAGCCAGTGTCCGCACCGTGGCGGACCGGGCCTGCACGTCGACCACGCTCATTTCGCCGAACCAGTCGCCCGGACCGAGCATGGCCACGCGCGCGTCGATCCCGCGGTGGCTGCGCTTGAGCACCTCGAGCTCGCCGTTGACCAGCACGAACATGTCCCGCGCGTCTTCCCCTTCACGAAACACCACCGTCCCCGCGGGCGGAGTGCTCACCGTGAGCGAGGCCGCCAGGTGCGCCAGCACCTCGTCACTGAGCGCGCCGAATAGCCCGATGTTCCTGAGCTCGGCGACCTCGACGCTGATGGGCAGTCCTGTCACGGGGCGCACACTCCGTAGGTAATTCCGTCGATCACGATTTCATTCCCGGTCGAGAAGCCTTGGCAGGTCTTGCCGCCGCAGTCGTTGAAGAGGACGCGGCACCACTTGCGGCAGTCCCCGTTGGTCAGGCACGCGTAGCCCGGAGCGCAGGCCGTGCTGTCGTTCAGGCACGCGCCGGCGGTCGTGGCGGTCCCGGCCTTGCCGCAGTCGCTCGAGGGCGGCGTCGCCTTGGTCAACGGAATGCAGGTGAGCAAGGGGCCGCAGGCGCTGGCCGGGTTGTGGAGCTCGCACTTCTTGGAGCAGATCTTCCAACCTGGGATCGGCGTGTTGCCGGGCGACTTCGTCACCTGACTGCAGACTCCCGAGGTCGCGCTGCAGTCGGTGTTGGACTCGCAGTACAGCTTGCACGCCCCGCCGACGCAAGCGTAGCCCTTGGTGCAGTCCGTGGAGTAGGTGCACGCGTAGTACGGCTGGGTCGAGCCCGCGGCCACGCACTGCGTCGTCCCCGCCTCGCTGGTCACCTGGCACGCTTGGGCGCCGGTGCACCCGCACTGCGGTGAGGTGTCGCACTGTCCGCCCGTCACCGGCGGGGTGCAGGTGCCGCTGCCGCCGGTGCCACCCCCGCCGGAGCCGCCGGTCCCACCAGCGCCGCCGGTGGTGCTGCCGCCGGAGCCACCCGCGCCACCCGCGCCACCCGCGCCGCCGGTGCTGCTGCCGCCGGATCCACCCACGCCACCGGCGCCACCGGTCGCGCTGCCGCCGGCGCCGCCTGCCCCGTTGCCACCGGATCCGCCCACCGAGCCGTCGACCGCGCCCACTCCGCCGCCGCCGACACTTTCGGCTTGAGCGCAGCCCGTCGACCAGAACAGGGACCAAGACCCCAACAACACGACAAGCAAGCGCATGAGTGCCTCCGATGCGGCAGCGAAACCTTATCGCCCCTGACCCGCCGGTTCAAATCGGCGGACCCTCAGTCGTCTCCCGATTGGTGATAGATCGGCGACCGGTGCTCGCAGAACTCCACGATCGCGCTCAGGTCTTCGGGCTCGATGTCTTCGAATGCGACGCCCATCCCGGGGGCCGTGTCACCTCGAGCGCCGACCGTCCAGCGCACCACGCCGCGGGCTTTCACTGCCCGGCCGTCAGGGAGCACGAAGTGCACCGCCATCTGCGTGCCGGGAGGTTGCGGCATGTAGGTCGCCACGAAGAGCCCGCCCCGGGACAGATCTCGGGACAGGCCCGTGTAGAAATGGGACTGGCTGGCGAAGCCGATATCGACCTCGACGAAGACGCGATCGCCGCCCTCGCGTTTGTTCGCCCCGGCGAAGCCATCGCGCTCGGGCGGAACCCCGGTTGGCTCGGGCGATGGCGCGGTCAAGCCGCGGATCGAGTCCGGCTCGGCGAAGATGTCCAAGATCACCCGTCGCCGCCGCCGCTGGTGGGTGCGGGCCACGGGGTAGAGCAGCGCCAGGGTGCGGGCCAGCCCTTCGAGGGCGGCGTCGGTACCCGGGCGAGCCGGCACTTGCTGCAGCAGGCCCACTGCATCGCTGATGTGAGCGATGGCGGTGCGAATGTTGCGATAGTCCTGCGACGCCGGGGCGTCGACTTCGAGCTCGTAGAGCGCGCTGCTCGCCTGGGCCACGCTCTCGACAGCTGGCTCGAGATCGTGGCCCTCGGTGAGCTGCAGCGCCGCCGACGCCTCGGACAGGATGGCGCGCGCCTCACGGGCGGATCGAAGCTCGGCGGAGCGCGGGTGACCGGGCCCTGCCATGCTCAGAGCACCTTGTTGAACACCACGCGGGGGCGGGCTGGGCCCGCGTAGTCGTCGACCGGCGTGATCGTCCAGCCCATGGCGCGGTGGAAGGCGATCGAGCCGTCGTTCCCGACCGTGGTGATGGCCTTCAGCCGGGCGGCGCCTTGCGCCAGACACTCTTCCTCGAAGCTCTGGTAGAGCACTTTGCCCACGCCGCGCCGTCGATAGTCGGGGTGGATGCCAACCAGGTGCACGTAGCCCGTCTTGGGCGGCCCCGGCGCGACGAACCCGAACAAGAACCCGACCAAGATCCCGTCGTGCTCCACCACGCGCGCCAGCTGCCCGAGCTCGTAGAAGAACATGGGGTGCGCGAGGGAGCTGGTTGGCCCGCCCCACCAGCGGTCGATGACCTGGACGATGTGGTCGTAGTCCTGTTTGCTCAGGGAGCGCGTGATCATCGAAGGGCTCGCGAAGTTCGCGGGATGGTATCACGTCGAACACGGCCGGCGACCACATTCGAAGCCCTGCTGGTCGCGCCGTGGCAGGTCGTGTATCCCGGGGCTCATGCCGCGAAAAGTGCGCATCGCGCCCTCGATTCTCAGCGCCGATCTCGGCCGATTGTCCGACGAGATCCAGAGCGTGGAAGCGGGCGGCGCCGATTGGATCCACGTCGACGTGATGGACGGTCGGTTCGTCCCGAACATCACCCTCGGACCCGTCGTGGTGAAGGCGGCGCGGGCGGCCACGCGCTTGCCGCTGGACGTGCATCTGATGATCGTCGAGCCCGAGCGTTACATCGACGCGTTTGCCGAGGCGGGGGCTGACGTGATCAGCGTTCACGTCGAGGCCTGCACTCACCTGCAGCGCACCCTGGCCGAGATCCGACGCCTCGGGCGGAAGGCGGGGGTCGTGCTGAACCCGCACACCCACGAGAGCGCCGTCGAATACCTGCTCGACGACGTCGATCTGATCCTGATCATGAGCGTGAATCCGGGCTTCGGCGGCCAGCACTTTCTCCCTGCGGTGTTGCCCAAGGTCGCCAAGGTCCGCGAGATGATCGAGCGCCGCGGCCTGGCGGTGGATCTCGAGGTGGACGGCGGAGTCGCCGCCGAGACCACCGAGGCGGTGGTTCGGGCCGGTGCGAACGTGCTCGTGGCCGGGTCGGCGGTGTTCGGCAAGCCCGACCGCGCCGCAGCGATCCGCGCGATCGTCGAGCGAGCGGGCTGATGACCCGGTGGGCGGTCTGGGCCTGGGTGGCGCTCGGGTGCTCCCCCCGGCCCGAGCCAGCGGCGGCGCCCGCCTCGCCGCCCGCGCCTCCGGCGGCTCCGAGCGCGGCGCCGTCTCCGCGGGCCGCACCCGCCGCGGCCACCGCTGCCGACGAGGTGGTGGCTCGGGCGCTCGCCGTGGTCGAACGCCGGCGCGAGCTCAGGTCCAAGGGCGCGGTCCAGGGGCGCACCATCGAGCGGGCCGAGATGGTCGCTTTCGTCAAGAAGCAGCTCCGTGAAGAGATCCCCGCGCCGATCATCCGTGCGCAGACCGAGTTGCTCTTCGCGCTCGGCGTCGTTCCCGAGACCTTCGACTACGAGAAGAGCTTGCTCGAGCTGATGGGCTCGCAGCTCGCTGGCTTCTACGATCCAAAGCGAAAGGCCATGTTTCTCGCGCGGGATCTACCTCCCGCAGAGCGCGACGCCACCCTCGCCCACGAGCTGGTCCACGCGCTGCAAGATCAGCACTACGACCTGGAGAAGCAGATCAAGTTCCGGGAGGACGCCACCGACCAGCAGAGCGCGATCCACGCCCTGGCCGAGGGCGACGCCACCAGCGCCATGCTCGATCACGTGCTCGCGGTCCGCGGGCTGCGCGCGATCGACGTTTCGGACGACGTCGTCGCCCTCGAGGTTCGCGGCGGGGTCGAAATGTCGGCGGATGCGGCCAACGTCCCGACCATCCTCAAGCGATCCGTGGTGTCGCCCTACGTCGACGGCATGATCTTCGTGAACGGCATCCGGAGAAAGCGCGGATGGGCCGGCGTCGACGCGGTCTGGCGCGAGCCGCCGACGACCACCGAGCAGCTGCTTCACCCGGAAAAGTTCGAGAAACGGGAGCGCGCCGAGCGCGTGCCGCTCCCCCTGCCGCGCGCCGGCGGCCCGACCGAGGTGATGTATCGCGACGTGCTCGGCGAGCAGTCCCTGCGCCTGCTCTTCGAAGAGTGGATGCCGCGGCGTGCCGCCGTCGAAAGCGCCAGCGCCTGGGCGGGGGATCGCGCGGCCTTGTTCCAGTCGGGGGAGCGATTCGCGCTGGTCTGGCACGTGCGCTGGGACGACGAGGCCGCGGCCGAACGTGGCCTCGCGGCGTTTGCCCGAGCCGTGGTCCGCCCGGACCCGGCGACCCCCGGGCAGTTCGGGTCACCCGAGCGCGCGAAGGCAGCGCTCAAGCGAGACCGCGCGTGCGTCGAGCGCCCCGCCGCAGGGCCCCTCGCGGTGAGTCGATCGGGTCGGGACGTGGCCCTGGTGGCCGGCCCCTTCGAGCGGCAGGCCGGTGGCGCGAAGGGCGTCGGCACCTGCGCCGAGGCGCTCGCCTGGGCGACCCGGGTCGCCAAGCAACGCTGACCTTCGAGTCGCGGTGACCTGGGCTGCGTCGTCATCCTGACACCGGGCGCCAGGCGGCTGTCCCCTGCCGCACGGGTCTTCTCCGTGGATTCCCCGAGTCGGAGGCGTGGCATGCAATGTGCAGTGTCGGCTGGCGATGTACCCCCTCTCAGGCTCCGTCAGCTGGCTCGCGCTGCTCGCAGCGACGACCCTCGGCGCCGGGGAGCTGGATCAGGTCTGGGCCCACGTCTCGGGCGGCGTGTCGGGGGAGAACCTCCGCCTGGTCGTTCAGACCTTCGCGTCCGCGGCGATCGACGCGAGCGGCCGCGTCTCTCCGCGCGCGCGGCCCCTCGGGTCGATGCAGCGCGCGGTGACCGCAGACGAGCTCTCACGCGGCGTGTCCGTCAGCGTGGTGCAGGTCCGAGCCGGCGCCGACACCGCGGTCGTCATGGCCTGGGTCGAGCCGGGGGACCCGAACCTCGAGCTCGACGCGCTGACGGCTCGCCCCCTGGCTGCAGCTCACGTCGGGCTCTCGCGCGCCGCGAGCGGCGAGGCGGCCCGGGTCGTCGTCCGACCGACCTGAAGCTCAGGCCGCTTCTTGCTCTTCCGCGCGGAGCTGCTTCAGCGCGCGCACGCGGTCGTTGAAGGTCTTGCGCTCGGCTTCGTCCAGCTGCCGATCTCCGAATCGGGCCTCGATGTAGATCTGGGTGAGCGCGCGGACCTCCGCAGCTGCAGGGTGACCCAAGGCCTCGAGCCCGAGGGCGTGGGCCAGTGGCGGAACGCTGGGTGGCCGCGGCACCCCGAGCACGACCAGCGCCGATTCGAGGGCTCGGTAGAGGGCGACCACCCGCTGTGCGCTCAGTTCGTCCGCTTTCTTGGGGGATTTCTGTGCCTCGCCGGGCCGGCGCGTGCGGCGGAACCAGTAGCCGCCCAAGGCGATCAGCGCCACGCCCAGCACGAAGAGCCAGGCGCGCCTCGGCGTGCCGAGGGTCGAGGCCACCTTCGAGCTCTCGCGGAGCGAGGCGTACCGGTCGCGAACGGTTCGGAAGAGCGAGACCTGCTGCTTCAGGTCGTAGCCCACGACGTTGCGATTCCACCGCTGCGCCGCCGCCTCGACGAAATCCCGCATGAAGGCCAGGACACCGGTGATCTCGCTCTGCGGCGCGGCGTCCGAGGGCGGGGTCGGATCGAAGCGACGCCACCCCTCGCCATCGACGTACACCTCGACCCACGAGTGGGCGTCGCCCTGACGGACCGCGTAGTACCGGCCGAAGCGGTTGAAGGTGCCGCCGACGAATCCGGTCACGTTGCGCGTCGGGATCCCCTGCGTGCGCAGTAGGACCGCCATTGCCGTACTGTAGAACTCGCAGTGCCCCCGCTTCGACTCGAACAGGAAGTGGTCCAGCGGGTTCGCGTCGGCGCCCGACGGCGACTCGAGATCGTATCGGTACTCGGTGCGCAGTCGGGCCTCCACCGCCGCGGCCTTGGCGTACGGGGTGGTCGCCGAGCCCGTCCATTTGCCCGCCAGCTCCCCGATGCGCGACGGCAGGGCGGCGGGCAAGCTCAGGTAGCGAGCGCGCTCGGCCGTGCTCATCGGCCGCGGGGGCGGCTCGTTCTTTCCCGCCAGAAAGACCTCGTAACGGAGGCCCCTGTCCTCGGGGCTCACGTACTTGAACTCGCCCTCGGGCCCGGCCAAGAGGGTCGTTGGCTGCCCGATCACCGCGACCCCCCGACCGAGCAGGCGCATCGCGACCGCGTCGTTCGGCAAGAACACCACCGGCGGATCGATCGGCTCGAGGTCGATGGTGAGCTTCCGGTCGCTGGTCGGGTCCGGGGGACGTCGGATCCGCACGGTGCTGCCGTTCATGTCGGCGGGCGCACGCTGCGTGGTGGTGCGCGACCAGGTTCGGCCGTCGTACTGATCGAATGCCGTCCCACGCAAGTAGAGCGCCACGCGGAGCGGCGGGTCCTGGGCAAGCTCGGAGGGCTCGACCCGCATCGCGATGGTCGGGTCGCTGCGCAGCTTGCCCACGCCACCCAGGTCGACCTTGTCCGAGAAGCCGATCATGCGCTCGGGGCGACCGTGGTTCAGCAGCAAGAGCGAGAGCCCCACTCGCGGAAACATCACGAACAAGACCGCGGTGAAGAGGAAGATGGGCACCGAGAGCAGACAGGTGAAGAGCAAGAACTGCTTGCCGATCACCCGGCGGCTCCGGAGGATGCGCGGCACGTCCACGGGCAGCCCGGTGCGATCGCGCGCGCCCTGTCGGTAGTTACCCTCGACCTCGCGGCGGAGGTGGCTCAAGACCAGGGCACCGGGGGCCACGATCAAGAAGCCGAGAAAGCACAGCCCGTAGGTGATGCCGCCGCCCAGCACCGTCCCTGCGATCAGGTGGAGCAAGGCCAGCACGACGACCTGCTGGTCATGGGCGGCTCCGCGCCGGGTCGCCAGGCGGACCACCTGCAGACCCGCGGCGAACTCCACCGCCAGTGGCAGCACTGGCGAGCCGAGCCCGAGCCTCCCGATCTGCAGGGACAGGAGCCCGATGGGTGCGATCACGCCCAGGTGCCGCACGAGCCGGAGGTCCTGCCAGCGGTCCGGCAGGGCGAGGGCGGCCACCAGTCCGAGCACGATGGCAACGGTGACCCAACGATTCAGCTCGCCGCTCGTGATGAGCGCGAACAGGCCGAGCGCCGCCAGCGCGTCAGTCATGATGCGGTGGACGAGCCCGAATCTCATGCGGCCTCTTGGGGCTTGGCGCCCGAGGTCGGCGGTGGCGCGAGGCTGGCCGGCCCGGGCGCGGGCTCGAGCAGGGCCAGGAAGCGCAGCAGCGGATCGGCGCCCACCGTCGAGTCCGCACGGACTCGGTCCCCCGTGGTGCAGCGGACGGTGACGCCGTCTCCGCGCTTGATGTGCGCCACGGCGCGGGAGGCGACGTCTCGCACCCGCCGTTCGAAGCGCGTCGACCAGTCCTCGGTCGGCGCCGATTCGGGGTGGGTCGGGTCGAGCGTCAGCTCGATGTCGCGTCGCGACTCGCGAGCGCGCTCCCGCAGCACCATGTTCGTCGCCATGGTGCTCTTGCGCCAGTAGATGTCTCTCGGGTCGTCGCCGTCCCGCATCGGGCGCACGCCCACGATCTCGTCACCGGCGCCTCGGCCCAGGGCGCCGTCGCCGCCCAGCCGTTGACCGATCTGGTCCGGGGGCAAACGAACCGGGTCGACCGCCGGGTAGATGATCAGGTCACCCTCCGCGCCGAGCTCCCGGGACTTCTCGAACAACCCGAAGGGGAAGCGAGTGGCGACCCGAAACCCGACGTGGCGGTCCCGACCCCGCCGGGCCGGCGTTCGGCGATAGGCGGCGACTTGGGCCGACCTTGGGCTGATCTTCAGGAAGAAGCAGCGCTTGTCCGCCGGTTGACCCGCGCGCAGGTCCTCGATCTCGATGGCGTAGGACGGCACGCGTTGCTTGTGGTTGTAGACCTCGATCTCGACCAGATGGGCGCGTCCAACCTGGGCGCGTGGCGGCAAGCGCCGGACGACCGTCAGGTGTCGCAGCGATAGCTCGCTCATCACGCCCGAGACCACGATCAGCGAGAGCAACATCCCGAGGAGCAGGTAGAGCAGGTTGTTGCCGGTGTTGATCGCGGCGAACCCCACTCCGAAGGTGATGCCGATGAAGTACTTGCCCTCCCGCGTCAGGCGCAGCTTACGTGGCGGTCGAAACCAGCGCCGCACCCTTCCCCACCACCCCTTGGGTGGGGTGGCGTCTTCCAGCGCGCGCTGACTTTTGGGGTGGGTCGCGAGACGGGCGCCGGCCACGATCGCCTCAGAGCGGCACGGGCACGCGGGCGACGACGTCGCGCACCGCTGCCTCGGCCTCTTCCCTGGTCGGCACGTAGCCCTCGGCGTGTGCCGCCAGCCGCACGCGGTGCGCGAGGAGCGGCACGGCCAGGTCGTGGATGTCGTCGGCGATGCAGTAACGACGCCCGTTCAAGAGCGCCCGGGACTTTGCCGCGCGGGACAGGTTCATGCCCGCCCGGGTGGACGCGCCCAGGGCCAGGGTCGGCGTCGATCGCGTCGCGGTGATCAGCGCCTGCAGGTACGTACCGAGCGCGCCGTCCACCACCACGCGGTCGACCTCACGCTGAAGGGCGACCAGGGATTGAGGATCCAAGACCGCGGGCACGCCGTCCACGCGATCGCCGTCGGGCTCGAGCATCAGCCGAGTCTCGACGTTCGGCGGCGGGTAGCCGATGCGCAGGCGAACCATGAAGCGGTCGAGCTGCGACTCGGGGAGGGGGAACGTCCCGGTGAAGTCCTGGGGGTTCTGGGTCGCCACGACCAAGAACGGCTCCGGCAAGGGGATCGTCTTTCCGTCGATCGAGACCTGGCCGTCGTTCATCGCCTCGAGCAACGCCGACTGCGTGCGAGGGCTGGCGCGGTTGATCTCGTCGGCCAGGAGCACGTTCGCGAAGATCGGGCCTTGGCGAAGGAAGAAGTCGCCGGCGCGCTGGTCGAAGACCGAGACGCCGAGCACGTCGCTCGGGAGCAGGTCGCTCGTGAACTGCACCCGTCGCATTTCGCCGCCGAGGGAGCGGGCGATGGCCCGCGCCAGCGTCGTCTTCCCCACTCCCGGGACGTCCTCGATGAGCAGGTGCCCCCGGGCCAAGAGGGCAATGATGGCCAGCTCGACCACGGCGGTCTTGCCCTCCAGCGCGCGCTCGATGGCCTGCCGCAGCTCCGCGAGACGCTCGATGCGCTCGTTGTCCAGGGCTACGGCAGAGGACGTCATCGGGCGGATGGTAGCACGGGGGTCGGGCGGGACCGGGTCCCCAACAATAGGACGTCTAGCACGACTTCGGAAAGGTTCGATGCCGGGGGGAAGGACGCCCTTTGGTCGGGGTGTGGTATTCGTGGCGCGCGTGGGTGAAGTCGAGCGTATCGAGGTCCGAGCGGTCACGCGCCTGTTCGGGGCGACGCTGGCGCTGCGGGGGGTCTCGGTGGACTTCGCCCGGGGGGAGCTGGTCTTCTTGGAGGGCCCGAACGGCGCCGGCAAGAGCACCCTCCTGGCGGTGGTCGGCACCGTGCTCGCGCCGAGCAGCGGGACGGTGCACTATCACCCCAACGGACCCGACCGCGAGCTGGCCCGCGAGCAGATCGGTTGGGTCGCCCACGAGTCGCACTGCTACCGCGAGCTCACCGGTCGTCAGAACGTCGAGCTGGCAGCCCGACTTCGAGGGCTCGATCCGAGACCGGCCTGGGACGCCGCCTGCGCACGCGTCGGCGCGAGCTCGTTCGGCGACCGGCGCGTCTCCACCCTCAGCCGAGGGCAGAAGCAGCGCATCGCCCTGGCCCGGGCGTTGGTCCACGCGCCGTCGATCTTGCTTCTCGACGAGCCCTTCTCGGGGCTGGATCCTGCGAGCTCCGAGCGGCTCGAGGCCGTCTTGCTCGAAGAGCGCGAGCGCGGCGCGATCGTGATCGTCGTCAATCACGCGCCGGGGTTGGCGGACCGGCTCGGCGCGCGGACGGTTCGGATCGAGAGCGGACGGGTCGTCAGCGCCTGAAGGCCGCGATCACCGCCTGGGCCAACGGCTCGGCGTCGGCCTCGCCGGGCCCCAGGACGAAGGCCGGGTCGGCGATGCCCAGCAGCCGGAGCTCGCCGGCGTTGGTCCCGGTCGAAGCGTCAGTCCACGCCGCCGAGAGCGCGACCACGTCCGGGGGTCGGCCGAGGGCCCTGAGCGCGATCAGGGTCGCGCTCAGGCCGTGCAGCACGCCGAGGCCATCCGGGGCGACCAGCACCACCACGGCGGGATCGAGGGCCACCGCCAGGTCGAGGTTCCGTGCCTCCGGGCTCAGAGGGGACAGCGCGCCCCCGGCGGTCTCGACCAGCGAGTAAATGTATGGTGATATAGCGTCATATATGGCAAGTGCGCGCTCGCAGTTCTCAACCCAGTCCACCAGCGCTCTCACGTGGAACACCTGGCTCTCGAGTCGGGCGGCCAGGTGTGGCGAGAGCGCCGCCCGCAGCGCGACGCAGGGATGCGGCGTCACCCGCACCGAGTTGTCGGCGTCGAAGGCCGACGCGTCGCCGCCCTCGCCGGACTCGACCGGCTTGAGGGCAACGGTCGGAGCTTGGCGGCGGAGGGCCCGGGCGAGGGCGAGCGTGACACGCGTCTTGCCCACGCCGGTTCCCGTCCCGACGACCACTATTCGGCGCAGGCGCGGATCAGACATTCTGCCAGGCGGGCGAGCGTAGCGTCGTCCAGCCTGGCTGACACGGTGATTCGCACCCGCGCCCCGCCCGCCGGAACCGTCGGCGGCCGGATCGCCTGGGCCCGGAAGCCCGCCGCGCCCAGTGCCTCGGCCACGCGCAGAGCGCGAGCGTTGTCGCCCAGCAAGACCGGGACGATGGGCCCCGTGGACTCGGGTGCCAGCCGAAGCCCTCCAGCCTGCAGCCGGGCGCGGAGAGCCACGGCGGCCTGCGCCAGGCGCGACCGCGCGGGATCATCGCCGCGTGCGCGCCGCACCTGCCCAAGGGTCACGCGAGCCAGAAGGGGGGACGTGCCGGTCGAGAAGACCAGGCTGCGGGCGCGGTTCCAGAGCCAGCGAGTCAGGCTCTTCGAGCCCGCCACGAACGCACCCTGGGCTCCCACGGCCTTCCCCAGCGTTCCTACCAGCGCGTCCGGGGCAATTCCAGCCGCCCGGCAGAGCCCGGCGCCCTGCGGCCCGAAGACCCCGAGGGCGTGGGCCTCATCGACGAACAGCGCAGCCGAGTAGCGGTCGCAGATCTCTCGCAACGCCGCCAAGTCGGCCTGATCGCCGTCCATGCTGAAGTACGACTCGGTCACGACGAACGCGCGGCGGTAGCCTCCCGCCGCCAGCACGCGCTCTGTTGCCGCCGGTTCGCGGTGGGGGACGATCTCCACCTTGGCTCGAGAAAGCCGCGATCCGTCGATGATCGAGGCGTGGTTCAGGCCGTCCGAGACCACGAGATCACCTGGGACGCAAACGGCCTGGATCAGGCCGAGATTCGCGGCGTATCCGCTGGAGAAAAGCAGGCTGGAGGGGAGGGAGACCCAATCGGCGAGCTCGGTTTCCAGGTCCAGATGAGCCGCGGTGGTGCCAAAGATCAGGCGGGAGGCCCCCGCCCCGGGCTCAGCTTCACATTCGAGCAGTGTTGCACGTGAAACAGGGTCGCGGGCGTAGCCCAGGTAGTCGTTCGAGGCGACGTCGATCAGGTCGGGCCGAACCCCGGCAACCTCGCGAAGAAGGCCCAAACGGCCAATTTCGGCGAGCTCGGCCTCTAGGAAATCCAGCATCTCGGAGAACTGATAGCAGCTTCCCGTCGGGGGCGGGAGGGACCCGCCGAGATCGCGCGGCAGGCGCTCTGAAGAGAGGATTGAGACGGCTATGTTTTTATGTATAGTATTGAATGATTTCCAACAGTTAGCTCCAAACAACCGATTCCTGTGCCAGATCCAGGCTGTTTCACGGCCGTTTTTGGAGGGAGCATAAAAACAGAGTAGTCTTTCTGCATCGCCCCCCGAGGCCTCTACCAACGCGGGCTCAGTCCAGCCGAGCGGTGGGCGCTCCACCGCAGTGAGCTGATCCGCGCCACCGCCGAGATGCTCAACGAGCGCCAGACCCCGAGCGTGCAGAGCATCGTGCGGCGCGCGGGCAAAGGCCGAAACACCTTCTATGCGCACTTTGCGAGCCTCGAACAGGCCACCCGCGCGGTGGAGAGCAGCGCCGCGCTGCTCGTTGCCGCGCGCGTCGACGGGGCGCTGCGCACCGCCGTTGCGCCGCGCGAGCGGCTGCGCAGCGTGATTGCTGCCTGGCTCTCAGCGGCCAGCGACTCCCCCGAATTGGTCGGGGCGTTCCTTTCATCCGCTTCGAGCTCGCGCTGCGCGCTGCTCGCACGCCAGCATTTGCGCGGCGCGCTGGAAGAAGCGCGGAGCGCTGGCGTCATCGCGGGCGGCGTCGACGAGGCGCGGCTTCTAGCCGCAGTGGGCTGCTTTCACGCCTTGGTGCGGGTCCGCGTCGAGGGCCGCGCCGCGGCCGACGCCATCGAGCGGGTCGCGGTCGAAATGCTGCTCCGTCTCTTCCGCTGATCGCGGAGCATTTCCATCCGACATGTCCAGTGCTACGGTCGCCACATGAGCCGCGCGCCGGTCGAGCTTCGGGTCGGGGGCCAGACCTATCGGGTCGTGGCTTCTGCCGGCGAAGACGAGCTCAAGCGCCTGGCCGAGCTGGTGGATGGTCGGCTCCGAGAGCTCGCCGGCGTGGGTCGCGCGGTTTCGCCGCAGTCCCTGCTCTTGGCCGCGATTTCCCTCGCCCACGATCTCGAGGAAGAGCGGGCGCGTCGTGTCGCCGCCGAGGCCGCGTCGCGCGAGATGCTTCGCTCGGTCTTGAACCGGATCGACGCGGCGCTGGACGCGCTGCCCGAGGCCGAGGCCGACGGCGCGCCGCAGCCGTCCCCCGAGCTGTAGGAACCTAGTCGTCGTCCTCGTTGCGGCCGGCGAGCCATTCGTATCCGAGGACGAACGGCAGGGCCAGCACCAGCCCGTCGATCTGGGCGGCGATCACCACCGCGTTCTGGTCCGGGTCCCGCAGATCGTGCTCGACGCCGAAGAGCAGGCCGCCCGCCATCACGTAGCGGGAGTGGAAGTTGTACGAACGACTGCCGAAGAAGAGCCAGCCCGACACCCCGGGGGTCCAGCTGCCGTCGGCGTTGCGCGCGTGGGCGCCGCCGGACAGCCCGAGGGGAAAATACTGGGTGACGGGCAAGAGCAGCGTCGCGCCCCCTCCGATCCGGAGGTCGTCGAACCCCGCCGTGGTCACCCCCAGGAAGGGTCCGGCGCTGAGGTCCGAATAGCGGTCGCGGCCGAAGAGCACGTCGGCGCGCACCCCGTTGTACCAGCACGTGTCGTCGAAGTACGAGCCTCCGGTACCTCGCCCGCATACGCCGGTGAGGGCGCTGGCGTTCCACTGGGGCTCGGCGCGAGCCGTCTCGTGGACCAAGAGCGTCGCCGCCAAGGCGAGGAAGGCGACGCCCTTCATGGGACGCGTCAGCTCGGCGTCTGACAAGCAGGATCGGAGGCTGCGCAGACTCGACAGTCGATGTAGTCGTCCTGGCCGATGGAGCACGGGAGCGGTTCGTCGAACTCGTCGGTCGAGGTGCACGAGTAGGTCGGCAGCTGTGCCGGATCGGCGGCCTCCAGGGGGTAGCTGATCAGGCACTTGTCGCAGGTGTAGATCGGGTAGCGCAGCGCCGCCGAGGTGATCTCGGTGCCTCCGAGGGTCTCGCCGAAGACGCGCACCTCGACCAGATAGAGCGACCCGGGGCTCACGCCCACGCCGGCCGGGATCAGCGTGGTTGCGATCACGCCGTAGGCTGGGTCTTCGCTACCGGAGACGTCGGCGAAGCCGACGCCCGGAACGGTGAACTCGGCGATGGTCTCTTCTTGGTCGGTGAGCAGCGTGACCTCGGCGCCCTTGAGCACGACGCGGTTCGACTCGGTCCGCAGCTGGTTCTTCGAGCCGCGGCGGACCAGCTGGTTTCCCACCAGAAGCGCCGCGCTGTAGGTGTTGGTGAAGTGCAGATCCATCACCCCACCGAGCAACATGATCGAGCTGGCATCGCCCTTGGCGATGCACTCACCCGGTTGCAGCTTGAGCACCGCGCGCACGAACAGCATGGTGTCGTTTTCGGCGCAGCCTGGCGTCGCCAGGGCCACGGGGGCCAAGAGTCCACCAATCACGATTGCCTTGGTCAAGAACCGGCGCATGAAACCTCTGAGTCGTACGCGCTATATCGCGCAAGCTCACCAGAAGTGTATCGAGAGCCGAGCGAGCACGCCAAGAATCGCGCGGGCGCTGCGTGTCACTTCGCTAAGTCTGTCCGCCTGCTCAGGGGCCAAGCGCGAGGCGGCGCAGCTGCTCGATGGGGAGAAGCTGCGTATTCGTGCGGCCAGCCTCGGAAACCATCACGAAGTGGATGTAGGTGCCTTGGCGCTTCTTGTCGCGAGCCAAGAGCTCGACGGCCTGCGCGACCGGCGCCTCGCCGAGCTCGGTCGGCAGCCCCAGGCGCGCGAGCAGCTCGGTCACCTGCACAGCGAGGGGGCCAGGTGTGACGCCGAGCCGGTGCCCGATCTGCAGCGCCGACACCAGTCCCAGCGAGACGGCCTCGCCGTGGGTGAATCGCTGATATCCGGTGCACGCTTCGAGCGCGTGCCCCAGGGTGTGGCCCAGGTTCAGCAGTCGGCGCGGGCCCTGCTCGCGCTCGTCCCGCGACACGATTCGAGCTTTCACCCCGACGCTGCGCCGAACGATCTCGCGGAGGGCGGACGGATCACGCCGGCGCAGAGCGTCGGCCTTCTCCGCCAGCGTCTTCAAGAGCTCGGGATCGCCCACCAGCGCGCTCTTCACGACCTCGGCGAGCCCGCTCACGAAGCTCCGTTCGGGTTCGGTCGATAGCAGCGCGGTGTCGCACAGCACCGCGCTGGGTTGCCAGAACGCACCGACGCCGTTCTTGGACGAATCGAGGTCGACCGCCGTCTTGCCGCCCACCGAGGCGTCGACCATCGAGAGCAGGGTGGTCGGCACCGCCAGCCAGCGGGTGCCGCGCATCCAGGTCGCCGCCGCGAAGCCGGTGATGTCGGAGACCACGCCGCCCCCGAAGGCCAGAAAGGTGCCGCTGCGGTCCAGATCGCGGGCCAGCGCCGCGCGCCACACGGCCTCGAGGGCCCGGGGTGTCTTGTGCTCTTCGCCTGCCGGAAGCACGAAGAGCCCGGCACCCGGGGCCAGGTGGTCCAGGGTCTCGCGCTGCGCCGCCTGGACGTTCACGTCGGTGACCACCAGCGTGCCGGTCGTCGCCCCGAGCAGCGCGGGCAGACGCTCCCGAGCCACCGCGTGGCCGACCTCGACCGAGTAGCTCTGCTCACCTGAGGCGACGGCGATCGGTTCACGTCGCCAGGCGTCTCGGACCTCGCGCGCCGCACGCTCGATGTCACCGTCCGAGGTGTTCACCCGCGCATGGCACTCGGCATAGGCCGCCCGTCGCGCCTCGATCAGCTCACCCGCCCGGGCTCTCGGATCCGCTCCGGCGAGCAGCGGGCGTGGCACCGAGCCGGCTCGTGCCAGCACGACGTCGAGCGACGCCTCGAGGGTGACGACGCAACCGTGTTCCAGCGCGGCCAGCCGGATCGCTCGGGACCCGAGGGCGCCGCCGCCCAGCGCGACGACCCGTGGCACGTCGGACGCGAGGGCGCGGTCGAGCTCGCCCTGCTCGAGCTCTCGGAACCCGGCCTCGCCCGCCGACTCGAAAATCTCCGAGATGCTGGCGCCGGCGCGCTGCTCGATCCGGGCGTCGAGGTCCTCGAACGGCACGCCTTCGAGCTCGGCCACCCGCCGCCCCACCGTCGACTTCCCGGTGGCCATGAAGCCGCTGAGGAGCAAGGGCCTCGTCATCGACGGCCACGTTGCCAGAGGTCGATGCTCGGGGCCACTCCCGGACCGGCCGGCGCGGGGCTAGGCTGAAGGCCGCCTCGTGAACGACCTCGTCTTTCAGCCCACCGATGCCGGCGTCGAGCTCCGGGTGCGGGTCAAGCCACGGGCCTCGAAGAGCCGCGTGGTCGGAGTCCGGGACGGCGAGCTCGAGGTGGCCGTTGCGGCGCCTCCGGTGGACGGCGAGGCCAATGCCGAGCTCACCGCGTTCATGGCCAAGACCCTGGGTGTTTCTCGAGGGGCCGTCGCGGTGTCCCGCGGCGAAGCCTCGCGGCACAAGACCGTGTCGGTCCGCGGAGTCGACAGCGAGACGGCGCGGCGTATGCTCGCCAAGGCCCGCGCATGATGCTGCGATTTCACAAGTACGAAGGGCTCGGTAACGACTTCGTGGTGGTCGACGCCGCCGGCGAGGACGCGGTGCCGAGCGACCGAGTGCGAGCGCTTTGCGACCGCCACTTCGGTGTCGGCGCCGACGGCGTGCTCCTGGTCGTGCCGCCGAGCAGCCCCGGCGCGCGGGCACGCATGGTGGTGCGGAACGCCGACGGGTCGCGCCCCGAGATGTGCGGCAACGGTCTCAGGTGCGTCGCGCTGCACCTGGCGCGGCTCGATGCCGCGAACGCCATCAGCTACGCGATCGACACCGACGCGGGGCCGCTTTCCTGCGAGGTGGAGCGCGAGGGCGACGCGGGCTCGGTGAGCGTGGCGATGGGGCGCGGGCAGCTGCTCGGCGAGCACCAGGTCGACCTCGACGGGCGCGGGCGGTCCTTCGCTCGGGTGTCGATGGGGAACCCCCACGCGATCAGCTTCGAAGAGCCGCTCGACGAAGATCACGCCGACCGGCTCGGCCCGAGGGTCTCGGCCGAGCTCGCCGGGGGCAGCAACGTGGAGCTCGCCCGCCAGACCGGACCGGACTCCTTCGACCTGGTGGTCTGGGAGCGGGGCGTCGGGCGAACGCTGGCCTGCGGGACCGGCGCCGCCGCGACGGCGGTGGCCGCGGTGGTGAGCGGGCGGGCGAAGTTCGGGGTTCCGGTGACGATTACCCTGCCCGGAGGCCCGCTTCAGATCACGGTGACCGAGGGGACGCTCGAGGTCGTGATGCGTGGTCCGGCTCGCCGGGTGTTCAGCGGCGAGACGACTGCATGACACCCCTCGACGCCGAATCGGAGCACGCTTAGACCCGCTCGGTGCCCGACAAGAAGAAGATCGCGATCATCGGGGGGGACGGCATTGGTCCGGAAGTGACCCGAGAGGCGACGCGGCTGCTCGAGCAGTACGAGACCCGCGGGCTCCCCATCCAGCTCTGGCAGCTGGACCTCGGTGCAGAGCGCTTCCTGCGGGACGGCACGACGATGCCGAAGGAGATCTTCGTCGCCATCCAGCGCGAGTGCTCGGCGGTGTTGCTCGGCGCGCTGGGCGACCCCCGGGTGCCGAGCATGGAGCACGCGCGGGACATCTTGTTCGGGCTGCGCTTCGGTCTCGACCTCTACGCCAACATCCGGCCGGTCAAGGCGCTGGGTGATCGCGTGGTACCGCTCAAGGGCCGAGGGAAGAAGGACGTCGACTTCGTGGTGTTCCGCGAGAACACCGAGGGCGTGTACGTCGGCGTGGGTGGCCAGGTGAAGCGCGGGACCCCCGACGAAATCGCGATCAACGAGGACGTGAACACCCGGAAGGGCGTCGAGCGGATCATCCGTGCCGCCTTCGAGTTCGCGCAGGCGAGCGGTCGCAAGCGCGTGCACATGGCCGACAAGTCGAACGCCATGCGCCACGCCCACGAGCTCTGGCTCCGCGTTTTCGACGAGGTCCGCCGAGAGTACCCGGACCTCCAGGCGAGCCACGTCTACATCGACGCGCTGTGCCTCTACATGGTGCAGGACCCGAGCCAGTTCGACGTGGTCGTGACCAACAACCTGTTCGGGGACATCGTCACCGACCTCGGGGCCGCCTTCCAGGGTGGCCTGGGCATGGCCGCCAGCGCCAATGTCCACCCCGCGGTCCCGGGTCGGGTCGGGCTGTTCGAGCCGGTTCACGGCTCGGCGCCTCCGCTCGCCGGGAAGAACGTCGCCAACCCGTTCGCGGCTCTGCTCACCGTCGGCATGCTGCTCTCGCACCTGGGCTGGCCCGAAGAGGACGCCCGCATCGAGGCCGCGGTGGCCGACGCCCTCGAGGCCGGTAAATGTACGGCCGACGTGGGCGGGTCGCTGAGCACCGACGCCGCCGGCGCAGCGGTTCGCGAGCGTTTGTTCTCGAGCTGACCGCGCCCCTGGCGGCACGAGGATCCGAAAAATAGGGCACCTCGCCCGCTTGTGATAGGCCCCAGGCGATGATCGAGGTCGAGGAGGCTGAGCGTCAGTCTGCCCATCCCCGGATGTCCCACGCTCGGTCCGAGTTCGTGGGCACTCTGGGGCGGCGCCTCGCCGCTCTGCGTAACACGCTGCACCAGCTCGAGGACGACCCGGCCAGCCGCGAGCGCCGCGACATGCTCTTGCGACGGGTCCACGCCCTCGGGTCGGCAGCCCGCGTGCTCGGGTTCGAAGGGGTGGCGGAGGCCCTCGAGGGGGCGGAGCGCGCGCTCGGCAAGAGCGCGGGAGGCGGAGCGGTCGCGTCGACGGATCTGGCCGAGGTTTCCCGCGCGATCGACGTCTTGCCGTCCATCGCCTGGGGCGCCAAGCCCCCGCCGACGAGCGAGCTGCCCGAGGACGCGGACGCGCTCATCAGCGGCTGGCCGCTGTGCATCCTGGTGTACGGGCCCTCGGCGCTGCAGACCTCGCTCTCTGCCGCCGAGGACGAGCTGGTCGAGGTGGAGCTGGCCGCGGATCCCGAGAGCTTCCGCGACCTGGCCGAGCGGGTCGGACCCGACGTCGCGGTGATCGACGGCGACCTGCGCGAGGCCCGCCAGATCATCGACAACCTTGCCCACGACCCGAACGTTCCGCCGTTTCCCGTGGTGGTGGTCGGGTCGTTCGATCACCCCGAGGCGGCGACGGCCTTCGTGTCCCTGGGCGCGTCGCGGGTGCTCCCGAAGCCGGTCGGTCCGGACTCGCTCTGGCGGGCCGTGCTCGAGGTGAGCCGGCACTCGACGGGTCTGCGCGCGCCCCGGGAGCCGATCGGAGACGTAACGGTCGACGAGCTGGCCCAGCGCATCACGGCCGAGATTCGACGTGGCCTGGTCGAAGGCGTGGACCCTGCGAGCGCGCGGGTCAGCGTCCCGCTGGGCGAGGGGACCGACGTCCTGGCGGCGGTCTGGGGCGCGGTGGCTCGCGTCCGAGAGCTGCTCACCATGCGCTCCCGCGGTGGGGTGCGATTCAGCTCCGGCGGACCCGAGGGCGCGGTTCCGCTCGCGCCGTGGACCGGGCCCGAGCGGCGCGCCGGCGAGCGTGGCGGGGGCCTGCGGCGCAGCGACGGCGTGCGCCTCGAGGGGCGCCGCGCGGTGGTGGTCGACGACGACCCGGCGGTGGTCTGGTTCCTGAGTGGTCTCCTGCGCACCTCGGGCGTCGAGGTCGCCGAGGCGCACGACGGCATCTCGGCCCGGCAGCTGGTGCTCGACACGATGCCCGACCTGGTGGTCAGCGACGTGCTCATGCCGGGCATCGACGGCTTCACGCTCTGCCGAGACATCAAGAACGACGTCGCGGTGCGCGACGTGCCGGTCATCCTCCTCTCCTGGAAAGAGGATCTGCTTCAGAGGGTCCGGGAGCTCGGCGCAGGCGCCGACGGCTACCTGCGCAAAGAGGCTGCGGCCTCGACCGTGCTGTCGCGCATTCGCGAGGTCCTGCGCCCGCGCTCCCGCGTCGAGTCGCGCCTCACCGGGGGTGGTGAGGTGCGGGGTCGGCTCGACGGGCTGACGACGCGCACTTTGCTCGAGATCGCGCGGCGCCACCAGCCGAGCTCTCGGATCACCGTGCGCGACTCGGTCTACCTGTACGAAGCCGAAATGCGCGACGGCGAGCTCCGCTGCATCACGCGCACCGCGAGCGACGGATCGTTCGAGCGGGGGGCGAAGGTGCTGGATGCGCTGATCGGTGTGAGCGCCGGCCGGTTCGTCGTCGCTCCGAGCGCCGCCCCCGCGCGCCGGGACTTCAGCGGCTCCCTCGAGGAGCTGCTTCGGCCGCGAATTCGGCGCGCGCGCGCGCTGGCGCGTCTGTTCCACGCCACCGAGATCGAGCACCTAGACTCGGTCTTGATCGACGTCGACACCGTCGGCGCCTACCTGGACGCCACGCCGGAGCCGGCGCGGGCGCTGTTTGCCCGGTTGCTCGAGGGCATGGGGCCGCGGGCCATCCTCGAGTCTGCGCCGGCGCAGCGCTACTTCCTGGAGCAGGTGTTGGCCGACATTGCTCGGCGTGGCGCCGTCGTCGAGGTCACCCGTGACGGCGAGCTCGTCGACCTCGACGCGCCTTCCCCAGCCTCGGTCGAAGCCGCCCGAGAGCCCGAGCTCGACGCGTCGCCCGCGCCGCTCTTCACGCTGGATCTTTCGCCGGCGCCACCCGACGTGGCCGACGCGGTAGAGCGCTGGGAGCAGCCCGACGTGGTCGTTCGCGAAGCGTCGCTGCCGTTGCCGCTGAGTCGCTCGGTGACCCCCTTACCCGTCATGCGCGGAGCGCCCGAGACAGGGTTCGGGGACGAGCCCCGGACGGCGCCCGGCATGGGTCCGGTGTCCCTCCCCGTGCAGCCCGAGGCGGGCCCCGCGTCGTCCGCGCCCGAGCCCGAACCCACCGAAGACAGCGCACCGCAATCGTCCCAGACCGGAGACCCCGCCATGAACGTCGAGCCCGCCCTCGAGACCGCTCGTTCGGAAGAGATCGCCCGATCCCCGTCGGGTGACGAGGACGAAGAAGCCATCTCGCTGGTGAGCCAACGCGAGACCCAGACACCGGAGACCCTGCGGGTCGACTCCTCGCCGAAGGCTGCCCGCGGCACTCTCGAGGCCGGGCCGGAGGCTGACGCTTCGCTGCCGAAGACCAAGCCCATCGAGTTCCCGCGGAAGAAGCCCGGCTCCGACCCCCCGACCTCGAAGCCCGCACCGACCTCCAAGCCCGTGTCGAGCTCGAAGCCCGCACCGACCTCGAAGCCTGCGAGCGGCGCGCAGGTGGCGCGGCCCGCGGCTCGCCCCGCCCAGCGCCCTGGGGACGAAAAGGTGGGTTTCGGGAAGATGGTGGTCATGACCGGAGCTGCCGCGGCGCTGGCCTTTGGCGCGATCACGTTGGTTCGGACCAAGCTCCTGCCGCCCGCCGAGCCCGCCGCCGAGCCCGCGGCCACGGACAGCGCGGCGCCCGCCCTGGCCAAGCCCAAGCCTCCGCCGGGCCTGGAGCTGGTGGTGACCGAGCAGGGCATCGAGGTCGGCACGAACGTCTCGAACGACAAGGGCGTGATCGACGTCAACCCCGGCGAGAACCATCCGGTCTACGTCGACGGGGCGTTCGTCGGTCGCGGCCGTCGCAAGGTGCCCGCCGCGCCGGGACCCCACCAGGTCGTGGTCAAGGCACCCACCGGCGATGCGAGCGTCCAGGTCGACGTGAAGGTCGCCCGCCGATTCGTGGTTGCGCCCGCGGCACCGGCGCCCTGACCGTGCCGGTCGCACGCTTTCGCGGTATGCGAGCGACGGTGATCTGGCAACGCGCAGCCCCACTCGTGATCGGCGTGCTCGCCGCCGGTTGTGATCCGAAGGTCGACCGCGTGCCCGAAGCAGGGGCGCCGGCGGCCAGTACGGAGCCGGGGAGCGCTCCAAGCCCGCCGCGGGAGAAGATCGCGTTGCTCGATCGCGTCTCGAGCTGCGAGGTTCGCCATCGCGGCTTCTTGCTGGATCTGGGCGGCGCGCCCGCCCACGCGCGGCGGGGGTTCCGCGCCGAGCCGGCCGAGGACGTCGTGGACGCCGAGCGCGAGGGGGCAACGGTGGCGCGGATCGGCGTGCCCCGCGTCAGCTACGAGGTGCCGCTCGACGAGCCGCAGGAAGAGACCGAGGTGAGCCTGAGGCTTCGCCCCGGGACGGCGCGGTCGGTCACCGCAACCCTGGGCGAACGGCGGCTCGGAACGCTCCGGCTCACGGCGGGAGAGACCCGCACCGTGGCGTTTCCCGTGCTCAAGGCGGTACTGGCGGCCGGGCGCCACACTCTCAACTTGAGCTTTGCCGGGCGTGCGCGCGGCTCGACCGAGCCCCTGGCCGAGGTGGATTGGGTTCGGCTCGGCCCCCCGGACGCCTCCCTCGCCGCTTATTCGGCGCCGACCTTGCGCGATCTGATCGCCGACGCGGTGCTCGACGGCGCTCCGCGTCGGGCGCTGGCCCTGCGGGCGCCGGCCTCGATCCGTTGTCGGTTGGTGGTCGCGCCCGGAACGAAGCTCGAGTCGGACGTCGGCTTCTGGGGCGACGGCCGCGGCGCCCTCGATGTGCGAGTGCTCAGCGACGGCGAGTCCCCGACCGTGCTCGCCGAGCGCAAGGTGACCGGGGGGCCAGGTGCCACCTGGACTCCGCTCAGCATCGACCTCGCCGACCACGCTTCACGAACGGTGGCGATCGAGCTGCGCGCCACCGAGACGACGAAGGGCGGGAGGGTCCTGTTCGGTGACCCCGTCTTGACCCGCACCAGCGAGGTCAGCGCCATCCCCGAGGCGTCGACGGTGGTGCTCTTCGTGTCCGCGGGGACCGACCGGAAGAGCGTGCCCCCGTGGGGGTCGCACGCAGGGCAGAGCACGCTGAGCGAGCTGGCCCGGGGCGCCGCGGTGTTCTCCCATTACCGGGCCCCGACCACGGTGCCGGCGGCGGTGGTCGCGTCGCTGATCACCGGCGAGCCTCCCCACGTCCACGCCCTGGAAGACCCCGCCGCTCGCTTGCCCAAGGCGGCCCGAACCCTGGGCGAGCTCTTGAAAGAAGCCAGCGGGCGGACCGGGATGTTCACGGCCGTACCGGCCACCTCCGCGGCCTTTGGCTTCGACGCGGGCTGGGATCGCTTCGTGCAGGTCTCGCCGGTGCAAGACGTCGAGGCGACGCAGCCGATTCTGGCCGCCGCGCGATGGCTGGACGACGAGCTGAAGCAGGGGGACACGGGGCGCCGCTTGCTGGTCATCCACGCCCGAGGCGCGCATCCGCCCTGGGACGTGAGCCGTGAAGAGGCCGCGCTGCTTGCCCCGGAGGAGTACGGCGGCCCCCTCGAGCCGCGGCGGGGTGGTGTCGCGCTGGCCCGCCTGCGCACCCAGCGGCGGGGCCTGAAGAAGCTTGGCGACGACGACTGGGCTCGCCTGCGCGCGCTCACCCAAGCCGCGCTCTCGAAGCAGGACGTCGCGCTGGGCCAGCTGATCAGCGTGCTCAAGAAGAAGGGCGTCTGGGACTCGACGCTGTTCGTGTTCGTGGGCGACGTGGCGCCCGGCGAGGCACCCGACACGCCGTTCGACCCCGCGGGTGAGCTCGCCGAAGAGCGCCTGGAGGTGCCGCTCCTGATCAAGTTCCCGGGAGGGAAATTCGCTGGAAAAGAGCTGCAGACCCCTGCCACTGCGGTGGACGTGGGAGCCACCGTCCTCCGGGCCCTGAAGCTGCAAGGCGGCACCACCGGCAGCGATCTGTTCGCCGTCGCGGACGGCGTCGAGCCGGTTGCGGGCCGCGGTTTGGTGGCGGCGCTCGGAGATCGTTACGCCACGCGACTGGGGCCGTGGCTCTTGCGCGGCACGCTGACCAAGGTCCCCACGCTCTGCCAGCTGGACGTCGATCCCGCGTGCGTCAACGACGTGTTCGCCCAGAAGCCCATCGCCGGCTGGGCCGCGTGGCAGTGGACCTTCGACGCGTTCACGACCAACGCCGCGCGTCGCGTCGCGCCCCGCGAGCCGGCCAGCATCGATCCCGACACCGGAGCCGCGCTCACGGTCTGGGGCGACATCTGATTCAGCGGCGCACGACCGGCGGGCTCTTCAGCAGCTGGAGCAACGGGTCGATGACGTGGGCCTGAACGTTGGTGCTCACCGAGTTGGTCTCTTCGTAGTGCTCACCGGGAGAGAACTCGTCCAGGTACGGGTTCGCAGGGTCGAGCTTGAAGTCGTAGTCGGGCACCAGGTAGCCGATCTGATCGAGCATCAAGCCCACCGCCCAGCGGTATTTGACCTTGGGGTCCCGAGCCAGGTCGATGATCTTCTCGCGGTCCATCTGATCGATCGCGGGCGGGCCATCGTCGCACTCCGAGTAGCCGTCCTTGCCGCAGGCCGGGTTGGTCTTCGGGTCGTTGAGCACCACGTAGGGCTTCGGGGTGAACGGAAAGGGCGCGTCGAGCGCGCTCTTGCCCTCGGGCGTGGCGAGCAAAAGCTCGGCGTGGAGCTCGCCCGGGAACCCGACCAGCTCGGCTGGTCCGATGTCGATCGCGGCGACCTGAGTGCGAACCGAGGGCAGGTTGCCCTCGCCGATCTCCAGCGTCGGATCATAGAAATAGGCTTCCCGAACGAAGAGCTGCTGCGCGAGCGCGATGTGATACGCGCGGTTTCGGACCTCGACGTAGATCTCGCGAGCACGGAAGCCGAGGGCCGCGGACTCCAGCGTTTCGGCTCCCTTGGACAGCGCTTCGTGCGCGTACACCGCGAGCAGTCGCCCGTTGTTGTACGCGCGGTCCAGCCCCTTCGGCACCGGGTTGCCCTCGAAGTCGGTGTGGCTCACGTTGCCCGGGCCCACCTGGCCGCCCAGGGGGCCGTTGAAGAAGATCGCCACGCCGCCCACTCCCGGGCGCTTCACCAGCGTCTTCCCTGCCGCGCTCTTCACCTCGAGCCCCTTCTCGACGCCCTGGCGCAGGGTGTGGACGTAGTCCGCGCTGGTCAGCAGGTTGTCGTCGCCCCCGAACTCGGGGTGGCTGGTGAAGTTGATCAGCGTGGCGACGGTCGACTGGTCGTCGGCGGCGACGAAGCGGATCACCCGGAGCTCGTCGTCGATCACCACCGGGTCGCGGCTGTCACTCACGAACGCGGCCGCGCCGTGCCCCTTCGGATCCGTCTCCGGGATGTGGCCGTCGACCTTCGACGCCCCGAACTGGATCTGCACCGGCTCGAGGGCGGCGTTGGCCTTGGAGAGCGCGAGCGCCGTCTTCTCGCGGATCGACGCGTTGTACTCCGTCTTCACTCCGCTCTTCGAGTCGTTCGGGCCCCAGATCCCCATCGTGTCTTGGGTCTCGTGCACGTGGGTCGAGGCCACCGCGACGAAATCCAGATCGAGCTCGGGGTACTTCTCGGCGATCAGCGCGCGCGTGGCCTCGACCTCGCTGTAGAACCAGCCCACCGCGTCCACCGAGCAGAGTCCGACCTTGGTGTTTCCGCGCTTCATCACCGTGCAGCGCACGCTGGTCGCGTCGGCGTTGCCGGTCGCCGGTCGCCCGGTGCCGAACCCGGCGATCCAGGTGCACTTCATCGGGTCGACGGCGGTGCAGGTCGTGACGTCGGACACGTCGCAAGACCCCTTCTTCACGCACTTGTCGCCGCCCAGCGGGTCGAAGTAGTTGTGGCCTTGGTTCTGGGGAGCGAACGCCACCACGTGGTCGACCACGGGCGTGATGTCTTCGACTGCCGCGCCGGCGTAGAACGTGGCGTCGTCGCTGGGCGCGCAGCCGGGGCCCCCCGGGCAGCGCAGGTCGCACCCCGCTTCGGCGTTGTGGGCGCTGCCGGCGGGCGCCTTCTCGCAGTGCCCCCCGCCGCTCGACGACGCCACCTCGGCGTCGTCGCCGCACGCCTGAGTCAGAACCAGCGCTCCGCACCCCAGCGACAGCACACCCAGCGCATAGGCCCACCGCATGCAGCGCAGGTTACGCGACCTCAGGGCATCACCCAAATCGGATTGGTGAAACCGAATGGAGTCGTGCCATCGCGAGCGGCGTTGGGCAGGCCGCGCTCGCCCTGCGCGGTGACCACGAAGAAGGTGGGGCCGGTCACCGGCAGATCGAAGGTCTTGTCCATCCGGAGCGGCCGGCGCGATTTGGGGATTTGTTGCCAGACCACGCGCTTGGCCTGCGCGCCCTCCAAGATCTCCACTGCGCGGACGTCGATCCACGGTGCGGCGCGGATCACCACCCGCAGCCTCGCGGTCTTGCCACGCGCGGTCTGCCCAGGCCCCTGGCCGTCGACGCTGGCCTCGATGATCGGCCCACTGGTGACGATGGCGCGGCCGGCCTTGAGCGCCGTGAGCACGTCGGCCTGCTTGGCCGAGACGTCGTCGGCGTCGGATTTGGCGCTCCCGTACCGGATCAGGGTGCGGGGAAGCCCGGGATCGAGGAAGGCCAGCGAGTGCGAGTCGCTGCTGCCCGTCGCCGTGTAACGGTGGCCGCGCCCGAGCAGGTGCATCCAATCGGCCAGCACCCTCTTCACCGCCTTCAGGTTCCAGGCCTCGTCACCGTTGTAGACCTCGAGGGTGTCGAAGCTCGGGTCGTAGCCCGCGACCTTCATCTCGCCCGTGGCCTCGTCCATCTGGTGATAGGTGAAGTAGCCGAGCTTCGGATCGAGCCTGGGGTGGTTGACCTGCAGCACACCGCCCGGTGAAGCGCGGCGCGCGTCTGCGAAGAGCTGGGCCGGGGTCACGTCCACGGAGCGGACGTTGTCGCCGACCGCCAGCGGAAACACGTTGAAATGGCCGAAACGCCGGCCCAGCGTGCTCACCTCGCTGCCCACCACGGTCTGCAGGCGGCTGGTCAGGAGCCCCCGCTGCTCGAGCCAGCGGACCGTGGGCGCCAGATCCGTCACCACGTAGTGGTCGGTCGCCACCGCGAGCTCGACGCCCTCGGCGGCGATCGCCACCACCCGCTCGGGCAAGCCGATATCGGCGTCCACGCTGGGCGCTTGGTGCAGGTGCAGATCGGCGGCGATCCACCCGGGCGTGTCGATCACGCGCGGCAAGCGAGCCTCGACGACCGCCTCGGCGTCGGCGCGAATCGTCACCGTCTGCTCGAACGCATCACGCTCGATGCCGGCGGTGACGAGCAGCCGATAGCGCCCCGGCTCGAGGGCTCGCGACACGGCTCCGTTGCCGGTCCAGACGAAGCGGTCGGACCCGTCCAGATCCCCGTCCGGCGGGAAAAGCGGGTCTTTGTCGCCCTCACGATCGATCCGCAGCTTGGCCGCGATGGGCCTGCCGCCCTCGTCGCGCGCGTCGACCCGGAGCGTCCCGGGGTTTCGGGGCGTCGCGGGCTCGGCCACGGGGATCTTCTCGAAGGCGAGCTCGCGGGTGACGGTGACGCTCTGGCCCGCCGCGATCTTGCCCTTGAAGAACAGCGCGGTCAGGGCCCCCTGAAAGCCCGGTTGCTTGGCCGACGTGTAGTCGAGCCACATCGGCTTGCCGGGGCCCGGGCGCAGCATCAGGTCGCCGCCGGCCCCGCGCCGGCCCACCCACTTCGCGGCGCCTTCGTACTTCAAGCGCGGCTGGCCTAGACCCTCGACGTAGTACCGGGTGTTGCCCCACTTCACCTCGTCCCCCAGCTCGATCGGGCCCGAGGCTGCGCCGCCTTCGACGCTGAAGGTGGTCGCGGTCGTCAGACGCGGCTCGCGCGGGTGCAGTCGATGCACCGTGCGTGTCCGATAGCGCACGCCGCCGAGCTCCGCGACCCCTTCCACCTCGATGCCGTCCGCGAGGGACGACACCCGTGAAGCCAGCGCCGGCGCGCTCTTGTCCCCGAAGCGCACGATCGGATGGATCTGCCAGATGGCGTCGATGTCAGTCAGCGTGCCCAGCTGGGCGGTGGTGGGCAAAATCGGGCGACTTCGCCAGAAATCAACCAGAAACCCGTCGGTCCTTCGGACCACCGCGGTGACCTCTGCGGTCTCGAGCTTGGGGTCCCCCGGGGATCCGAACACCCGCAGGCGAGTGCCGAGATCGCGCTTCGTCAGCGCGATCGGGCGGACCCCCGGCGAATCCGCCGACGTCGCCGACGCGCTCACCAGCGACACACCGAGCACCCAGGGCGCGAGACGCTTCACTTCCGCGCAGCTTTACAACAGCGGAAGCTGGTCTGCGAGCCGGCGTAGATCTCGCTGTGGCTCTCGGTGGCCGCACGGCAGCGGTTGCGGCCGGTGAGCCACCACCCCCCGCGCAAGATCGAGCGCCAGGGCGGGTCCCGGCTCTCCCGGGTGGTCCACTCGTCCACGTTGCCCACCAGGTTGAACACGCCGAAGGGGCTCTTGCAGCGCGGCAGTGACTCGGTGGGCACGCGCTGATCGCGCAACTTGGAGCGAGGGTCGAACAGGTCGGGCAGGTCGTGGTTGCAGGCGGCGCCGTCTCGGACGTGGCCGTAGGGGTAGGGCAGCGCCTCGGGCCCTTCGCACGCGAACTCCCACTCTTCTTCCCGACAGAGGCGCTTGTCCATCGCGCTGCAGATGTTCTGCGCCTCGCCCCAGGACACGTTCACCAGCGGCAGCGACCAGCCTTTGGGGGTGTATTCGTAGCGATCGATGCAGTAGCGCATCGCCTGGCGGCCGCCGGTGCATTTGGTGGGAGCGGCGAACTCGGCGCACGAGCGCTGGGGCTCCTGTCCCGGCACCTCGAGCCAGCGTAGGCACTGCTGCTCGGGCACCAGGCAGCGCTGGCCGTCGACCAGCTCCATGTTCACGGGGCAGGCCGCGTCCGCCGGCTCGTAGGGCGGCGGCGCGGGCTTCGGCGGCAGCGGCGCGCCCGGGTCGTCGAACGAGCGCAGCCCGGTGGGCGCCGCCAGGCTCTGCACGCTGGCGGGGACCACCTCGGGCGGCGCGAGCTTCAGCGCCGCGGCCTCGGGCTCCAGACAGCACCGGAAGCCGGTGGTGAAGTCGTGGTACTTCTCGCCGTGTCGCTCGGTGACGTAGGCGCACCCGTCCCCGTTCTCGGTCGCGTCCAGGTAGTGCCCGCCCATCAGCAGGGGCTTCGGTCCCCGCGTCCACTCGAGCAGATTGCCCACCAGGTCGTGAACGCCCTCGGGGGTCACGCAGGCTTCGAACGCGGCCGTGGGCGCCACCGTCGACGCGACCTGGTTGATCCGCGCGTCGTTCATGTTCCACGAGTCCACCGGCCGCCGACCCGCGTGAAGCGCCATCAGCGGGTGCGCGCCGCCCTGCCGCGTGTTGCAGGCCGCTGGGCTCTCGGCCGCGCCGTACGGGTACTTCCGCTTGGGCTTCTTCGCGCCCATGCAGGCGTCGACCCACTGCTGGGTGGTGCAGAGGCGCTTGCCCGCGCGGGTGCAGGCCTGATCAGCCTCTTCCATCGAGATGTAGCCCTGGGGCACGACCCCGGGGCGGCTCTCGGCGCTGACCTTCTCGTGGGTCACGGCGTGGTAGGGCGAGTGATCTTGGCCATCGCTGCCCCGCGTGGTGGCCTCCCAACGATCGATGCAGAAGCGACGATCGATCAGCGCCATCTCGGGTGGGCAGACAGAGCTCTGGGCGCCGATCACGACCGCCGCGGGGACCGTTTCGGGGGCCGGGGCCGGCGCAGCGGGTGGGGGTGTCAGCGCGGGCAGTGGCGCCGGCGCGGGTGTCGGCCCGAGCTCGGGGGGCGGTGGAGCCGTCGGCTCGCCGCAGCCCACCAAGAGCAGTCCGATCAGCCACCGCGGCATTGCGGCGGAAGGATCCCTTGCCGCGGCCGTCCGCGCCACTTATTGGCGTTCAGTGCCCGGCGGCGCGCGTGCGGTCATGCGGTCTTCGGTTGGGCTCCAGGGCAAGCGGTGGGGCTTCGGGTTGCGCTGGCCTGGGCCGCCCGCTGAAACGCGGCCTGATCTTCCTGGGGCAGGTACCGGACCAGGTCCTTCGCCAGGGGGAGCAGAGCCTCGCCGCCCGGCGCGAGCGCCGCCACGACCACCAGCAACGGCGGCGACTCGCGATCCAGCCTGGGCAGCAGGTCCCTCGGCGCCTGACCCGCACAGCACAGGTAATAGATGGCCGCCGCGCGCTCGGTCAGCGGGGCCAGCTCGTAGCGGGCAACGGCCAGCGCTTGCGGCGGCTCGATGTCCGTCCCGCGGTAGGGGCCGCGCTGCGTCGCGAGCGACCGAATCCGGCGCAGCCACCCATCGAAGTCCAGCCCGCCTCGGGCGAAGGCGCTGCACGTGCTCAGCGGTCGACCAGCGAGACGCGGCAGGTTGGCGAAGGCGGCGAAGCAGTCGTCGGGGGTGAAGTAGCAGACTCGCGCCAGGACCTTGCCCTGGACGTCCTTCAGGGCAAGCGTGTTTCCGAGCTCGACGTCGACCGACGCGATTCGAGTGAACGGCACGTAGCTGCGGCGGCCGGTGACCCAGTTGTGGACCCGCAGGCCGCCACGGTCGAACCTGCGCGAGGTCCACGGCTTGCGCCGAAGGACCTCCACCGAGCCTACGACCGCCGCGCACCCGAGCCACGCGCAAACGCCGACGATGTCCATCGCCCCCCGTGTCGGCGCGGGGGGCGAGCGAGTTGCGGACTTTCTTCTACATCACCAGGCCGCCGTCGACGTCCACGCAGCGGCCGTTGAAGTAGTCGCATTCAATGGCGAATTTCACGGCGAGCCAGATGTCCTCGGGGACGCCGATCCGACCCACCGGCACCGCCGCGACCAGCGCGTCCCGGGCCTTCTGGTGCATGCCGCGGGTCATGGGCGTCTCGATCATGCCCGGGGCGATGGCGCCCACTCGGATGCCGTAGGCTGCGAACTCGCGAGCCCAGGTCACGGTGTTGGCGGCCAGCGCGGCCTTGGCGGCCACGTAGTTCGACTGCCCGCGGTTGCCGTGCCGCGACACGCTCGAGATGTTCACCACCACGCCGGGGCGGGTGTTCGCCTCCACCATGGTCTTGCAGAGCTCGCGGGTCATCACCGTGGCGCCAGTGAGGTTCACGGCCAGGACCTGGTTCCAATCGTCCATCGGCAGCGTGGTGAGCTTGCCGCTCTCGCGGTCGCGCTTGACCAAGAGGCCGTCCCGGATGATGCCGGCGTTGTTCACCAGCGCGTTCAGCCCGCCGAGCTCGGCGCTCGCCCACCGGGTAAAGTCCACGCAGTCCGCTTCGCTCGACACGTCCAGGCGGCGGCGCGCGATGCCCGCGGGCAGCTCCGCGAGGCCTGCTTCGTCCACGTCGCCCGCGGCGACCTTGGCCCCGGCAGCGGCCAGCTCTTTCGCGAAATACGCGCCCATGCCCCGACCGGCGCCGGTGACGATCACCTTCAAGTCTTGCAGTTTCATCGCTGAAAAGTCCTCAGTTGGAGAGCGCTCGACCGAACCACTCGGCGAGCTTCGGGTAAAGCTGTTTCGGGGCCGAGCCGCCGACCACCGCGCCGACGTGGCCGCCCGGAATGACCAGCAGGCTCTTGTCGCCGGAGCCGGACAGCTGATTGAGCGCTTGGGCCGCTGGCGGCGGGCAGATCACGTCTCGATCGGTGACCACGGTGAGCACCGGGCAACGGATCTGCCCCAGGTCCACGCGGCGCCCCGCGACGTGGTGCGTGCCCTTGGCCAGGGCGTTCGCCTGGTAGAGGTCCCGGATGTACTTCGCGTAGGCCGCGCCGGGGAACGGGATGTTGGCGCTCGACCACTCTTCCAGCGCCTGGAACGCCTCCATCCGCTGGTCGTCGCCCAGGCGATCGAGGAAGCTGAGCCACTTGCCGAGCTGCGCCGTCGGGCGCAGCGCCACGAAGCCGCTCTGCATCTGCTCGGCGCCGACGTTGCCCGCGGCGGCGATGGCCGCCGGGTCGAACCAACGCGGATCGACCATGTGGGCCAGCATGCCGCCCTCGGCGAAGTCGATGGGGCCGGCCAGGTTGACCAGGGCGCCCACGGACTCGGGCTCGAGCGCCGCGTAGATCGCGCTCAGCGTGCCGCCGATGCAGTAGCCGAGCAGGCCCACCCGGGGCGCGCCGGTGGCGCGCGCGACACGCCGCACCATCCGACCCACCCGCGCCACGACCGCGTCCCACTCGAGGTAGCGGTCCTCGGACTCGGGCACGCCCCAGTCCAGGCAGTAGACGTCGAAACCGGCGTCCACCAGCGCCCGCGCGAGCGAAGCGCCCGGCCGCAAGTCGAGCACGTACCAGCGGTTGATCAGCGACGGCACCAGCAAGAGCGGCGCACGGCCGGGCCGCGGCGCCGCGCCTTCCGGAGAGCGGAAGCGGTACAGCGCCGCGGTGCCTTCGCGAAACAGCGTGTCACGGGGGGTCGGGGCGAGCTCCACCATCTCAGCCACCCGTGCGCAGGCTCTCGCTGGTCTTCTTGACCAGCTCGAGGTTCAGCTTGCGCCACTCGCTCGCGAGCGTGAGCCCGTAGCTGAGCGACTCTTTCATCAGCTTGGCGCTCTCGTCGACGGCCTGCTGGGCGCGCTCGACGCCTTGGCCCTGGGCCTTGCCGAGCTGGTCGCTCAGCTGCTCGATGCGCTCGACGTGCTCCTTGGCGGCGCGGGTCCAGAGGTCGAAGAACGCGTTGGGCTGGGTGAATCCGGGCATGAACATGGGGGTACTGTGCCTTTCTGGGCCGCAGAATGTTGCGGCGCACAAGAACGAATAGGCACAGCAAGCAGCCGTGTCAAGACGAAATTGTTGCAACGCAACAAACTCAGCGACGACGCGGCTTCTTCTCCAGCGAACGCTTCAGCTCGTCGAGCTCACGCCGCAGGCTGGCGAAGTCCTCGCTCGGCGCGCCCGCCTCGGGCTCGCGCCGCGGCGGGGGTGGGGGCGGCGCCACGTCCCAGCCCGCGGGCTGCTGGTTGAACAGGCGCGCGAAGGCGTTGCCCGCCGAGAACGGCATGGTGGCGAACGGGAAGTACGGCGACACCGCCTGCGCGCCCTGCTTGGCCGTCAGGTAGAGCTCGAGCGTCGCGCTGACATACCGGCCGAAAAACTCACCCAGGGCGTCGTCCTGCATTCGGATCAGCTGGGTCAAGAGCGGGACGGGCAAGAGCTTGGCCGCAGGCCCTTCCAAGATCACTTGGGTCAGGGTGGCCTGCGTCAGGTCGTCGCCGGTCTTCGCGTCCACCACCTTCGCGTCGGCGCCCGCTCGAATGCGCTCGGTGAGCTCGTCCAAGGTGATGTAGCGGCTCTCTTCGGTGTCGTAGAGCCGGCGGTTCGAGTACTTCTTGATCACGAGCGGCATGTCGCAGTGCGAAAGGCTAGCCCCGTGGCGAGCCCTTGGGAAGGGAGAAATTGCGGCACTGCAACATCACGCTTGACCAGCCATGGAGCCGGAGTTATCCATGCGCAGGTCGAACATGGTGCGGTGCAACAAAAAGCTGCCGTTGCTGGCGCTGGCGCTGTGGGCCCTGGGCTGCGAGGCCTCGAGCCCTGCCGACGAGTGCCACACCGGTTCCGACTGCCCCTCGGGGGCGTGCAACGACGGTCGCTGTGTCTCGGCGAGCGGCGGCGCAGCAGGCGCGGCGGGCAGCGGCGGTGCGGCGGCCGGCGGTGGGGGCACGGCCGGCGCGGGCGGCGGCGCAGCCGGCATTGGCGGGGCGGGCGGGGCAACGAGCGGTGGCTCGGGCGGCGGGTTCTGTTCGCCGAACCACGACGGCGTGCTCGACAAGAGCGAGACGCCGCTGGCGGCCGGCCTGGCCGCGAAGTTTTTGGTGTCGGGTCCGGCAGCGGTGCCGAGCGCGGGTGTGGCGCAGGGTGACGGCAGCCGGCTCTGGGACTTCAGCGCGGGGCTGAGCGGCGATCACCTGGTGCTGGTCGAGACCCAGAAGCTCGATGGCAAGTGGTTTGCCGCGAAGTATCCGGGCGCGACCTACGCGGCCCGGCTGAGCGAGTCCAGCGACCTGCTCGGCGTGTTCGAGGTCGGCGCGACGGCGCTCGTGCTGCGCGGCGTGGTCTCGCCGGCGGACGGCGTGACCAAGACCGAGCTCACCTACACCCCGCCCGTGGTCGTCCTCGATTTCCCGGTGAAAGAGGGCAAGACCTGGTCGACCAGCAGCACCGTGACGGGCCTCGCCCAGGGCGTGCTTGCCAACTACACCGAAGGCTACGAGAGCGCAGCCGACGCTCACGGCACGCTCAAGGCGCCGTTCGGTGAGTTCCCCGTGCTGCGGACGCGCGTGGTGCTCACCCGCAAGATCGGCCTCGTGACCACCGTGGTTCGAAGCTACCTGTTCGGCGCCGAGTGCTTCGGCACGGTCGCGTCGTTCGTGGCCAAGGACAACGCCACCACCGCCGAGGTGAGCGAGGCGGCCGAGCTGCGGAGGCTGGCTCCGTGAAGCGTGCGGTGCTCGCCTTGGCCGCCCTGGCCCTGGCCTGCGCGCCTGCGTTTCACGTCGGGCCCATGCCCGGCGAGCCGAAGGGGAGCTACGCGAGCGTGGCCGGGGCGCGGGTGCGCTTCGTCGACGAGGGCAAGGGTCCGGCGGTGGTGCTCTTGCACGGCTTCGCGTCGTCGCTCGAGACCTGGGAGACGGTTCGCCCCGCGCTGGCCCGCGATCACCGGGTGATCGCCCTGGATTTGAAGGGTTTCGGCTGGACCGATCGCCCCGAGGGGGACTACTCGCCCCGGGCCCAGGCCCGGCTGGTATTGGCCCTGATGGACGCGCGCGGCGTGAAGAGCGCCGCCGTGGTCGCGCACTCGTGGGGCGCGTCGGTGGCGCTCCAGATGGCCCTGTTGGCGCCCGGTCGGGTCGAGCGGCTCGCGCTCTACGACGCCTGGGTCTACGAAGAGCAGCTGCCCTCGACCTTTCACTGGGCGCGGAGCCAGGGCCTGGGCGAGGCGCTGTTCGGCGCGTTCTACGCCGAGCGCTCGGACGACAAGATCGCTCAGGCGTTCTACGACGAGCGCAACGTCAGCGAGCGCCTGATCGAGGACGTGGAGCGCGCGCTGGAGCGGCCCGGGACCGTGGCTGCGGCGCTGGCGGCGACCCGCGGCCAGCGCTTCGCCGAGGTCGAGGCACGCTATCGCGAGATTGGGCAGCCGACCCTGCTGCTGTGGGGGCGGGAAGATCGCGTCACGCCGCTGTCGATCGGCGAGCGTCTGAGCCGTGATCTGAAGCACGCCGAGTTGCGGGTGTACCCCCGCACCGGGCACTTTCCCATGCTCGAGGCCGCCGCCGCCTCGACCCGCGATTTGGCTGAATTTCTGCGGAGTGCGCGATGAGGCGGGTCGGCATGGTGCTGCTCTTGGTGGCCTCGTCAGCCCGGGCCACGGGCTTCGCCGATCACGGCCGCGACCTGGGTGCCAAGCCCGAAGAAGAAGTGCGCCTCGACGGCTACTTTCGCGTGCGTGCCGACGCGCTGTACAACCTGGATCTCGATCGCGGCCCCACGCCCTCCGGCGAGCTCTTCTACCCGGTGCCGCTGGGCAGCTCGAAGGGGCAGACCCTCACCCGGGCCGACATGCGCCTGCGCACGGATCTCTCGATCTACGCGCCGGGCGGGATGATGGCGGTGAAGGCGCGGCTCGACGCGCTGGACAACGTGGCCCTGGGCAGTGCGCCCGAGGGCATCCCGTCCGCCAGCAGCACCCAGCGCACCGAAGGCGAGACCGTGAGTGTCAAGCGCGTGTGGGGCGAGGCGTTGACCCCGTTTGGAGCCCTTGCGGTCGGTCGCATGGGCAGCCACTGGGGCCTGGGCGTCCTGGCCAACGCCGGGGATTGCCTGGACTGCGACAGCGGCGACGCCGCCGATCGGATCGCCTTCGTGACGCCGCTCTTGGGGCATTTCTGGGCCATTGCCTACGATTTGTCGGCGACCGGGCCGTTCGTGCCCGACCGGGCGGGCCGCCGCTCGATCGACTTTGCGCCGAGCGCGGCGGTGCACAGCGTGACCTTCGCGGTGCTCGCTTCGCGCACCGACGCGGCGCGCACGCGGCGCGCGACGGCGGGCAAGCACACGCTGGAGTACGGCGCCTACGCCTCCCATCGCTGGCAAGACAAAGACGTTCCGGCGACGTACCTGCCCGTTGCACAACCCGTGGCCGTGAACGACGCACAGGTGATGTCGCGCGGTTATCGCGCCACCGCGGCCGACCTGTGGACGCGGGTCAGTGGGCGTGGCTATCGCGTCGAAGCGGAGCTGGCGTTCTTGACGGCGCGGGTCGACCAGCCGTCGCTGATCCCAGGGGTGCTGTTCCGCGATGCGGCCACCAGCCGGCAGCTGGGCGGCGCGCTCGAGAGCGAGGTCGGCGACGCCGCCGGCACGTATCGCCTGGGCCTGGACGGTGGTTACGCCAGCGGCGACTCGGCCCCCGGTTTCGGCGCATTTCCCGGGGTGAATCGCCCGGCGCCGGTCCCCGGCGATCTGGACGGCCCCCAGGCTCGGCCGCCCTACGATCTGACCGTGAACAACTTCCGCTTCCACCCCGACTATCGCGTCGATCGCATCCTGTTTCGTGAGATCATCGGCACCGTCACCGACGCGGTGTACGTGAAGCCCCACCTGCGGGGTGACCTGTTCCGCTTCGCCAGCGGTCGGCTCGAGGCGTCCCTGTTCGCGGTGATGTCCTGGGCGGTGAACGCCGAATCGGCTCCGGGGCGCAAGCGCCCACTGGGGGTCGAGCTCGATCCGGGTCTCAGCTATCAGAGCAGCGACGGCTTCGTGCTCGCGCTCGAACAGGCCACGCTCTTGCCCGGCGCGGGGCTTCACAACCCCGAGCTCGGGCTCAAAGCCAAGCCCGCGCAGCTCTGGCGGGCCAGCGCCGCCTTCACGTTCTGAGGACTCGCATGCAGCGTCTCACCGTCTTCGCCTTCGCCCTGCTCGCCGGATGCAGCGACAACAAGACCGAGGCTCCGGGGCACGCCGACTACCAGGGCGCGAGCCCCGAGCCCCTGGCCTGCGTGCCGAACCTGGACGGGCGCATCGACGCGAGCGAAGCTCGGCCTGCGATCGGCGTGCCGATCTCGTACCTGGTCTCGCCGGCGGGCAGCGAAAGGCCGGTCGATCTTGCTGGAATCGAGCTGGGCGACGGGCGGCTGAGCTGGGACTTCGGCACCGACTTCGCCGACGATCAAGAGGCCAAGATCGTGCCGGCGAAGGTCACGGGGAAGTGGTACCAGGCTTCGTTCCCACCGGACGCGTTCGTGACGCCCTTCGACGCCGCGGGCACCGTCGAGAACGTGCTGCGGCAAGACGACAGCGCGCTCTGGCTGCTGGGGGTCGCGTCGCGTGACGAGGCGGCCCCCGAGGGTAAGACGCTGCTCATCTACGGCAAGCCGGTCGAGCTCATGCGCTTCCCCATCGAGCCCGGGTCGAGCTTCGTGTCGACCGGCACGATCCAGAACGGCACGCTGCGCGGCCTGCCCTACGCCGGCAAAGACACCTACGAGGTGGCGGTGGACGGCAAGGGCGAGGCGCGCCTGCCCTCGCTGGTGTTCAGCCAGGTGCACCGCGTGCGCACGCGCGTCACGGTGGCCCCCGCTGTCGGCGCCAGCACCACGCGCCGGCAGACGTCACTGTTCTTCGAGTGCTTCGCCGAGGTGGTCCGCGCGACCAGCAAGCCCGACGAGCCCGACGCCGACTTCACCACCGCCGCCGAGCTTCGGCGGATCGGTTTCTGACACGAGAGAGGACGACACATGAACCCCTGGGACATCTACAAAAAGGCCTTCAACGCCTGGGAAAACGCTACCGCGACCTACATGGAGCAGGTGCTCAAGAGCCCCCTCGTGCTCGAGCCCGCGGGGGCCTGGCTCAGCACCCTGATGAAGGCCAAGGCCAAGAGCGACGAGCTGGCCGCCGGATGGTGGGGCGGGCTGGGGCTGCCGACCAAGCGCGATCAAGAGCGCACGCTGCACAAGCTGAATCAGCTCGAGAGCAAACTGCTCGATCTAGAAGAACGACTCGCAGCCCAAGAGTGAGCGCCATGTTCGACATCACGCCCTTCCTCGAGCTGAAGATCGCGCCGCGCGCGGTGTTCGACGCCCTCGACCAGCGGCGCGCCCGCCCGCGCTTCATGCTGCCCACGCCGGGCGGCGACTGGCAGGCGGTCACCTGGGGCGCCTACGCCGACGCGATCCGCAAGCTGGCGTGCGCGCTCCCGGCCCTGGGGCTCCGCTCGGGCGATCGCGCGGCGATCTACGCGCCGAACCGCGTCGAGTGGATCGAGGCGGCGCTGGCGATTCAGGCCGCCGGGGGCGTGATGGTCCCGGTCTACCCGGCCTGCACCGCGGAGCAGACCGCGTACATCGTGGGGCACAGCGACGCCAAGGTCCTGTTCGTCGACACCGCGCCGCTGCTCGCGCGCGTGCTCGAGCGCCTCGGCGAGATGCCCGCCCTCGAGCGCGTGATCGTCCTCGACGACGCGCTCGACGTGGGCCAGGTGCTGGCCGAGCTGCGGGCCCAGGGCAAGCCGGTGCCGAGCGTGGCCGAGGTCGAGGAGCGGCTGCTGAGCTTCGGCCGGGCACTCACCCTGGGCGCCGCGCGGGACGCCGAGGCGCCCGAGGCGTTCATGGCGCGCATGGACGACATCGAGCTCACGCAGACCGCGCTCATGCTCTACACCAGCGGCACCACCGGCAACCCGAAGGGCGTGCCCCTGAGCCACGCCAACGTGGCCGAAAACGGCCTCGACTGGCTGAAGTGCAACGCGCCGTTGATCGAAGAAGGGTTCGTCGATCTCTTGTGGCTCCCGATGAGCCACATCTTCGGCCTCGGCGAGGCATGCCTGGGCAACACCCTGGGCTTCACCACCTATCTCTCGGACCCGGTGAAGGTGCTCTCGCACCTGCCCGAGGTGAAGCCCAACGTGTTCATGAGCGTGCCGGCCTACTGGGAGAAGCTCGCCACCGCTGCGATCAGCGAGCCCGATCCGGACGCGCGCCGCGAGAAGCTCGGGAGCCTCACCGGCGGGCGGCTGAAGTTCTGTCTCTCGGGGGGCGCCGGGCTGAAGCGCGAGATCAAGCAGCTGTTCTTCGAGTGCGGTCTGCTCATCATCGAGGGCTACGGGTTGACCGAGTGCTCGCCCACGCTCACCCTCAACCGTCCCGATGCGTTTCGCTTCGACTCGGTGGGTAAGCCCTTGCCGTCGGTGGAGCTCATGCTGGCGGAGGACGGCGAGATCTTGGCGCGCGGGCCCAACGTGTTCGCCGGCTATCACAAGGATCCAGTGGCGACCCGCGAGGCCTTCACCGACGACGGGTGGTTCAAGACCGGCGACGTCGGGCGCTTCACCGACGACGGCTTCCTGCAGATCGTCGATCGCAAGAAAGAGATCCTGGTGACCGCCGGCGGCAAGAACGTGCCCCCAGCGAACATCGAGCTCCGCTTCGCCGACGACCCGATCGTGAGCCACGCCATCGTCTACGGCGACGGCAAGAAGTACCTGGTCGCCGGGATCTGGCTCAATCCCGAGGCCACGGACGGCAGGCTCGCCGCGCTGGGCGTGGGACCCGAGGGTCGCGCCGCGGCCATCGACCAGCTGGTGAGCCAGAGCGTGGCGCGGGTCAACGAGCACCTGGCCAGCTTCGAGCAGATCAAACGCCACCGCGTCATGGACACTCCGCTCACCGTCGCGGGCGGTCTGCTCACCTCGACCTTGAAGCCCCGCCGGAAGCAGATCTACGCGGCGTTCGCCCGGGATTTCGAGGCGCTGTACGCATGATCTCGCTGGCGTCTCTGTTCGGCCGACCGCCGCCGGCGGTGGGGCAGACGCCCTCGGACGTCGTGTTCGCCGAGAACAAGTGGCGCCTGCTCCGCTATCGACCGCGGTCCGAGGGCGTGGCCCACGCCACGCCGGTCTTGCTGGTGCCGTCGCTGATCAACCGGCACTACGTGCTCGACCTGCTCCCCGGCAAGAGCTTCGTCGAGTGGTTCGTTGCGCGCGGGCACGACGTGTTCTGCATCGATTGGGGCACGCCCGGCGACGAAGACCGGTACCTGACCTTCGACGACGTGTGCGATCGGTACCTGGGCCGGGCGATCGAGCGGACCCGGAAGGTGGCCGGCGCCCCGAAGGCACACGTGCTCGGCTATTGCTTAGGAGGCACCCTGGCGGCGATTCACGCCAGCGTTCACCCCGAACGCTTCGCCTCGCTCACGGCGCTGGCCGCGCCCATCGGCTTCCACGACGGCGGGCTGCTGAGCGCGTGGACGCGCTCGAAGGGCTTCGACGTCCAGGCGGTGGTCACGGCCACCGGCAACGTTCCGTGGCAGCTGATGCAGTCGGCGTTTCACTTGCTGCGACCGACCCTGACCCTGTCCAAGGCGGTGCACGTGGCCGACAAGCTCTGGGACGACGAGCTCATGAACGGCTTTCTGGCTCTGGAGACCTGGGGCAGCGACAACGTGTCGTTCCCCGGCGCGTGTTATCAGCGCTACGTGGACGAGCTGTATCGGAAGAACGCGCTGCTCGCCGGAACCTTCACGCTCTCGGGGCAGCCCGCGCGACTCGAGGCCATCACCTGTCCCACCCTGGCGGTCACCTTCCAGCACGACAACATCGTGCCGCCCGAGAGCGCGGCGGTCTTGCTCGAGCGCATCAGCTCAGAAGACAAGCACCGCATCCACCTTCCGGGGGGCCACGTCGGGGCGGTGGTCTCGAAGAAGGCCGCCCAGGGCCTCTGGCCGGCGATCGCCAAATTCTGGGCAGATCGGGACTAGAGGTGCCAAGAGGTGCACCTTCCATGATGCGCCGAGCCGCCTTGATCGTCGCCCTGTTGGCCGTCGCCTGTGGGGGCGGCGACTCGGAAGAGTCGCCAGATGCCAACCCGCCCTGCGCGCGCCTGCCGGCGACGGGCAGCCCGCTGGGTGAGCACTGCGGGCACCTGATCGACGAAGCTGGTCGCGTGGTGCTCTTGCGCGGCGTGAACGCACGGGTCGAGGGGTTGTTCGACGTCACCTTCGACGACGGGCGGAAGGCCCTGGAAGAGATCCCGGCGTTCTCTGCAGCGGACGCCCAGGCGATGCGCGACTGGGGCTTCGACGCGCTCCGCTTGCCGATCAACTGGAGCGGCATCGAGCCGACCCAGGACGGCGGGCTCGATCAGAAGTACCTGGATCGGGTCGAAGCGGTGCTGGATCTGTCGCACGCCGCCGGCCTCGTGGTGCTCTTGGATCTGCACCAGGACGCATACAGCAAGGAGATCGGCGAAGACGGCGCGCCCCTCTGGGCCATCCGTCCGCCGCCGACCCAGCTGCTCGAGGGCCCGCTGACGGATCTCGAGCAGCGCCGCCTGAGCAAGCAGGTGCTGGACGCCTTCGACACCTTCTTCGGCGAGAGCGCCGACGGCGCGTTCTTGCGCCAGCGGTTCACCCAGATGGCTGCCCAGGTCGCCAAGCGCTTCGCCGCGCACCCGGCGGTGATCGGGCTCGAGATCTTCAACGAGCCCATCGCCACCCTCGAGGGCATCGACCGGCTGAACGCTGACGCCTACCCCGCGATCCGCACGGCGGCCCCGACCAAGCTCTACCTGTTCGAGCCCTCGTCGACGCGCAACGTTCTCGACACCGCGCCGCTGCCCGAGGCGCCGCTCGGCGCCATGAGCGGGTACGCGCCTCACGTCTACACCCTGGCCTTCGTCAGCACCGACGCACAGAAGCAGGCCATGACCAAGGAGAAGCTGCGCGTCTCGAACGCGAATGCGCGGCTCGAGGCAGACGCCTGGCAGGCGCCCCTGGTGATCACCGAGTGGGGCTTCGATCCGAACGCGATCAAGGCCAGCGAGTACTTCACCTGGCAGAGTGAGCTTCAGGAAGAGTACGGCGCGTCTGCGTTCTTCTGGGTCTGGAAGGAGCGCTCGCAGGGCAACTGGGGCTGCTTCGACTTCGATCCGTCGACGCAGAAATTCACCGAGCGCAACGCGCTGAAGCGGGCGCTGGCGCGGGTGCGCCCCATGGCGGTGGCGGGTTGGCCTACCCGGGTCGAGTTCGACGCGAAGGCCGGCGTGTTCGAGCTCGAGTTCGACGGTAACCCCACGTTGCAGGAGCCGCATCGCCTTTCGGTGGCGCCGGTGCTCGGCGCTCCCACCTCCGCCGAGTGCGACGACCAGCCCACCGAGTGGGACAGCGCCGAGCATGGAGAAATCAGGCTTCGCTGCGGCCAAGGGAGCAGGTCCCACCACCTGATCCGGGTGCGCGTGCCGCCGGCGCTCTGATTTCGGCTAAGCTAGGCGGCTCCGGATGAATCGCCACGGCTACCTGGCTCTCGGCTTTGCCGCGCTGTGGCTCCAGTGGACCAGCTGCACGGTCGACGAGATCGACCTCTCGGGGAAGGAGTGCCCGTGCGCGGCGGGCTGGGTCTGCGATCCGGATACGGATCGCTGCGTGCGATCGGTGCTCGACAGCGGCAGCGGCGGCGCGGGCGGCAGCGGCGCCAGCGGTGATGCGCAGGTCGACGGCGACGCAGCGGCCGCGGCGGTCCTCGGGCGCGCCTGCATCGGCTCGCAGCGTTCGAACCCGATGGCGGCGAATCGTAAGCGCGTCAGCAAGTTCTCGCTCTTCGCCGAGGAGACCTTCGACGCCATCTTGATCTACCTCGAACCGCAGGGCTCGGCGCAAACCCAGGCCCTGCGCGGCATCATCTACACCACGGACGGAAACGGTCAGCCCGACGCGCTCGTGGCGACCACCGCCGAGGCGTCGATCCCCGGTTCGCTTCCGGCGGGCTGGGTGTCGATGGCGTTCGCCCAGCCGCTGAAGCTGGCCCCGGGGGAGTATTGGGTGGGCAGCCACGTTGGCCTGGCGGGCTCGGTGGCGAAATACGCGTTCGAGTCGGCGCCGGCGGCGATGCGCTATTCGGACGAGCCCTACGCGGATGGCTCCAGCGAGAAGTTCGGGCCCGCGACCAATGGCGACAGCTTGATGAGCGTGTACGTTCGCCCGCAAGGGGCGATGATCGATGACACGCAGCCGTGCCCGATCGGCACCGGCGGCACCGGCGGCGCGGGTGGCGCGGGCGGCACCGGTGGCGGTGGTGGCACCGGCGCGAAGGGCGGGACTGGCGGCACCGTCGGCGGTGGCGGCACGGTGGGCGGTGGCGGCACCGGCGGCACCGGCGGTGGGGGCGGCACCGGTGCCAAGGGTGGCACCGGTGGGACCGTGGGTGGCGGCGGGACCATGGGCGGCGGCGGCACCGTGGGTGGCGGCGGCACCGTGGGTGGCGGCGGCACCGTGGGTGGCGGCGGCACGGTGGGTGGCGGCGGCACGGTGGGTGGCGGCGGCACGGTGGGTGGCGGCGGCACGGTGGGTGGCGGCGGCACCGTGGGTGGCGGCGGCAATGGCGGGCTTCAGGACGCGGGCACCGGCTGAGTCTCAGGCCGCCCAGAGCTCGCCGCGACTGGCCTGGAACGCGAGCCACGACGCTTCGACCTCGGCGAAGCACATGCCTCGTCGCAAGAAGCGCTCAGTGGTCAGGTCGAGGATGGTCGACGCGAGCTTGTCGTCGGACGAGTACGGCGCGCGGCCGTAGTCGAACACGACGTCCGCCGCGGCGCGCATGCACTCGGGCACCTCGTCGAGCGAGTAGTTGTTGCCGGTACCCGCCAGGTTCGCGCTCGAGCCGACGATCAGCTGACCCTCTGCTCGCGCGAGCTCGGCGGCCCGCGCGATCAGCTCGCCCACACCGTAGAAGGTCGCGATCGTCCCCGACTTGGTGCACTGTCCGAACAAGTACGGGTCGAAGCTCGCGAGCAAGCGTGAGCTCGGGTCGAGGCGGGCAACGACCGCCATCGGCCACCGTGCCGCGGCGTGAGCGAGCCAGCCGCGCGTCGCCGGATCGATGTCCATCGCCACGTCGTCCAGCACCGGCATCGACCCCACGGTGACGCACGGCTTCTCGGCGGGTCGTCCCTTGAGCTCGTAGATGCGACGCACCGCTTCGGGTCGCATCGCCACCAGACCGTAGCCGGTCTGTGTGCGCGCGAGTGCGAGCCCGCCTTGCAGTAGAGTTCGGTACATGCTGCGCGCGTCCAGATCGATGTCGTAGTTGCTCATGTGTCGTAGCTCCCTCGTTCCCCGCCCTGGTGTAGGCAACGGAGCTACAACGGCGTTTGTGCGCGTCAAATTCGGCCTGGATGATCCGTTCAGTGTCACTTCTCTGACGGCGCGCGATCCAGCGCAAATCAAAGGCCGGGACGCCCCTCGCCCCCCGCATTACACTTCCCCGATTCCCACCGACCCGACCGAACCGCCGGCGGCGCGGCCGTCCGATCTCCTTGCCTGGGGCGCGCTCGGCGCCGCCCTCGCGGAGCACTGCAGCGACTTCATCGGCCTGATGGACGCGGACGGCGTCGCGCTCTTCTTGAACCGCAGCGTGCGCGGCGCGCCCAGCGATCAAGTCGAGGGCAAACGGCTCGAAGAGTTCCTGACTCACGACCGCGCGCTCCAGGTTCGCGCGCTCCTGGAAGAAGCCAGGCGCACGGGCGGGCCGGCGCTCAACCCCGACGCGCACGTGATTGCTCTCGACGGCAGCGACCGCTGGTTCAGCGAGAAGTGCGTGCCGATCGAGGGCGGGAAGATCTACATGCTGGTGCGCACCGAGACCACGCACCAGCGCCAGACGCGCGGGGAGCTCTTGGCCGCCGAAGAGCGCTACCGGGTGCTGTTCGAGTCGAACCCCGATCCGGTGCTGGTCTACGCCCGCGAGTCCCTCGAGCTCTTGGCGGTGAACGCCGCGGCCGAGGCGCTCTACGGCTGGAGTCGAGACGAGCTGTCGGGGCGAACCATCCTCGACTTCTACCCGGTTGACGCGCGCGAAGAGGCCCGCGCGAGCCTCGAGGCCCTGAGCGACGCAGAGACCCGCGATCGCCGCGCCGTGGTCCACCAGATCTGCGCCGACGGCGAGAGCCGGCGCTGCGAGATCGTGGACAACCCCATCGAGTTTCATGGCCGGGCGGCGCGGATCTGCGTGGTGCGCGACGTGACCGAGCGCGAGCAGCTGGAAGAGCAGCTGCGACACTCCCAGAAGATGGAGGCCATCGGCGTCTTTGCCGGTGGCGTGGCGCACGACTTCAACAACCTCTTGGCCGTGATCATGAGCGTGGGGGCGACCGCGGGCGAGGCGGCGCCGCGCGGCAGCGAGCTGTCCGACGACCTGGCCTTGATCATGAACGCGGCCCGCCGCGGCGCCGAGTTGACGCAGAAGCTGCTGCTCTTCTCCCGGAAGGAGATCGTCAGCAAGGAGACCGTCGATTTCGCCGAGGTGGTGGTCGACTTCGCCGGGCTCTTGCGCCGCCTGGTCGAGCCCAACGTGCTGCTCGAGATCGTGCAGGCCCACGCCCCTCTGCCGCTGTTCGCGGATCGCACCTTGCTCGAGCAGGTCATCCTGAACCTGGTGATGAACGCGCGTCAGGCCATGCCGAGTGGCGGGCGCATCACCGTCTCGGTCCGCCGGCGCGAGATCACGCCGAGCGACGCGCCGCACCCGGGCGTCGGCCCCGGAAGCTACGCCGAGCTCTGCGTCACCGACGACGGCGTCGGCATGGACGCGGACACGGCGCGCAAGGTCTTCGATCCGTTCTTCACCACCAAGCGCACCGGCACCGGGCTCGGCCTCGCGGTGGTGCATGGCATCGTCGCGCAGCACCAGGGCACCATCACCGTGGACACGGAGCCGGGCATCGGCACGACCTTCCGCGCGCTGTTCCCGCTCACCTCGCGGCTCTACCAGGTGGATACCGGGCAGCTCCGGCTCCGGGCGCCACGGGGCACCGAGCGCGTGCTGGTGGCCGAGGACGAGCCACAGCTCAGATACCTGACCGAGCGCAGCCTGAGCCGCCTGGGGTACCAGGTGGTGGCCGCCCGCAACGGGCAGGAAGCGCTGGCCGAGTTCGAGCAGACGCCGGACGACTTCGACCTGGTGGTACTCGACGTCGTGATGCCGACCCTCGGCGGGCGCGAGGCGTGGGATCGCATGCGCGCGCGGCGGCCGAGCCTGCGCGCGCTCTTCGTCACCGGCTACGCCCCCGAGTCGAGCGGCGTGGTCGAGGTCCTGGATCAGCCGGGGGCGGCCCTGCTCCGTAAACCGTTCACGCCCATCGAGCTCGCCGAGCGCGTACGCCAGCTGCTCGACGCCTGATCGTCACGTGCCCCGGCGGCCGTCCCAGCGCTCGACGTGCAGGCGCGGAGACACGCCCAGGCCCCGCGCCTCGGCGGCGGCCCGAACGAAGGGCGCGCGCGCCAGAAGCTCGCTCTGTGTGCGCGCCTGAGCCATGAACTGCACGCGGGCCTTCGGCCACGCCAGCACTTCGATCAGCTGTTCGGCCTCGAGCACGTCGCGCTCGTCGGCGACCACCAGCTTCAGCCAGGCGCGCTCGGTGGCCGCCAGCGCCGAAAGCGCCCGCGGGCGCAGGCGAAGGCCTTGGCGATTGCCGCTGTGCGAGAGCTTGGGCGACACGTTCCACTGATCCACGCGGCGAGCGAGCTCCTGGTTCGGAGCGAGCGTGCCGTTGGTCTCGACCTCGACCACGAAGTCCTCGGGCAGCTCGCCCAAGAGCTCGGCGACGGCTGCCTGTTGCATCAGCGGCTCGCCGCCCGTCACCACCAACCGCCGGGCCGTCGCGGCCTCGATCTGCCGCCTCACGTCGTCGACGGTGCGCGTCGTGACCTCGTCCTCGTAGACGTGGTTGTTGAAGTCCCAGGTGTACTTGGTGTCGCACCACGAGCAGTGCAGGTTGCAGGTGGCGAGCCGCAAGAACACGGCGGGCTGGCCAGCGCTCGCGCCCTCGCCCTGGATGCTCTCGAACACCTCGGAGACTTTCAGCGACCGGGACACGGTGGACCGGAAGGATTGAGCAAGGCGGTTTCGGCGTCCACCCGGGCCGTGCTAGGGGCAGTGCCATGGCCGACAAACGCCAAGGCTTGCCGCTGCGCTCGATCCGCCCGGTCGAGGTTCTCCCCGGGTTTCACCGCTTCGCGGAGGGCTCGGTGTTGTACCGCGCCGGCGGCACTCGGATCTTGGTGACGGCCAGCATCGACGACGGTGTGCCCGACTTCATGAAGGGTCTGGGCAAGGGCTGGATCACCGCCGACTACCAGATGCACCCGCGCGCCAACCCCAAGCGCCGCGAGACCCGCGACGGCCGCGACAAGCCGCTCTCGGGCCGCTCGCGCGAGATCCAACGGCTGATCGGGCGTGCCCTGCGCGCGGCGGTGGACCTGGACCGACTGGGTGAGCGCAGCATCGTGATCGACGCGGACGTGATCGAGGCCGACGGCGGCACCCGCACGGCAGCCATCACCGGCGGCTTCATCGCGCTGGCCATGGCCATCGACAAGCTACGTCTCGATCGCAAGGTGCTGCGCGACCAGGTCGCGGCCGTGAGCGTGGGGCACGTCGACGGGCAGTACGCCCTGGACCTCTGCTACGCCGAGGACAGCACTGCGCGCGTGGATCTCAACGTGGTCGCCACGGCCAAGGGCGGCATGGTCGAGCTTCAGGGAACCGCCGAGGGTGAGCCCGTGCCGCGTTCGGACGTCGACGCGATGGTCGATCTGGCGCTGATCGGCGTCGCCGAGCTGTGCGTGGTCCAGCGCAAGGCGCTCGAGACCGTGGGCGTCGATCTCGCGCGCCTGATGCCGGGGTGAGCCATGGGACGCATTCGAGAGCTGGCCGACGCGCTGTGGTCCGGAACAGAGAGCACCGAGGGCTTGCAGCCCGTCTCGCTCATGCTCGGGCTCGAAGAGATGCAACCCGGGCTCGCGTTCGTCTCGAGCTTCGGCAACCTGATCGCCCTCCGATCGTCCGAGGGCCTGGCGTTGATCGACACCGGCGGCTTCTTCCTGGCCGGGCAGAACCACGCCACGGTTCGGGAGTGGTCGGACGCCGCGCTCAGCACCGCGATCTACACCCACGGCCACGTGGACCACGCCTTCGGCGTGCCCCCCTTCGAGGCCGAGGGCCGCGGGCGCGTCGAGGTGATCGCGCACGAGGCCGTGAGTGACCGCTTCGACCGCTATCAGCTCACCGCGGGCTACAACCGGGTGATCAACGGCCGGCAGTTCGGCGTCGCGGCCTGGCCCAGCGAGTATCGCTACCCCGATCGCACCTACCGCGACCGCCTGGATCTGCGGCTTGGCTCCGAGCAGCTCGAGCTTCACCACGCGCGGGGCGAGACCGACGACCACACCTGGGTGTGGCTGCCCGAGCGCAAGGTGCTCTGCACCGGCGATCTCTTCATCTGGGCGTCGCCCAACTGTGGCAACCCGCAGAAGGTGCAGCGCTTCCCCCGGGAGTGGGCGGCGGCACTGCGGCAGATGGCCGCGCTCGGCGCCGGGCTGCTCTTGCCCGGTCACGGTCCGCCGATCGAGGGCAAAGATCGCGTCGAGCAGGCGCTCTCCGAGACCGCCGAGCTGCTCGAGTTTCTGGTCGATGCCACCCTTCAGCGGATGAACGCTGGCCAACGATTGAGCGCGATCGTCGCCGAGGTGAAGGCGCCCGCGCACCTCTTGGCCCGGCCCTATCTGCGCCCCGTCTACGACGAACCCGAGTTCATCGTGCGAAACCTGTGGCGGCTGTACGGGGGTTGGTGGGACGGCAATCCCGCCGACCTCAAGCCCGCCCCGGCAGCCGCCGTCGCCCGCGAGATCGCAGCACTGGTCGGGGGGGCTCACGCATTGGTTGCGCGGGCCGAAGCCCTCGCCGACGCCGGCGAGCTCGCGCTGGCCGCGCACCTGATCGAGCTGGCTTTCTCTGCGGCACCCGGTGATCCCGAGGCGCGGCGGGTGCGCTCGCGCATTTATGCGGCCCGCTCGGAGGCCGAGGCGAGCCTGATGGCCAAGAACATCTTTCGCGCCGCCGCCGACGAGCGCTGAGCTGGCGGCGCGCCAGCCGTGCCTTACCTTGGCCTGGCCATGACCTCGACCCTGGGTGAAGGCTATGTTCGCGGCCGCTGGCAGCACGCGCTCGGCGACGGCCGCATCCAGTGCGACCTGTGTCCCAGGCTGTGTCGCTTGCACGACGGGCAGCGGGCGTTCTGCTTCGTTCGCGAGCGCGTGGGCGACGCGATCTACTTGTCCAGCTACGGGCGAGCCACGGGCTTCTGCATCGACCCCATCGAGAAGAAGCCACTCCATCACTTCCATCCCGGCACGAGCGTGCTCAGCTTCGGGACCGCCGGCTGCAACCTGGGCTGCAAGTTCTGCCAGAACTGGGACATCTCGAAGGCGAAAGAGATCGAGAAGCTCTCGGACCGGGCCAGCCCGGCAGAGGTCGCCGAGGCCGCGAAGCGCGAGGGCTGCAAGAGCGTCGCGTTCACCTACAACGACCCGGTCATCTTCGCCGAATACGCCATCGACTGCGCGAACGAGTGTCGCGCCCGCGGCATCGAGACGGTGGCGGTCACCGCGGGTTACATCACACCAGAAGCGCGGCGTGATTTCTTCTCGGTGATGAGCGCGGTGAACGTCGACCTCAAGGCGTTCGATCCCGAGTTTTATCGGAAGCTGTGCAACGCCGAGCTCGCCCCCGTGCTCGACACGTTGACCTGGCTCCGGCACGAGACCAACGTCTGGGTCGAGGTCACGACGCTGCTGATCCCCGGCCACAACGACTCGATCGAAGAGGTCGACCGGCTGTGTACCTGGTTCGTGAAAGAGCTCGGGCCTGACGTGCCCCTGCACTTCAGCGCCTTCCACCCCGACTTCAAGCTGCTCGACGTGCCGCCCACCCCGCCCGCCACCTGCCAGCGCGCCCGCGAGCAGGCGCTGGCTCACGGCATTCGCTACGTCTACTCGGGCAACATCGAAGACGTTGCCGGTGGGTCCACCCGGTGCCCGGGCTGTCACGCGCTCTTGATCGAGCGCGACTGGTACGAGCTTCTGGCCTATCGGCTGAAGGGCAATCACTGCGTCGAGTGCGGCGCCGAAATCGCCGGGCGGTTCTCGGCCGAGGGCGTCCAGAATGCCTGGGGCCGAAGGCGCCAGCGGGTGGTGATTCGCTGACCTTGCGTCGGGGCGAGCTCTCTGGCGTCATGGGCCGGTGGAAGACCGGGGCGGTGCAGCGAGCAGTGCGGAGGGCGACGACACCCTTGCCCGGCTTCAGCTGGCGGCCCTCGACGCCGTCGCGAACGCGATCGTCTTCACGGACGCCCGCGGCACCATTTTCTGGGTGAATGCGGCCTGGGCCAGCATGACCGGGTACTCGCGCGACGAGGTGATCGGTCAAAACCCGCGCATCTTGAAGTCGGGCGCCCAGGACAAGGCCTTCTACGCCGAGCTCTGGCGCACGGTGCTGGCGGGACGGGTGTGGCGCGGCGAGCTGATCAACCGGCGCAAAGACGGCAGTACCTATCACGAAGAAGAAACCATCACCCCGCTGTGCGACGCCGCAGGAAAGGTCACCCACTTCGTCGCGATCAAGCAGGATATCTCCGAGCGCAAGCGCGTGGAACAGCGCCTGCGCGAGAGTGAAGAACGCGCCCTCCGCGCGGCACAGGAGCTGACGGTCGCCAAAGAGCGAGCCGAGTCGGCGGACAAGATCAAGTCGGCGTTCCTCGCGACCATGTCCCACGAGCTGCGCACGCCACTCAACTCGATCATCGGATTCACGGGCATCTTGCTCCAAGGCATGGCCGGGCCGATCAACCCCGAGCAGAAGAAGCAGCTCCAGATGGTGCGTGACAGCTCACGGCACCTCTTGGCGCTGATCAACGACGTGCTGGACATCTCGAAGATCGAGGCGGGGCAGCTCGAGGTCCGGTGCGAGCCGTTCGAGCTCTCTCCGGTGATCGAGCGCGCGGTGGCCAGCGTGCGCCCGCGGGCGGAGCAGAAGGGCCTGGCTCTCGAGGTGAGCGCGCCCGCGGGGCTGGCCCCGGTGTCCAGCGACGCGCGCCGCGTCGAGCAGGTGCTCTTGAACCTGCTGTCCAACGCGGTGAAGTTCACCGACCATGGCCGCGTGAGCTTGGAGGTGGCCGCCGACGCCGAGCGGGTGAGCATGACCGTGCGCGACACCGGGGTCGGGATCCGACCCCAGGATCTGGCCGCGCTGTTCCAGCCGTTCCGACAGCTCGACACCGGGCTGTCGCGAAACCACGAAGGCACCGGCCTCGGTCTCGCTATCTGCCGCCGGCTGGCGGAGCTGATGGGGGGCGAGGTTCGCGCCGAGAGCGAGTGGGGCGGCGGCAGTGCCTTCACCTTCGTGCTGCCCCGGCGCCGGGGGGCCCCATGACGCGCCACGTGCTCTTGATCGAGGACAACGAGCAGAACCGCTACCTGACCACCTTTCTGCTTCAGCAGCGCGGGCATCAGGTCACCTCCGCGGTCAGCGGCCCCGACGGCATCGAGCTGGCTCGCCGCGTCCCGTTCGACCTGGTCTTGCTCGACATCCAGCTGCCCGGGATGGACGGCTACGCCGTGGCCGCCGCGCTCAAGGCAGACGCGCGGACGCGCGCCATTCCAATCGTGGCGGTGACGTCCTACGCCATGGTCGGCGATCGCGAGAAGGTCCTCGGGGCCGGGGCCCAGGGCTACCTCGAGAAGCCCATCGATCCCGAAACGTTTGGCAGCGAGATCGAGCGCTACTTCGCGCCCCGAGGCGCGCCATGACCCGCGTGCTGGTCGTCGACGACCTCGAGCCGAATCGCTATCTCTTGCGCGCGCTCTTGAGCGCGTCGGGGTTCGAGGTCGAAGAGGCCGCGAATGGGGAAGAGGCCCTGGTCCGCGCCCGGGCGAACCCGCCCCAGCTCTGCATTTCGGATCTGCTGATGCCGGTCAAGGACGGCTTCGACCTGCTCCGCGAGTGGAAGAGCGATCCCGCGCTGTGGCTGGTGCCCTTCGTGGTCTATAGCGCCACCTACACCGACGCTGCCGACGAACGGGTGGCCCTCGATCTGGGCGCGGACGCGTTCATCGTCAAGCCGGCCGAGCCCGAGGAGTTCGTCGCGCGCGTGCGGGCCGTGCTGGCCAGCGTGCCCCCGGCTCAGCCCGGGCGCGCGCCCGTGCTCGATTCGGGCGCGGGTCGAGACGCGCATCGACAGGTGCTGGCGCGCAAGCTCGAGCAGAAGGTGATGGCGCTCGAGTCCGCCAACCTCGAGCTCTCGATCCGGAACGCGCAGCTCGCGACCGTCCTCCGCACCGAGCCCGAGGCCGTGCTGGTGCTCACCGCGGAGGGTCGCATCGCTCAGGTCAACGACGCGGGTCTGAGGCTCCTCGATGCCTCGGGCATGTCGGACCTCGCCGGGCGCGATCTCGCCGAGTTGGTGGTCGAAGAGGAGCGAGAGCGCTTCCGGGAGACACTGCGGACGGTGCTCGCGGGCCAGTCGCAGCGCATCGAGCACCGAGTGGTCGGCCTCGGCGGCTCGCTGCGCTGGGTCGAGACCCACGCCAACGTGCTGAGTGACGGGGCGCAGCCCTCGGTGCTGTGCGTCGCGCGTGACATGACCGACCGCCTGCTGGTCTCGGAGGCGCAGGAGCGAGAGCGGGCGCTCTCGTCCGCGATCTTGCGCGGGTTGCCCGGGATCTTCTACATGTTCGACGAGGCCGGGCGCTTCGTGCGCTGGAACGAGCGCTTCGAGACGGTCACGGGCTACAGCGGCGACGAGGTCACGCGCCTGCACCCGGTAGAGCTCTTCGAGGGCGCGGAGCAGGCGTACATCGCCGGGCGGATCGCCGAGGTCTTCACCCGTGGCGAGAGCGACGCCGAGGCGACGCTGGTGTCCAAGACCGGCACGCGCACGCCGTATTATTTCACCGGGGTTCGCTCGGAAATCGGCGGCAAGGTCTACCTGGCGGGTACGGGAGTCGACCTCTCGGCCCGGCGCGGCGCGGAGGCCGCGCTCGAACGCGTGGCGGCGTGGCAGCGCGCGATGCTCGACGCGACGGAGCTGGCGATCATCTCGACCGACGTCGACGGCGTCGTGCAGTCGTACAACAGCGCGTCCGAGCGATTGTTCGGCTACCGCGCAGAGGAAGTGATCGGCAAGGCCAGCCCGGCGATCCTCCACCTGCCGGAGGAGGTCGCGGCGCGCGCCGCCGAGCTCACTCGCGTCAGCGGGCGACTGGTCGAGCCGGGCTTCGAGGTCTTCGTGCACGAGGCCCGCTCGGGCAAGCCGGCCGAGCACCAGTGGACGTGCGTGCGCAAGGACGGCACTCGTTTCCCGGCCCGCGTGTCGGTCAGCGCAATGCGCGACGCACAGGGCACCTGCATCGGGTTCCTGGGGATCGCCACCGATCTGACCGCAGCGCGGCAGCAAGAGGCCACGCGCCGCCTGCAGGCCGCGGCCCTGGACGCGGCGGCCAACTCGATGCTGATCGCCGACCGGCAGGGAATCATCCAGTGGGTCAACCCAGCGTTCACCGCGCTGACGGGCTACTCGGCGGACGAGGCCATCGGGAGGAAGACGAGTATTCTCAAGAGTGGGCTCCAGTCCATGGAGTTCTACGCCGACCTGTGGCAGACCGTCCTCGCCGGGCGCGTGTGGCGCGCCGAGCTGGTCAACCGCCGAAAGGACGGCTCGCTCTACCACGAAGAAGAGACGATCACGCCGCTGCTCGACGAGGCCGGGGCGATCACCCACTTCGTCGCCATCAAGCAAGACATCTCGGACCGCAAGCGCGCCGAGATGGAGCAATGGAAGCTCGAAGAGCAGCTACGCGTCTCGGAGAAGCTCCGCGCGGTGGGCAGCCTGGCCGGCGGCATCGCCCACGACTTCAACAACATCTTGGCGGTGATCTTGACCTATGCCGAGGTCGCGATGGAAGCCCTGCCGCCGGGCGAGCCGGCGCGCGACGACATCTTGGAGATCAAGAGCGCCGGTGAGCGAGCCGCGGAGCTGACGCGACAGCTCTTGGCGTTCAGTCGGCGGCAGGTGATGCGCGTCGAGTCGGTCAACTTGAACCAGGTGGCCAGCGGGCTCGAGAAGATGCTGCGCCGCCTGCTGGGCGAGCACATCGAGCTCGAGCTGACGCTCTTGCCGAGTCTCGGCCTGACCCGGGCCGACCCCAGCCAGATCGAGCAGGTAATCGTCAACCTGGCGGTGAACGCCCGGGACGCCATGCCCGAGGGGGGCAAGCTGACCCTCGAGACCGCCGAGGTCAGCCTCGACTCCGAGTACGTCGCGATGCACCCCGGCGTGCAGCCCGGACAGTACGTGGTGCTCGCCGTGACCGACACCGGAGTCGGGATGGACGACTCGGTCAGGCAGCGCATCTTCGAGCCCTTCTTCACCACCAAGGCCCAGGGCAAGGGCACGGGGCTGGGCCTCGCGACGGTGCACGGCATCGTCGAGCAGAGTGGCGGGCGAGTGTGGGTCTACAGCGAGGTCGGCGCCGGGACCACGTTCAAGATCTACCTGCCGCGCTTGGCTGAGGGGCAAGAGGCCGAGCGCAACCGCGCGGTGGCTGCGGCGCGGGTGGGCGGCAGCGAGACCGTACTCTTGGTCGAGGACGAGCAGCCCGTGCGCAACATCGTGGAGCGCGTGCTGCGCGCCGCCGGGTACCGGGTGATCACCGCGCAGAATGGCGAGGTGGCGCTGACCGTCGCCGCCCGCCACCCGGGTGAGATCCAGCTGGTATTGACCGACGTCGCCATGCCCAAGCTGGGGGGGCGCGGGTTGGTCGAGCAGCTGACGCGGGCGCGACCGGCGATCAAGGCGCTGTTCATGTCGGGGTACGCCGACGATGCCATCGTGAACCATGGCGTGCTCGACGCGGGGCTCCACTTCATCGGCAAGCCCTTCGGAGTCGGCGAGCTGCTCCGGAAGGTGCGCGAAGTGCTGGACGATCAGTCGTCGCCGAAGGCGTAGCGATAGAACATGTCGGCCAATGCAGCACGGATCGCCTTGGCCTCGCGGGGCGACGGGGCTGGACCGCGCAGGCCCGCGGTGACCAGCGCCACGTCTTGTGCTGCCACCGAGATCACGCGCGCCGCGGCGTCGGCGTCGGGGATGCGCGCGGAAGGCAGGTTCGCCCGGATCAGCGCGGCGATGGCCAGCCGCCCGCGCTCTTCGTAGTCGTCGCGCAGGCGCGCGAGCTCGGCGTCGCGCATGGCGAACGCCAAAAACTCGCGGGTGAGCCCCGGGCTCTCGGCCGTGCTCTCGAACAAGATGTCGATCACCTGATCGATGGTGGCGCGACGCTCGCGACGGGTGCGGGTCGAGGCGAACGCCTCGGGGGTGAGCCGGGTCACGACGCTCTGGTACGACTGTTCGAGGTGCCGCGCGCTGAGCTCGAAGAAGGCCTGCCGCTTATCGCTGAAGTAACGATAGAAGGTCCCGACGGCGACGCCGGCGCGATCCGCGATGTCGGGGGTCTGGGTGTCGTCGTAGCCCCGCTCGGTGAACAGCTCGGCCGCCGCGGCGAGCAGGCGTTGGCGGGTGTCCCGCGCCCGCTGCTGCACGAAGCTCCGGCCCGGCGCCCCCGCTTCGGGGTCGGGCATGTTCCGGCGGAGCGATCGGGCTTCGGACACCACGGGAAGCATAGCGGAAAAGCGCTGAAAGTGAATCCGGATTCAGTTTCTGCTTGACGATCGTCAAGCTGAACATGAAACTGGTTTCACTTTCGAAGGAGGCCCGCCATGTCCGCTGCCACCCGTCCGATCGACGTCGAGCACATCGAGGCGAAGCTCGATATCAGCTTCAACTGGGGCTACGAGAAGACCCGCGAAGATCTGCGGGAGCTGTACCGGAAGTCGAAGCTAGCGCAGTGGGACGGCGAGACACGGCTCGATTGGTCCATCGACGTGGACATCGAGAAGGCCCAGATCCCCGAGTTCATGCACCCGCTCTTCGGCTCCGAGATCTACGCGAAGCTCGACCCGAAGAAGCACCTCGAGCTGCGTCGCGAGATGCCGGCCTGGATGCAGTCCCAGTTCTTGCACGGCGAGCAGGGCGCGATGCTGGTCGCGGCGCAGCTGGTGAACGCCGTTCCGGACATCGAGTCGAAGCTCTATGCTTCGACCCAGGTGATGGACGAAGCGCGTCACGTCGAGGTCTTCGATCGTTACCTGCACGACAAAATCGGAAACTCGTATCCGATCAGCCCTCACCTCAAGTCGTTGCTCGATCGCATCCTCAAGGACTCGCGCTGGGACATGAAGCTGCTCGGCATGCAGATCATGGTCGAGGGCCTGGCCCTCGCTGCGTTCGGCGTCACCCGCAACTACGTGCAAGAGCCCTTGCTTCGCGACCTGACCACCTACGTGATTCAAGATGAGGCGCGGCACGTGGCCTACGGCGTGCTTTCGCTCCGGGACTTCTACGCCGACCAGAAAGAGTCGGACGTGCGCGAGCGTGAGGACTTCGTGTACGAGGCGGCCGTGCTGATGCGGGACCGCTTCTTGTTCCAGGAGGTCTGGGAGAAGACCGGGCTGCCGGTCAAAGAGTGCATGGACATCACGCTGAACAACGTGGGCCAGCAAGAGTTCCGGAAGATCTTGTTCTCGAAGATCGTGCCGGCGGTGAAACGCGCCGGCCTGCTCTCGCAGCGGCAACGCGAGCGCTTCGCCGAGCTCGGCATCTTGGAGTACGAGACCTGGCAGGACCCGTTCGAGGCGCTTCAGCAAGCCGAGGCCGAGCAGGCCGCCGAGCGCGCCGCGTGAGCCTGAAAGAATTGCTCACACGCCGCGTTCGCAGTGCGTAGCCCGAGCGTGCGCCCGGCGCCCAGCAGGTGTGAGCAATCCCCGACGGAGTAGTGGTCAAACCGCCACACGGAGGAGAGAACCGCGAGAAAACCGGGCGGCACGCGGCTTGCTGAAGCCCCGAGCGTGAACCGGGCTGACTCGCAAACTCGCTCTGTGCTGGGCAGAGCGGCGCTCGTGGCCCTGTGCCTGTGCGGAGCGCCGGCGATCGCGCTCGCTCAGGTGTCGGAGAGCTCGGGTGCCGCTGCGACCGAAGGCGTCGTGGTGGCGCTCGAGAACGACGACATCGTCGTCGACCTGGCCGCCAAGCGCGGCGCAGCCGGTGGCGACATCGTCGAGATCTGGCGCCCGCTGAGGTTGAAACACCCCGTGACCGGCAAGGTCGTGACGGACCGCTTCCGCATCGGCTCACTCAGGCTGACGCAGGTGCAGGGCACGCTGTCGCTCTCTCGCGCCGACGGCAAGCTGGCGCGCGCCGCCCAGGTGGGCGACGTGGTCATCTTGCGAAAGGCCAAGCTCGAACCCGAACCGAAGCAGCCTGCGTCTGCGGCGAAGCTTCCCCCGGCGGCGCCGGGCGAGCCGGCGCCACCCACCGCCGCGATGCCCGGCGCCGCGCCCGCGGATCCCGAGACCCAGGTCGTCAGCACGCTGTTCGATGGTCTCCGTGGCGCCAATGTCACGCGGCGAGTCATCGCCTACGAAGACTATGTCCGAAAGAACCCCGAGGGCCGCTACGCGGTGGTGCTGTGGGAAGAGGCCGCGCAGCTTCGGCGGCTCTTGGCCCACGACGCGATGGGCAAAGGGCAGAAAGAGACCGCCCTGCTGAACTTCAGCTCGCCCAAAGAGGCGCTCGACGGCGTTCCGATCACGCTCAGCGTCGAGCTCGACGGGCCGGCCCGCGGTGCGGTGCTGCATGCGCGGCGCGCGGGTGAGGTCGCGTTCCGACCGACGCCCATGACCGGCGCCGGGCCCGGGTACTTCAGCGCGACGCTGCTCGCCGAGCAGATGCGCACCCCCGGGATTCAGTTCTTCATCGAGGCGGTCACCAGCGACGGCAAGACCCACGCGCTGGTCGGTTCGTCGGACGCTCCGAAAGAGATCGAGGTCGTGCCCATTCCCCAGCCCACGCCGCCGATCCGCAAGGAGGCCACGGCCAGCATCTGGACCGACTACGCCGACTACAACCGCATGAAGGGCAACGACCGCGTGTGGCAGACCGAGGGGTTCGTGGGCATGCGCTTCGACGAAGAGGGCCTGCGGGCGCTGCGCACCGGGTTCGGCGTGTTCCGTGGCGTCGGCGGCTCGCTCGAAGAGCTGGACGAGCAGAAGAAGAGCGGGCGCAAGGTGGGGCTCACCTACGGGTACCTCGAGGCCGAGGGTGCCTTCTCGTCGTTCACCTCGATCATTGGGCGCGCGGTCATCGGGCTGCACGACGACGGGGTGTCTGGCGGTGCGCTGGCGCTGGTGCGGATCGGCAACGACAAGAAGACCAACCTGCAGATCGGCGGCGAGATCTTGGGCGGGGTGGGGCTTCGCGGCATCACGCAGCTCGAGCTGAACGCCTTCGAGCGGGTGCCGATGTTGTTCCGAACCGAGGTCACGAACCAGCCCGCGGGCTCGGCCGTGAGTCGCGACAAGGTGAGACCGAACGACTCGAGCGCGACCGCAGACACGACCTCCGTCGAGCGCGGCGAGGTCGGCGGTCGAGCCATCGTGCAGATCGGATACCGCGTCGTGCCGGGCCTGGTGGTGGCCGGGCGCGGTTCGTACCAAGGGCGAACCATCAAACACGCTGGACCGGGTTTCGGCGGGGCGGTGACGTACACATGGTGACCCGAAGCACTTGGGCCCAAGCCCTGTCGCTGGCCTGCGTGACGGTCTCGCTGGGCGCGGCCGCCGAGCCCCTGCCACCCGCGCCCGCGGGCGCGGCGCCGCCGGTGGAGAAACCGGCGCCGGCGCCGACCGAGCAGCCGAAGATCCACCACGCGCCGGTGGTGTCGACCCAGGCGCACCAGCCGCTGACGGTGCGCGCCGACATCGAGCACCCGCACCGGGTGAAGCGCGCCCTCTTGGTCTATCGCACCGCGAAGAACCCGGTGTTCCGTGAGGTCGAGCTCCTGCGCGCGTCGGACGCGCCCTACGCTGCCGAGATCCCCGAAGAGGACGTCGAGTGGCCGACCCTGTCGTACGCCCTCGAGCTCGAGCTGCTCTCCGGCCAGCGTGTCGCGGGCTTCGCGTCGCGCGCCATGCCGCACGCGGTGCAGGTCCCGGAAGACCTGATGGACATCCGCGAGCGCGCCCTGGGCGAGCGACTCGGCGGTCGCCGCTCGGTGTTCAGCGCCACCGGCGAGTACGTGTCGTTCGGCAAGAGCGAAGCCGCGAGCCTGGGCCCGACGGGTACCGAGAGCGTGCGCGATCAATACTTCCGCTTCGAAGGCGGGTACACCTATCGGCCCCTGCGAGTTGTGACCGAGTTCAGCATCCGGATTGGCGTGGTGCGCGGCCAAGCGCCGGTGCCGGTGCGCGACCCGGTGCCGGGGCAGAGCGAGTCCGAGCGCTTCGACGTGGGTCTCAACTACGGCGCGCCCACCGTGCGTTTCAGGCTCCACGATCAAATCCACGTGGAGGCCGAGCTCCTGAGCAGCGTGACCGAGGTCGGCTTCTCGTGGGGCACCGGCGGCGCGCTTCTGCTCGGCGACCCCTACGGCAGCAAGCTCACCCTCGGGTTCGAGGCGATCCAGACCTTCGGCAGCCGCTTCTTCACCCGGATGGACGTGGTGGCCGTTGACCGGGTCACGGTGGCGCCGATCGTCGAGATCACCAACATGCCGAGCGCCGAGAAGTACGGCGTGCGCCTGCTCGGCGAGGTGGCCCTGGATCTGGGCGGCGGCTTCGGGGCAGCGCTGCGCGGGGGCTACCAGGCGCGGCTGGCCACCAGCGGCGGGCCGAGCGCGGGCGGGACCCTGTCGTATGCGTTCTGACCGAGGGAAACCCCGGCGAGCGTGGCCCCAGTGTCCGTTCCCGGTCGGCGCACCTAAGCTTGGCGCATGTCCGCCGATCATCCGCTCTGCGCCGTGATTGCTCGCTACAACGACGCCTGGAATCGTCATGACGTCGAGGCGATCGTCGCCCTGCACACCGACGACTCGGTGTTCGAGAACCACACGAGCGGAGGGCTGGCGGTGGGGAAGGACGCGATCCGGGCCCTGGTCAGCGGGGTGTTCTCGACCTTCCCGGATCTACACTTCGAGACCCGCCGCGTTCACGTGCGCGACGATCTGGTGGTGCAAGAGTGGACGGCCACGGCGACCCACGACCGGCCGGTGACGAGGGGCGGGAGCCCGCTGCCGGCGACGGGCAAGCGGCTCAGCTGGAAGGGGATGGACATCCTTCCGATGCGAGACGGGCTGGTCGCGCGCAAAGACGTGTACGCGGACTCGATCTCGTACCTCCGGCAGCTGGGCGTCCAGATCCCCTGAAGGGCCGCGCTCGTGATCAGGCCAGCTCGAGCAGCTTCTCGGGTGGGCGCCCGATGACCGCCTGCTTGCCCTTCACGCCGATCGGTCGCTGGAGCAGCGTCGGGTGCTTCGCCATGAGCGCCACGAGCTTCGCGTCGGGCTCGCTGCCGGTGAGCTCGAGCTCGGCGTACGCCTTGTCGTTCTTGCGAATCACCTCCTTGGGCCGCAGCCCCAGGGCCTTCAGGACCTTGCTGATCTCGGCCCCGGTCAGCGGCTCTTCGGTGTACTCGCGGTAGCGGTACTTCACGCCGTGTTCGTCGAGCAAGGCGACCGCCTTGCGACAGGTGCTTCAAGTCTTCTTGCAGATCAGCTCGAGCATCGGGAAAGTGTAGTCCGGGTTCGACCGTGTACAATCACCGGATGGTGCGCGGTTTCGTCGTGCTCGCGCTCGGGTGCGTGGCCTGCACGCCCGGCGGCGCACGCAGCACCAGGGCCGGGGTCAGGGTGCCGCCGGCCTCCGCTGGGCCCGGCGCCGAGCGCGCGGCGCCGGCCGGCGTTCTCAGCTGCGCGGCGGACGACCCGCCCGAGACGATCGAGTGGCGCCAGGCTGCGGTGATCGGGCACTGGGGCGGCAAGAGCTTCGTCAGGGCCCGCCGGGCCGATGCCTCCGAGCTCTTGCACCTTGGCCCGAGCGGCGCCATCGAGGCCGTGGCCTTGCCCGTGCCCGCCGGCGAGCGCGCCGTCGAGAGCGCGCGGCGCGTGCGCTTCCTGGACTCGAGCTCGTCACGCTGGTGGGCCCTCGACCTCACCGACGCCGACGCTCCGAAGGTCGAATCGGCGACGCCCATCACCGATCTCCCGAAAGGCGGAACTCCCAAGGCCTTCGCCTCGGACGGACAGCGCGCGTTGATCGGTCTCTACTACGTCGACTACGGCGTGACCCCGACGCGGTACCACGGCAAGACGGCGCTCTACGCGGTGCCCGACGGCAAGCGGATCGGACCCGAGGTGCCGGCGACGGCCTGGGCCGCCGGCTGCGCTGGCCGAAGCTGCGTCGCGGTCGCCTCGCCCGACGATCGCTTCGACGCCATGGAGATCACGTGGCTGGACGACAGCGGTTCGCGCGTGCTGGCGCAGCTCGACGGTGAGTGCAGCGGGTGGGGGAGCTGGCAGGTGGGGGATCACTTCGTCGTGGCTCGCCCGACGGCGTCGGGGCTCGAGCTCTTTTCGGTCGAGATCACCACCGGGCGCACGCAGAAGAAATCCGTGCCCACCGGCGCCCGCTGCGCATCCGTTTGGCATGCCGAGCTCGCCGGTCGAGCCGGCGTGTTCCTTCGCGCCGGCAGCGAATCGCTGTCATTTCTGCCGGTCGACGCCGAGCTTCGCACCGGCGACCCCGAGCCCTTCCCCGTCGACGTCTCGTACTATCGGCCGCCGGCCGACCTGCCCGACGGCACGCTGGTGCTCGACGAGCGCTCGGGCGGAGGCATGCGGCACACCCCCACGGACTCGCGAGGAGTGCGTCGCTACTACCGAACTTGGAGCTACTCCGGTCGCGCGGTGTTCCTGCAGCGGGCCGCGCGGGGGTGGAAAGAGATCCAGAGCAGGGCCCTGCCGCACAGCGGCGAGGAAGGGGAGCACAGCAGCGGCTACGGCGCGGCGGCGCTCACGCGGCCCGGGTGGGCGCGGGTGCTGGTGACCGGTGACGCGGGGCTCGCGGGTTCGAGCATCGTGCTGCGAAAACCCTGTCACGCGCGCTGACCGCGCGGTCACGACTCCGAGCCGAGCGCGTCCGCGCGCTGCATCGCGCCCCGCACGCCGTACAGGGTCGAGTCGTCCGGGGGCAGCACCGGTCCGAGCGCCGTGGCGGCGGCGATGGCGCAGAGCTGATGGAGCGCGCGCTCGCTCGCGCCGGGCTCGGGCTCGACCTCCCACACCGTGGCGCAGCGCGCCGCCAGATCGGACATGCCCGCCGCGCGCCCCGCGAGCTCGGCGCGCCGGGCTCGCTCGAGATCTGTCGCGGTGGCCGCCCGGGCACGCAGGGTGAAGCTCGCGCCCGACAGCCGCACGCGTGCCGCCCCGCCGCTAGCGCTCAGCACCTCGAGCTCCAGGCGAAAGTGCCGCGTGGCGCTCCGCACCAGGCCCGCGAGATCGACGACCTGGTCGGCAGCTTGGGCGAAGACCAAGATCGGCACCGAGCCCTAGTGTAAGGTCGGCGGGTGTCCGGCGGCAGGCTGAACCTGGTGCTCGAAGGCGAGCGTCGCTACGCGGTGGAGATCTCGGCCGGCGACCAGATCTGGCGCAGCGCCCTCGAAGTCGACGCCGGCGGTCGCGTGAGCTTCGGTGGGTGGCAGCCGCCCGATCCGCCGGCCTGGCTCTGCCAGGCGGCGACGGCCGCCGTGCGGGCCGAATGGCGAGCGCGCCAGGGTCCGGACGCGCCGCCCTGGCCGCGGCGCATCACACGCTGGCGGCGGGGACCCGAAGACCCGTGACGAGCGAGGGGTGACCCAAACCTCTGCCGTTGAACTAATCTAAGCGGCAGCCATCATGCGCGTCCGCCTCTCGCACCTCGTCTTCCTCGCCCTGCCGCTGGTTGCTTGTGCCCCCGCCGCCGCGCAACCCGCGCCGGCAGCGCCGAAGCCCGCCGCCAAGAAGCCGGCCGCGCCCGTCGCCGACCGAGCCAAAGCCGGTCGCGAGGCGCTCGAGGCGAGCAAGTACGGCGAAGCGGAGGCACACTTTCGCGCCGCGTTGGGCGGCCCGAAACGCGCGGAAGCGGCCCTGGGCCTCTCCGAGACGCTGCTCGTGACCGGCCGCTACGACGAAGCCGTCAAGACCGCGCGCACGGCCAGCGCGAACAAGGCGGCCAAGCTGGGTGCGGCCTGGGTCGAGGGCGAGGCGCTGCGCCGCCAAGGCAAGCTGGCCGAGGCCGAGGCGGCGCTGCGCAAGGTCGAGAAAGACCCCGAGGCGCGGCGCGCGCGGTTGCTCTTGGGCGAGGTGTTGCTCGAGCGGGGCGCCGAGCAAGACGCCGAGCCCGTGCTGATGACCCTGGTCAGCGACTACAACGACGACAAGATCACCAAGACCGACGGACCGGGTCTGTCGTTGGTCGGGCGAGCCGCTCACTTGCTCCGCGCGCCTCGGGACGCCAACGACGCATTCAACGAGTCCGAGCGCGTGCTCAAGAGCGACGTCCAGACCTTGATGTGGCGCGCCGAGCTGTTCCTCGAGAAGTACGATCCGGGCCACGCGGAAGAGGTCACCAAAGAGGTGCTGGCGAAGGCGCCGAACCACCCCGAGGCACTGGTGACCCTGGCGTTCGTCAAGCTGGAGCAAGCCTTCGACTTCGACGAGGCCGAGCGTCTGGCGCGGAAGGCGCTGGCCGTGAACCCGAAGCTGGGCCGGCCCTACGTGGTCCTGGCGGGCATCGCCCTCCGCGACATGGAGCTTCCGGACGCCGAGAAGCACGTCGCCGAGGGCCTGAAGCACAACCCGCGGGATCTCGAGCTGCTCAGCATGCGCGCCGCGGCGCGCTTCTTGGCCGACGACACGGCGGGCTTCGCGGCGGCCAAGAAGGCCGTGCTCGACCTGAACCCGCGTTACACCAAGATGTTCCAGATCATCGGCGATTTCGCCGACTGGGAGCACCGCTACGACGAGATCGTGGCGATGATGCGCGAGGCGGTGCGGCTCGACAACCGGGACGCGAAGGCGCACGCGCAGCTGGGGCTCAACCTGATCCGCTCGGGGAACGACGACGACGGCGTGAAGTCGCTCAAGACCGCGTTCGACAAGGACCCGTTCAACGTGCGCGTGTACAACACGCTGAACCTGTACGACCGGGACATCCCCCAGCACTACGTGACGGTGAAGCACAAGCTGTTCACGTTCCGGTACCACAAGGACGAGAAGGCGATCCTCGAGCGCTACGTGCCGGGCCTGATGGAGACTGCGTGGAAGAAGATGGTGAAGGACTACGGCTTCACCCCGAGCACGCCGGTGGGCATCGAGCTCTACGCCGAGCGGCCGAATTTCGCGATCCGCACCAGCGGCCTGCCTTCGACCGCGATTCAGGGGGTGTGCTTCGGCAAGACCCTGGCGAGCATGAGCACCATGCACGAGAAGTTCAACCTGGGGATGACCCTCTGGCACGAGCTCGCCCACGTGTTCCACATTCAGCTCTCGAAGAGCCACGTTCCGCGCTGGTTCACCGAGGGCCTGGCCGAGCACGAGACCTTGGTCGAGCGCGCCGAGTGGGCCCGAGAGCACGATCCGGATCTGTACCAAGCGCTGCGCAGCGATCGCTTGCCCAAGGTGGGGGCCATGACCAAGGCCTTCACGCGGGCCGAAGAGATGAGCGACGTGGCAACGGCCTACTACGCGTCGAGCCAGATCATGGTGATGCTGGTCAAGAAGCACGGCATGGCCAAGATGGCCGAGATGCTGCGCCTGTGGGGCGAGGGCAAGACGACGCCGGACGCGGTGCAGAAGGCGCTCGGGGTCAGCGCGGAGGCGCTGGACCAGGAGTTCCGCGGCTGGGCCGAGCAGCGCTTGTCGCGCTTCAAGGGCCAGTTCGTCCCGATCTCGCGCTCCGGCCCGTACGACAAGGCCAAGGCCGAGGCCGAGAAAGCGCCGAACGACCCGACCAAGCAGACGGCGTACGCGCTGGCCGCGCTCAAGAGCGGCAAGAAGGACGAGGCCACCACCGCGCTCGAGGCCGCCCTCAAGGCCGATCCGAAGTTCGCTGACGCGATCTGGATCAAGGCGCGCTTGGCCCTCGGGAAGAAGCAGGTGCCCGAGGCCGAGGCCCTGCTCACCAGTCTGGTCAGCGGCGGCAGCGACGGCTACTCGGTGCAGATGGCCCTGGCCGACATCGCGGAGGCGAAGGGTGACACCCCGAAGATGGCGGCGGCGCTCGAGAGCGCCCACAAGCACGATCCGACCGCTCCCGAGCCCATTTCCGCGTTGGTCGACCTGGCGAAGAAGCAGGGGCGCGCCGACAAGGAGCTGGAGGGCCTGCGGAAGCTCGCGTTGATCGAAGAGCACGACGGGCGCGTGCACCGCCGCCTGATGCGCGCCCTCTTGGACAAGAAGCTGTACAAAGAAGCGAAGGACGCCGGCGAGCGCGCACTCTGGGTCGAGGTCAGCGGCCTCGAGACCCACGCACTCTTCGCCGAGGTCTTGGTGGCGAACAAGATGATCCCCCGGGCGGTCTTCGAGCTCGAGAGCGCCGTGCTCTGTCCGGGCCGACCCGAGAAGAAGGCCGATGCCCACGCGCAGCTGGCAGAGACCTATCTCTTGGTGCCGAACCGCCCGGCGGCGCAGAAGAACGCGGCCCTGGCCCGAAAGCTCGATCCGAACAACGCGCGCCTCAAGAAGCTGAAGCTCTAGGCTCGAGCACTATTCACAGGTCGCGCCCAAGCACGCCTTGAGCTCGGCGCCGCAGAACTTCTGCGCGCACGTCATGACGCTGCCCGGGCCGTCGGCGCAGTCGGCGATCTCGTTCACGTGCTGGAAGGCGCAGCTCAGCGTCTGATCGACGAAGAACTGCACGTCGGCGCAGCCCTTCGAGACGCAGTTCGCCACGCACGACACGCTGAAGCTCGGCGGGTCTTGTTGAAGCTCGACGCAGCCCAGGGCGCAGGTCACGATCATGAAGCACGAGAGCAGCTCGCACTCGCCGCAGTCTTGGTTGCAGTTCGAGCAGGTCTCGAACGCCGTCGCTTCGCATTTGCCGTTGCCGCACACGCTGCACACGCCGCAGTCCTGGGTGCACGACGCGCAGGTCTCGCTGCCGGTGCACGCGCCGTCGCCGCAGCCGGCGCACTTGCCGCAGTCCTCTTGACAGGTGAAGCACGACTCGCCGTCGGAGGCCTTGCAGCTGCCGTCGCCGCACGTCTCGCACTTGCCACAGTCCGGCGCGCACGACTGGCAGGTCTCGGCGCCCTTGCAGTAGCCGTCGCCGCAGGTCGGACACGCGCCGCAGTCCTGGCCGCACGACAGGCAGCTCTCGGCCGCGTCGCAGGTGCCGTTGCCGCAGCTGCCGCACAGCCCGCAGTCCTCGGGGCACGAAGAGCAACTCTCGCTCGGGTCACAGGCGCCGTCGTTGCAGGTCTCGCACAGGCCGCAGTCCAGCGGGCAGGTCGAGCACGACTCGCCGGCCTTGCATTTGCCGTCCCCGCACGACGCCCCGCCGTCGGCGCCGCCTGCCCCGGCCGAGTCGTCCAGGTCGAGCGCGCTGCGACTGCAGCCCGGGGCCGCCAGGAGCGCGGCGAGAGCAAGGATGACCGAGACCAGCGCGACGCGGGTGGCTTTCACCCCGGTACTCTAGCCTCGACTCGCACGCTCAGAAAGTCGCGCCCGGGCGGGTCACTCTTCCGGCTCGTCCTTGCCGCGCAGCCCCAGGGCCTTTGCCTTCTTGTACAAATGGCTGCGCTCCAGGCCCAGCGCTCGGGCCGTGGCGGCCATCTGCCCGCCGTGGTGCGCCATGGCCTCTTCCAAGATGGTGCGCTCGGCCTCGTCCACCAGCACGCGGAAGGGCACCCCCGAGCGATAGAGGCCGGTGTGCGCCACGGTCGCCGAGAGCCCGAGCGAACGAGCGACGTCTTCACCGGTGATCTTGTCATCGGGGCTGAGGATCACCAGCCGCTCGATCAAGTTGCGCAGCTCGCGCACGTTGCCCGGAAACGAGTGACGCGTCAGCGCCTCGAGCGCCGAGGGCTCGAGGGTCACGCCGGGGCGAGCGTTGGCCTTCGCAGCCTGGGTCAAGAACTGACCGGCCAAGAGGGGAATGTCCTCGCGGCGCGCGCGCAACGGCGGCAACTCGAGGGGCAGCACGTTGAGCCGATCGTAGAGATCGGGGCGGAAGCCGCCATCGCGGCAGGCCGCGACCAGGTCGCGATTGGTGGCCGCCACGACGCGCACGTCGACCTTCAGCACCTCGCTGCCGCCCACGCGCTCGATCTCGCGCTCTTGCAGCACGCGCAAGAGCTTGGCCTGCATGGCCAGGGGCATGTCGCCGACCTCGTCCAGAAAGAGCGAGCCCGAGTGGGCGCGCTCGAACTTGCCGCGCCGCTGCTTGGTGGCGCCGGTGAACGCGCCCGCCTCGTGGCCGAAGAGCTCGCTCTCGATCAGCTCGGCGGGCACCGCTGCGCAGTTCAGCTTCTCGTAGGGAGCCTTGGCTCGCGGCGACGCGCGGTGGATGGCCCGGGCAACCCGCTCTTTTCCGGTGCCCCGCTCGCCGGTGATCAGCACGCTGGCCGCGGCCTTCGCCGCCCGGGTGACCTGCTCGCGCAGGTCGCGCATCGCGCGGCTGTGGCCGATCAGCTCGTCGAAGAAGCCGGTCTCGGCCCGCAGCTCGGCCGCCGTCTCTTCGGCGCGCATCAGGCGGAGCGTGTTCTCGAGCACCACCAGCAGGCGATCGGTCGAGACGGGCTTCTCGAGAAAGTCCAGGGCGCCGAGGCGCGTGGCCCGCACGGCGGTGTCGATCGTGGCGTGCCCGCTCATCATGATGACCGGCGTGTCGACCCCCGACTTGCGCAGGCGCTCGAGCAGCTCGACGCCGTTCCCGTCCGGAAGCGAGACGTCGAGCAAGAGCACGTCGTAGCTTCGCTTCGACAGGCGCTCTTCGGCCAGAGCGACGCCCCCGGCGACGTCCACCGTGTAGCCTTCGAGCGAGAGCGCCTTCTTCAGCGTGCTCAGAATGGAGGGCTCGTCGTCGACGACGAGGATTTGGCCGCGAGGCATCAGGCCGTGACCTTGCCAAGGACACGGGGCGACGCCAAGCGTCGCGCCCAAAGCCCCCGGGCAGCGGGTCAATTCCGCTGGAAGTCCCCGGCGGGTCCCGCGCCGCCTCGGCTCTGCTAGTCTCATCGGCCCCATGTCCGAAGCGACCGCGACCGGCAAGCTCGAGACGACGCCGTTCTCGCAGCTCTTGGTCTATGCGCTCGACAAGGGGCTGACGGGCTCGTTCATTTTTCAGACGCCGGACCGGCAGAAGAGCGCGCTCTACCTGGTCGACGGCGCACCCGCCAACGCCAAGACCGGGCAACCGGTGATCCACCTCGGTCGGCTTCTGCTCGAGCTCGGCAAGATCGACGAAGAGGTCTACAACGCCACCTTGGCGCGCGTGGCCAAGGAGCACGCGCTCCACGGCAAGCTCTTGCTCGAAGCGGGCGCCATCGATCGGCCGACGCTCGATGCGGCCCTGGCCGAGCAGCTGTTGCGGCAGGTGGTGTGGATGTTCGCCCTCGACCCCCGGACCGGGTACGCCTTCTACGAGGGCAAGAACTTCCTCGACAAGTGGGGCGGGGGCCCGGTCAAGCTGGAGCCCCTCGGAGTGATCTGGCGAGGCATTCGACGCTACGAGAACGTGCAGCGCGTGGACCTGGCTCTCGCGCGGCTCGGGGCTCGGCAGCTTCGACTGCACGCGTCGGCACAAATTGCGCGGTTTCGCCTCTCGGATTCCGAGCGGGCGGTGACCGACGTGATCCGAGCCAAACCTCAGACCTTGGCCGAGTTGCTCGACGCGGGCGTCGCCGACATGGTCGAGACCAAGCGGCTGATCTTCACGCTGATGATCACCCGGCACCTCGACGTGGGCGCGCCCCCCCTCGGGATCGGCGCGAAGCGCTCCGCGGCGCCGCCTTCGATGCGCGCCCCGGCCATGGCGCCGCCGCCGTCGGTGAGACCCGGGCCTGCCGCCGCCCCATTGCCCTCCTCGCCGCAGGCGTCGTCGCCGATCGCGGCGTTGCTCGGCTCGCTGCCCATTCCGGCTTCGTCCCCGAGTGCGGCGCCACCTCCGTCGACCCGAGCGCCGGCCTCGGTCGCGCCCCGCAGCGAGCCCCCCCAGCTGGTCGAGCTCCGCAGAGAGCTGCGCTTGCTCGACGAGACGATGCCCCACCAGAACTACTACGAGATGCTGGGGGTTCCCGTGAAGGCGGCCAGCCCCGAGATCTCGGCGGCGTTCTTCAATCTCGCGAAGAAGTGGCACCCCGATCGGCTCGGTCCCGAGCTTGCTGCGGTCAAAGACGACGTCGTCCGGGTCTTTGCCCGGATGACCGAGGCGCATCAGGTGCTCACCGACGACGACCGGCGCCGCGACTACGACGTGCTGGTGAAGGACGGCGGCGGCACCGAGGCCGAGCAGCAAGAGGTCAACAAGATCATGAACGCCGTCGTCGCTTACCAGAAGGCGTCGGTGTACTTCCGAAAGGGCAACCTGGCCGAGGCCGAGGTGCTGGCCAAACAAGCAATCGATGGGGATCCGGAGCAGGCCGAGTACCGAGCGCTCTGGGTGCAGTGTGAGGCGCAGAAGCCCGCTCGATCGGTCAAGGGCGACTACAGCGACCTGATCGCCATGATGGACGACGCCGTGAAAAAGGAGCCGGAGAACGAGCGCGTGCGCATGGCTCGCGGCGACCTGCTCAAGCGCGCGGGGCGGCTCGAGCAAGCGGTCGTGGACTTCCGCTGGGTGGCGCGGCACCACCCAAACAACACCGACGCCGCGCGCGAAGTGCGACTGTTCGCCATGCGCGGCGAGGCCAAAGAAGAGAAACAAAAAGGCGGACTGCTCGGCAAGTTCTTCAAGCGCTGACGCGCTCAGCGCCGCCGGATCTCGAGGGCGCGCACGAAGGTCTTCCCCCCGCCGGCCGCCGCGAGCGAGACGCTGATTCGGCCGCTCACGACCGCGCACGACCGCGTGTGACCCCGCCGCTCGAGCGTCGCCGTTTCGGCGCGGCGCTGCACGCGGAGGACCTCGCCGGGCTCGGACGCGGTCGTGTCCGGCCAGGGGCACTCGCCCCCGCCCACGCGGGCCCCGCCGAGCTCGACCACCGGCGGCGCGCCGGAGGTCATGGTGATCGCCAGATCGACGTCGGCGTAGGTCGTGTCGGCCACGACCGCCCGGGACTCGACGCCGGCCAGGCCCAGCCCACCCGCGGAGTACTCGACCCCCGACTTCGAGACGCCCGAGGGGAACTTGTTCGGCGCCATGTGCTCGCGGCCGGCCAGGAGCAACGGGGCGAGGTCCCGCGCGAACACACCCCGCACGTCGTGCCGGAAGCCGCGCAAGGCGCCGACCCCGGCGCGCTCGAGCCAGACGAAGGCACCCGGGTCGACCCCGATCGGGGCGGGAAGATCGGGATCGGGCCCTTGCTCGGGCCGCTCTGCGGGCTCTTCGAAGCGGCCGGTCCAGGGATCGAAATAGCGGAACGTCGTGATCGGGCCGACCGTCGCGTACAGCCACGGCGCGCCGGCGCCAGCAGCGACCAGCGCTGCGCTCGACGGGGTGAACGTCAAAGGCGGGAGCACGTCGAACGCGCCGCCCCGTCGGAACCAGATCACGCTGCGCTTCGCGGCATCGCCAGCGCACGCCTGCACGGTCTTGGGAACGCACACGCCGACGCTCAGCACGCCCCCGTCGGGCATGGCGGCGAACGAGTGGCTCTCGGCGAGGACCAGGTCCCCCTGCAGAAAGGTCAACGCCTTCGCGTCGGGCGACAGCCACTCGAGCACGCCCACTGGCGATCCGCCCAGGGTGCCGCCTCCGACGAAGACGCTGCCGTCGGTGAGACGCAGCGCCCGGGGGAGCTCGCGGGCACTCTCGAGGGTCGCGAGCCCCGCGATCCGCGCCGACGAGTCCTCCGGGGACACGACCTCGAGCGTCGAGAGCGGCACTCCGTTCGGACCCGAGCCACCGATCAGCAACGTCTCGCCGCTCTCGAGCACCACCGCAGCGTGGCGCGATCGCGGCTGCGCCAGCGCGATCAGCCGCGATCGATCGAAGCGCCCTTCGTCTTGGTGGAAGACGGACGCCGACGCGATGGCGGGTGCCGAAGCCAGATCCCCGCCCGAGAGCGTGGGGTCGACGCCGCCTGCGACCAGCATCGCGCTCGGACCGAAGGGCGTGACGGTGGCGAAGGCGCGTGCCGGAAGCATGCCGTCGGGCACCTCTTGCGCGACACCGGTGGCCAGGTCCACGGTGTACGCGCGGCTCGCGTCCGCGCTGGCCACCCGCGAGCCCGCGGCCAGGAGCGTCCGCTGCCCCGCGTCGACGCCCAGCGACACGCCCAGTGGCTCGGCGGGGAAGTCGGCGCCCGAGAGCTCCGAGGCTTCGCCGCTTCGCCACAAGAGCACGTCGATGTTGCCCCCGGGTGCGGCGCTGCCGATTCCGATGAATCGTTTGGCCCCGCCGCTCGCGCGGGCGCTCACCGCCCGGGTCTGCGCCGGGAACGGCAGCGCCAGACCCCGCGCGTCGCCGGGTGCGATCTTCGAGGTGGCGTTCGAGCCCTCGAAGTCCCCGAGGGCGGTCAGCTCGATGGACAGGCCGCCCGTGCCCGCGGCGTGGGCCGCCGGCAAGTGGGCCTGCACGCGCAGGATACGGTCCGGGTCTTGGTCCGGCGCACAGCCAGAAAGCAGCAGAATGGCCCAGAGGGCGCTACCATTGTCGCGCCAGATGTACCCCCAGCTCTTCGGCAAGTACGTGCTCGAGCGAGAGATCGCTGCGGGGGGCATGGCCAAGGTCCTGGTCGCAACCTTACGCGGTGCGGTCGGGTTCGAGAAGCGCCTGGTGGTCAAGCAGATCCGCCCCGAGCTCGCCTCGGACGAGGCCTTCGTCCGGCGCTTCGTCGAGGAAGCGAAGACCGCCGTCGAGCTCGGGCACCCGAACATCGTACCGGTCTACGAGCTGGGCGTCGAACAAGGCGTCTACTACATCGCGATGGAGTTCTGCGAGGGCGTGACGCTCTCGGAGGTGCTGAACGAGACCGGAACCCTCTCGCCGGAAGAGGGCGCCTACCTGGGGATCGAGATCTGCCGCGCCCTCGACTACGCCCACCGGCGTGCCAGCATCGTTCATCGCGACGTCACCCCGCGCAACGTGATGTTGGACGAGGAGGGCGCGGTCCGGATCATCGACTTCGGGATCGCCGCCCCGGTGACCCTGCCGGACGCGGGCGTTCAGCGCAGCGAGCTCTTCGGAACACCGGGCCACATGGCGCCGGAGCAGATCGCCGGTGACGCGCTCACCCCCGCCACCGACGTGTTCGCGGTTGGTGCGCTGCTCATCGAGGCCTGGACCGGCCAGCCGCCGTTTCGCCGGCGAACCGCCGCCGATTGCCTGAAAGCGCTGGGCGACGTGCCGCCCCGCGTCGGCGAGCTGGTGCCCGAGCTCGAGCCGCTCTCCGACTTGATGCAGGCGGCCATCGCCCCGAAGCCAGCCGACCGGCCCCAGAGCGCCGAGCTCTTGGCGCGCCCGCTCCGCGAGTTCGTGAAGACCGCCGATCTGGGCGACGTCTCGCGACGCATCGGCACCCGAGTGCGTCGCGTGCGCCGCAAGCTCCTGGCCTCGAGCCCGTGGTTGCTCGGCGTCGCCGAAGCAGAGCCCCAACCCCTCGAGAACGTCCTGGTCACCCGGCGCGCGCCGAGCATCGGCGACACGCAGACCTTCGCGGTGCGCAACGACCTGGTCGAGTGGACGCGCAAGCTGCCGAGCGTGCCGCCACCTCCGGACGACGCGGTGGTCGAGCCGGCGCCCGCGAGCGAGGCGATGTCCACCCGACCGATCGCGAGCGCGGTGCAAGAAGAGCCGCCGCCGGCGACGGCCAGCGCCGAGCGACGCCCCGAGCCCCGGCGTGCGGCCAGGCCCCTGGTCACGCTCGCGGTGGTCGGCGCGGTGGCGGCCGCGGTGTGGTGGGGCGCGCGCGCCTCCGTCCCGGCGAATCAGCCGAATTCGCCGCTTGCCGGGCCCTCCGCTTCGATCAGCGCGGTGGCGCCACCGCTCGCGCCGTCGGTGCCCCCGTCGGCTCCGCCGAGCACGTCGGTCACGCCCGATCGCCCACCGGTCCGACCTTCGGCCCACGCCCCCACGACAGCGAGCGGCGCGGTCGACCCAAGCGTGCGAGTCTCGCTCACCTTGTCGGCCGAGCCGCCCTCGTCGGTCAGCGTCGGAGGAAAGTCGTACGGCACGACGCCGGTGTCTGGCGCTCAGCTCGCGCCGGGCACCTATTTCGTGAGCTTCGAGAACAGCACTCTGGGGCTGCGCACCGGCGCCCAGGTGACCCTCACCGCCGGCGCCAAGCGCAGCGTACACGCCGACTTCACCGGTCCGTCCCCACGGGTCATCGTTCGCTGACGACGAGCAGCCCGTTCTGGCGAAGCGCCTCGTAGAGGGCGATGGCCACCGCGTTCCCCAGATTGTGCGATCGGACCTGACCCAAGGTCGGGATCCCCACGACCGAGTCCCCGCGCGCCTCGAGGAGCTCCGGCGCGAGCCCCACGCTCTCTTTGCCGAAGACCAGGGCGTCACCGAGCCGGTAGTCGACCTCGAGGTAGCTCCGCCGGGCCTTGCCGCTGAACAGCCAGCTCCGCGAGGGCGCGATGGCTTGCTCGGCGGCATCGAGGTCCGGGTGCTGTCGGACCTCGACCAGGTGCCAGTAGTCGAGGCCCGCCCGGCGGACCGCGTGCTCGTCGATGCTGAACCCCAGGGGACCGACCAGGTGCAGGGGACAGCGGGTCGCAGCGCACGTTCGGGCCACGTTTCCGGTATTCGGCGGGATCTCGGGCTCGACCAGCACGACGTGGAACGGTCGGTCGTGGATCTGGCCCCGGAGGCGGGGCTCGTCGCCGGGCATGGAGGCAGAGCTTAGGCTGGGTGCCGCTTCTCGGCCATAAGGCCGGCGGACAAGCCCCGAGCTTGACGATGATCCCGGCCGGCAAGTAGCCTCGGCCCGGCGGAGAGTGCGGTGGGAATCAAGGCTCACTATGCAGCGGTAGCTGCTGGAATTTTCGTAACCGCGGCGGCTTCGGTCGCCGCCGCGGAGCCCATGGACCCTGCGCTCGAGCGCCTGGTCACGGACGCGCGCTGCCGCACCGATGCGGGCGAGTGGGTGGACGACCCCACGACGATGGCGCAGCTCACGCAAGACACCGGTCGGGCGTGGTGCAGCCCCGACCACAAGGCGTTCAAGCAGCTCATCAACCAGTTCGGGTTCGCCCTGGCGCCGACCGCCATGCACGCGGCCCGCACCACGGGCTTCGGCGGGTTCCACCTGTCGATCGAGGCGGACTACACCAAGATCGACTCGGGCGCGGACTACTGGAAGCGCGGCACCCAGGGCAAGGTCGACCCCAACACCAAGAAGGCGTCGATCAAGAACAAGAGCCCGTCGGACATCTTGTCGCTCTACTCGCTCAAGATCCGGAAGAGCTTCGGCTTTGGACTCGAGGTCACGGGCCAGGTCGGCTTCATGCCGAACACCAGCATCGTGTCCGGCGGCGCCGACGTGCGGCTCTCGGTCCTCGAAGGCTTCCGAAGCGGCTTGCCCGGCATCCTGCCCGACCTCGCGGTCGGGGGCGGCGTTCGCACCATCACCGGCACCCCGCAGTTCCAGCTCACGGTAGCGGGCCTCGACGCGCAGATCTCCAAGCCCCTCCCGATCGCCGACTCGTCGGTCATCACGCCCTACTTCGGCTACCAGTACCTCTGGATCTTCGGCGACTCGGGCCTGGTCGACCTCACCCCGGCGACCGACGCCGTCGGGTACTGCAACTACGCCGGCGCGAACCTGCCGGGCAACAACGACCCGAGTAAGCCGGGCTTGTACGACGGCCAGCCCATCTGCGCCGGCGGCTCCCCCCTCGACTTCAACAACAACGTCGTCTTCAAGAAGGTGCGCCTCGAGCGGCAGCGCCTGATCTTGGGTCTGAACTACCGCTACGAGATGGTCATGGTCGGTGGCCAGTTCATCACCGACATCGTCGATCCCGCGGACGCGCAGAACTCGGACGCCGACAAGAAAGACCTCGACGGCACCCCACGCCAGTGGACCATCGCCCTCGAAGTCGGCGCGATGTTCTGAGTCGGCGTCTGCCTAGAGCAGCGCCAAGGCGACCATGATCGCGCCGAACAGCCCGCACGCGAGCAGCGCCAGCGCGCTGGCGAGCCACATCGCGCGGCGGGACGCCTGCGCCGACCCCTCGTCGTCCAGCTGGTAAGCGCCCCGCAGGAACGCGCGGGTCGCGAGCCGCGGAACCGTGAGCGACATCGGAACGGCGCGGCGCGCCGCCGTGAAGCCGTCGGTGATGGCCAGCATCCCGAGGCCCGCCGGGAGCGTGACCAGGTCCCACCCGCACGAATAGAGCCCGAACCGGAGGCTGCGCCGGGTGCGCGACCGCGCGCCGGCGCGCCGGGCGCCGAAGTCGAGGCCCAGGCCGTGCAGCGCGTGCAAGAGGACCATCAGCACCGCCAGCCCGGGCATGCCGAACGCGAGCAGGCGCACGAGCCATGCGCGAAGCCAGGGATCGCGGCTGATCGACTCGAGCAGCCAGGGCGCGAAGGCCAGCACCAGCGGAACCGCGACCACCGCCATGCCTGCGACCGCCAGGGCCTCGGAGAGCAGCGCAAAGCGCAGGGGCGGGCCGAGGTCGCCGTCAGGCAGCGCGCCGAAGAACTGCTCGGCGCCCAGGGTCGAGAGCTTGGCCGTACCCCAGAGTCGACCGGGAGCCGAGCCAGGGCGCTCCCAGGGCACGATGGCGACGATCTTCGAGGTCTGCGTGGTCTCTTCGAGCTGGCAGCCGCCGAGACACGAAGGGTCACCGCACCACGCGCACACGACGGCGGCCGGCACGTCCATCAGCTCGAGCGCCGGATCGCTGCCAGCGTCGACCTCGGTCGATTCCCGCTGCTCAGCGGCCCCCCAAGGAGCCTTGCGCGCTCCAACCTTCCGCACCCCCGACCGCTAGCACGTTTCCGGGCATCCCGCGAGGGGCCGGCTCAGTGCAGGGTCTCGCCGGCGCTCGACTCGCGCTGTCGGCGCCCCCGGTCGTCGCGCCAGGGCACCGCAGGCAAGTCGTCGAGTCTGCCGCCGAATCGGGCGGCGACGACCATCGCGATCACCGACACCGCAGCGCTCGCGTAGATGCCGAAGCCCCAGGCGAGCTCCACCGGGCGCAAGCGGCTGCTCTGCGGCGGCAGCGACATCATCATCCCGACCTCGATCAACGTGAGCGCGGCGAACGCGACGCTGACGATGCGAACGCCGCGCATCTTGGCGATGGTGCGGCGGGTCCACACCAGCGGCAGCAGGATGAACCAGCCCACCGCGCCGCCCCACAGCCAGCCCGCGCGGCCCCGAGCCAGATCGAAGCCCGAGAGGGTCAGGTCGCTCGGGGCGGTCACCGTGACCCAGGGTGAGAAGAACGCGATCAGTCCGAGCACTGCCAATGCGAGCAGGGCGCCCCGGCCCCGGCCGAAATAGGTCCACGGCAGCTGACGGTGCTCGGGTGGGGTGATCTGACCCTCTTCGACCTCGTCCGAGAGGGCGTCCAGGCTCGGTGGCAGCTTGGACATCGACTCGAGCGAAACGCCACATTCCGGGCAGTTGCTCTCTTCCCCGTGGGGGAAGAGCTGCCGGCAGAACGGACAGGCCATGAGGTGAGCCACGGACAGAGCATATCCCATCGCTCTGGACCGACAGCCGCCGGGCCTGCCCGGTTCCCAGGGTGACATTTCGCGTGGTTTGGCTACACCTTCGGGCCCACGGGTCACCCATGCTCTCTCGGATCGCAACCACGTTCGGGCTGCCGGAAGACGCGCCGCACCTGAAACAAGCGCTGACCCATCCGAGCTTCGCCAACGAGCAACGCGGCGAGGCCGACAACCAGCGCCTCGAGTTTCTGGGCGACGCGGTGCTCGGGATGTGCGCCAGCGAGCTGCTCTACGAGCGCTTTCCCGAGGCCGACGAGGGCTCCCTCACCCGGCTGCGCGCGAGCCTGGTGAACGCCGACGCGCTGGCCGCCTGGGGTCGCGGGAACGCCGTCGCCGAGGCGCTGCTCTTGGGCAAGGGCGCAGAGTCGAGCGGCCTGCGGGGCAGCACCAACGTGCTCGCGGACGCGGTCGAGGCGCTGGTCGCGGCGGCCTATCTCGATTCGGGCCTGTCGGCGGCTCGCGCCGCGTGCGCCAGCATCTTGGTTCCGCAGCTCGAGCAGCTCGATGCCGACGCGACGCGCGATCCGAAGAGCGAGCTGCAAGAGCGCGTCCAGGCCTTGCGCGGCGATACTCCGCGCTACGAGGTGGTCGAGAGCGGCGGTCCCGCTCACGACCGCTGGTTCGAGGTGAGCGCGCTGGTGGGCGCGCGCGAAATCGGCCGAGGCCGGGGTCGCTCGAAGCGCGCCGCGGAGTTTGCCGCGGCGCGAGCGGCCCTCGCGAGTCCCGCGTGGGCAGAAACGGAGGAGTCTTGAACCGTCGGAAATGGCTCGCCCTGGGGCTCTCGGCCGGGGTTTCGCTGCTGCTGGTCGCAGCTCCGGCCCTCGCCGGCAGCTACCTCGATCGGCTCTCGCTGCTGATCTCGGGCGCGAGCACGGACTCGGACTACTTGCGCGGGCGCCTCTCGGATCGCGAGCTGGCTCGCGTCGTTCACACCACCGCTCAGGCGCGGGTCAAGGCCGCGGGCGCGATGACGGTCCCGAAAGAGATCGCCCAGGCGCACCCCCACCTGCTCTTGGTGCTCGAAAACCACGAGCGCGCCGCCGAGGCTGCGAAAGAGGGCAACCCGCAGCGCTTCTTGGTCTACCACCAGCGCGCTCGAGACGAAGAGCGCGTGCTCCGCGGTGTGCTCAAACAGCTGGGCTTCCCGCTGCCCGGCAAGTGACCCTCAGCGAAGCCCGCGCTCGTCCCGCTGGGGCGCGCCGGGGTTCTTCGCGCGATGGCGCGGGATGACCCCGGGCCGTTGGCGTGCGCCCACGTCGCCGGCTGGGTCGACGTTGACGTAGCTCAAGAGCTCGTAGCTCACGTTCTTCACCATCTCGCTCTCGAGCTTCTTCGCGAGCTCGGTCGATTGCCCCGTGACCTTGTCGCGAGACAGGACCTGGCGAATGGCCGGCGCCTCTTGAGCGAGCGTGCGGCTCACCGCCTCGAGGCTGCCCCGGCGCCACACCACCGCCCAGTTTTCCCCCTCTTTCACCGGCTCGGGCACCAGCTCGCCGTCCTTGACCTTGTCCGCCGCAGCCACGAGCCCCGGGTCCACCCGCAGCTGCGGCATCTCGGTCTGGCCATCGGGCGAGACGAAGCCCAGATCGCCGTCGCGCATGCTGGTGGACTTGTCGATCGATGCGTCGCGGGCCGCCTTGTTCCAGCGCTCGGTCGAGCTCACCTCGCTGGCCTTCACGTCAGTCAAGATCTTCTTCGCGGCAGCCTCGTCGCGCACCAAGATGCGCCAGAGCTTCAAGCGTCGCGGCGTGTTGAACCGGTGTCGGTTCTGGTCGTAGTAAGATTTGATCTCGTCCGGCGCGACGCTGTTGGCGGCCTCGCGCAGCTCGTTCTCCATCGCCTGGCGCAGCGTGTCGCGGACCCTGTCGCGCGTCGCGGGCTGCTTCTCGATCTCGCGTCGGCGCGCCTCTTCGACCTGCAAGAGCTCGGGCACCAGCACCGTCTCGACGAACTTCTTCCTGATCTCGTTCGGTGTCTTGCCGAACTGCGACAGCTGAAACACCGGAACGGTCCCGAGGCGGCGCTCGACATCCGCCACGGTCAGCGTGCTCGACCCCACGGTCACGGCCACGTCGGACTTGCCCGCCGGCTCGGGTGGGCTCTGAGCGACGGCAGTGCTGGCGAGCAGGGCCAGCGCCCAGGCAATCGGGTGGCGCATGCGACCCGCCCTTCTTAGAAGAGCCCCCGAGGCTCGGCAAGCCACGGGTCAGCTTTCATTCCGGCGCCGCTTCGGCGCGGGCCCGACCACGCCGGCGCGTCGCAGCACATCCTCGGTGAATCCGAGGAATCCGTACGCCTCTTTGGGAAAGCCGTAGGCCCGGTGCAGCCGCCCGACCGTCTCGACGAGCCGCGCGTCGGCGACCGGCGCGGTCCGCGGCCGGCACACCTTGCGAATGCTGGCCACGCTCTCGCCCAGCTCCAGGAGCTCGGTCACGTGCGAGAGCACGTCCACCGGTTTGAGCGGTCGGCCCGAACCGCGGGTCTTCCCCGACTCGAGCTCGGCCAAGAGGCGACGGCGGCGCTGCTCGGTGCGCCCGTCCAGTCGCGATGATCCGGCGGGGTCGAGCAGCTCGTTGAATGCGCGCGCCGATCGACGCTTCGCGATGGCCTCGGGGCTGCCGCGCTTGTTGATCGGGACCGGTGCCTCGACCTTCCGTGCCACGCCTTCACGCTAGCGCGACTCGGCCAGCGCCGCGAGAAGCGTCACCAGCCCGGCGATCACCCACACGTACCAGGTGCGCCCGAAGAACCCCCTCACCTCGGCGGCGACGCCCTTGGCCGCCCGCCGCTCGATCTCCCGCTTGCCCACCCGTCGCGCCGCTTCGCGCTGGATTTCGGCGTGCTCCTCCTCGTCGAGGGGATCGTCTCCGGACAGGAACCCGAGGTGGTGCTCGATCTCGTGGCGAAGCGTCTCACGCACCTCGGCCGCCACGTCGTAGGGCCCCTGGTCGTGGGCGATGTTGGCGAAGGTCCGATAGAAGAGCCGGATCTCCGCCGGCGCCGGCACCCAGCCCTCCGGATCGGGCGGACGGTAGCAGCCGAGCAGCGGCTCGCCGCCGTCGTCCACCTCGGCCGGTCCTTCGATCACGCTCAGCGCGATCTCGCGAACCCCGAGATCGGCGTAGGCCCGCGCCGCCTCGTCCCGAACCAAGCTCTCGAACTCGTCCACGCTGAGGAAGTGGGCGTCGTCCGGTGGAGCCGCGGGGCCGGTGGGGTTCGTCCGAAGCTCACGCGAAGTCGGTGCCGGCACCCACTCGGTGCTCCCGCAGTCCGGGCAGACGTGGGGCAGATCCAGGCGCGGCGGGTAGTGCGCGTCCTCGAACCACGCCGCGATCGCGTCGAACGCCTCGTCCGACGCCTGAGCCAGCCGGCGCGCGATCTTCCGCGGGTCGGTCTCGCCGTCGAGCTCGACCACCCCCAGCCCGCGTACGACCTTCGACGTGATGCGCAGAGGGCGGGTCGCCGAGACCGCCACCAGGAGCGGCAGTGCTTCGCCCACCGTGCGGGGGGCCAGACTGAGCGAGCTCTCTTCGCCCTCGCCCAGCGCCGGGACGACGTAGACGCGAGAGTGGTCGAAGGGCGCGTCGAGCTCGTCGTCGTCCAGCTCGCCGTCACGGAACGGGCCCAGCTCGAGGGTGGAGCACGCCCGCACGCGGAGCTCGCGCTGGCAGTTGCTGCAGCGGAGGGTCGTCTCGGGCTCCGGGACCAGGCCCAGGCGCATCGCGAGCGCGCGGATCACGTGGAGATCGCCGAGCGGCAGCTCGAGCAGAGGCACGCTGGTCCGCATGCGAAGGCCCGCGAGCTCTTCGCCGAGCAGCCCCGGCAGCTCGATCAGGTCGCCGACGCCGAGCTCGACCTCGGCACCGCTCGGCAGGTGGTAGCGCACGCAGCGAGTGTACTCAGCCCGCCAGCGCTGTGGCCCGGGAACCCGGCTTGGTCTTGGCTGGACCGGGCGCCTCGAGCACGACCCGCTCTTCGTAAGGGCGGACGCCCTGCGCCTTCAAGCGCTTGCGCGCCACGCGCACCGCCTCGCCGCCGACGTCGATGCCTACCGCGCGACGCCCCAGCCGCGCGGCCACGGCCAGCGTGGTCCCGCTCCCTGCATAGGGGTCGAGCACCAGATCGTCCGGATCGGTACAGGCTCGGATCAAGCGCTCGAGCAGCTCTTCGGGCTTCTGCGTGGGGTAGCCAGTGCGCTCCCGGGCAATCGGCGCCACGATGCCGATCTCCCAGACGTCGCCCAGCGGCGCGCCGGGCGTCGCCTCTTCCGTCCGGCTCGAACGCGTGCGTCGCCCGTCGCCCCCGACCACGGCGCGCTGCTTCTTGTCGCCCCAGGTCTTCAGGGTCGAGGCCGCCAGCGGCTCGTACAGCTGCCGGAACTTGGGCTCGACGTCCGCCTTCGCCACGTAACGCAGCAGCACGTCGTGCACGCGCTGAAAGTTCTTGGTCTTGGCCGGCCAGCGCCGGTAGCGCCAGACGATCTCGCTGGCGAAGCACTCGGGGCCGAAGATCTCGTCGCACATCACCTTGGCGTAGTGGCTGGTCTTGGGATCCACGTGCACGACCAAGCAGCCGTCCGGCGCCAAGAGCGCCCGCGCGGCCTCGACTCGCGTCCCGAGCTCGCCCAGGTAGTGCTGCAGGCTGTCCCAGCGATCGTCGAAGGCAGGCCGCATCAACCGCACCACGTTGCCCGTCTCGGGGTCGCGCCGTCGGTCGACCCGCTCGTGCTGGCGACCGGTGAAGAAGGGCGGGTCGAGGTAGATCAGCGAGAAGGGCGAGCCGGCTCGCTCGCCGAGCGCGCGCATGGCCAGCAGGTTGTCGCCGTGGACCAGCATGCACCCTGGGTGTCCGCCGCGCAGAGGCTCGAGCCGCGCCGGCGGTGGCGCCAGCTGCGCGCTCTTGCCGGCCCACTCCAGGCGAATCGTCCGAGTCGGTCCGTGCATTCTCGAACGAAATCGTAACGAGTGTCGCGGTCCTCGGGCCAAATTCGGGGCGGCAGGGACTTGCCCGCGCTCCTTCGGGAGGCTACCTGACGCCTGGCGAACATGACCTCTGCACCTCGCATCTTCTCCGGCATGCAGCCCACGGGCAGCGGTGAGCTTCACATCGGCAACTACCTCGGGGCGTTGAAGAACTGGGTCTCGCTCAGCCGCGAGGGCGTCTACGACTCGCTCTTCTGCGTCGTGGACGCACATGCCGCAACCAGCGAGTACGAAGCCTCCGAGATGCCGACGCGCATCTTCGGCACGGCGCTGTCCTATCTGGCGGCGGGGCTCGATCCCGATCGGTGCACCGTGTTCGTCCAGAGCGACGTGCCCCAGCACATGGAGCTCGCGTGGTACCTCTCGACCGTCACGCCGATGGGCGACCTGCACCGGATGACGCAGTTCAAAGAGAAGAGCGAGCAGTTCAAGCAGAACGTCAACGCCGGCCTCTTCACCTATCCGGTGCTGATGGCTGCCGACATCTTGCTCTACCGCGCGACGGTCGTGCCGGTGGGCAACGATCAGGTCCAGCACCTGGAGCTGTCCAGGGAGATATGCCGGAAGTTCAACGCGCGCTTCGGCGAGATTTTCCCCGAGCCCAAGCCCAAGCTGACCGTGACCCCTCGCATCATGGGCCTCGATGGCAAGCGCAAGATGAGCAAGTCGCTGGGGAACGCCATCGATCTCTTCGACGAGCCGAAGGTGGTCGAGAAGAAGCTGAAGGGTGCGTTCACCGACGAGCTCAAGCTGAAGATGGGCGATCCGGGGCGGCCCGAGGTCTGCAACATCTTCACGCTCCACACCGCGCTCACGCCGGCCGGCGAGGTCCAGCAAATCGACGCGGAGTGCCGGTCCGGGGCCCTGGGCTGCGGGTCGTGCAAGAAGCGCCTGACCGAGACGCTGAACGCCGAGCTCGGCCCGATCCAGGCGCGCGCGGCAGAGCTTCGCGCCCAGCCCGAGCGAGTGCTGCGGGTGCTCGAGTCGGGCGCCGAGCGCGCGCGCTCGATCGCGACCCAGACGATGGCAGACGTGCGGCAAGCCATGGGCATGAACGTGCGGGCACCCCAGTCGTGACCGCGGGCCGGCTCGCCGCCGCCCTGTGCCTGGTGCTCGCGGCCTGCGAGCGCGAGGCGCCGGACGACGCGCCGGAGCGCGTGGTGCGCGAGTTCGTCGAGCGCATGCAGCGCGTGCACGGCAACCCCACCTCGGCGCGCGCCGCGTACGACCTGCTCTGGTCCGACGCCAAGCAGAACCTGGCGGAGCGCGCCAAGCGCGCCAGCGCGCTCTCGGGTCGGAAGGTCGCCCCGGAAGAGATGCTCGTGCCGTCGCGCTTCTCTCTGCGGTTCACGCCGCGGCGCTACCAGGCCGCAGTCCACGGCGACTGGGCCGTGGTCACGGTCAGCGGCGAGGCCCCCGAAACCCAGCGCGAGCAGCTGAAGTGCGTGCGCGAGGACGGAAGCTGGCGCGTGGTGCTCGAGGTGCCACCGGTCCCGCCGATTCAGCAGCGCGACGACGGCGGAACCTGACGCTGGGCCGAAATGCACGCGGGACGCGCTGCCCGAAGGCGGCGCGTCCCGGCGCAGATCACCCGATCTCAGTTCGAGAAGAAGATCGCTTCGATCTCGGTCCGAACCTGCTCTTCGGTCTGTGCGCGAGCGATGGCGATCTCTTTCACGATCAGCGTGCGCGCCGTGTCGAGCATGCGGCGCTCGCCGAACGAGAGCTGCTTGTTCGCCTTGAGCCGGTACAGATCGCGCAGCACCTCTGCCACGTCGTAGATCGAGCCGGTCTTGATCTTGTCCATGAAGCCGCGGTAGCGACGGTTCCAGGTCTGCGTGTCGAAACCAATCGTGCGCTCTTGCAAGATGTCGAAGATCTCGCGGATCTCTTGCTCGCTGATCACCTGGCGCAGGCCCACGGCGTTCGCGTTGCTGACCGGGACCATGATCTTGCGATCGGTGTCCAGGATGCGCAGCACATAGAAGCGCTGTCGCGAGCCGGCGATGTCCTTCTCGTCGATGCTGATGACCTCCGCCACGCCCTGTGCGGGGTAGACAGCCTTGTCGCCGACCTTGAACTCAACTTCGGAACTTGCGGGCATGTGGACTCCTTGCGGAAGATGACTTCAGCTCGCGAGGCGGTGAGCGCACGTGGCTCACTCGCACCGAGTGCTGAACAGATTCCTATACGTTCACCCGAGCTCTTTTTTCGCTCGCACACCACTCAACGGTGTGTAACGAACAGCTCGGATAAGTGATTCATTCCAATGTGCTTCGGGCGACCGACGGCAACCGGAGGTTAGGGGTCGCCAGGCGCGGCACTCTAGTCAGACGGAAGTATTCTGTCAACTCTTTCTCGCTGAGCTTCGATGCGGCAGCCAGAGAAAGCTTGGGCCGCCCGGTCGAGAAGCGCAAGCCGGCCCGGCAAATCGCACGGGATTTCCAAGCTCAGGCCCGCGCCAGGCGCCGCTCGATGAGCCCCCAGCGCACGCCGCGCTCCGAGACCGTGAGCGCAGCTGCGCCACACCAAGCCATCACCTCGCTGACGATCGCACCGCCCACCGGGATCACGTCGGCCCTGCCCGGATCGAGGTCGGCCAGGCCGAGCCGCAGCGAGAGCGGGAGGCGCGCGAGCCGCTCGGCCTGAGCTTCGACCCGTGCGCGCTCGAGCCGCGCGCCGTGCGGCGGTGTGCCCGGGCACGCGAGGGCGCCCAGCGTGGTCACCGTTCCGGCCACGCCGATCAACTCGAACGGCACGGCGGGCACCGCGATCGTCGCGAGTGCGCTCTTCACCGCATGGCGCACCGCCTGAAGCTCGCCGTGCGACGGCGGATCGCTCATCACGTGACGCTCGAAGAGGCGCACGCTGCCGATGTCCAGGCTGTGTGCTTGCTGGATGGACCCGTCGGCCGTGCCGAAGACGACCTCCGTGCTGCCCCCGCCGACGTCGAAGACCAGCACCGGGCCGCTGCTCGACAGGCCGCTCAGCGAGCCGTGAAAGGTGAGCTCGGCCTCTTCGTTGCCGCTCACCACCCGCGGCCGCGCGCCCAGCGCCTGCTCGGCCTCGTCCAAGAAGCTAGGGTCGGCGCTGGCGTCCCTGAGCGCGCTGGTGCCCACGGCGTCGATCTGCTCGACGCCGTGCCGCGCGATCAGCGCGCCGAACTCGCCCAGACACGCCAGCGTGCGTGCGCGCGCCGTGGGTGCAATTCGTCGTGTGCGATCGACGCCCGCACCCAGGCGGGTGACACGAGCGCGCTCGCACAGCGGCAAGAGCAGCTCGCCGCGCCGCTCGGCGATCGCCAAGAGCACGGTGTTGGTGCCGATGTCGACGGCAGCGGCGCGCGCCATGCAGCCTGGCTCACTGCGCCAGGCTGTTCAGATTCAGCATCTCTTCCACGTTCGGCAGCACGACCAGCTCGACGCGACGGTTCTTGGTGCGGCCGTCGTCCGAGTCGTTGCCCGCCACCGGGTCGGTCTCGGCGTAGCCCGCGGCGCTCCAGTTCTTCGGATCCAGCCCGCCCTGCGCGCCGCTGGTCAGATAGATGAGCACGGAGCGAGCGCGCATCGCGGACAGGCCCCAGTTGTCCTTGAACTCGCCGCCCTTGAGCGGCTTGCTGTCGGTGTGGCCGGCGACCTGGAACTCGCGGTTCTTCAGGTCCGAGTCGTTCTTCACCACCTCGGCCACCTGCTTCAGGATGTCCTCGCCCTCTTTCTTGAGTTTGTCTTTCCCTGAGTCGAACAGCACGTCGCCGGGCAGCTGGATCACCATGCGGTTGTCGCGCACGGCCACCTTCAGACCCAGCTGGGTCAGCTTCTGCAGCTTGCTGCGCAGCAAGTCGAAGCGCTTGCGGATCTGGTCGAGCTGCTCCGCGCGGCGGCGGTACTCTTCCAACGCCTTGCGCTCTTCGTCGAGCTTCGCGCTCAGGTTCTCGATGTTGATCCCGCGCTCCTTGAGCTTCTTCTTCAGATCTTCGATGTCCGACAGCGAATCGGCGTAGTCGGACTCGCACTTCTTGTGAGCTTGGCGCTGCGCCGCCAGCTGGTTGCGAAGGCTCTCGTTCTCACGGACCTTCTGGTCCCACTCCTCTTGCGAGTAGCCGCAGCCGACGAGCAGCGCGGGGAGGGTGGCGGCGAGAAAAACGGTCAGGGGTCGGATGCGCATGGTGGGGGGTCTCGAGGGGGGCCGATCTGGCCCGAAGGGGCACAGCCGTAGCGTGCCTTCAGTCTGCGCGTCAAGGAGTGAATTCCGCCGCAGTTTCCGATGGTTCCGCGTCATGTCGTCGGCCGGTTCGAGGGCACTGACCAGGTGATCGGTCCGCACTGCTTGCATGGGTTTGTCCACGGCGTTCGGGCGATCGCGAAATGCAAGCTGAACTTTTTTCGTTGACACATCACAATAGGTGGCAATATACGTCGTGCAACATACCTCGGGATGAGCTTCATTGCCTTTATCCCCAAGCTCGTAGGAGGCATCAAAAATGGCCGCAAAGAAGACCCGCACCAAGTCCGCACGTAAGCCCGCAGCCAAGAAGGCGCCGAAGGTCGCGAAGCGCAAGACGAAGCGCAAGGCGAAGAAGGCTGCTGCCAAGGCGCCGGCGAAGCGCAAGGCTCGCCGCAAGAAGGCTGCCAAGAAGGCCTGATTGCGACGGTAGACGCGGCAGATGCCTGCCCAACCCCGGGTCGCCTCCTCGCGAGGCGACTTCGGGGTGGAAGACCGGGACGAGGCTCTGGCGTGTCGAAAGAGGGAGGTCGGCCCCGCGACAGCGCGGTGGCCGCACGAAGCAGCACTGCTGGTTCGTGAGCCTTCCGCCGGATGGGCAGCTCCGTTTCCGCGATTCGTCGCGAGTGCGGGGGGGCTCCTGGAGCTGGCGAGCGCGGCACGGGTCGCGCTCGAACAGCCCATCTTTGGCTTCTAGGAAGCGGGAGGACAGGTCGGTAGGCAACTACCGGCTCGTCTTCCCGCTTCCTGTTTTGTCTCGAGCTGGGCTCGAGGGTCGCGCTCAATCGCTGATGTACAGCTTGAGCGCGCCCGCCGCCGCCCGGCGATCGAAGGGCACGCCGGCGAGCACGTCGCGTCGCGAGATGTCGTCGAACAGCTTCACCAGGAAGGTGTGGAACGCGACGCACTCGTCGATCGCCGCCTCGAGCCGAGACGGGTCGACCAGGTCGGTGTCCTCCAGCCGCTCCATGGCCCGCAAGAACGCGTCGAAGCGCGGATAATCGGTGCTGCGCAAGAGCGGGTACCCCATGGTGCGGAAGTACGACAGGAACTCGCGGACGTACTGGAAGTTGTGCACGAAGCCCCAGCGGTCCTCGCTGGGTGTGTGCTCGGCCTTCGCGGCGAACGCCCGGACGATCTGCGCGAACATCCACACGTCGCGCCGCAGACGGTCACTGGTCTCGCGCAGCGCGGCGTGATCGTCGAAGACGCCCGTCTCGTCCAGGCTGGTGCCCAGGGCCTTGCCCAGGAACAGAATGGCGTTGCGCAGCGCGGGCCTCAGGTCGCCGGCGGCGCGGTTCAAGTGCGCGCGCAGCTCGGCCTCGCCCGCGCCCTGGCCAATCGGCGGCAGGTCGTGGTGAAACGCCCGTCGCGTCTCGAGCCGCAGGCTGCCGGCGACCCCCTCGAGCGCGCTCTTGATGCCGATCAAGCGATGCCCGTTGGCGCGCAGCTCGTCCCGCCGGCCGGCGAGGTCGCGCATGTTCACTCGCATCAGATCGCGCTCGAAGCTGCCCGCCAAGAGAGCGCCGGTCTGCTGGCGAAGGTGATTACCGAGGGCGCGGGCGTCGGACCGGAGCACGCTGAGCACCAGATAGGCGCGGCCGGCCACCCGCCGACGGCGCCCCCCGGGCTCGTTGGCGATCCGGCCGAGCAGACGCACGTAGCGGAGCGAGCGGAACAAGGACAAGAACGACAGCGCCACCAGGCGGTGTGCCTCGTCGCCGGGCACGCCGCGGATCAAGTCGAGCACGTGGCCGGACTTGATGCGATCGAACTCGGGGCGAAACTCGAGGGCCGTGAGCGGGTTGAAGTACGCGCTCGACGCGACCTCGCGCTGGATGGTGGAGAGCACCGCATAGAACAGGCGGTACGGAACCCGCGGCCCACGCAGCACGCCCTCGAGCACCTCGACCCAGCGCGAGAGACCGTGGCGCAGCGCCACCAGGCTCGCTTCGGGGGTGCCCTGGTCGGACCCCTCGCCGACCAGCTGGCTGCGCAGGCGGTCCTCGGGGAGCACGGTCTCGAGGTACCGGTGAAACACCAACGCCCGATCGCGCGTGCCCAGCAGGTGGCGTGTCAGCTCGAGCGCGTGTTGCATGCCGTCGCGGAAGAGCAGCGTGGCCTCGCGGAAGTCCTGCGCGACCACCGGCGTGCGCCGGGGGTGCCCGGGGTGATTTCGCGGGTTCACGAAGCACGCGCTGGCCTTGAGCAGCACCTCGAGCTCGAACAAGACGTCGTCCTTCCCCTCGATGGGCAAGGCGTTGAACCAGGCGTCGCGCTGCGAGCGCTGGCTCTTTCTCATGCCGCGCGTGCGCGCCAGAAGCTCGCTGTACGGGTCGCCGCCCGGGACGACGGACGGCATGTAGCTCCGCTTGGCGGCCGCTTCGGTCATCACGCGGCCGCGCTCAAGGATTGAACGTGAACGGGTAGTTGATCGTCGATTCCATGCCGCGAGACGAGGCCGGGAACTTGATCTTCTTGATCACCTCGACCGCGCACTTCACCACGTCAGGCGACTTGACTTCGCTCTTCTCGACGTTGAGCACGGCTTCTTTGACCTTGCCCTCGGGGTCGAGCACGAAGTGGATGGTCATCGTGCCCTTCAGATCGGGGATCTGCTTTCGGGCCTTCTCGTAGCACTCGCGCACGGGCTTACGGTTCTCTTGCACCAGCTTCTGGATGACCTCGGTGGTCCGCGTCTCGGCCTCGCCGCCGCCATCTGCCGCGGGCTCGCCCTTGCCCTCGTCGGGCTTCGGCGAGTCGCCGCTCGGCGCGCTCGGCTGGTCGCCCTTCGGTGACTCGCCGCCGGGTGCGGCGCTGGTCGCCGGCGCGGCGCTGGGCGCCGGCGTGTTCCCTCCGCAACCGGCGTACGCGACGAGGGTGACCAAAACGAGCGACGCGGCGACGTTCAGCGTGGTGCAGGACTGCATCGGCGCATCATAGGCGCCTCGGGTCCGCGCCTCCAGTCAACCCGTCAAGAGGTACGGTTCCCACTCGCTGAACGGCTCGCGCTCGGCCAGCAAGATCTGGGCGGGGGTGGTCCAGCGGGGCTTCTGCGGCCGTCGCATCAGGACCATCCCGGCTTCGTCGGGGGTCCGGCGGCCCTTCCTCAGGTTGCAGAGGCGGCACGAGACCACCAGGTTCTCCCAGCTGTCGCCGCCCCCACGCGAGCGGGGCAAGACATGGTCCAGGTTCAGCTCGCGGACGTGGGGGCGCTTGCCGCAGTACTGACACTGGTGGTCGTCACGCAGCATCAGGTTCCGCCGCGTGAGCCGGACCACCACCCGCGGCGCCCGGTCGTACCGCACCAGGTGGAGCACGCGCGGGACCCGGAGCTCTCCACCGACCATCGGAATGCGGTCGTCCCGCGAGCGGACCGGCAGGGAGCGCCAGCGGGTGAAGTCGTGCATCGCACCGTCGTCGTCGAGCGCGAGGGCCGCGCCGCCGAACAACAGAACCACCGCGCGCCGCGCCGGCGTGACACTTACCGGGCTGAAGTAGCGGTTGAGCAACAGCACCGGGAGCGACAGCACGTCGCGGCGCCCGTCCGGGCGTTTCCTTGGGCCGTTGACGGTGCTGTTCACGCCGCAGAGCTTAGCACGCCGCCGGAAAAGCCCATTTTCAGGGCCGCGCGTCGGGCCGACGACCCTCGACCCGCGCCCTTCGATGGGCTATCTCGTCGCGGCCGGGCATGGGTCTCGGCGCGAGGTGACCTTGAAACGAGTCCTGATTCCGGCGGTGGCGCTTTCCTTGCTGGGGGTGGCCTGCGGCCCGGCGGTGACCAACACCGAGGCGGCCTGGCCCGCGAACGCGAAGAAGTGGTTCGACCGCGCGCAGGCCAGCTTCCGCACCGGCGACGTGGACGACGCGGAATCCGCGGTCGAGAACGCGCTACGAGTGATGCCCGACGAGCCGGCCGTGCGCCTGCTCGCGGCGCGCATCGCCCTGGCGCACCTCCAGTACGACCGCGCGGCCCAGCTCTTGAACGCGGTGGACGGAAGCGACGCCTCGTCGATCCGGAGTCGCGCGTACTGGTACTCGGGCCAGGTCGACAAGGCGGCCGACGAGCTCGAGAAGCTGGTGGCCGACCCGGAGGTGCACGACGTCTGGGCCGCCGAGGTCGCCAAGCTGGCGCGGCGCGGATCAGGGCGCAAACCCTTCCGGATGACCGGCGGCATGGTCGCCGTCACCGACATGCCCCAGGTCGCGTCCACCTCGATGGTGGTCCCGGTCGAGGTCAACGGCGAGCCTGCGCTCGGGCTGATCGCCACCGGCACGGCCGAAGCGGTGGTCGACAGCGGCGGGCCCGCCGGCGATCCGAAGTGGATCTCGCTCCGCTTCGGCGAGCGCATCGAGGTGAAGGACGTCCCCGCGCTCTCCAAGGACCTCTCGGGGATTTCCAAGCAGCTGAACGCGCCGATCAAGATGCTGATCGGCGTGAACCTGCTGCGCCACCTGCACCCGACCATCGATTTTGCCGGTAGCCAGTTCGTGGTGCGCACCTTCGAGCCGCCGCCGCCGCCGCAAGCCACCACCGTGCGCGTGAGCTACGTGCGTGGGGGCGGCATGATGATGCGCGGTGCGTTCGGATCGGATCAGAGCGCGCCGAACGCCTCGCTCTTGATCGATACCTCGATGACCTTCCCGCTTGCGCTCGACGAGGGCGGGTGGAAGAAGGCGGGCGTCCCGACCTCGGGTCTCAGGTCGATCCCCAACGCGGGCGCGCTGCGCGCCGGCGTGCTGCCCCAGTTGCGCCTCGGCGCTTTCACCGTACCGCAGGTGCCGGGCGTGCTCGGTGCTCCGGTGGCCGAGCTCGAGAAGGGTCTCGACGTCGATCTCGACGGGCTGGTGGGGTCGGGCCTGCTCGCCACGTTCCGGGTCACGCTGGTCGACGGCGGCCGGACCATGTGGCTCGAAGATCTGCCCCGCGAGGCGCTGATCAGCGGGCCGAAGCTGCCCGCGCTCCCCGACCTCAGCGACGTGCCCGACTCGGAGCTGGAAGAAGAGCCCGAGCCGCCCCCCACCAAGCCCGGTTTCAAGAAGCCGGCGCCCAAGGCGCCCGCGCCTGCACCGAAGGCGCCCGCGCCCGCGCCTGCGCCCGCGCTTGCGCCCGCGCCGAAAGCAACCGGACCCGCGCCTGCGCCTGCTCCTGCGCCGAAAGCAACCGGACCCGCGCCTGCGCCTGCGCCCCCACCGAAGGCGCCCGCGCCTGCGCCCCCACCGAAGGCGCCCGCGCCTGCGCCGAAGGCGCCCGCGCCGGCCGGGAACGCGCCACCCGGAGCCAAGCCGTGAGCAATCCGCAGCTCGCCATCTACGCGGGCAGCTTCGACCCGCCAACTTACGGGCACCTCGATCTGGTCGAACGCGCCTCGAACTTGTTTCCGCGCGTCGTGGTGGCGGTCGGTGTGCACCCCACCAAGACACCGCTGCTCAGCGCCGACGAGCGCATGGCGCTCCTCACCGAGATCGTGGCGCCCTACGGCAACGTGGAGGTGGACTCGTTCCAGGGCCTACTGATCGACTACGGTCAGAAGATGGGCGCGCGGGTGCTCGTGCGCGGCCTGCGCGCCGCGACCGACTTCGAGTACGAGCTGCAGATCGCCCACGCGAACTCCGACCTGCGACCCGAGATCGACACCGTGTTCCTGCCCACGCGCACCAACTATGGGTTCATCTCGGCGTCGCTGGTCCGCGAGATCGCCAGCCACGGCGGCGACATCGCGCGCTACGCGCCGCCCAACGTGGTGGCCGCGCTGAAGCGGCACTACGGGCAGCCCGCCTGAAGCTGTCGCCGAGCGCTAGAACACCGCCCACGGCGTGGGCATGAACAACAGCACGAACAACGCCAGGGTGGCGATGGCAACGACGCGCCGCTTGGGCGACAGCACCGGGTCGTCGACCGGGGGGTGGTCCGTGCCGGACACGCCCCGCAGGATCCAGAGCAGCACGAAGGTAACGAGCCAGACCGTGGCCGCGCTGACGGGGTTCCAGCTCTGTTGCTTGAAACCCTCGCGCATCCCCCGAAGCACGATCGGGCGGACGTACACCCAGGCGTTGAAGGCCACCATCACCAGCGGCACGAACACGGCGAACCGCGCGAGGCGATTCTGGCGCTCGCCGAGCAGCGCATAGGCCACGTGCCCACCGTCGAGTTGGCCGAACGGGAGCAGGTTCAGGAAGGTGACCAGGAAGCCCGCCCAAGCCGCCAGCGCCGTCGGGTGTAGGAACACGTCCTGGTTCGCAGCGATCGAGCCGTGCACCAGTCGCTTGAGCAGCCAGTAGAGGATGCTCTGCCCCTCCTGGATGAACCCGCTCTCGCTGCGCGGGCCGACGGTCGAGAAGAGAAGCCCGATGATCATCACTGGCACCGCGACCGCCATGCCGGCGAGCGGCCCGGCCGCACCGATGTCGAGCAGCGCGTTCGCGGAGCGGATGCGCTTCGGCATGACGATCACCGCGCCGAAGGTGCCGAACGGGCTCAGCTTGGGGAACGGGATGAAATACGGCAGCGACGCCGGCACCCGATGGATGCGCGCGGCGATGTAGTGGCCGAACTCGTGGCACAGCAAGATGGCGAGCAGCGGCACCGCGAAGGGCCAGCCGCTCAGCCACCCGCGGAAGCCGGGCACGTCGGCGTGGCCGTTCCACGCTTGACCGACCTCGAACACGCTCCAGACGGTGGCGGCGAACAGGAGCAGGTTGAGCGGCCACCGGGGGCGCGTCGGCGCCGCGGGCGCGTCGCTCGGCGGCACCGAGATCGGCTGTGACACCGGGCCGGCTCCCTCCGGCGGCGGTGGAAAGCCCCAGTCTGGTCGGGGAGCGGTCATCGCTTCAGAGACTCGTGCAGCTTCTGGGTGAGCCGATCGAGCTGCGGCGCGAGGGCAGCGTCGAGCACGCCGATCTCGGTCTCGAGGCGGAGATCGCCCGACGAGCGGCCGGGGTCGGCCACGATCTCGAGCGCGTCGAGGCCCACCGCGAGGGACTCGCGTTCGGCCTCGAGTCGGGCCGCGGCGCTGGGACCCGCGAGCACGCGGACGCGGCGCGCACCCCGCGCTTCGCTGAGGGCGCGTCGTGCGATGGCGGTGATGCGGCTCGGATCGAGCGTCAAGGCCTCACCGAGCAAGCGCTCGGCCAAGACCCGCGCGAGCTCGATGCTGCGGTCGAGCGCGCGTTCGTCGGCGCGCGCCTCGAGCGCGGCGAGCATCACGGCCTTGGCAGCGACGGCCGCGATCCCGTCTGCGCGGCCCTCGGCCTCGGCCGCGAGCCGCGAATCGCCAGCGGCGCGCGCGGCGCTCTCGAGCAGGCGCTGCGCTCGCTGCTCCGCCTCGCTCACGATGGCGCGGGCGCGCTCTTCAGCGTCGACCACTGGCTTCGGAACCCGGCGCCCCACCGGTGCGACCGCCGTGGTGGCGAAGCCGATGGGTCGGGCGGCGCTGGCGCTCTCGGCCTTGAGCAGACGGCCACGGGTGATGCTCACGCGAGCCCCCGCGCGTCCAGCGCCTGCGTGATGCGCGCGATCTCGCGCGCCAGCACCACTGCGCGGGCGCTGCGCTCGGGGTGACCCAGCGCGGCCACCAGCCGTCGTGCGGGCTCCGCGCCGCCGCTCAGGCCGCGCGTGAGGTCGTCTCCGCGGCGGTCCAAGAGGTAGCTGGTGGCCACGAAGGCGCGCTCGAACTCTTCGGTGTCTCGCATCAGCTCATCCAGTACTTGTCGCCGTCGGTCCGGACGCGACCCTCGGCGACTAGCTTGACCAAGTGCGCGCGGACGCTCAAGAGGGCGAGGGGCCAAGCCGCGCGCGGCGTGTCGGCGTAGGCGCTGGGCACCACGAACAAATCCGTGGATCCGGCCGCGCCCGCGGCCTCGAGCGCCGCCACGATCTTTTCCTCGCGAGCCAGCCGATGCGCCACGTAGAACGCGAAGAGCTGGCTCGGATCGGCGATCGGATCCCCGTGGGCGGGCAGCGCGACCCGCGCGCCCAAGGCCGCGAGCCGGCGCAGCTGCCGCAGGTACTCGGCCATGTCCCCGTCCGAGGGCTCGATCAAGATCGTGCCCTCGCTGGCCACCATGTCGCCAACGATCACCGCGCCGAGCTCGGCCTCGAACAAGCACACGTGGCCCGCGGCGTGACCCGGCGTGTGCAGCACCTGCCAGCGCTGCTCGCCCAACCCGATCGACTCGCCGTCCTCCAGGTGCCGCGCGATGGCGAGCTCGGGCAGGCGCGCGGCGGTCTCGCGGTGGGCCCAGATCGGCGCCCCGAGCTCGCGGGAGAGCACCTCGGCGCCCCCCACGTGATCGACGTGGTGGTGCGTGAGCACCAGCGCGACGATCTCGGCACCGAGGCCCCGCGCCCACTCGACGAACGCACGTTGCTCGTCGGCATAAGGCGTGGCGGGCTCGACCAGCAGCACCCGGCGCGTGCCCAGCGCGTAGCTCTGCGTGTGGGTCGCCGGCGGGAGGGTCGGGGTTCGGGTCGGAAAGGCGACCACCCCGTCGGCGACGGCACGCGGACGGATCATGCTCAGACGCGCTCGACCACCACGGCCACGGCTTCACCGCCGCCGATGCACAAGGTGGCGAGGCCGCGGCTGACCTTGTGATCGCGCAGCGCGAACAGCAGCGTGGTCAAGATGCGCGCGCCCGAGGCGCCGATCGGGTGACCCAAGGCCACCGCGCCGCCCCGCACATTGACCTTGGCCGGGTCGAGGCCCGAGAGCTTCGAGCAGGCCATGGTCACGCACGAGAACGCCTCGTTGATCTCCCACAGGTCGATCTGCTCTTTCTTCATGCCCAGCTTGGTCATGGTGGCGTCGATGGCCTTGGACGGGGCCGTGGTGAACCAATCCGGTGCCTGGGCTGCGCCGCCGTAGCCGACGATCCGCGCGAGCGGGGTCAGGTTCTGCTCTTTGACGGCCTTCTCGCTGGCCAACACCAGCGCCGACGCGCCGTCGTTGATGCTCGACGCGTTGGCGGCGGTGATGGTGCCGTCTTTGGCGAACGCCGGGCGCAGCTTGTCGAACTTGCTCGGGTCACCACGGCCCGGCTCTTCGTCGGCCGTGACCTTCAGCGGGTCGCCCTTCTTCTGCGGGATCTCGACGGCGACGATCTCGGCGTCGAACAGGCCCTCTTTCTGGGCGCCGAGCGCGCGCCGGTAGCTCTCGCGAGCGAACTCGTCCTGAGCCTCGCGCGAGAGCGCGTACTCCTTCGAGCACTTCTCGCCGGCCTCGCCCATGTGGAAGTTGCCGTACGGGTCCCACAGGCCGTCGGCGATCATGCCGTCGACCAGCTTGCCGTCGCCCATGCGATAGCCGGTGCGAGCTTCTTTCAGGTAGTACGGCACGTTCGACATCGACTCCATGCCGCCGACCACGACCACGTCGGCGTCGCCCAGCATCACCGTCTTGGTGCCGAAGATCACCGCCTGGAGGCCCGAGCCGCAGACCTTGCTCACGGTCGTCGCCGGCACGTTGTCCGGCACGCCCGCGAAGATCGCAGCTTGGCGCGCGGGGGCCTGGCCCACGCCGGCGCTGAGCACGTTACCCATGAACACTTCCTGGACACGCGCGGGCTCGATCTTGGCGCGCTCGACGGCCGCCCGAATGGCCGCCGCGCCGAGGCGCGGGGCGGTGACCGAGGCCAGAGCGCCGAGGTACGAGCCGATGGGAGTGCGCGTCGCGCTGACTACGTAAACCGGGGAAACATGGTGGGTCATGGCTGAGCTCCCTTTCGCTGGGACGTCGCTCCTCTAACGCGGTTCCGGAGGGCCGGCCACCCCTGCTAATGATCAGGCATGCGCCCTGGGAATCGCAGCCGCACCAGTGACTGGGTCGCCGCGCTGCGCGCGCTCTACAGCGAGGCGCCCCCCGACCTGGCCCTCTTCGACGACGCGGTGGCCGAGCGCCTGTTGCCGCCCGGCCTGGGTGCGCTGGTGCGCGGCGCTGCCCGCGCGCCCTTCGGCGCACGCCTCGCCCACCGCCTGATCGGTTCCGCGACCCGCGGCCTGAGTTACGGCGTGCCGCTGCGCACCGCGGCCATCGACCAGGCCGTGGTCCGCGCGGTCGACTCCGGGATCCGACAGCTGGTGGTGCTCGGAGCAGGGCTCGACGCCCGCGCGTGGCGCATGCCGGCCTTGAGCCCGGTGACCGTGTTCGAGCTCGATCACCCCGACACACAAGGCTTCAAGCGCGACGGCATCGGCGAGCTCCGGCCGCTCGCCAAAGAGGTGCGCTTCTGCTCCATCGACTTCGAGCGGCAGACCCTGCCCGAGGTGCTCGCCCAGCACGACTTCGACCCGCAGGCGCCTTCGGTCTGGGTCTGGGAGGGCGTGACCATGTACCTCACCGCCGAGGCCATCGAGGCCACGCTCGATGCCGTGGCTGAGCTCTCGGCCGCCAGCAGCTGCCTGTGCATGACCTACCTGCCGCGGGAGTACGCGAGCCCCTGGCTGCGCACGGTGGGTGAGGTCGGCGCGATGTGGATCGGCGAGGCGCTGCGCTTTCAGGAAGATCCGCACGAGATCGCGGCTCGCCTCGAGCAGCGCTGCTTCGAGGTCGAGCAAGACGACTCGGCCGTCGAGTGGGCCGAGCGCTGGCCCGAGCGCGAAGCGCGCCGTGTGCGGCCCTTCGAGCGGCTCACGGTGGCGCGGCGCGTGGCGGGGTGAGCACCCCCGATTGGTAGTCGGGCCGGCCCGGTGGTGAAAAGCGACGCGTCATCGATCAGTTAGGCGCTCTGGCGGGTGGGGCTGGGGAGGAAGCACAAATTCGAGAGCGGCGTCCGAGCGGGGTGCCCCCGCCTCGCCCGGC
>JACPVJ010000145.1 GCA_016191785.1 Myxococcales bacterium | reverse complement strand
GCGCGCCGAGCGGTGGGGGCGCGCCGAGCGGCGGTGGCGCGCCGAGCGGCGGTGGCGCGCCGAGCGGCGGTGGCGCGCCGAGCGGCGGTGGCGCGCCGAGCGGTGGCAGCGGCGGTACGGCCGGCGCGAGCCCGGTGCTCGGTGGCTGCTCGATGTTCCCGGCGGGCGACGAGTGGAACAAGGACGTCTCCGGCGCGACGGTCGATGCCGCCTGGACGCAGAAGCTGATGACGTTCGTCGGCGCGGGCTTGAAGCTGCACCCCGACTTCGGGGGCTCCCAATATGGCATCCCGATCAACATCGTCCCGTCCACTCAGCCCATGGTGGACGTGAGCTTCGACGCCTACCCGACCGAGAGCGACCCGGCGCCGTACCCGTTTCCAGGCCCGTCGACGGCGAAGATCGAGGGTGGCACGCCGACCTCGTGCAGCGGCGACTGCCACCTGCTCACGCTTCTGCAGGGGACCTGCAAGCTCTACGAGGGCTACGCCTGCCTGTACACCAGCAACAAGTGGCACTGCGACAACGGCGCGATCTGGGACTTGACCAAGCCGTCCTACGGCCAGCGCCCGAAGGGCTGGACGAGCGCGGACGCCGCCGGCCTCTCGGTCACGGCCGGCCTTCTGCGCTACGACGAGGTGATGGCGCACTCGGTTCGCCACGCGATCCGCTTCACCACGGCGTGCACCATCAACAAATTCGTGAAGCCCGCCACCCACAAAGCCGTTCCCGGTGGTTGCAACCCGACCGACCCGAACGCCCCCCCGATGGGCCTCAGAGTGAGAATGAAGGCCACGTTCAACGACTCGGCGCTCTCGGCGGAGGCCAAGGCGGTGACCGCTGCCTTCAAGAAGTACGGGATGATCATCGCGGACAACGGCTCGAACTTCTACTTCCAGGGTGAGCGCAACGCGGCCTGGCCGAGCTCGCTGATCGACGAGCTGAAGGGGCTCCCCGCGAACGCGTTCGAGGTGGTCGCCGTCCCGCCGCTCGAGTGACGCCTCTCTCGCCGAGCGGTTCACGGCTGCTGCTCGACGCCAGCGCGAGTCGGGCGTAGTTTCGAGTCCGCGTCCCGTGGCTTTTCGTCCAATCCAGATTGCGGCGCTCTCGTGCACGGCTGCGCTCGTGGGGTGCCTCGAGCTGGCGGCGGTCGCGCCCGACGGGAGCGGAGGCTTCCTCGCCACCGGGGGCGCGGACGCAGGTGGCGCCGGAGGCAGCGGCGGCGGCGGCGCTGGCGGCTGCGGCTGTCCGAGCGGTGACGAGTGGACCTTCGGCTGGATGGCGGTTGGCGACGGCGCGCTCGGTGCCAAGTGTCCGTCGAGCGCGCCGACCCGGCACGAAGGCGGCGAGAGCGTGATGGATGCGGGCTGCGGCCCGTGCGCTTGCGGACCGCCGGTCGGCGGCAAGTGTGAGGTTCGGCGCACCCGCTACGCCGACGCGAGCTGCAAGATCCTCAGCCAGCTCGACACCGCGACGCTGACGGGCTCGGGGTGCGAAACGTACAGCTCGCCGGTGGCCAGCGTCCGCGTTCAGCTGACCTCCACCCCGGGGAAGTGCGCGGCGTCGAGCACGCCGCTGCCGGTGAAGTTCCAGACCCCCGGTGTCTTCTGCGCCTCGGGAACGACCTGCGACTGCGACGCGCCGCCCGGAGGCTTTGCTCGTCGCTGCGCTGCCTTCGGAGGTAACGCGGAGGTCGCGTGCCCACCCGAGCTCCCGGTCGCCCATTCGTTGATCGTAGCCGTCGAGGACACGCGCACCTGCACGGGCTGCGTCTGCGGAAACCAAGCTGGACAGTCGTGCACCGGGCAGAGCGCGGCGATGTGCAGCAACCCACAGTGCGCGGGATGCGTCTCTGGCTCGTCCTGCGAAGGGTCGGTCAGCTCGGTCCAGTACTCCGCCGGCGCGCCGAGCAGCGCGGGCTGCCCCCCGTTCGGGGCTCCGGCTCTGGCCGGCTCGGTGTCGCCCAAGGCCACGCTCGAGCTGTGTTGTGACTCGTGACCCGGGTCAGAGCTGCCCGAGCACCTTGACGCATGCCCTCCGCCGCGGTTCGAATCCCGCCCTCGAGCGGGCGACCCGGTGAACGACTTCTTGCTGGCAGTGGTACTGGGCGTCATCGAAGGTGTCACCGAGTTCTTGCCGGTCAGCTCTACGGCTCACCTGCGTATCTCCCAGGCGCTGCTGAACGTCAGCCTGAGCGACCCGTACTGGAAGATGTTCAGCATCGTGATCCAGCTGGGCGCCGTCGCTTGCTTGCCGATCTACTTCGCGCGGCGGATCCGCGGCTTCCTCTCCACGTTTCCCAAGGGAGCGCGCGGCGACCGAACGACCTTAACCCACCCGCTCGGGCTGGTACTGGTCGCCTTCGTCGTCACTGCGGTCCCCAGCTTCTTGATGGCCAAGCTGATCGGCAAGCATCTGGAGAGCTTGACCGTGATGGGCAGCTCGCTCGTGGTCGGCGGCATCGCCATGTGGCTCATCGACGCGCGCAACGCTCGAGCCGAGGCAGCGGGGCCCGGGGTCGCCGGCGTGGTGCGAACCTGGTCGATGGATGACATCTCGCTCGGACAAGCCGTCTTCATCGGCGCCGTCCAGATCTCGTCCGCGGTGTTCCCCGGCACCTCGCGATCCATGTCCACCATCGCCGGGGCCCAAGTCGCGGGCATTTCGCGGGCGGCCGCGCTCGAGTTCTCTTTCTTCCTCTCGCTGCCTACCATGGCCGCCGCGACGGGCTACGACCTGCTCAAGTACGTGCTGGCCGCTCGCCACGATCCCACCGGGGTCGCCAGCATGGACGCGCACCGCCTCGGCGTGCTCGCGCTGGGCTTCGCGGTTTCGTTCGTGGTCGCCTACGCCAGCGTCGCCGGTCTGATGGCCTGGGTTCGGCGCTACGGGTTCGTGCCCTTCGCCGTCTACCGGATCCTGGCGGGCGTCGCCGTGCTGTGGTTCTTCAGCGGTCCGGTCGGGTGAGCCGCCGAGGCCGATGGCGGTGAGCTCGACCCGCATCACTGGTACGCTCGCCCAATGCGCTGGGTCTTGCTGGTTCTGGGTTTGGCGGGCTGTAGTGGCGGGGGAGGGGGCGACGGTGGCGGTTCCACGCCAAGCTTCGGCGGCAAGAAGCTGGCGAGCCTCACCGAGCCCTGCCAGGGCATTACCGGGCTCACGGGCCAAGCGGTGCTCGATCAGAAGACCGAGAAGGTCGAGGCGACGCTCGGCTACGTGACCGCGTCGGGGTCGAAGGTGTCCCCGACCGCGCTCACACTCGATCTGATCTGGCCCGGGTCGGCGGCGGCCACGTGCTACCCGCCCTACGAAGAGGGCGCGGCCGTGGCTGGGCCGCGCGTCGGCATCGCCGGCCTAGAGATGCGCTTCGTCACGGCCGACGGCAAGTTCGACGAGACGCTGGAAGCGACCGCCTGGCTGACGACGGTGAGCGGCGCGCCCGGACCGGCGATGGTCGTCGGAGTCACCACCAGGAGCGCGCTCAACGGAACCTGGGAGCCGTTCCCCGACTACGGGCAAGCCGGCAGCACGCTTTCGTTCGCGAACCGCCTGACCGGCGCCACCTCTGCCCAAGCCAGCGGGAACGTGAGCATGACCGCCGCGCCTCCGGCAGAGATCGCAGCCGGCGTGTTCCGCAGTGGCTTCGCCATGGCGATCTGGCCCACCGCTCCGTAGAGGCGACGCGGGGGCGCAGTTTCAACTACTGCCCACCGCTGCAGCCCGACGCGGGCACCGGCGGCGGACGCAACGGGGCACAGGTGGCCGGAGCGACGCGGGCACCGACGCGGGAGCGATGCAGCCACTGACGGCGCCACGCACGCCGCTCCGGAGGAAAGGCGGGCGCCTCTCGCGCGGCCATCGGCGCGGCGGCAGCGCCGCTGTGGCGAAGATCCCGCACAATAGCCCTTCATGCGCGCGGAAGCGCACAAAACGCTGCGGTCAGCCTCTGCCGTCAGGTTGATCGACCCGTGCTGTTCGCGTCACGAGCAACAAGCGGGTGTGGGTCGCCCCATCGCCGCCTGCTGCTCGCCCAGGCGCGCACTTCGCCGCCCTCAGGTCGGACATGAAATCCGCGTCGCGGGTGGAGCCCCCGCCGCGCCCGCGCTCACGACATCGGCCGTCGCACCGGCTTCTCGAGGCAGAGCCTCGCCGCCGGCTTGAAGCCTGCCTTCTGTGCTCCTGCCTCCCCTCGCGTCGCTGCGCTCCGCGGTCCCCTCCAAGCCCGGCGCGCGCGGGCGGTGACGTCGTGCCAAGACCAACGGCGGTTTGCCGGTGCCCGCGCGCGCGCGGGCGGAGGGGACGCGTCGCGCCACGTCGAAGGCGTCTCGCGTTGACGACGTCGGCCGGGCGTCAACCGCCGCCGAGCGGAACGTCCTCGATATCGAGCGCCGCGGTCAGCCCTTCAAAGTGCTTCGTATTGGGAGTGACGACTACCGCCCCCTCGGCTCGCGCCTGCGCGGCGATCAACATGTCGGCGTCCAACGCTGAACCGGCCGCCGTCGCGCGCCCAGTCCGACGCATCAACGCCCACAGATGCGCGGCGGCCCGCCAGGTGTCGGTCGTGACCGGCAGGTATCGGACTTCGCGAGCGAGCTCGTCCAGGCGAGATAGGCCGTGCACTGAACCGATTCGAACCAGCTCCCGGCGCAGCTCGTAGTCGACTACCTCCGAGAGCAGCGGGTCATGCTCGCGAACGACACGAAAGAACCAAGCTCGTACCTCACGGTGCTTTCGGGGATGGCACAGCCTGCCCACGATCGCGGTGTCCAGAATCAGCTTCACTTCGCTGAGGACCCGGCGGGACGTGTCAGGTTCATGCGCTCGACTTGATCGACATCCCACTCGGGCTCGTCGCTCACGTCTTCTGTTTGCCAGCGTTGCAACATGGCGGCGACCCGGCGCGCTCGCTCCGTTCTTTCGGCGTCTTCCGCCACCCATTGGGCGGGATCCTGGAGAGGTGATGACATGACTTTTCGATTGTAGCGCGCCCCCGGCGGCTCCGCCCACGCCGTTGCGGCGATGCGCGTGCTCGGCTCCACGAGCCGGACGATGCCGCCGACGTGGACGACGGCGCGTCTTCTCGGGTATTCGCCCCTACGACAACGGCTCACTCTCGGCAGCAGCCTGCACAACAGCCCTTTGTGCGCGCCCACGCGCACAAACCGGTGCGGTCAGCTTCTCCGGTCCGGCTGACGAGCCTGGATTGCTCGCTCCACGAGCAGAAAGCGGCTCTGGGTCGCCCCATCGCCGCTTTTTGCTCCGGCAGGCGCGCATTTCGGCGCCCTCAGATCGGACATGAAATCCGCGGCGCGGACACGGCCCGCGCCGCGCACCCGCTCACGACACCGGTCGCCGCACCGGCTTCTCGAGGCAGAGCCGCGCGGCCGGCTTGAAGCCCGCCCGCTGGAAGAACTTGAGCAGGTCGATCTGATCCCACTCCACCTGGGTCTGCAGGCGCTCGATGCCGAGGCCCGAGAGGTTCATCTCCAGCTGACGCATCAGGGCTGCGCCGACCTTCTGACCCGTGAACGCCGTCGAGACGCCCATCGAGTCGAGGATCGCCACGGGCTCGGGCTGGCCGAACTCGCCGTAGTAGAGGCGGCCCATCAGGAAGCCGGCCGGCTCGCCCTTGACCCACGCCGCGAGCGAGATGCGCACGCCGGTGTCCTTGGCGACCTCGGCGAGCTTCACCTTGTAGAACTCTTTGCGCTGTTTGCCGCTGTGCTGCGAGTCGATGCGGACGACCCAGTCCAGGTCTTCTGCCTTCAGGTTGCGCACCTCGACGTGATCGGTCTCGAGGGTTCCGGGTTGCTCTTGCATGCTGCTCATCTCGAATCCTCCACTCTTCAAACCGAGGCCTGGGCCAGCACGGCGGCTGCGCGCCCCTTCTTCTCGAGCTGCTCGTAGCGATACGCCCCGAGCAGCGCGGCGCCGACGGCGCCGGCCAAGATGCCATCCGGGAAGGTCTTGATCACGACCTCGGCGTGTTGCTTCTTGGTCTTCTTGGTCTTCTCTTCGGCGAAGAGCTGCTCGATGGCCGCGACCATGCCGACGTCCTTGGAGAGGCCGCCGGTGATCACGACGTTCCCCTCGGCGCCGACCGCGCGCAAGAGCTGGACCAGCCGGCCGCCGATCGACATGTGAATGCCCTTCAAGATGTCCGAGGTGCTGATGCCGCGCGCCACCATGTTGATCACGTCGGTCTCGGCCAGCACGGCGCAGATGCTCGAGACCTTCTCCGGGCTCTGGCTCTGCTTGCTGAGCTCGCCGACGTCGTCCAGCGGAACCCCCAGGTAACGCGCGATGTTCTCGAGGAACTGCCCGCTGCCGCTGGCGCACTGGCTGGTCATGCGGTGACTGAGCACGCGCCCCTCTTCGCTCATCTTCAGGCCGCGGGCGTGCAGGCCGCCGATGTCGAGGGCCGCGCGGGCCGTCGGATCGAAGAACAGCGCGCCGCGTGCGTGGGTGGTCATGCTGTAGAAGTGACCAGTGCGGAAGCCCACGGCGTCGCCGTCGCCGGTGGAGGCGACGTAGTCGAAGTCCTTGGGTTTCACGCCGGCGGCGGCGCAGGCCTCTTCGAAGCCCGCGCTGACCACGTCGGCCACCTTGCGGCGGCGGATGCGCTGCACGCTCTGGGACAGGAGCTTGGCGTCCTTGCCCGCGCGACTCCGCAGGATCGCGACCTTCACTGCGCTCGAGCCGGGGTCGATGCCGACTGTCAGATGTTCACGGTCTGCCATGGTCTCGTTCCTTCACTCCGCGGGCGTCGCAGGGGCTGCGGCGGCTCCGGCTCGAACCTTCTCGACGAACGTCGGCAGAATCGCCGGGCGCCCCGCCTCGAGATCGTCCACCCCGAACAGGGCGGCGCCCAGCGCGCCCATGTAGATGCTGTCCGCGTGGGCGTTCAGCACCGTGTTTTTGTCGTAGTTCTCGTCGACCAGCTCGCGCAGCACCTTGGTGGCCATGGGGTTTTTGCACACGCCGCCGGTGAAGGTGAACTCGTTCATGATGCCGCCCGATCGAGCAAGCAGGCTCATGGCGCGCAGCATGATCGACCGGTGCAGGCCCGCCAAGATGTCCTCGCGGCGCTCACCCAGGCCCAGGCGCTCGCGCAGCTCGGCGCCGGCGAACACGGTGCAGGTGCTGTTGACCTTGACCGTACGCTGCGCGCCCAGCGCCAGCGGGCCGAGCTCGTGCAGACCCAGGTTCAGCTCGTCGGCGATGTACCCCAGGTAGCGCCCGCAGCCCGCGGCGCAGCGGTCGTTCATCTGGAAGCTGGTCACCACGCCGTGGTCGTCCACCTGAATGGCCTTGGTGTCCTGGCCGCCGATGTCGAGCACGGTGCGGGTTCCCGGGAATACCCGGTGCGCCCCGCGGCCGTGGCACAAGATCTCGCTCTTCACCGCCTGCTTCGGGAAGGGCAGGGTCTGCCGGCCGTAGCCCGTGCCCACGAAGCTCATCTCCTCGATGGCCGAGCTCGCGGCGCCTTCGACGGCCTCGAGCAACGCCTTGCCCGCCGCGCTGCCGTCTTCCCGCGTGAGTCGATGCGCCGCGCGCCGCAGCACGGTGCCGAAGTCTCGCGACTGAAGGCGCGTCTCCACGTCCAAGATGGCTCGGTCGAACACGCCAGTGAGGCGCTCGTAGTTGACCGAGCCCTTGCTCGCCGCGGCGACCTTCTCGGCCGCGCTCATGTAGCTGGCGGCGGCCAGATCTCTGAAGAAGTCGCTCTTTCGACCGCCGGCGCCGCCGAACAGCTTCGGGGCCTCGCTCTTCATCGAGCTGACCACGTCTCCGATCGCCGGCGACAGCTTGCCGCGATCGCTGATGAAGCTGAGACTCTTCAGCACCTTCTCCATCTCTTCGTGAAGCTCACCCAGCTGGTCCAGGTAAATCTCGAGTCGGAAGGCCTCGCGCAGCGCGTACTCGCGCTCCGAGGGCTTGCCGCCGAGAACCGCCGCGCGGCGCTCGAGCTCGCGCTCGAGCATGGTGAACCGCGCGGCCGTGAGCGCCTCTTCGCGCGCCACCGCGCAGGCCACCTCGTAGTTCGAGCGGCTGTTGGTGATGCCCCGGCCCACGATGCGCCGCTGCTCGTCGAGCAGTACGGCTTTGGTGGTGGTGCTGCCCAGATCGACTCCGACGACGACTCTCATGCGCTGGCCCTCGATTTGCGAGCTTCCAGCATCTGCAGGTAGCTCTGAACGCGGTTCTCGATGTTCGCTTTGCCGAAGTAACGCGGGTCGACCAGGTCGCTCTCGATGAAGCCTCCGGGCACGCCCGTCTTGCGCTCGAGCTCGCGTAGCATCAAGAGCTGTCCGGCGCTGAAGCTGTTGCAGCTCTTCACGCTGTTGATCAAGAAACCGTCGGCCTTGTACTTCTCGATGTAGCTCGCGAGCAACTTGGTGCGCATCGGCAAGTTCAGGTTCGTGTAACAGCCCAGGCAATAGTCCGCGAGCGTGCCGATCGGGTCCTTCGGGTCGTGGCGGAAGCCGGTGTCGTACAGGCCGCCCACGCGGGTGTACGTGCTGGACACCACGGTCGCCCCCTCGCGGCTGAACATCCGCCAGAAGTCGAAGAAGTTGGTCCAGTTCGGCGGCCCCTCGACCACGAGCCGGTACTTCTCTTCCGGCGCGTCGCCGTCGGGAGTGACCGGGCCCTTGCCGTCCTTCACGCGCTGCTCCACCTCGCGGCGCAGCATCGCGTAGTAGTCGCAGGCGTCCTGGGTGCCGCGGAACGCGCTGAAGATCGGCCCGATGTAGTAGACGCCGCCGAAGTAGCCGTCGATGGGCGAGGGCGTGTTCTGCGCGCTCTCCCACACCGCGACCAGGTCGTCCTCGGCCTTGCGCGAGCGCTCGAGCAGCTCCGACAGGCGATCGAGGTCCAGCTTCTTGCCTGCCGCCTTCTCCAGCGCCGGGATCACCTCGCGCTCGAGTTGCTCGATCACGTAAGTGCGCATCTCGGGGGTGATGTGCCCGTCGCCCTGGTAGGGCACGTGCAGCATCGCGACCGGGCAGTTGTACTCTTGCTTGAGCAGCTCGAACCACTTCATGAAGGTGAAGCAGCCGGTGTACGAGAGCAGCAAGATGTTCGGATCGGGCAACTTGGTGCCCGTGGGCCCGATGTTGCCGCTCTTCATCATGCCGATGTCGCACTTGACATAGGTGCACACGTCTTCGCTGTGCCCCAGCTTCTCGGCCTCGGTGATGTAGTTGCCGCTGAGCTTCCGCATGCCGCTTTGCAGCGCGTTGATCTCGGGCAGCACCGGCAGCATGTCGAGCGCCAGCATCAGCTCGGTCAGGTTGCCCGGGACGAACGTGTATGCGACCGCTCGCCCGTCTTCTTTGGCCGTCGCGAGCTTGTCGAAGTGGCCCGAGATCATCTGCTTCTGGCGCAGCTGGCTGTCGTCCTTCGCCGCCTCGGTGTCGACTTCGCGCGGTCTCGTGATGTGGGTCGGGGTGGTGGTCATGCTGCGCTCCCCCAGAGCTTCACGGCGTCCGAGAAGGCTCCGGCTTGTTCCCGGATGACTTGGAATTGTCCGGTGTTTTCTGCAAATTTCAGGCTGGTGTGTGGGATCTTGGCGCGGTCGAGCGCGGTCTCGAGCATGGGCTGGTCGAGCAGGGCGGGGTCGCAGAACGAGGCGGCGGCGAAGATCACGCCTTCGGCCTCGACCTCGCGCACGCTCTTGACCAGCGCGGCGCCCTTCTCTTCGTCCGCGATGTAGCGCGAGGCGGTGGCCTGGCCGCGGCGCAAGAACGCCATCGCGATGGCTCTCATCGGGTCGTCGCTCGGCCCGCACTCGATGTCGCCCTCGATGTAGCGCAAGCCGAGCTGGAAGTCGTCGTCGACGATGTCGCAGCCCGCGGCCTCCAGGGTCTTGATCAACCCCAGCGGCGGCTGCTCGCAGAACGAGCCGCGGACCAGCACTCGGACGTTGTCGTAGACCCGAGGCGCGCGCTCTCTGGCGGCGGCAACGAACTCTCGCACCAGCTTCTCGTGGACCGCTGCCTCGAGCAGGCCGCCGGCGCGGGCGACCAGATAGGCCTCCGAGGCGCGGACCCGGAAGGGCTCCTTGACGCGCAGCGTGTCCAGCTCTTGCAGGGCCGCGCGCCGCGAGTTCTCGGCCTTGATCGCCGCGCGCATCTTGTCGGCGTCGTACTGCCACGCGCCGCGGGCGGTCAGGTCGCGCAGGATGCGCGCCATGTCGTTCACGTAGAACTTGCCGCCCAGCTCGGGGTCGAAGTTTTGCGGCAGGTCGACGTAGCTCGCGTATTTCTCGGGGAACAGCATCTGCCACATGCCGCTCAGGTTGCGGATCACGTCGCAGATGCTGGGAAAGAGCACGCCGTCCAGCGAGTCCAATGACCCGTTCAACGCGAGCTCGAGCGTGCTGCGTGGGATGTGACAGATGTACGACTGATAGAAGCTGTCGCCCTTGATGATGTCCACCTGATCACCGCCGCCAAACATCGCCACCGGCAGGCAGCCGATGCCCTCGAGCATCGGGCGAGGCACGTAGATCGGCATGTATCCGACGGCGAGCCGGCCCGGGTGGTCCTGTTTCCAACGCACCACCTCGGTCAGGGTGAGGTCGTCGACGAAGTGGCGCGCGCGCGCGAGCACGGCGGATGCGGGGTCGTTCGTGGTGTTTTCTGCTTCTTGTTCGGTCACCGTGCACCTCCGTGGGCCTCGGCACGTTCGGATCGTTCTTCTCGGTCTCGGCGCGGGCGCGAGACTCCGGCTGCGACGCCGACGGCGGCGACGCGTTCGATGGTGGCAGCGAGCTCTTCCGGGGTTCCGTGCCGCTGCGGCTCGTACCAACCGTAGGTCCAGTTCAGCATGCCGAACAGGCAATACGTGTTGCGCTCGACGTCCAGCGGCGACAGCTCCGCGCCGTTGCGTGCTCGCGCCACGTCGGCAACCACGCCCTCGGCGACCCGGAAGTACTTCTCCTTGAGCTCGCGGATCTCCGCGCGCCGCGCCGGCGGCAAGGCCGCCGCCTCGTGGATCAACACGCGCATGAGGTACTGCCGGTCGGCGAAGAACCGCACGTGGCCGAGCACGAAGGCGTGGAGCCGTGCCTCGGCGTCGGTCTCGCCGGCGAGGGCGGTCTCGGCGGTGAGCAGCATCTCTTCGAAGGCGTCGCGCTGAATCAGGTAGAGCAGGTCCTCTTTGCCGTCGACGTAGTTGTAGAGCGTGGCGGGCGAGCGCTTGGTCAGCTTCCCCAGGTCGCGCATGCTCATGCCGTGATAGCCGTGCTCGGCGAAGGCCCGGGCTGCTGCCGCCAGGATCTCCGCCTTCCCCGAGCTCGGCCGGTCGGTCATGCGTCCTTCCACACCGGCTTCTGCTTGTTCAGAAAGGCGGTGATGCCCGCGTTGCCGTCGTGGCTGGGCAAGAGGCGCTCGAGGTACAGCTTCTCGATGTTGGCCAGGCTGTCGCCGACCGCGTCGATCAGCTTCGACCCGCGGCGGAGCGCCTCCGTCGCCTGGCGAAGCGAGTAGGCGCTGAGCTCTTTGAGATTGCGGCCATACCACTCTCGCGCGTGGTCGAAGGGGTCGACGCCCTCTGCCGCGAGCGCGGTGACGAAGCCCAGGCTCTCGGCGGTCTTGGCGTCGAGGTCGCACCCGGTGAGCAAGAGGCGTTCGGTCCAGGTCTGCCCGAGCCGGGTCGGTCCGAGGGCCGCGAGCACCGGCGGCAGGACGCCCAGCTTGATCTCGGGGCAGGCGAAGACGGAGCTCGCGCTCGCGAACACGAAGCGGCACCCGAGCGCGACCTCGAACGCGCCGCCCAGACAGCGGCCGCGCACGACCGCTGCCGTCGGCACCGGGTACTTCACCAGACGCCGGATCAGCCCGTGAAAGGTGGCCAGCATCTCGGCTGCCTGAGCTTGCTGGTGTTCTTCCACGCTGGCGCCGAAGCTGAAGTGCTTGCCGTGGCCCTCGAGCGTCACGAGCTTCAGGTGTGGGTCGTTCGCGTGCTGGGCGAGCAGCGCGTCCAGCTGACGCATCAGAGCGCCCGAGAGCACGTTGCCGCCGTCCCGCTCGAAGACGATGCGCAAGAGCGCGCCGTCGTCGAGGAGCTCGGAGCGGACCTCTTCTTTCACGGGTTCTTCTCCCAGCCCGCGCGGGCCGAAGGCTTGAGCACGTCACTGATCAGTTGCTTGTCGAAGCGCGCGCCCTCGGCCATGCGCTGACGCAAGAGCACGAAGTCGATCTCGCGCTCGTTACGATCGCCGAAGTGGAACGCCGGGAAGCCGGCGGCCGCCTCGGTGTTCATGTTGAGCGCCAGCCACGAGCGATTGGTCTCGCTGTTCTGCGCCCAGTGCATCAGCTTCTTCTTGCGAGCGCTCTCCAGCGTCTTCCGCGTGCAGTCGGGGAAGGTGTAGAGCAGCTTGGTCGCCAGCTTGTCCGTGGCCTGATCGAGCAGCGAGAGGTCCACGGTGCACTTGGCGGCCAGCTCCTTCGCCGCGTCCTTCTCTTTGCCCTCTTTCCACTCGCCGTAGACCACTCGGCCCATGTCGTCGAGGTATCGGTCGGTGACGGCAAACGGGTTCGGGATGAACGTGCCGTCGGCGGTCTTGTGCACCGGCACGAGATCGTTGATCAGGCCCAGGCGCATCGCCTTGTGGGCGCTCCAGGGCTCGCACAACACCAAGCTCTCGACCGCCCGCGAGAACCCCACGTAGATGTCGAGGAAATCCGTCGAGCCGCCGTCGGGCGCCGAGCCGTGCTTCGGGCCGGCCTGGCCGAAGCGCGCGTGGTCGCCCGCCACCGTGAAGTCGCAGGCCATGCCGATCTCTTGCCCGCCGCCGATCCGCATGCCGTTCACGCGGCAGATCACCGGCTTGTCGCAGAGCAAGATGTTGGTGACCATGTCGTTGAAGAGGCGCATGTACTGCAGGTACTCGAGCGGTCGGTTCGAGTAGTACGTCGCGTACTCTTCGGTGTTGCCACCGGTGCAGAACGCCTTGTCGCCGACTGCAGTGAACACCACGTTCGACGCCTGGCGGTCGCAGCTGGCCCGTCGGAACGCCAAGATCACTTCCTTGACCGCGCTGGTGGTGTAGCTGTTCAGCTGCTTCTCGTTGTTCAGCGAGATCCAGACCTGATACAGGCCGCTGACCGGCTTGCCCTTGTCGTCGAGAACGGGCTTGGTCTCGTACTTGATGTGGCGGAACTCGTAACCCGGAAGAATGTCGTGGCTCAAAAGTTCGGTCATGATCGGGGCCTTCCTCAAACTCGTGGATCCATCACCAAGCGCTTGGCGAGCTTGTGCTCCGCCAGCGCCTTCATGTGCTCGTTGATCTTCGACATCGGGGCGCGCTCGATGAACGGCTCGAGCACCACCTTGCCGTCGTAGATCAGCTTCAGGACAGCCGGGTACGCCTCGACGGGGCAACCCCACGACCCGTGCACCGTGGCGTCGAACGCCATCAAGTTCGACAGGCGCACGTTCACGCTGTCGCGGGTGAACCCGACCACCAGCATGGTGGCGCCGTTCGAGAGCAGCGTGTAGGCCAGCGTCTGCCCGGGCGCTGTGCCGCTGCACTCGAAGATCTTGAAGTCCAGGCTGGGGACGCCCCACTCCTTGGCCTTGCCGTGCAGCTCTTTGCGCACTTCCTTGGCCTCGCGGCCCTTGACGTTGCAGGTATGATCGAAGCCCAGCGACGCGAGCCCGGCCAGGCGCTCTTCGTGGACGTCGCACACGACGGTTTTGGCTCCCAGCGCTTTGGCAATCTGCGCGGTGAAGCCGCCGACCCCGCCGCCGCCGATCACGAACGCGACGTCGCCCGCCTTCAATCCCGAGCGCTTCACCGCCTGGTACGCCGTCGAGACCGCATCGGCCACCACCGACAGCGAATCGGTCTTCACGCTCGGCGGCGCGTCGGCCAGGCTCACCATGCTCGCCCCGGGCGCGACCAGGTGCGTCCCGAAGCCGCCGTGAATGTCGTTGCCCGGCATCTTCTGCTTCAGGCAGGCGTTCCCCCGCCCGGAGCGACAGAACGCGCAGTCGCCGCACGGCATCACCGCGGGGACCAGGACCTTCTGCCCGACCAGCGCCTGGTATTTCTCGCCGGCCGCGCGGACCGTTCCGACCACTTCGTGGCCGAGCACGATCGGCAGCGCCATGCGCGGAGCGACGCCGCCTTCGGCGAAGCCGAGGTCGGTGTGACAGAGGCCGCAGGCTTCGACCTCGACGACGACGTCCGTGGGGCCGGGATCTGCTAGCTCGAGGCTCTCTTTGACGAGCGGCTTTCCGGACTCTTTCAGCACCCAGGCTTCGCTGCGGATCCCCATTGGATGACTCCTCCTACGAACGTTCGTACGGGAGGGTTCCGGGCGAGCAAATGACATTCGTCAAGTCGTCACGAATACAGGGGAAAAAACGCTCGTTCGGGCGAGGCTCTGGCTTCGCGTGGGAGGAGTCACGCGCCGATGCGGTCCACTCGAATCACCGGCCGCCCCGCCTCGCGTGACGCCGCAACGTCCACCCAGCCGACGATCACCCAGTCGCTTTCGTCTTCGGGGTCGAGCAACACCTGGGCGAAGTCCCACCGGGTCTCGCCGGTCTCCAGCGTGAGGAGCGAGGGGCTGCGCGCGTCGGGGTCGGTTCGCAGCGCGGCGTGCGCCTCGAAGAAGGGCGCGAGGGCCCGCTCGAGCTCGGCCGCCTTCAGCCCGGCCACCGTCTCGGCTTCCGCGAAGTCTCGGCGAGAGAGCGCGCGGATCAAGCGGAACAGCTCGTTGCGCAGAAGGACGGTGAACCCCTTGGCGTCGCGCGTGACGTCCTCGGAGCCCTCGGGCTCGAGCTCGTCGCGTGCGGAGAGCGCCGCGGGGGCGACCTCTCCGGCGCGCATGCGCTCCCACTCGTCGAGCAGGCTCGAGTCCACCTGCCGCACCATCGCGCCGAAGAAGGTGATCAGCTCGTCCACGGCCTCGCCACGCTCCGCTTGGGGCACGGTCTGCACCAGCACCTTGTACACGTCCGACAGGTATCGCAGCAGCAGGCCCTCGGAGCGCTCGAGACCGTACTCTTTCACGTACTCCGAGAACGACATGAAGCGCTCGACCATGTCGCGGGCGATGGACTTCGGGCGGATGTTCTCGGCGCCGACCCAGGGGTGCTTCTTCGCGAAGGCGTTGAACGTGTCGTAGATGAAGTCGCGGTTGGGCTTCGGGTATTCCAGCTCCTCGAGCTTCGCCATGCGCTCTTCGTACTCCACGCCCTGAGCCTTCAGCTCCGAGATGACCTCGGTCTTGAGGTGGTCGAGCTGCTTTTGCAGGACCACGTCTGGGTTTTCCAGGATCGACTCGACCACCGTGAGCAGGTCGAGGGCGTGCGTCTCGCGCTCGCGGTCGAGCAGTGGGAGCGTGTCGAGCAGATAGAGCGAGAGGGTCTGGTTCAGGCTGAAGTCTTGCTGCAGATCGAGGTTCACGCGGGCGCGGCCGTCGCGGCGCTCGACGATGCCGGCGTCGAGCAGCGAGCGGAACATGGCGAGCGCCGTCCGCCCGTGGGCGCGCTGGTCGTAGCGGCGATCGTGGCAGCGGTCGATCAACCGGGCCAGCGCCATGCAGCCGCCGTCGGGCCGCGACAGCACGTTGATGATCATGCCGTGGCTGACTCGAAAGCGAGAGACCAGCGGCTCGGGGGGCGCCGAGAGCAGTCGGTCGAAGGTCGCGCGGTCCCAGTGGGCATAGCCCCGGTCCGGGGGCTTGCGGCGCACCAGCTTCTTCTTCTTGGAAGGGTCGGCGCCGATCTTCGCCTCGAGCTTCAGGTTCTCGATCACGTGCTCGGGCGCTTGCACCACCACGCTGCCCCGATCGTCGAAGCCCTTGCGCCCGGCGCGCCCGCTGATCTGCCGGAAGTCGCGCACGCTGAGGAGGGTGGTGCCCTTGCCGTCGAACTTGCACAGTTTGGTGAAGAGCACGCTGCGGATCGGGATGTTCACGCCCACGCCCAGCGTGTCGGTGCCGCTGATCACCTTCAGGTGCCCGGCCTGGGCGAGCTTCTCGACCGCGAGCCGGTACTTGGGCAAGAGACCGGCGTGGTGCAGGCCCACGCCGTGCCGGAGTAGACGAGAGATCTCTTTTCCGTAGGGGCTGTCGAAGCGGGCGGTGCGCAGGGCCTCGGCGATGGCGCGCTTCTCGTCCTTCGTGCAGAAGTCCACGCTCATCAGGTTCTGCGCCTCTTCCGCCGCCCCGCGCTGGGTGAAGCTCACGATGTAGATCGGCGCTCGCCCGCCCTTCACCAGCTCGGCCACGGTCTCGTGGAGTGGCTTCTCGCTGTAGGTGAAATCGAGCGGGACCGGGCGGTCCGACGACTGCACGAGCGCCGTCGGCAGCCCGGTCAGGTCGGTCAGCGCCTTCTCGAAGAAGGTGGTGTCGCCCAGGGTGGCGCTCATCAGCAGGAACCGGCCGGAGCTCAGCGTCAGGAGCGGCAACTGCCACGCGACCCCGCGCTCGGGGTCGGAGTAGTAGTGGAACTCGTCCATCACCACGTCGTCCACGTCGGCGTCCGCGCCGTCGCGCAGCGCCAGGTTCGCGAGCACCTCGGCGGTGGCGCAGACGATGGGCGCGTCGCGGTTGACCGCGGCGTCGCCGGTCATCAGGCCCACGTCGTCGGCGCCGAACTCGTCGACCAGGGTGAAGAACTTCTCGCTGGCCAGCGCCTTGATCGGGCTGGTGTAGAAGCAACGCCGTCCCTGCGCGACGGCGAAGAAGCACACCGCGTAGGCGAGCAGCGACTTCCCCGAGCCGGTCGGCGTGTTCAGGATCACGTTCTTGCCGGCGGCGATCTCGAGCAGCGCCTGCTCTTGCGCCGGGTAGAGCTCGAGCCCCGATGCCTCGACCCATTCGAGGAACGCCGAAAGGATGGCATCTGGCTCGGCGCTTCTCGGGACCGAGTCGCCGAGGCGGGGGCGAGCCGAAGACATGGCGGCGCTCATGATATGCTCGCCGATCGGTGGAGCTGCTCCGAAATCGCATTCAGACCTACGCTTGGGGCTCGCACTCGGCTCTCGCCGAGCTCTGCGGCCGCCCGAGCCCCAGCGCCCAGCCCGAGGCCGAGCTGTGGATGGGCGCACACCCGCAAGCCCCCTCCGAGGTGCAGCGCGGAGGCGAGTGGCGCTCTCTCGCGCAGGTGATCGCGGCAGACCCGCGGCGGGAGCTGGGGCAGCGGTGCGTCGACACGCTCGGCCCAGAGCTGCCGTTTCTGATGAAGGTGCTGGCGGCGGCGCAGCCGCTCTCGCTGCAGGCGCACCCGACCCTGGAGCAAGCGGCGGCGGGGTTCGCGCGGGAAGAGGCCCGAGGCATCCCGCGGGACGCGCCGAACCGATGCTATCGCGACCGGAACCACAAGCCCGAGCTGATCTGCGCGCTCGGCCGCTTCCACGCCCTGTCGGGCTTCCGACGGGTCGAGCACAGTAGTGAGCTGTTCGCCCAGCTTCCAGTCGGTGAGCTCGACTTCGTCCGCGATGCGCTGGGCCGCGGCGATGCCGGGCTCGGCTCGCTGTTTCGCACGATCATGACCCTCGAGCCCGCGGCCCGCGAGCGAGTGGTGGGTGCGACGCTCCGCGAGTGCCGCCGGGTGGTCGAGCACGGCGGGGCCTTTGCCACAGAGTGCCAGTGGGCGCTCCGCTTCGGCGAGCTCTACCCGAACGACGCGGGAGTGGTCAGCGCCCTGCTCTTGAACCTGGTGGTGCTCGAGCCCGGGCAGGCCATCTATCTGCCTGCCGGGAACCTGCACGCCTACCTCGAGGGCGTGGGGGTGGAGATCATGGCCAGCTCGGACAACGTGCTCCGCGGCGGGCTCACCCCCAAGCATGTGAACGTCGACGAGCTCTGCTCGGTGCTGACGTTCCAGAGCGGCGACGTGGCCGTGCTGAGCGACTACGCCACACCCACGCGGGAGTTCTGCCTGACGAAGCTGACCGGGGCCGCTCGGTGCCAGGTGGGTGGGCCCGAAATCGCGCTCTGCACCGAGGGCGCGGTGCGACTGTCAGGGCCGGGGGGCGAGCTGACGCTCGATCGCGGCCAGTCGGCGTTCGTGAGCGCCGCCGAATCGAGTTATCAGGTCTCGGGCGGCGGCACGTTGTTCCGCGCCACGATCGGACGAGTGTGATGGAGTTCCATCGTGGAGAGGCGACCTTCCTGCGGAGCTGCCTGCAGTCGTTCTCCGAGCACTTCGAGACCACGGTCGTCGACGTGCTCAGGCGCGAGCTCCGCGGCATCCAGCCCGCGAGCGTGACCGAGCTGCGCGAGCAGCTCCAGCTGTTGATGCGTCAGCTCGAGTCGCGGGGGGCCACGGTGCAGGTGCACGAAGCCATGGCCGGCCTCTTGCGCAGAGTGCTCATGACCCAGCGCCGGCGCGTCGCCGAGAGCCTCGAGATCCCCCTGGCCAAGGCCGTCGATCCCCAGGTGGTCGGCGCGTTGCACCGCGAAGTGCGGCGCTTCGAAGATCTGCTGGGGGCGGACTGGTGCACCACCGCCCGGCCGCAGCCCATCCCGAAGCTCACCGACTTCCTGTCGATCCGTTTCGCCGCCGAAGCCATGGCGGGCGCGCCACCCCTCGAGGCCCGGGCCTACGACGAGAAGTTCCACGTGCTGGAAGCGCCGCGGCTGTTCTTCCCGGATCTGGCGCATTTTCGCCACGAGTGCGAGCTCCGCACCGCCGACCTGGTGGTGGTCTACGTCGACATCGACGACTTCAAAGCGGTCAACGCCAAGCTCACCGAGACGGTGGTCGACCTCAAGGTGCTCACCCCGTTTCTGGAGATCATCGAGGCCTGGTCTTTCGCCCGGGCCCACGCGTATCGCTTCGGTGGCGACGAATACGTGCTCTTGGTGCCCAACGCCGGGCGCTCGCTGGCCGAGACCCTGCTGGGTGACTTGCGGCGTCGTATCACCTCGGCCGTGTTTTCGGGGACCGACATCCGCCTCTCGGTCAGCATGGGCGCCTGCGTGGTCGATCCGGACTGCCCGCTCACCGATCGCGAGATCCTCGGGCGCGCCAACCTGGCCAAGGCCCGGGCCAAGGCCGAGAAGAAGGGCAGCATCGTGCTGGTCGAGCCGCCGGAGTACCGGCCCGACAGCGCCGAGGTGGTGTGAGAGCCTCGGAAAGGCTCCTACTGCACCCTCAGTTTGCAGGGCAGCCCCGCGGTGCCCACCTCTGGCGTCGCGCTGACGTCGAACCACGAGGCGAGCCCTTTCAGGCCACCCGCGGCGATGACGATGGTCAGCGTCTTGGTCGGTTGCAGCCCCATGCCCTTGTCGACGTATTCGTCGTGCCAGGCGCCCGAGTAGGCGCCGGACGTCCCAGCTCCCAGGCAGACGTAGTCACAATTCACGTTGTCGTAGGCGATCGACAGCTTTCCGCCCTCGTAGTCGAACGTTGCGGTGTTCGTCGCGGCATCGAGCTTCATCGCGTACGCCACGCCGGCATTCCATTTGACCGTCCCCGTAGTACAGCTGCCGCTCGTCTTGTCGTATTTCACCGTGTAGTCACCGCCAAATTTCGCGAAGAACGAGGCGGCATCGACCAGCGTTCCCCCGGCGCTGGTGCAGCCCTTCTGCTTCGTGGTGAGCCAGTCCGTCGGACATGCGCCGGACATGGCACCGGAGCCACCCGCACCGCCCGAGCTCCCCCCGGCGCCGCCCGAGCTCCCCCCGGCGCCGCCGGACGCAGCGCCGCCCGATGCCGCGCTGCCACCCGCGCCCGCGCTGCCGCCCGCGCCGCCGGCTCCGCTGCCAGCCGAACCGCCCGACGCGCCGCCCGCTCCACCGGAGGCCCCGCCGCTGCCGGACGAGCCACCGCCGCCCGCGCCGTCGTCCGAATCCCCGCACGCCGAGCACGCCAGTGCCACGCACACCCCGACAACCCGAACCTTGCTCAAACCCGCCATGCTTCACACCTCCCAACCCGTCACGATATCCACATCGGTAGGGGCGCACCAGACCGGCTGAACGGACACTCTGCCCGGTCGCGTGTAGTAGGCTGCCCGCCACATGCGTGCCGTCTCCCTCGCTGGCTGGGTCTTGCTCTGGGTCGCCGCTTGCGGGGGCCAGAGCCCGCCGGCGTCGACCCCCAAGGCCGCGCCCTCTGCCGCCGCCGAGCGCCGCGCACCGGCGCCCAAGGCGGAGCCCGAATCGCCCCCGATGGAGAGCGACGACCTTCGCGTACTGCTCCCCCGGGACCAGGTCGCGGAGTATTTTCGCACCCGCAAGGGCGGCGACAAGCCCGGGTCCTACTTCGCCCCGACGCGCGCCGAGATCGACCAGCTCGAGGCGGCGCTGCCCCCGATGATCCGCGACGAGCTGCGGGGCCAGGCGGCGATCTCGCCGCCGCTCTGGGAGCGCGTCAAAGGCTACAAGCGCCAGTACGTGCCGTTCGTCGAAGCCGGCGGGGCGCGCTGGATCTGGGGCAACTTCATGTGCGCGAACCCCGGTCGCCCGGGCAGCGAGAAGTGGCGCAACAAGGTGGTCCGACCCGACCACGGCGGCGACTGCTTCTTCGACGTCGAGTACTCGCCGGACAGCGGCAAGTTCCGCAGGTTCGAGATCAAGGACGACGACTGAGCCGCGCCGAGCGGCGGCGCCGCGCGAGCACGAGCACCGCGCCGAGCAACCACCAGGCGTGAGGCGCGGTGCGCGTGGTTCGACACCCGCAGCCCCCGTCGTCTTCGGAGCCGCCGCCCGACTTGCCGCCGCTCCCTGCGCCACCCGCGCTGCTGCCGCCCGCGCTCGAGCCGCCGCGCGCCGCACCGGCGCTGCCCGCGGCCCCGCCGGTCGC
>JACPVJ010000155.1 GCA_016191785.1 Myxococcales bacterium | reverse complement strand
GATTCCAGCGGTCGCTGCGTTACGGGCACGAGGCGCTGAGCGTGGCTGGCATCGCCTTGCCCATCTCGGTGTTCAGGTCCTGAGACGCCTCGGCGATGTGGAAGTAGCTGCACGAGCCGCCGGCCCACGTGCCGAGCACCGTCGCTTTGGTAACCGTCCACGCAACGGTCGCGCCTGAGGCGTTGGGTGCCGCCAACTCGAAGGTCGCGGTGCCGGAGCCCGAGAGCCCCACGCCGCATGGTCCCATCCCGCTCGACGGACACCCGTACTTCCCGGGCGCGGCGCAAGTCGCTTCGAAGTCGACGAACAGTTTGGTGGCGCTCGGCGTGATCGTCTTCCAGGTGATCGGGCATTGGGCGCACGGGGTGCCGGAGCACTGCCAGATGGCGACGCTCGGACAGCCCGCATGCACCTCGTAGCTGGAGAAATCGCCCCAGGTGAACGTCTTGGGCAGAGCCGCGGCGGCAGCGCCGAGCTGCGCAACATACGGAGGCGAGCACGCCCCGGTGCCCCCCACTGCCGATCCACCGGCGCCACCAGCGCCACCTCCGCCGTTGGCGCTGGTGCCCCCGCCCGCGTCGGCTCCGCCGGAAGCGGACGCACCACCCCCGACGGAGGCGGCTCCGCCAGCGCCACCCCCGAGCGTGCCCCCCGTGGACGAACCAGCCGCGCCGCCGGCCTCGTCGTTGACCGAAGTGCTGCTGCAGGCGAGCGCGAGCAGGCCGAGTGTTAGCGGCCAGGTCACGGCCGTGCGGCTTACGGACACGGGAACTCTCGCCCCTCGAATGCAGCCACGAGGCCTGACTGCACGCTGGGCCACACAACCTGTGGGTCGGCCCAAGACGCACAGGCTGTCCCAGAATAGACGGCATTGCCCAGATAGCTGTTGGCCTTTGGCTGAATTGCCGTGAGCTTCCAGCCCGTTGCGGTCGCCACCGGCTTGGCGCGCGGGGTGAAGTTCCCGGTAAACGTAGCCTTGCACTGAATTTCCTGCCCGCACGTTCCCGAATTGATGAGCGGCTTGCAGGACCAGATCGAGTGCATCTCCCACGACGATGGCGCCCACGTGATGGAGTCAGCCACCACGGTGCAGTCGCTCGCACAAGGCGTACCCGCGCAGGCAATGCAGCTTGGCGGAGGATTCGGGTGATTCGGCCAAACCTTCTGGTCGCTGTAGCTCTGCCAGGTCCAGGTCAACTTGGAGAGAGCGAGCTTCGTGATCGCTGCCTCGGGCGCGCAAGCCGGGACGACCCCACCGTCCGCACCAGCAGAGCCGGCGGTGCCTCCTGTTGCGCTGCTGCCCTGTCCGCCGCTCGGTGCTCCGCTGGAGCCGCCGGAGCTGGTGCCGCCGCCTCCATCGTGTCCGCCACCCGCGCCCGCGAGCCCGGCGCTCCCTGCTGCGCCGCCCTGGCCGCCGCCGGCCGTCGTCGTCGATTGGCTGCTGCACGCGACGAGCAGCGGTACCAGCCAGGTTGCTTTCAGTCTCATTCGCCGCCCACCTTTCCGCGCGCGCGGACCCGCGTCTCAGTCTTCCAGACGAGTGGTGCTCGGACACGGCACCGGTCTGGTCGCCACGTGAAGTCGGAATGAGTGTATCCTGTTTACAGGACACATGCGACCCGCCGCTCCAGGTGCGACTTCCTGGCTGATCCACAGCCTGGTGGCGGTCGTGGCTTGCTCGTCAACGTCGGTGAACCCGGGCACGTCGAATGGGGACTCGGGCGCCGACGCAGCCGCCGCGGCAGGGGGAGCACCGCCAAGCGGTGGTGGCGGGACGGCCAGCGCCGGCGGGTCTGGCGGGACGGGGGCCATGGGAACCGGCGCAGCCGGAGCTGCCGTGGGCGGCGGAAGCGGCGGGACCGGCGGGACCGGCGGGACCGGCGCAGAAGCAGGCGTGGTCAAGCGAGTCTTCGTGACGAGCACGGAGCACAACGGCAACCTTGGAGGGCTGGCAGGCGGAGACGCCATCTGCAACACCCTCGCCGGTGCGCTCGGAGGCAAGTGGGTCGCATGGCTTTCTGGCGGCGGCCAAAGCGCCGCGAACCGCCTGTCTGCCGGCGGGCCGTGGTACCTGGTCGATGGCAAGACGCTGGTGTTCGCAAGCAAGGCGGCGCTCAGCACCTCCGGACCCACGGCGGCGCTCAGCATGGACGAGAAGGGCGCAACGCACTCGGCTGGTCGTGCTTGGACCGGAACATCGCAGGCCGGCCAGCCCCTCGCCGAGAACTGCGGCGGATGGGTCTACAGCGCCGCACTGATCGGCGCGTGGGGAGACATCACCTCGACCGTGGCGTGGTCGAAGGCGAATACCCAGAGCTGCGGTGGCGCCGCTCGCCTGTATTGCTTCGAGGAGTGAGGATTGCCTGGTTCTGCTATCTTCTCCACGATGAAGGTCTTCCTGGACGACGAACGTCCTACGCCGGACGGCTGGATCGCCGCCCGCTGGCCCAGCGAAGTGATCGAGTGGCTCAGAGGCGGTGGCGTCACGCACGTGAGCCTCGATCACGACCTCGGTGACGCCGCTGATGCGCAGCGCGAAGACCGACCGGAGCGGACCGGCTATGACGTCTTGGTCTGGCTCGAAGAGCGGGCGTTCACCGAACCACAGGCGCCCGTACCGGAGCTCTCCATCCACAGCGCGAATGCGGCCGGCCGCGAGCGCATGGCGCGCGCGATCGTGTCGATCGAGCGCCTCCGGCTCGGGCGCGACCCCCGATAGGCGCAAGCGGGCCGTCACTGCCGAATGGCTGCTTCGAACGCGCAGGCACATTGCTCTCTATAGAGGAAAGCCCTCAGTTCTAGCGGCACGACCCTCGACCGGGTGACGAAGCCACCCGACCGCCGCTTGGAGCGCGTCCTCGCAAGACGAGTCCGCAAGCTGGCTGTCGCGCGCGACATGCCCATGAGCCACGTGGCGGACCGCGCAGGCATCGCCCGGTCACATCTTTGGGCCATCCTGAACGCCGAACGCTCGGCGACGCTGACGCTCGTGCAACGGCTGGCTGAGGTTTTGGAGGTCGACCCACTGGAGTTGCTCACGGGCGACGCGGCGCGCCTGCCAGCGGCCCGGGGCAGGCGCAGGGCCATCCGCTGAAGGCGGGCGATCACCGCTGCGCTACCGCGACACACTGTGAGACGAGCGAGGCAAAGAGTCTCGTGCGCTCCGCAGCGTGTTCGCGGACGATTGCGGCATGCTCCCGTGCAACGACGCGCCCACGCCGTTCGTGGTCACCAGCCCGTGGCGGTCTTCTGTCGCGGCTCACCGCGCGGGGTTCGTCGCGGCCCATCTCGCGGAGCAGCGCCGGGAGTGACTGCCAAGCGAGCTTCCTGACGAGCTGATCCTTGCCGCAGGCGGCTTCAGGCACGTCGCTGTCGACGGGACAGCAGGCCAGCGGACGCTGCCGTGGGCGGACCACAGGGCACACCGCGGACCGAGGCGGGCAACACGAGCCCGATTGGGTTGCGCGTGTGACCGACCATCCTGCTGCACTCCGAGGCCGGTGCGGAGCTCGGGCACTACCGGCTCGCGGTGTGGCGAACCAGGCCCTCGCAGAATGCGCGGAAGCTCGTGGACGCGTTCGTCTGCGGGTCGAGCAGACGCCCGAGCCGCCGAGCGCCATCGATCTTCTGGTAGTGGGGCACCAGGCGTCGCAGTTCCTCCACGGGGTTGTGCAGGGCGTCGGGGTCTCGGTACTTCTCCTTGTTTGAGATGCTGGCAACCGCCGGCTCCGCGAATGCCCGCGCAACAGCGGCGAGATCCCCCACAACCCAAGCCTCGAGCTCTCGACACGCGATCCGTACGAGCGCGCCCTTGCCGGACTGCGCGACGAGACCGCTCAGCTTGTCTTTCACGTCGTGGCAGCCCGAGGCGTCCTGGTCACGCATCACCACGAAGCGCGAATTGGGAACGCCCCAGCCTCTCAGCTTCCGGGTGAGCTGTGCTTCGAGGTCCTGTTTGCCCTCGAACACGAGGTACCGCGCGTCGACGTTCTCACCCAGGAGTCTGGGCACCAGGCCTTGAAGCAGCGCCTTCGCCGACGGTTCCTCGAGCAGAAAGACGAGCGTGGTCATCGAGGGTCCGCTCCATCGAACAAGCCCTGTTTCCAGAGGTAGCCGAGCTTGTCCCCATCGCGCATGTAAGCAGCGACCTGCGCGTCGTCTGTTGCACGCACGATTTCGGTGAAGCCCTTCCGTTTGACGAGCCAGAACGCCTCTTCGAGCTCGACGGCGTTCATGAAGTCGGGTGAATGCGTCGACACGAAGACCTGGCCACCGCGCACCGCGTAACCCCGGAACTCCTCCGCGAGCTCGGCGAGCAGAGACGGGTAGAGTTGATTCTCTGGCTCCTCGACACAGAGCAAGGGGTGGGGCTTGGGATCTAGGAGCAAGACAAGGTACGCGAGCATTTTGATGGTCCCGTCCGACACGTATCGGGCCAGGAAAGGTTCCTCGAACGAGCCGTCCTGGAACTTGAGGAGCACTCGGCCCTCTTCCGTGACTTTCGACTCGACCTTCGTGATCCCCGGGATTCGATCGGCCAGCTTGGCCAGCACTTGCTCGAAGACCCTCGGGTGATGCTTCTGCAGGTACTCGATCACGAGCGAGAGGTTCTCGCCCTCGCGGGAGAGGTGTTCTGCGTATCCGGTCTCCTGCTCGGGCCGGGCGCGACTGATGTGGAAATCGGACAGGTGCCAGTTCTCGATCAAAGTGCCGAGCGCCACTGCCGCAGGGAATCGCTCGAACTGTGCCAGCCCCTTGATGGCGAGGATGTCCGGGCTCTTGAGCGTCTGCGTCTCTCGCTGCAGTTGGGTCTCATCTGCCACCGAGTCCATTTCGTTGGTGACGGCGTCGCCCACGCCTCGCTGGAAGTCGAGGAAGTGCCAGGGCTGCCCACCGCTGCCGCGCCGGTACTTCAGCACCTCGCGCTCCACGACCGGGCGTCCAGCATCTTCGCTGATGGTGAGCGAGTAGGTGATGAGCTTCTGCTTGGGCCCGCCGATGTCCGCTCGAATCTTCAGCTCGATCTCGATCGGGCCTTGGGCGCCGCGCGACTGGACCTCCTGAAATCCCCGGCTGCCGCCCAGCCGCCCAAGCGCAGCCGAGACGTTCGTCGTCATGGCGTCTCGAAGGAACGCAAAGACGGAGAAGAGCGTGCTCTTACCGGTACCGTTCGCCCCGATCAGCACGCAGAAGCTCGGGATGTCGCGCAGATGAACATTCTGAAATGCGCGGAAGTTCTTCAGGCGGATCGACTCGACTCGCATCGACGGCTCCTTCGGATACCTTGCTCTTACCAGCTGGCGAGTCCGCATCAAGAAGGCTCGCAGTGGGCGATGGCGAGACTCCGGCCTGGCGCGGCTCGGCACGTACCAGCCACGGACAGCATCGCCTGGTGGGCCGGGTCGTGGTCAAGTCGAACACTGGTCCGGCACGCGCGGCGCGCGGAGCGGCGCTGGCGCTCTCAGCTCTCCCGGGGTCACCCCCCCCGGGACTACCCGCAAATGGTCGGGGCGCCGGGATTTGAACCCGGGACCCCCAGACCCCCAGTCTGGTGCGCTATCCAGGCTGCGCTACGCCCCGAACCCCCCCGCTTGGTCGCGAGGGTTCGCGGAAGGTAGACGGTTTGTCACAGATTGCAAGCGTTGATCGCGCCCGCCCACTCTTGGTGGGTGGAACCCTGCGCGCGATAGCTCGCCGCACCCCGGCCCGGCGCCGCCCTGCCCACGGCGCCGGGCCAGGCCGCGTCACGTGGCGACGAGGCGGACGAAGGTGCCGATGATTCGGTTGAGCTTGGCGACGAGGACAGGGTCGAGGGAGGCGACGTAACCGAGGGCGCACGCGACTTCGAGACAAGCGAGGGCCTCTCGGGCCGAACCGAGAGCGGAGTGGTACCGCGCCTGACGATTCTTGCCCCGAGAGTACATGCCCTCCGCTGTGTTGAGGGCGATGGACGAGGCACAGCGCCGGAGCTGGCGGGTGAGGTCGGAGTCCCTGCGCTCGATCTGAGCGATGAGGGAACGGAGCTCGCGCAGGACTTCGAGAACGAGCGGGTAAATACGCAGCATGATGATTCCGCCTTGTCGGCGCAGCCGACGGCCAAGGAGGCGCCGCCGCGCACAGCCGGAGTCGAGGCTGCGAGGGCGCGGAGCGCCCGAGCACCGCGCGCTTGCGCGCGGCTGCGGCCTCGACGCCGGCGAGCACGGCGGCAGAATCAAAGAGGCCGAGCAAGCAGTCCCCTTTCCGCCCCACGCCCACCGCCCATCGCACTCGCTCTCGCCCTGCGCCCTGCACCCCCGCTCTCGCAACGGGCCGCCGGCCGGTGCAGCGCCTTCCCCCCCACGGCCGCCCGAGCGCAGCGAGGCCGGACGCAAGGGGGGGAACGCCCGCCCGAGGCCGCACCGCGGCCGAGGCCGGGCGAGGCGGGGGCACCCCGCCGCGCCCGTCAGACCCGCGCCCGCTCCACCTGCTCGGCCACCGCCCGGAGCAGCGTGCCCGGAAGCACGGGTTTCTCCAGCGTCACGTTGGGGATCTGGGCCAGATACCGGCGCATGTCGTCGGTGAACACCCCGCCCGAGATGAACATGATGGCCGGCGCCTGGTCGGGATACCGAGCCGTCACGATCTGATGGAACGCGACGCCGGTGAGCACCGGCATCATCACGTCGCAGAGGATCACGTCGAAGCGCTCGCCGCGGTCGAGGGCGTCGATCACACTCTGAGCGGACTGGGTCACGGTGACCTCGTGCTCGTTCTTCAGCATGCGCTCGAGCGCGCTGCCGACCAGCGCCTCGTCGTCGATCACGGCCACTCGCCCGCGGGATCGGCGGCGGGACGTGGCGGGCAAGGTCGGGCGGGGCGCCGGTGCGGTCTTGGCCGAGAGCAGGTGCACGGTGAAGGTGGTGCCCTGGCCCGGCGCACTGGCGACCTGAATCTCGCCGCCGACGGAGGACAGGATCGAGCGGCACACCGCCAGCCCCATCCCCGTGCCGCGGCCCGGCGACTTGGTGGTGAAGAACGGGTCGAAGATGCGCTCCACGTCGGCGTTGGCGATCCCGGCGCCCGTGTCACTGACCTCGACCACCACTCGCCCGTCGGCCCCCTCGCGAGCAGAGACGCGCACCTCGTTCTGGTCGGCGCGCCCCGGCTCGATGGCCTCGGCAGCGTTGACCAGCAGCCCGACGAAGACGTCTTCCAGTCGGGTGGCGTTGCCCCAGACCGGAGGCAGCCGCTCGATCTGCCGAACCAGCTCGGCGCGGTGGCGGATGTGGTTCTTCACGACTCGAATCGCGGTCTCGAGCACGGCCTCGAGCACCACCGAGCTCTGCTCTTCACCCGCCGGCTCGGCCACGGACTTGAGGGAGCGCACCGTGTCGGCGATACGGCTGGCGGCCTGCAGCACCTCGTCGAGCGCTTCTTCGGCCCGGACCAGGGCGTCTTTCGCCCGCTGGTCGAACGCGGGCTCGTGACGAGCCACGCGATCTTCGGCGTCCACCCGGCACTGCACCACCAGCTCTCGCGCGAAGTCGGTGCTTCCGAGCACGGCAGTGAGGGGGTTGTTGATCTCGTGCGCGACCCCGGTGGCGAGGCTGCCCACGGAAGCCAGGCGCTCGCTGCGCACCATCCACTCGCGGAACCGCCGGGCCGAAGTGGCGTCGCGCACCAGCACCAACGCTCCGCCGCCCTCGGTGGCGGTCACGCAGACGTCGAAGAACGCCTCGACGTGGGGGCCCTTCGTCACGTGCTCGATGGCGACGGGGCCACCGTCGCGGGCCGTGTCGGCCGCCGCGCGACACAGCTTCGCGAGCTCGTCGTCGAAGATCGCCTCGAACGACGCACCCACACAGCGCACCGCGGGCGGGAAGCTCCGCGCGAGCCCGCCGAGGCGCGCTTCCTGACACAGACGGTCGGGCCCGAACAAGAAGATCGCGTCGGGGATGGCCTCGACCAGCGCGCGGAAGCGGGCTTCGCTGGCCCTGAGCTCGCGCTCAGCCTGGTGCTGGCGCGTGACGTCGATCACCGCGCCCTCGTACGAGACCACGGCGCCCGACGCGTCGCGCACCGCGCGAGCGTTGTCCCGGAGCCAGATGGACGTGCCGTCTCTGCGACGCTTCTCGACGTCGAAGTCGGTGACCCGCCCGTCGGCGGTGATCGCGCTCTGCCAGCGCACCCGATCCGCCGGGTCGGCATACAGGTCCCGGGTGTTCACCGCGGAGAGCTCGGCCACGGACCCGTAGCCGAGCATCGCGGCGAGCTCGGCGTTGGCATAGAGGAAGCCCCCGTCGGGCGTCGTTCGGTAGACGCCCACGGGCAAGTGGCGGAGGACCTCGACCTCGGCTCCGGGGGGCGCTGGACCGGCTGCCGTCATCGCGTCGATTTCTACGCCGTCCACGAGTGCGCCGCCAGTCAGCCGGGGTGTTCAGTGGGTCTCGACGAGCCCGGGGGCGCGCGCGCCGCGAGGCGCCGCCCCGCCCAGCCACGCGTCGACCTCGTCGCCGACCGCATAGGTGGTCGGCAGCTCCGGGGCGCCCGCCAGCTGAAACCGGCCGTCGAGGCCACCCCGATAGCGCCCGGACATCTCGTCGGCGCGCGCCGCGAGGCGATCGAGCGCCTCACCCAGCGCCTCGACGTCGTCCTCGGTGGAGTAGACGCCGAGGGACGCGCGCACCATCCCGGGCACGTTGCGGCGATCTCCGCAGAGCATCTCACGGCGATAGCTGGCCTCGGTCTGCCCGTCGACGCCGATCAGCGCCTTGACGTAGGGGTGCGCGCAGAAGCACCCGTGGCGAACGGCGATGTCGTGGAAGTCGTTGAGGTACGCCGCGACCAGCCCGTAGTGCAAGCCGGCGAGGTTGAACGACACGACCCCCGCCCGCGGCACGGCCGAGAGATCCGTGCTGCCGTAGAGAGTGAGACCGGCCACGCGCTCGAGGCGACGCACCAGCTTCTCGGTCAGCCGGTGCTCACGCTCGGCGATCACGTCCATCCCGATGCGGAGCAGCGTCTCGCCCACCAGACCCATCGCGATGGAGCCCGGTATGTTGGGCGTGCCGGCCTCTTCTCGAGCGGCGACGTCGTCCTTGATCTCGAAGTCTTCCATGGTCACGTACTCGACCATGCCGCCGCCGACGTCGGTGACGCAGCGTCGCCCGCTCAAGGTCGAGAGGCTGCCGATCAGGGCGCCGCGGCTTCCGGGTGCGTACAGCTTGTGTCCGCTGAGCACCAAATAGTCGATCGACTCGCTGGGGTCAGTGGCGTGCATCTCGACCCGCCCGTGGGGCACCCACTGGGCGCCGTCGACCAGGATCTGTGCGCCGACCGCGTGGGCCATGCGCGCGATCGCGTGCACGGGGTTGACGATGCCGGTCACGTTGGACACACCGGTCACCGACACCAAGCGCACGCGCTGCCCCTCGGTCGACAGAATGCGCTCGAGGTCGCCCAGGTTCAGCGCGCCGGTTCGCGGGTCGACCCGCACCGCCCGCAGGTTGTGGTGCCCCACGGCTTCCATCCACGGGATCAGGTTCGAGTGGTGCTCCATCATGGTCACCACCACCAGCGGCCGCTCGACCATCTCGCCGAGCACCGCGCGACCGGTCTCGCCCAGGGTCCCCGCCAGCGCCTGCACGAACTCCCGGGGCGCGCCGGCCGGGAAGCGTTTGTTCACCGCCCGCAGCTCGGACGGGAACAGGGCCCTGGCGAGGAAGTTGATCGCGCCGGTGGCGCCGTTGGCGGTGAACAACACCACGTCCGAGTCGCGCCGGTACCCGACCAACCGACCGATGGCGTCGCGGCTGTCCTCGATGGCGCGGGTCGTATCGCGACCCGCGCGATGCGCCTCGGTGTGGCTGTTGGCGCAGGCCGCGTCGAAGTAGCGCTCGAGCCCGCGCCACACGACCTCGGGCATCAGGGACGTGGCCGTCGTGTCCAGGTACACGCGACGTCGCGGCGCGCGGTCTTCGAAGACCTGGTCCCGGCGCTCGAGGCCCAGGAAGCTCTTGGCAAATCGATCGAAGGCGCTCTGCATGGCCGGCCCGTCATAGCGCGGGCCCGCGCGGCCCGCAGCAGTCTGGTCAGCTCGTCGGGCAGCTGCTATCCGTCGCGGCGTGCGCCTGCTCTGCATCGAGACCTCGTCGCGACGCGGGTCGGTCGTCCTCGCCGAAGGCCCGCGGCTGGTGGTGCGTGCCACCCACGCCGAACCGAACGCCCACGCCGAGCGCTTGCGGCCGCTCTTGGACCGGGTGCTGGCCGAGGCGGGCTGGCACAAGACTCAGATCGACCGGCTGGGCGTGGGCATGGGGCCCGGCAGCTTCACCGGTCTCCGGGTCGGCATCGCGTTCGCCCAGGGCATCGCCCTCGGGCTCGATCGGCCGCTGGTCGGCGTAGGTTCCCTCGAGGCCATGGCCGCCGGGTGCCCGCCGACCCTGGGGTGGCCGCGGATTGCGATCCTCGACGCACGCCGGGACGAGGTCTTCGTCCAGGCTTTTGCCGAGGGCGGGCAGGCGCTGGCGCCGGCCGAGGCGTTGCCCCGCGCGTCAGCCCTCCGAGACCTCGCCGCTCGCTTCCCGGCCGCGACGTACCTGGGCGAGATGGCCGCCGAGCTCGGTGCGCCCGCGGTCTTCCGGGCAGAGATCACCGACCTGCCTGACGCGACGGGGGTCGCGGCGCTGACCGCCGCCCGCGATCCCGAGGCCTCGGTGCGCGAGCCGCTCTACGTCCGGGACTCGGGCGCGACCCCCCAGAACCTGCCGCCTTCGCCGATTCGCGGCCGAGCCGGTTGAAGATCCCTCGAACCTGCTGGCAGACTGCCGGCGTGGCGAGCTCGGAGGACCAGCAAGAGCGGCTGCTCGCCCGATTTGGCCGGCAGTTCGCCGCGGGCGACGTCCTGTTCCGCGACGGCTCCCCGGCCGTCGAGGCGTACCTCCTCCAGACCGGCCGGGTGCGCCTGATCAAGCAGGTCGGGGCGATGGAGCGGGGCCTGCGCGTGCTCCGGCCCGGCGATCTCTTCGGCGAGTCCGCGCTGGTCCGAGGCGGGCTCCACAACTCGACGGCGGTGGCGCTCTCCGACGGGGTGGCCCTGGCCCTGGACCACTCGACGTTTCAGCAGGTGCTCTCGAGCAACGCCGCGGTAGGCAGCCGGGTCCTGCAGCAGCTGATCCGCAGGTTGCGCGACGCCGAGGACCAGATCGAGGTGCTGATGCTCCGCGATTCCCACTCCAAGGTGGTGGTCTCGTTGATCAAGCTCGCCCGCCACGCCATCGCCGAGGGCGAGGGCCGAGCTCCGGTGGAGCTCGCGGTCTCGCCCCTCGAGCTCTCGGCCCGGGTGGGGCTCGACGTGGACACGGTGAAGCGCATCGTCCAAGAGCTTCGGGATCGGGGGTACGTCCAGATCGTCGACGAAACCGTGGCGCTGCCGGACCCCGGCGCGCTGCAAGAGCTCTACGGGCTGCTCGGCGTCCGAGACCAAATCCTGGGCGACGACGAGAGCGCCTCGAAGACCACTGCGATCTCCGGGACCTAGCGTTGACTCGGACCGTGGCGTGGGGTATCGCCGCAGCGGATGTCGATTCGAAGGCTCGCGGTCGTCAGCCTGGCCCTGGGTGTGGGCGGCTGCCTCGGCGGCGGAGCCAACTCGCCGGGCAACGGGGATCCCGAGCGGATGAGCGAGGGCGAGTACGACATCGCTCGGGACACGTTTCTCAGGCAAAAGAACCCGCGCCAGGCCCTGGAGCACGCCATCAAGGCGGTGGAGCTGAACGAGGACAACCACGAGGCCGCGCACCTGGTCGCCCTGATCTACCTGGCGATGTGCAGTACGCCCAAAGACGAGTGCCGCCTCCCGGCGGCCGAGAAGTACGCGCGGGCGTCGCTCCGAGCGAAGCCGGACTTCCGGGAAGCCAAGAACACCCTCGGCGTGGTGCTCATCCACTCGAAGAAGTACGACGACGCGATCGGCGTGCTGAAGCCTCTCTCGGAAGACATGCTGTACCAGACGCCCGAGAATGCTTGGGGAAATCTGGGTTGGGCCTACCTCGAGAAGGGCAAGCTCGACGCCGCCATCGACGCCTTGTCCCGCAGCGTGGCCGCGCAACCCCTGTTTTGCGTGGGCAACTTCCGCCTAGGTGTGGCCCACGAGCGGAAGAAGCAGCTCACCGAGGCGGTCGAGGCCTACTCGCGCGCCCTCGATACCGAGTCGCCCGCCTGCAAGGGCTTGCAGGACGCGTACTTGGGGCGCGGTCGGGTGCTGGTGAAAGTCGGACGCGGGGCCGACGCAGCGGCGGATCTGCGCCGCTGCAAAGAGCTCTCGCCCACCTCGGCGGCGGGCAAAGAATGCAGCGCCATCCTGGCTAATCTCAAGTAGGCTCTCGGCCTCGTCATGGAGACCGTGGGACAGCTCCTGCGGCGACACCGCTTGGAGAAGCGGATGAGCGCCGAGGAAATCAGCCGCGCAACGCGCGTGCCGATGTCCAGCATCGAGCGCATCGAGTCCGATCGCTTCGACGAGCTGCCCGGCGAGGTCTTCGTGCGCGGCTTTCTCAAGTCCTACGCGCGCGCGGTGGACCTCGAGCCCGAAGAGGCGCTCGCGCGCTACACCGCGAGCCGGCGCGTCGCGTGGGTGACGCCCCTGCCGCTCTCGACCAGCAACCCGGCGGTCCGCCCGGCGCGCGGCCGTCGGTACGGCGTCGCGCTCGCGTTCGTCTTGCTGCTGATCCTGTTCACGCTCGCGCTCAGCATCGTGCTGAAGCCCCGCGGCGACGACATGCCGCAAGAGCTGAGCGCCGTGTCCGCAGCGTCGACCCACGCCTGATCGTGGCGACGGCTCGCTCCCGCATCGCGACCCGCAGCCACACCACGCGCGCGCTGGTGGTCCGACGCGTCGACTTCGGCGACAGCGACCTGGTGCTCACGCTCTTCACCGAGTCGATGGGAAAGGTCAGCGCCCTCGCGCGCGGCGCCCGCAAGAGCCAGCGGCGCTTCGGCGGCGTGCTCGAGCCGATGCACACGCTGTCGATGCGTCTGGACGAGCGCGCGACCTCCGAGCTGATGGCGCTGCGAGAGTCCAAGATCGAGACGCCACGCACGCGCGTGATCGCCAGCCTCGATCGGATGGAGGCCGCCGGGCGCGCCCTGGGCTGGGTGCGACGGGCGTCGCCGCCGCGGACCCCCGAGCCGGAAGTGTGGCGCGCGCTCGAGTCGCTGCTCGCGCGTCTCGACGCGCCCAACGGCACGCTCTCGGCGCGGACCGAGCTGGCCCAGGCGGGGCTCGCGCTGCTCTCGGCCTTCGGCTGGGGACTGGATCTCGAGCGCTGCGTTTCGTGTGGGAAACCCTGCCCCAGGGCCCAGGCCGCCCAGATCGACGTGGCCCGCGGGGGGCTGGTCTGTCGCGAGTGCGGGGGTGCGCGGCTACGGCTCGCCGGCCCGGTTCGGACGCGGATGGCGCGGGCGGCCGCCGGTGAGCCGACGGCGCTCGAGCCCGACGATCTCGACGTGGCGCTCGATCTGGTCGAACGCGGGTTCCGGGCGCATCTCGGCTTCGATTGAGTGGTATGGTCGGACCACTGGCATGGCCCTCGAAGCTCGACTCCGAAAGATCGCGACCGGCGTCTCCGCCGGAGAAGCCGCCCACGCACTGGCCAAGAGCCTTCGCCCCGGCGAGGTGATCGACGACGCGACCGGAGCGCGGGCTGCCGAGTTCGAGGGCACCCTCGAGACCATGTTCCTGATGGCCGCGGTCGACGGCGTGGTGCAGAAGGACGAGCTCGAGCAGCTGGCCGCGAGCTTCCAGGCCGTGGTCGACATGCACCACGTGAAGGGGATCGATTTGCAGGCGCTGCTCGACCGCTTCAACGAGAAGCTCGCCCGCGACGGCTGGCGCGCGCGCCTCGACGCGTGCGCCAAGCGAGTCGTCTCGCCGGACGCTCGCGCCTTTGCGTTTCGCCTGGCGGCGGGCGTGGCCTTCGTCGACGACCACGTGGCCCACGCGGAGGCGGCCGCCATCGAGGCGCTGTCGAGCGTGTTCGAGATCCCCCGGGCCGAGTCCCAAGAGATCTTGGACGAGGTACACTCGGAGCTGTTCGGGGACTGACGGGGTGGGCGCAACAGGATTTGAACCTGTGACTTCGACCGTGTGAAGGTCGCACTCTACCGCTGAGTTATGCGCCCGAGCCGGCCCGGAGAGGCCGGTTCGCCCGGGGTGAGCCCCGAGAGCCGCGGTAGATAGCGCGCGCGGGCCGGAAGGGCAAGCCATCGCGGATCCGACTTCGTGATATAGGGTCGCCCCCGTCTGATGACCGAGCCAGAGCGCGCGCTCCTTACCGAAATCGAAGCCCACCGCGCCCGCGACCGCGTCGTGGGCCTGATGATCATCGTCGTGGCATTCGTCGCGAGCCTCGGCCTGTCACTCTGGGCCAAGCGCGCCTCGAAGCCCGAGGTGGCCGCTCCCCCCGGGCCTCCGACCACCGGCGGCGTCGTCGGGTTCCCGAGCGCGGTCAACGTGCTGGGGTCGATCGCGGGCGCCCGGGCGGTCACGCGGCGCAAGATCTTGCGCAACATCTGGGCCGAGGGCGTGAAGAGCGACGGCACCATCGACCTGAACGACGTCTCGGGGCGCGCGCGTTACACCTTCCAGAGCCTCGAGGGCGAGGGCCCGCAGCCGGCGCGGGACCCGGGCACCCTGCCTCGGCGGCACTACTGCGGGAAGCAGACGGTGCACCTGAAGAAGGAAGGGCTGGTCGCCGATCCCGACGTCACCGATTACCCGTGTCCGACGCAGGTGCTCGACCCGTTGCCCGAGCCGCCGCGTTGCGGCTTCGCCGAAGTGTGGGCTCACGCCATTCAGGCCGGCGCGCCACGCAATCGCATGGCGCGCATCGAGTACTACCGCGCCAAGGCGGGTCCCGCGTGGCGCTTCGAGATCCCCGGCAGCCCCCACAAGTTCGCGCTCTACGGCGACTGCGGCCGCGAGCTGGACGAGGCCGAGGCCTTCACCGTCGCACCGTGATCAGATCCCGGCCGCCACGCGCAGCCGCTTCCACAGCTCGTCCCGGCCGTGGCCGGTCTCGGCCGAAAACCCCAGCACCGGCAGGCCGGCCGCCTTCTTCACCCGCTCGAGCTCGAGCTTCTGCTTGCTGAGCGGCAGCTTGTCGAGCTTGGTGGCCACCACCAAGGTGGTGAGCGGCGGCCGACTGACCCGCGACGGCGTGGCCAAGAGCTCGAGCAAGTCGCGGTCGTCGGGCTCGAGCCCGCGACGCACGTCGATGATCGCGACGACGGCCCGCAGCGTGACCCGCCCGAGGAGATAGCCCTCGATCAGCTCGGCCCAGGCGCTGCGCTCGCCCTTGCTCCGGCGGGCGAAGCCGTAGCCGGGCAGGTCGACCAGCGTGAGCCGCGCGCCATCGCCCAGCTCGGCGGCAAAGAAGCTGATGGTGCGGGTGCAGCCGGGCGTGCCGCTCACGCGCACCAGGTTCTTGCGCGACAAGAGGCAGTTCATCAGGCTGCTCTTGCCCACGTTCGAACGCCCGGCGAAGGCGACCTCGACCGCCAGCGGGGGCGGCAGCTGTCCGAGCTCGCCGGCGGCGGCGACGAACTCGGCGCTCTTGATGGTGGTGAGCGTCGCTCCGGCGTCACGGCTCATGATGCGGCGGAGCTTCTCACGTTCTCCGGCGCGGGCGCCACGCACAATCCGCGTTCAGGCGCTTCGCCGCCGCCGCCGACGGAGCGCCTCGACCAGGCCGCGGAGCTCTTCGCTCTTCACCAGCCAGGCCGCGACCAGGAACACCACGCCGTAGACGGCGACCGCCGCGAGACCTGGGACCAAGCTGCGGAGCGCGCCGGCTCCAGCGGGCACTGCCGCGAGCTTTGCCACGCCCACCCCGGCCGCGGCCGCGGGCACCGTCGCGAGCAGCGTGCGAAGCGCGCTCTTGGCGATCTCGAAAAAGCGCGTGTCGCCGAGCTTGAGGCGGAGCCCGACCCAGAGCATCACCATCTGCGCTGCGCTCGCGCCGCTGACCGCCAGGCTGATCCCCACGTGCCCGAGCGGCCCCCGCAGCGACAGGGCGAGCGCGACGAACACCGCCAGATCCAGCGCCGCCACCAGCACCGGCGTCCGGGTGTCGCCGAGCGCGTAGTAGACCGAGACCAGCTGCCGCACCGCCGCGACCATCCAGATCCCGAGCCCCTGGGCCGCGAGGGCTTTGGCCGTCTCGCGGGTGGACTCGGCGTCGAAATGACCGCGCTGGAAGATCAGCGCCACCACCGGCTCGGCCAGCGCCACCAAGAGCACGCTGGCAGCCAGCGCCACGAACAGCGCCAGGCGCATGCCATACGAGAAGGTCTTCTTCACCTCGTCGTGCTCGCCCCGCGCGACGAGCAACGCCAGGCTGGGCAGGGTCGCGCTGGACAGCGCCATCACGAAGATGCCTTGCGGGAAATCGCATAGGCGCAGAGCCCACCCGAAGTAGCTCTGGGCGCCGACCCCGAGCTCGGACAGGAAGCGCCGAGCCAGCACCACGTCCACGTAGTAGACGCCGAGGCCGACGAGCACCGGCCCCATCCGGCGCAGCGTCTCGCGCACGCCCGAGAGCGCGAGCTCGAAGCTCGGCGTCACCAGGTACCCGATGGCCCTGAGGCTGGGCCACTGCGCGACCACCTGCAGCGCGCCGCCGAGCAGCACGCCCGCGGCCAGCGCCAGCGTGCGATCGTGGCCCCGCGCGCCGACCAGGTCGGGCAGGGCCAGCGCGCACACCACGAAAGCGACGTTCAAGAGCGCCGGAGCGAAGCTGGTGGCCACGAAGCGCTGGTGCACGTTGAGCGCCGCCACACCCAGCGCCGCCGTGCCCATGAAGAAGATGTAGGGGAACACCCAGCGGGTGAGCGTCACCGTCCGCTCGAATTGACCCGGGTGCGCGCGGAAGCCACCGGCGAACAGATCGACCAGCTGGGGCGCGAGCAGCACGCCGGCGACGCTCACCACCAGCAAGATCGAGAGCGACAGCCCGCGCAGCGCGCGGAACAGGCGCCGGGCGGCGGCGTCGCCCTCTTGCTCGCGTGTCTTGGCGAGCACCGGCAAGACCGCGTTCTGCACCGCGCCTTCGGCCAAGAGCTGGCGGAGCACGTTGGGGATGGTGAACGCCACGAAGAACGCGTCGGTGGCGGCGCGGCTGAAGACCGCGGCCAGCACCTGATCGCGGACCAGCCCGAGCAGACGGCTGAACAGCGTGCCCGCGGCCACGATGCCGGCGCGCCCGGTGATCTTCTTGCGCTCGGTCTCGGCGGCGGTCGGGCCCTCTTCGGCCATCCCGGGCGAGTACCACCGCCCGCCCCCCCGGGGCAAAAAGCGCTCAGCGCTCGGCGGCCGCGAGCTCGACGAACTCGCACAGATCCGGGTCGTAGTCGAACACCTGACCGGTGCCGATCTTGAACACCCAGGCGCTGATGTGCACCTTGCCGGCCGCGAGGCGACTCTCGATGAACTCGAACTGCCTCAGGTGTTCGACCTGGAGCAGCACGTTCTCTTGGACCGCCGCGGTGGCCAGCTCTTCACCGCTCAGGTCACCGTAGCGATCGGCCAAGATGCTCTTCAAGGTCGTCGCGCCCTCGACCCAGCGGCTCACGTAGGGCAGATGCGCGACGGTCTCGGGATGCAAGATGGCCTGGATGGCGCCGCACTGCGTGTGCCCGCAGACGATGATGTTCTCGACCCCGAGCACTTCCACCGCGTACTCCATGGCAGCGGCCGTGCCGCCGGGCAGGGTCGGGGGTGGGACCACGTTGCCCACGTTGCGGATCAAGAACAGCTCGCCGGGCGCCGCGTTGGTGATCAGGGTGGGCACCACCCGCGAGTCCGAGCAGGTGATGAACATCGTCTCGGGCCGCTGCCCTGCCGTCGCCAGCTGCTCGAACAGCTGACGGTGAGTCGCGAAGTACCCACTCTGGAACGAGTGGATGCCCTTGGCGAGCTTCTGCATGGGCGGCTTCTAGCTCGACATTGGCCGGGGTCGACCGAAAATCATCCGCCGTATTCGAGCTCGGTCAGCGCGCCCTACGCCTCTTTCGCCTTCGTCACGCGAAAGCGCGAGAGGCGCACCGGCTCCCCGGCTCCGATCCCGGCCTTCTGACGAGCGATGGCCACCTGGCTCGCGGCATCGTCCACCCCGTCGATGCCCGGCAAGAGCAGCCCGCGGCGACCCGCCCCGTCGCTCACGATCACGCCGTAGTGCTCGGGATCGAGATCGGACAGCCCACTCACCGGCTCGTCCGGGGCGAGCACGCTCACCTCGATCGAGAGCCTCGGCAGCTCGTCCGGTCGAACCGGCGGAAACCGCGGATCCCGCGTCGCGGCCAGCACGGCGCTCCGCGCCGTCTCGGCGAACACGTCGTGCTCGACCGGGGCGATGGAGCCGATGCAGCCCCGCAAGCTTCCGTCCGGGTTGCGCAGCGTGACGAAGACGCCGGCCGCGGGCGCGCCGGGGTGCGCCGCAGCGCTCGGCCGCTCTCCCGAAAGGTGGGCAGCGATGGCCCGCCTCGCCAGCGCGGGCAGGTCGCGGCTCAGCTGTTCCAGCGCGCTCACGGAGCGAGTATGCCACGGCGGCGTGGTGATACGTTCCGGTGCGATGCCGCAACTTCTGCGGGCCCTGCTGCTGTCGCTGGCGCTCCCCGGCTGCGCCGCGACCTTCGTGGACGTGCGGGTGAAGCCCGGCGAAGAGAAGACCCAGTGGGCACACTTCTACGTGCTCGGCGCTGTGGGCGAAGCCGAGGTCGACGTCCGCGACCACTGCCCGACCGCCCGCGCGCACGCGGTCTGGGTCGGCGAAGACGTGTTCACGCTGGCCGTCAGCGTGGTCACCCTCGGCATCTACACGCCACGCAAGGTGGCCATCACCTGCGAGAAGCCCCGATGATCCGGCGCTGGGCGGTGGTCGCGATCGGCGCGCTCTTGGCCAGCGGTTGCTTTCGCACGGTGGTGCGCTCGGGCCACCCGCCGGGCCGAACCCCGGATCGCTACGACGAGCGCTGGCACAGCGGCTTCGCCGCCGGCCTGATCGAAGCCAGTGGGCCCCACGAGATCGCGAAGATCTGCCCGGAGGGCTGGGCCGAAGTGCGCACGGAGACCGATCCGCTCCACACCTTGTTGAATCTCGTCACCTGGTTCATCTACTCGCCTCAATCCGTCTCGCTGGTGTGCGCCGAAAAGGGCGCGCCCACCGCGCCGCCACGCCAGGGGTACGGCGTGCCGCCCGTCACGGCGCCGAGCGGTGGCTTCCCGCCTCCGGCGCCGCCGGCAGATTTCTGAGCTGCACCGGGCTATACCGCTGCCCATGACCGCCCCCGTTCGAGTCGAAATCGCGCCCGTGGCGCGGATCGTGCTGTGCCGCCCGGACAAGCACAACGCCATGACCGCCGAGATGGGCCAGCTGGTCACGGACGCGGTGCACGCGCTAAACGCCGCGAGCGAGCCGCGAGTGGTGCTGATCCAGGGCGAGGGCCGCGCGTTCTGCGCCGGCGGTGACTTCTCGTTGATCGAAGAGAGCTCGACCAAGGCGCCTGAGCAGAACCGGCGCGACATGATCCAGTTCTACTCGAGCTTCCTCGCGGTCGCGCGCCTGCGCGTGCCCAGCGTCGCGGTGATCCACGGCGCCGCGGTCGGCGCGGGGCTGTGCTTGGCCATGGCGTGTGACGTCCGACTGGCCGCGACCGAGGCCAAGCTGGGCGCCAATTTCGTGCGCGTCGGTCTGCACCCGGGCATGGGCTGCACGGTGCTGCTCCCGCGACTGGTCGGTGCAGCGAAGGCGAGTGAGCTGATCTTGACCGGCAAGCTGATCTCGGGCGACGAGGCCGCGCGCATCGGCCTGGTGAACGTCGCGGTGCCCCGGACCGCGCTCGACGAGCAGGTCGAGTCGTTCACCAGCGCCGTCGTCAGCGCCGCTCCGATCGCGGTGGCGCAGGCCAAAGAGACGCTCGTGGCCCCGCTGCTCGCCGCCCTCGACGCCGGTCTCGAGCGCGAGGCGGCGTGCCAGGCGCTGGACTTCTCGACCGACGATCTGAAGGAAGCCGTGGCCGCGTTCCGGCAGAGCCGGAGCCCGGTGTTCCGCGGCGCATGAGCAGCGGCTCCCCGGGGCGGGCACGCAACGCTTTCGCTCGGCGTGTCGAGATCCGCCGAGCGTCGGGGTTGGCACGCTGCATGCTCCTCGACGAGGGCGATGCCCTGGCTGCGTGGACTTCCGCTCGCGGTCGCGCTGACCGTCAGCTCCCTCCGGTGCTCGCCGGAGCCCGAGCCCGCAGCCATCGCGGCGACGCCCGCGGGTGCGCTCTGCGCGCTGGCCTGCGAGCGCCGGCACGAGGCAGGCTGCGTGGCAGACGTCGCAACGTGCACCGCCACGTGCGAGATCGCGCGCGGGGCCGAGGCGTGTGCCGTCGAGCTCGAGGCGGCGCTGACCTGCCAGGTCGACGCCGATCACCTGCACTGCGGCCGGCCCCCAACGGGCAGCGAGTGTGACGACGTCGGCGTGGCGCTCGAGCACTGCCTGACGGAGCACGCCATCGGCACCTCGCCGCCCGATTGCTACGGGAAAGAGTGCATGTGGGTCTGCGAGCCCATCGGGAAGCAGCTCTGCACCCCCAGCCAGCTCTACGACTGCACCTGCCCGAGCGGCGCCCCCGGCGAGGCGCGGTGCTCGACCGACGGCTGTTTCCTGATGCCCTGCGCCTGTGCGCCGTGAGCTACGGCCCCTTGGCTTCGCGCACGGCCTGAGACGCGATCGCGTCCTGCTCGGCGACGATCTTCTCGGGCGCCTGCTGGTTGCAGTCCGCCGGATCGCCGAGGCCACCGGCTTCTTTGCACGCGAGCGTGATCTTCAGCGTGCCGCTCGCGCTCTCGACGGTCCACGCATAGCGGAACTTGCTCTTGCCGATCTCGGAGCCGAGCAGCGTGCGGGGCTCGGTCACCAGTCGGAAGTGGGCCTCGTCGCGCTCGGCGATCAGGTAACCCCGATCGAGCAGGGTGCCCTCCGCCGCGTCGTACAGCTTCTTCGGATCGAGCCCGGTCTTCTGCTGATGCGGGGTGTAGTTGACGAAGCGCGGCCCGCCGCAACCGGTCGCCGCGAGCGCAAGGCAGAAGAAGAGGACCCGCATGGGCGCCGACGATAGACGAGCCCTGGTGTGTAAGGCGAGGCCGAGCTCTGCGTTCTTCGGGAAAATGGCCCCGAGAAGCGCCCTCCCCATCGTGATCTTGGTCGTGCTTGCCAGCGTGGTTTCCGGCTGCAAGCGCGAGGCGGACGCCGGCGCGGCTCCCGCCGCCTCGGCCGCCCCGGCCGCCCCGACCGACCCGACTGCCGGCGCAAGCCAGGTGGTGCGGAAGGTGATCCGCAACGCGGATCTGGCGATGACGGTGACCTCTCCGGGCGCCGCCCAGCGCGAGGCCTCGAAGATCGCCGAAGCGCACGGCGGATACCTGGCTTCGAGCGAGTCATTGTCGACAGCCAGCGAAGACGGGGAAGAGCCCGGCAGCGTCCGGGTCACGCTCCGCGTCTCCGCCGACCGGCTCGACGCGGCGCTCGAGGGGTTGCGCAAACTCGGCAAGCACGTGGGCCACGAGAACCTCTCGAGCCGCGACGTGACCGACGAGTGGGTGGACCTCGAAGCCCGAATCAAGACCCAGAAGAAGCTCGAGGAGCAGTACCTGGAGATCCTGAAGAACGCGACCCGGGTGGAGGATCTACTAAGCGTGCAAAAGCAGCTGGCCGAGGTCCGCGGCGAGATCGAGAAGGCCGAAGGCAAGAAACGCCTGCTCGACACCCAGATCGCGCTCAGCACCATCACCGTCACCTTCCAGGGCGAGCGCCAGCTGGTCGCGTTCTCCACCGGCGCCTTCGGCCGGGCCGCCAAGCGCGCCTCGGCCGACACGGTCAACGTGGGAGCCGGCATCGTGATCGGCGGCATCCGCCTGGCCGGGGTGCTGGTGCCGGTGTTCTTGCTGGTGCTCTTGCCCGGCTTCCTCCTGGGCCGCCTGGCCCTCCGCCGCATGTTGCGCGCCGCAGCGTGACCGATCCCGAGCGCCCCCTCCGGCGACTCACCGGTTCATGCTCCGCGCCGGGCTTGCGCTCGGGCTCCTGGCCCTCTCGGGCTGCAACGTCGTGGCCGTCGGCGGAGCGGTGGGCGTGCTCTCGGCGGGCGCCGCGGTGGCCTACGACTGCCCGAGCTACGTCTCGGTTTCGCTGCGCGACGACCTCACCGGCCAGGAGCTGTGCGGGGAAGAGGTCGTCGCCCGTGACCGCCAGGGTGGGCGCGAGCGTTCACTCACCACCTGCGCGACCCAGCGCCTGCCCGAGGGCCGCTGGGAGCTCCGAGCCGAGCGGGGCGGCGAGGCCAGCGTGCTCGAGCTCGCGCCGGTCCGGGGCTGCGAGCGCTTCGTGCACTCGGTCGAGCTCACGCTGCCGGCACCGGGTCACTTCGCGCCGGGGTCGTAGGGCGCGGCGTCGTCGCCATCGAGCACGCCGTCGCCGTCGAAATCCGCGCGGGGGGGCGCCGTGACCTCGACCACCGCCGGCCCGCTGAGCGCACTCGAAAAGAACTTCGCGAGCTGACGCGAGTGCTCGCGCACGGGCATCTCGATGGTGAACGAGTCCGGCAGCCGCGGGAAGCGCTCGTCGCCGTGGTGGGGCACGCCGGGCATGAACTCGCGCAAGTCGTAGCGGCCGTAGCCCAGGCCATGGTTGGCCGGGGAGTACTGCACCGCCGCCGCCGTGTGCCCGGCCAGGTTGGCGCTGACCGGGCTCGTTCGGGTGACCAGGCCGGGCACCGGGCTGAGCGCGGGGCTGGCCAGCTCGACCCCCAGCGCGCGCATCAGCGCGATGGTCGAGATGTTGGGCAGCACCTCGTCGCCCATGGCGTAGGTGATCATCACGTCTGCCGGGGCGCGGCTCGAGATCGGGTCGCCCAGCACGTGGGGCGCGTAGCTGATCGGGTCGCCGGGCTCGGTGACCATCGCGAGCAGCAGGGCCACGGGGTGGTACTCGTCGACCACCTCGTCGCCTTGCACCCCGAACGCAGTGGTCGCGATCGAGGTGACCAGCGGCGCCACCTTGGCCGAGCTGGTGGTGATCAGCTGCACGAAGCTCGCCCCGGGCACCTGCAGGGCCGCGCCCCGGATCTCCGGCTCGACCGCCAGGGTCATGGTGCCCATGATCCCGCCCAGGGACCCGCCGCTCCAGTAGATGCGCTTCGGATCGAGCTTGGGTGTCACGCCCCCGGCGGCGGCGGCGAGGGGGCCGAGATCGAGCTTCGAGCTCTGGATCAGCCGCACCAGGCTGGTCTGATCGAGCACCGTCTGGCGGAAGTTATCGCGCACCGCGACGAAGTCCGAGAAGCCGGCAAAGAACCCGAGGGGCAGCGGTTTGTCGTCGGGGATGCCGTCTGGGCCCTGGTAGGCGCCGGCGTAGTTGTTCTTCAGATCGGCGATCCCCGCCCGGGCGCCGTGCAAGACGTCGTCGATGCCGATCAGCGCGAAGCCCGCTCGACACAGCTCGTTGGCCACCGAGAGCATGCTGCCGCGATCGTTGGACAGACCGTGGCCGTTGATCACCACCGGGTAGCCGCCGGGCGGCGGCGCTTGCTTGGGGATCACCACCGTGACCGGGATGGTGGCCTTCGCGTTCACCAGCCGGTACTCGCCGCCCGCATTCTTCTCGAAGGCCTTCGAGCCCTGGTCCAGGAACGACGGCGCGACGAACGCGCCGTGGGCGACCACGCCGATCTGATCGTGGGCGATGCCTCCGGGGTTGTCGCCCCCCGGCCACTCGAGGCCGTCGTCGTCGAGGGCCGGCGTCCCGAGCCAGTTCGTGAGCGTCACCGCGCTCGCCACCCCGAAGATCTGCGAGCTGTAGGGCGCCGCGGCGTCGCCGAATAGCAGCTCGGGCTCGGGCAGCGCGCGCAGCCGTGCGCGCAGCTCGGGCAGCTCCCGCGCCCGGTCGGAGGTACGAAACACCGCCAGCGCGGCGATCTGCTCGCGCGCGGCGGCCCCGCTCTCGACCACGGCGTCCAGCGCCTCGCCGTACAGCTTCGCCGCCGGCTCGGTGCGCGGCGCGCGCGTGATCGCGTCGAATGCCTCGGCGGCGACCAGCGGAATGCCGCCGGTGGTCAGCACGCCGGTGGTCAGCACCACCGCGTGCCGCACGCCCGCCGGCAGCACCACGCCCGGCACGGGGATGACCGAGACGGCGCCGAGCGACGTCAGCGGCTTGGCCTGGGCCGGGTAGCTCTGCTTGAAGTGCGGCGAGCTCGGATCCACGTCCACGATCCGGACGCTCGCGCCCGGGTCGGTGGCCTCGTCGAAGGTCCGCGGCAGGCTGGCGGCGTCGACCTCGGCGTCGACGAAGAACAGCGCGCCGGTCGAGCGCCCGAACCCGTCGAGCGCCGATAGCCCGCGCTGGATCGTGGCGTGCTCGCTGGCGACGCGCTCGAGACCGGGCACCTCGCCGACCGAGCCCGAGTGGTCCAGGTACAGATCGCTCGGCCACGGCACCTCGCCGAACGCCGGCACTCCGCTCTCGGGCAGTCGAAACGGCACCCGGGCACCCCGCGCGACGGGCTCGTCGACACCGCAGCCGAGCGCGAGCACACCGAGCGCCAGGATCCCGAGGCGTGAACGCACCAAGCCAGGCTACCACGGTGAACGCCAGGGAAATCGGGCCGGGAAAAGCCCGAGGAGGCGTGGTAGCGTCGCCGCCCGTACACCCCCCACGACGACGATGTTCGAGCGCGGCAACCGAAACACGACCCAGGCGCGCGTCGCGCGCGCGGGCCTGCGCGCCCTGGGCGGCTGGCGCTTCATCGGCGAGATCCCCGAGCCCCGCAAGGCGGTGTGCCTGGCAGTGCCCCACACCGACAATCTCGACGGCCTCTTGCTGGTGCTCCTGGCGCAGTCCGCCGGCATGCACATCTCGTGGCTGATCAAGGACGCCTGGGGCAAGGGCCTGATGGGCAAGGTGGTCCGCGGGGTCGGCGGCGTGCCGGTAGACCGCACCCGCGCCCACGGCATGGTGGGTCAGATGATCGACGAGCTCGCGGCGCGCGACGATTTCTACCTGGTCATTCCGCCCGAGGGCACGCGCAGCCGCGCCGAGTACTGGAAGTCCGGGTTCTATCACATCGCCCTCGGCGCCAAGGTGCCGGTGGTGCCCGGGTTTCTCTGCTACGGGAAGAAGCAGGGCGGCTTCGGTCCGCCCATCGAGCTCACCGGAAACGTGCGCGCCGACATGGATCGACTGCGCGCGTTCTACGCCGAGTCGAACCCGGTGCCGCGTTACCCCGCCAAATACGGTCCGATCCGCCTGCGCGAAGAAGAAGAGAGCGCCGGCACGTGAACATCGAGGTGATCGCCGCCGAGGACAGCGCCATCGGCATGATCTGCCTCCGGCGGCGCGAGGTCGCGGGCGACCCCGGCCACAGCGCCTTCGAGATCACGGTCGATCACCAGTTCTTGATGAGCAGCCTGGTCACTGCGTCGGAGCGCGCGCTGGCCGTGCGTGCCCTCGAGCTCTGCACGGCCGCTGCGCCCCGCGTGCTGGTCGGTGGTCTGGGACTCGGTTACACCGCCCAGGCCGCGCTGGCCTCGCCGCGCGCCGCCCTGGTCGAGGTGATCGAGCTCTTGCCGGCGGTGATCGGCTGGTTCGAACGCGGCCTGATCCCCTTGGCGAGCGAGCTACGGGCCGATCCCCGCCTGGTCGTCCGTCAGGGTGACGTCTACCAGCACCTGCTCGCGCCACCCACCACCCGCTACGACGCGATCTTGATCGACGTGGACACCTCTCCCGAGCGTCGCCTGGGCGAGGTCAGCGTGCCCTTCTACGGTGAGGCGGGCCTTCGGGCATGCGCCGAGCACCTGGCCCCGGGCGGCGTGCTCGGGGTGTGGTCCGCGGCCGAGAGCCCCGAGTTCGAGCAGGCGCTCGCGGCCGTGTTCGCGCGCTGGCGCGCCGAGCCGGTCGACTTCGAGAACGCGATGCTGGGCGAGCCCGAGACCAACTGGCTCTACTTCGGCGGGAAACCCGGGGACTAGGTCAGTCCAGCCCGCCGACGGCGTCGCGCACCGCGCGGCTCAGCGAGCCGTCGCGAATCAGGTCGACCACCGCCTCGATGTCGCGGTAGAGCGGGCGGTCGTCGTCGAGGGGCGCCACCACGCTGCGCACCACGCGATGCGCGGCCTGGACGCCCACGCCGCCGGTAAGTGGAAGGCGCTGCTCGAGGCCCTGGGCGGCGGTCAGGATCTCGATCGCCAGGCAGCGGCGCACGTTCTCGACCACCTGCTCGAGCTTGCGGGCGCCGATGCTGCCCATGCTCACGTGGTCCTCTTTGCCCGCGCTCGACGGGATCGAGTCGACGCTGGCCGGGTGGCACAGCACCTTGTTCTCGCTCACCAGGGAAGCGCTCGCGACCTGCGCGATCATGAAGCCGCTCTCGAGCCCGCTGTTCTTGGCCAGGAACGGCGTGAGCCCGCTGGACAGCGCCGGGTTCACCAGCTGCTCGACCCGGCGCTCGCTGATGTTGCCGAGCTCGGCCAGGGCGATGGCGGCGAAGTCGAGCGCGTAGGCCACCGGTTGGCCGTGGAAGTTGCCGCCACTCACCACCTCGGCGTGGCCGCTCGGGTCCACGAAAACGCTCGGGTTGTCGGTGGCGCTGTTGATCTCGCGCTCGAGCACCTCGCGGGCCCAACCCAGGGCGTCCCGCGACGCGCCGTGCACCTGGGGCATGCAGCGCAGGGAGTACGGGTCCTGCACCTTGTTGCAGTCATGGTGGCTCTCCATGATCGCGCTGTCGGTCAAGAGCGCGCGCAGGTTCGCCGCGACCGTGGCCTGGCCGGGGTGCGGCCGGAGCTTCATCAGGCGATCCTGGAACGGGCGCGCCGAGCCCTTCAGCGCGTCCAGGCTCATCGCGCCGGCGATGTCGGCCGCGGCGGCCAGCTCGGCGGCATCGCACAGCGAAAGGACGCCGTACGACGTCATGTATTGCGTGCCGTTGATCAGCGCGAGCCCCTCTTTGGCCTCGAGCGACAGCGGCGTGAGGCCGGCCCGCGCCAGGGCCTCGCCACCGGTCATCAGCGCGCCGCCGTGGCGCGCCTCGCCCTCGCCGATCATCGCCAGTGCCAGGTGGGCGAGGGGCGCCAGATCTCCCGAGGCCCCCACCGAGCCCTGCGCCGGGACGCGGGGTACCACGTTCTGGTCGAGCATTGCGCAGAGCAGATCGATCACGACCTCGCGCACGCCCGAGTGACCGAGCGCCAAGGTCTGGGCCCGCAGCAGCATCATGCCGCGCACGGCCGCGTCGGGCATGTCGGGCCCGACGCCGGTGGAGTGACTGCGCACCAGGTTCTGCTGGAGGCGGCGCACCTCGGTGGCGCTGATCCGCGTCTCGGCCAGCGCGCCGAAGCCGGTGTTCACTCCGTAGACTCGGGGCGCGGCGTCGCCGGCGTTCGCCACCTGCTCGATGGCGAGGCGCGACTTCCTGACCGCGTCGCGCGGCCCCTGCCCGAGCACCACCGGTCGGCGGCGGCGCGCCACGTCTGCGAGGTCCACGGGGCGAAGCCAGGTCCCCAGCTCCACGGGGTTTCGGTGGTCGTTCACGCGGCCTGTATAGCCGCGCCGAAACCCCTTGTCCCGCGCTCCGGCTGGCACCTATCCTCGCCGGCCAGTGGGCCGCCGGAACCGATTGGGAGTCTCTAGGTCGTGCGGGGGCGGCGCGGCCGCGTCCGTGCTGTTTCTGACATCGCTGTCGCTCGCGCAGCCGAGCGCCTCGCCGCCGGCGAGCGCCGCGGCGCCGGCGCCGCCGAGCGCGCCGGTGCCACCGCCTCCGCCGCCGTCGGACGAGACTGCGGGGACCGAGTTCAAGCCGCGCTTCGTGCTCGAGACCGGGCGGACGCCGGTCAAGCCGCCGGACCCGGAGCAACTCCGGTTCCAGCTTCACGGCGAGTATCAGGTACGCGGCACGCTGCTCTCGGATCTTCCGCTCCGCCGGTTCGGCACCGACCCGAGCACCGACTCGCTGGGGCAGACCGGCCGCGTCACGCACTGGCTGAGGCTCACGCCCCGGCTGTCGTATCGCGACACGCTGAACGTGATCGGGCAGGTCGACGTGCCGCGTGGGTTCTTCATCGGCCAAGAGACCCGTCACGTCGACGAGGCGGAGCGGCCCTACGACGACCGACAGCCGCTGGGGCTCGAGCCGCGCTGGCTCTACGTCGAGTACCTGTCGCCGATCGGCCTCTTCCGCGTGGGTCAGCAGCCCTCGCACTGGGGCATGGGGATCTTGGCGAACGACGGCGACCATCCCGAGCTGTTCGGCGACTACTTCGGCGGGTCCATCGCCGAGCGCATCGCCTTCGCGACCAAGCCGGCCGGGAAGGACTCGCCGTTCACCGTCGCGCTGGCCGGGGACCTGGTGTTCAAGGACGCGACGGCCGATCTGGTCGACGGCGATCGGGCGTTTCAGGGCGTCCTGGCGGCGTACTACGCCGACAAGCACGAGAACATGATCGGCCTTTATGGCACCTACCGGTACCAGTCACGCACCCGCGAGCCGGTCGCCGGGCGAGAGTTCGACGAGACCTTGAAGGTCTGGGTGTTCGATTCGTCGGGCCGATTCAACGCCAAGATCCCCGGCAGCGCGGGACACGTCTTCGGCGAGTACGAGGTCGCCTACCTCTTGGGCGATACCAGCCTGTTCCGAACGGTGACCCAGACGCGGAACAACGAGCGCGAGGACGTGCGCGCGCTCGGCGCGGCCGCCCGACTGGGCGCCGTCACCACCAAGGGCACAGGCGACGACCGGTGGGGGAACTTCGTGGCCACCCTCGAGTGGGGCTGGGCACAAGGTGACGCCAACCCCAACGACGGCGTGTCGCACCGCTTCCGCTTCGACCCGAACCACAACGTCGGCTTGATCTTGTTCGACGAGGTCCTGGCGTGGAAGACCGCCCGCGCCGCGAGCATCGCGGCCGATCCCGGCCTGGTCAACCGCCCCCCGCCGGGCTCCAATCTGCTGCCCTCGAACGGCGGGGTGTTCGGCGCGACCTATCTCAACCCGACGGTGGTCTGGCGCCCCACGCGCCCGCTGGACGTGAAGCTCGGCGCGGTCATCGCCCAGACCACCGCCGACGTGGTCGATCCGGTGCAGGTGGCGACCACCGGCCGCTTCCGCAACTGGGACGGCGGCGACCCGAAGAGCCACGACCTGGGCGTCGAGATCGACCTCGGCACCGAGTACCGGATGCCCCTCGAGTACGGCATGACGCTGGAGCTGGGCGCCCAGGGCGGGGTGTTCTTCCCGGGCAACGCCTTCGCCGACGCGGACGGTCACAAGATGGACAAGCAGTACCTGGGCGTCGGTCGCCTCGGGCTCCAGTATTGAGGGAAGCACGGCCATGAAACACTTCGGACTCGGCTCCTCGCTCTGCTTTTCGCTCTGCCTCGCGACGCTCGGCTGCAGCATTGACGAGGTCCCCACCGGGCTCGGCAAGACCCCCGCCGGCGACAGCGCCACCGTGAAGTGGGACCTCCATCACAAGCCGCTGCCCGAGATCCCCTTCCCCAACGACCAGGCAATGTGGCCCGACCCGACCAGTCGCACCGGGATGCGGGTCAACGCCAGCCTGATCGCGCCCACCGGCATCGAGGAGACGGCGCGCAAGAAGTTCGACGACCTCGAGGGCTTCGGCACCTATGCCGCCATCACCGTCGGTTTCCAGAAGCGCAAGAGCAACCCGGCCCAGCCCGCGATCGACGTGTCGAACGTGATCAAGCGCCACCAGGGCGACGACTACGAGCTGAACGACGACGCCATCTACGTGGTGAACCTGGACACCGGCATCCCCGCCATCATGGACCTGGGAGAGGGCTCGTTCCCCTACGTGGTCAAGGAGAAGCACAAGTACTGGCGCAACGACACCCGGCCGCTCGAGCAGAACCTGATGTGGGACACGGCGGACGAGACCATCGACCCGACCACCGGCAAGCGCCGGCCGACGGCCCTGGTGAACGGCGTGCCGAGCTACAAGCCCGAGTGGGACACCGACTTCGACGGCGTGCTCGACCTGCCCAACCTGCAGAACCCCGACGGCTGCCCGACCCAGGTCGACGTGGCGCTGAAGAACGTCACCGACCGGGAGCGCGATCGCTGCATCACCGACAACCTTCTCACCTTCTACGAGCGCGAGACGGACACGCTGATCATGCGCCCGCTCGTCCCGTTGATCGAGAAGACGCAGTACGCCGTGGTGGTCACCGACCGCACGGTCGACTGCGGCGCGGACCCCGCCAAGTGCGCCGGCGGCGAGCCGGTGCGCTCCCCCTTCGACTTCACCTATCACCCGGCGCAAGAAGAGGCGATCGCCCGCCTCAAGACCCACCTCTCGAACCCCGAGCTCGCGAGCTACTACGGCGACCTCGGGGGCACGGGCATGAAGCACGTGGCGTTCGCCTGGACCTTCACCACCCAGCCGGTGCAGGAAGATCTGAAGCTCATCCGTGACGGCCTCTACGGCCACGGGCCGCTCTCGAAGCTGGCCAAGGACTTCCCCGCACACTCCGAGCTGGCGCGCGCCGCCGGCCAGGTCGACCTGGAAACGCTGGCCGACAACGACTGGGAAGAGCCCGCGGGCTGGGAGAGCGACCCGAAGTGCAAGAAGACCATCAAGAACTTCCACATCGTCAACTTCGACGTCGTCAAGAGCACGCTCCAAGAGCTGGCCAAGCAGGCCTTCGGCTTCGAGGGCCCGACGCTCGACACGCTGATCGCGTCCTTCGACTCGATCAGCCACATCGCCATCGGCGAGTTCGACAGCCCGTTCTTCATCGCGGGCGGGCCCAAGGGTGAGGATCCGAACGCCTCGTTCGACATGGACTTCCGCACCGGCGACGGCAAGATCTACCGCGACCGGGTGCAGTTCCTGATCGTGGTACCGAAGGAGTCGGCCGAGAAGAAGCAGCCCTTCCCGGTCGCTTATTACGGCCACGGCTACGGCTCGAGCTCCCTCGAGGTGCTGGGCTTCGCCGGGCACCTGGCGGCTCAGGGCATCGCCTCGGTGGGCATGAACGCCACTTTCCACGGCCTCGATCTGGGTGAGACCGAGCTGCAGCTGGCCAAGAACCTGTTCTCGACCGCGTGCGAGGGCCCGTTCGCCAGCGCGCTGCTCTCCGGGCGCGCGCGCGATCTGGACGGCAACGGCAGCAAGGACTCGGGCGGCGACTACTGGACCGCCTACCTGTTCCACACCCGCGACGTGGTCCGCCAGAGCGCGGTCGATCTGATGCAGATGTTCCGGGTGCTCAAGGGCTTCGACGGCGAGAAGCTGGCCCGGCACACCAAGGACCCGCACAGCGGCCGCCTGATGCAGGACTACAACGGTGACGGCGAGGCCAATGATCTGGCCGGCGACTTCGACGGCGACGGCACGCCCGACGTGGGCGGGCCGAAGAGCGAGTTCTACGCCTGGGGCCAGTCGTTGGGCGGCATCCTCGCGCCCTTCGTGGCGGCGCTCGATCCGGGCGTGGTCGCCTCGGCGCCCACCTCGGGGGCCGGCGGGCTGCTCGACGTCGGCTCGCGCACCTTCCAGGGCGGCGCCTTCGAGGGCCTGTACCTGCGCATGTTCGGCCCGCTCGTGGTCGGGGTGCCCGCGAAGGAGTTCTACGACGCCGGCAAACAGAAAGAGACGAAGTGCACCCAGAGCCAGATCTCGCTGCGCTTCGTGCTGATCGACGTCAACGACGACCGCGAGGTCGAGTTCGGCTGTGCCGAGAAGGCGCCGTACGCGCCCGAGGGCGGCACGGTCATGGTCTCGAACGGCCGCTCCGGCGAGGTCCGTTGCGCGCGGGTGAGCACCGACGGCCGCTTCCGGGTCGGCATTCCGACCAGCGTCGGCGACAAGCTCGAGGTGCAGATGTACGACGTGCCCGACGCCGTCGACAGCTATCACCCCGAGACGGGCTGCAACATCACCGCCGACGAGAGCCACCGGCTCGAGCTGGTCAACACCTGGGGTGAAGGCGTGATCCCCGAGGGCGGCGTGGATCCGCTGACCGGCGAAGAGGTCTGCACCGCCGCGGGCGGCTGCTCCAAGTTCCAGGACAAGTACTTCGCCTCGGGTTCGGCCCTGGTCGCTCCGACCGAAGGCTTCGGCTACGTGCGACAGACGCCCTCGATTCGCCGCCTGATGAACCTGGCGTCGCACATCATCGACCCCGGCGATCCGGTCAACTATTCCCCGTACTACGCGCTGCGTCCGATGCTCGATCCGGACGGCGAGGTCATGCCCCCCAAGGGCATGCTCAACATCGTGACCGTCGGCGACATGAACGTGCCGCTGAACTCCGGCATCGCCATCGGTCGCGTCGCGGGCGCGGTTCCCTTCCTCGCCCCAGGTGCCGCCGATCGTTACCCGGCCTATGCCGACTTCGTGACCCCGGGCGCGCTGTATACCGCCCTGGGTGGCCTGACCCCGAACCGTGCGCTGATCGAGAACCACGTGATCGAAGGCGTGAGCCGGCTGGCGCGAAGCGAGCCCGCGGACCTCTCGTCGTGCAAGCCGAACGAGCTCCCGGTGACCGCAGCCGACGTGGTGTGTCACCCGAACTGCACCGACACCGACGCCTCGAGCTGCCTCAGCGGTCAGAGCTGCGTCAGCGGCCGGTGCGTCAAGAACCCGGTCAGCCAGGACGACTGCGCGATGGCCTTGTACGACGTGGACGTGCTCGACGAAGGCAAGAGCCTGTACGGCGAGACCGAGGCGCAGGTTCCGCTGCGCACCGCCCGTGTCTCGATGCCGGCGACCAGCGACAGCGTCGACGCCGTCTGGGAGCCCCGCCTGAAGGGTGTGCCCTATGCCGCGGACAAGGGCGCGTGGAAGGCCGACCGGCGCGTCGTCGCCCAGCTGCAGGCGTACATCGAGCCCCGCGGCACCCACGGCTTCGAGCCGTCGAACCCCTGCGAGAACTGGGACTCGGGGCAGTACATGATCAACCTCGTCGGTCGCTTCTTCGCCTCGAGCGGCAGCGACCCGTACTACCTGTCGCACCCCCAGAGCCACCAGTGCCTGGGCAGGGCCACCGGCCAGGGCTCGTGCTCGTTCGTGACCGTGCCGCCGAAGTGACAGAGCCCCGCGACAGGGCTGAAGTGCGCGGGCAAATGAGGTCGCGGCGCAGAGCACGAGGCCCTGCGCCGCGCCGCACGCTCGCGCTCAGTTACACGGCGCGGCGCCGGCCGCGTGCGTGCAGTGGATCGAGGTCTTGTCGGGCGCCATCGCCAGATGGTCGTTGGCGCACTTCTTCCGCGTCTCGGTGAACGCGGCGTACTTGGTCTTGCACTCGGCGCTGGTCGCATAGTGGTCGGTCGTTCCGAAGCCGCAGTGCGTCTCGTAGCTCGCGCAGAACGCTTCGGGCGTCATGTTGCCGCCGCCGCCGTCGGTGCCGCCGGTGCCGCTGCCGCCGGTGCCGCTGCCGCCCGTGCCGCTGCCGCCCGTGCCGCTGCCGCCCGTGCCGCTGCCGCCCGTGCCACTGCCGCCGGTGCCGCTGCCGCCCGTGCCGCTGCCGCCCGACCCCGCGGTCCCGCCGCCCATGCCGGCCATGCCGCCCATGCCGGCCATG
>JACPVJ010000150.1 GCA_016191785.1 Myxococcales bacterium | reverse complement strand
TTGCGAGGGCCCCGATGGCGGCCTCGGCGGCGGCGCGGGTTCCGGTGGCGCCGGTTCGGGCGGTACCGGCTCGGGCGGCACCAGCGGCGGCGGCACGGCGGGCAGCGCTGGCGCGGCGGGATCGAGCGGCGGCGGCGCCGGCGGCGCCGGGGCAACCGGCACCGGCGGCGTGCCGGGCAAGGGCGGCACCGTCGCCGAGGACGACGGCGGGTGCGGGTGCCGCAGCGCGAGCCGTGAGCCTCGAACGAGCTTCGCCGGCCTGGTGGCGGCGCTCGGACTCGCGCTGGCCGGTCGGCGTCGGCGCGGCCGGTGTCGCTGAGAGCGACAGCGCCCAAAGGCCCCCCTTCATCTCACTTGTTCGCGGGCCCCGACCAGTACCGAGGTCCCTCGCTCGAAGCAGCCGTGTCGCTGGTCTTCTTCGTCGATGACGCTCGGGGTCCGCTCGGGCCCATGTCGAACGCGGTCTCGTAGACGCCGTCGCTTGCCGGGCGCCCCTCTTCCGTCGTGTTCAAGAACTGGAACGAGACGTCGCGCACCCATTTCAAGGAGAATCGCCCGGGCTGGTCTCCCGGCGAGACCTGTCCGGCCCACGCCGCCCATTCGCCATCCGGCGTGACGACCGGGGTCAACGCCGACCAGCTTCCGTCTCGGTAGATCGCGCACTCGATGTCCACGGAGTCGGTGCGGCGCGCGAGGCGCCCAGCGGAGAGCTGTGGCGTGCCCGCCGCCGCCGAGTGACGGATGTTCGACGCGCAGACCGCGAGCGCGCCGCTCTGGTCCGAAGCGGCTGTCGCCAGCAAGTAGCCTCCCGGCACGCTCGACAGGCGGGTCACTCCCACGCCGCTTTGCCGGTAGCCCAGCTCGAGAGAGCACGGCTCGGCCGTCGGCGACACGACCACCTCGTCACCGGCCCGACCCGCAACGTCTGCGATGGCGGTCGGGGAGCTCACGCCCGCCGGATCGCACGCGAAGCTACGCACGACGCGGATGGCCCCGGTGCCGCCCGAGCCGTCCGAGTCCGGAGGCGCCTCGGTCCGGTTGATCACGCAACCGCCGAAAGCTAGCGCCACGGCCATGGGAACCAAGTGCGGCCTTCTCTTCATTTGGCGCATCCTCCCCAGTCGTCCTTGACCTCGAAGAACAGGGGCTTCTTGCTCTTGTCCGTCACGATGCCGCCGCAGCTGTCGGCGGCGGCCGAGAACCAAGCGTCCATCCCGGCCTCGACGTCGACGTGATACCAGAGCAAGCCGAAGCAGCGCTCGATCTTCGGTGTGGCGAGCGCGACCTTGCTCTTGAACTCCAGGCACGTCTGCTGGTCGCAGGCGCCGCGGTAGACCTTGGCACTGGCGGTGAGCCCGATCGACGCTTTGCCGCAGTTCTCGCAACCAGTCTCGAGGCTCAGCTTGCCGACCTTCAGCCCGACCTCGCACTTCACGTCCGCGGTCGCGGTCAAAGAGGGCGTGACGCCGTACGAGACGCAGTCCGCGCACGCGCCGCAATAGCCGAGATTCTGAGTGCCGCTGAGCTCCAGACCGAGCCCGGCTTCGACCCCGAGCGTAGCTCCGCACTTGATCGCGCCGCTGACACCGAGCGCCGACTTCTTCCACGCTTCTTGCATGCCGAAGAACCTCTGCTGCGCGGCGCTGCCCTCGAGGTGCGCCGTCACGGTGCGACACTCTTGATCGGGGTGGCACTTCCACTGGCACTCCGGCTCGCAAGTCGTGCAGTACTTGCTGCTCACGTCCACGCCACCCGACGCCTTGACCTGATAAGTGTCGTTGCACAGGTGGAGCGACGCCTCCGCCGCGATGCCCGCGGAGGCGCTGCCCTTGCACTCGGCGGTCGAGTTCTTCGCCGTGCAGGTGGGCGGCGAAGCGCTCACCGTCGCGCCCACCTTGAAGCTGGCGCCGAGCTTCCCGTCCATCCCGGGCAGGATGCAATCCATCGTGAATTCCTTCTCGCCCGAGAGATCCTGCTTGACCGACGGCAGCAGCGTCGGGTTCGGGCACTGGTCGCACGCGGGGCATGCCGGTGCCGTTGGGGGATCCGGCGGCGGGGCCTCGGAGTCCGGTGCGTAGGGCGTCGTCGAGTCGGTGACCCCCGCGTCGACGTCGGCCTGCGCGTCAGACGCGGGCGCACAGTCGGCTGCGGCGTCGGTGAGTGCGCCGGTGACGGTGCCCGGCTCCGACCGGGACGAGGGATCTCCGCACGCCCCCGTCAGGAGGAGGGCGCCGAGCGCTGCCGTCGTCCATCTCATCTGAGGAGCAGGACGGCTGATTGGACCGGGGCTTTAGTCGGAGCCCAGCCACTTGGCGCTGCGGCGGAGCCCCCGAATTGAAAGTGGTCGGGTCATGACGAGCCGTGCGGGAGGCCGTGAAAACCAAACGCACAGCCTGGCCCGCTCGCCCTTTCGGCGGACAATCGCGGCGTGGGATTCGACGACAAGGCGGTGGTCGCACAGTAGAGCACCTCGACGGTGCTCTTGCCCCAGGTCGAGCGCCGGGCTGGATCCAGCAGCGGCGGCGCGGTCGGTGTCGCTGAGAGCGGCGGCAATGCCCTCACCCTGAAAGTCACGGCGTGCACGTCGTGCTGCCCGCGCAGCACACCGGCTTCGTGAGCTTGCAGCTCTGAGCGGCGTCCATCGGCTTGCCCGCCCAGCGATCACGAATGAAGGCCAGCGCGTTGGGCATCGACGCCAGCGCGCCGGCCGCGTGCGCTTCGCCCTTGCACGACAGGTGCTCCACCGCGTAGCCCTGCGCGCACAGCGTCTGCACGTCGGGCTCGTTGTCGGCGGCGGGGATGAGTTCGTCCTTCTCGGCCACCGCGAACAGCGTGGGGACGGCCTGTTTGGCCGGATTCGAGGTGGTCGCGAGGGAGCTCTCGGCGAAGTGGCAGCCCCACGGGTCGAGGGCCGAGACGCTGACCCGCGCGGCTTCGAGGAACGTCGGCTCGTAGATCTCTGCCGGGTCGGGCACCGCGAGCTCGCCGGAACCACAGGCGCCCTCGAACACGATCTCGTCGGCGCGCGACGCCAGCCGACTCGGCTCGACGTTGGTGAGCACTCCCGTCAAGGTCTTCGGTGCGCCGTACCAGCTGCGAGCGGCCACCAACATCGCCGCGGTCAGGCCCACCATCGTGGCTCCCGGCGAAGTGCCGGTGCCGCGTGCGATGGCAGCGGTCACGCTGGACGCCGGCACGATCGCCGTCTGCGCAACGACCTCCCACTGTGGCGCGTAGTACGCGCCGAAGCGTTGGGTGAACAGCGTGGCGTGCCCGCCCTGGGACGCGCCCGCGATCACCACGCGCTTGCCCAGCGCCAGGCCGCCGCCGAGCTGATCGACGAGCTCGCTCGCTGCCGGCAGCGCGTCCCACGACGCGATGGCGGTGGGCTCTGCGATCATGTACGGGTGGCGCACCGTGGACGACTCGCCGTGGGAATTCATCCCGATGTAGTCGGGGGCGACGACGATGTTGCCCTGCCCTGCGAGGAACGCCGCCATCCCCTGCCAGTTCGTGTTCGCGCCCGGCGAGCACTCGTCGCTCCACCCGGTGGTGCCGTGGAGCCAGAGCACCACCGGCAGGTCTTTGGGGAGCGGCGCGCCGCCCGACGGGAGCGCCAGCATCGCCGTCGCCTCGACGCGCTTGCCCTTCGCTTGCGTGGTGTAGCGATAGAGGAACAGCTTCGCGCCGTGGGGTGAGGGATCGGCCTTCACCTTGGCCAGCTTCACCAGCGCGTCGAGCCCCGCCGCGGTGTAGCTCAGTCCGTCTGGCTCGTGGGACACCAGCTTTCCGAGCTCGGCGCTCGGGCCGAGCGCGTACGCGGGCATGCCGCACGCGGCGACGGTGAGGCCCGTGCCAAGATCCGTCACCGGACCGCGCTTCACCGGTGCTTCGTCGTCACCACCGCCGCACCCCAATAGCAGCCCGGCAGCCAGCCATGCCCATCGCTCGCGGCTCATCCCACGAGCGTGCCGGACTCGGCGCTCTGCAGCAACCCCCTCGGTCCGCGCCTTCGATGCTGCTCGTGGGGTCAGCCCGACCAGATGCGGGTTGCAGCGACGCGAACGTTTCGCGTGTAGCGGACGCTCGGCGTCGGCGCCCAAGGCGTCTTCCCCTGGTCCGAGCCGTAGAACTTCGCGTAGGTCTCGACGTTGGCGTGCGATGGGGCGCGCGTCGTGACTCCGCTCTGCGAGAGCGCCAGGACGCCATCGACCCAGAGCTTCAGCGTGGTGCCCGTCGTCGACCATTGGTAGTACATCTCGACGTCGAACCACTTGCCGACCGGTAGCGAGACGCTCGACTCGGCGCTCGCGGCGTTGGGGCTCGGCCCGCCCCACTCCCAGCGAACACGCATCGAGCCGTCTTCGGCCAGCATCAAGCCGGGACGCGTGTGCCAGCGGTTGCCGCCGCCGGTGTCCGTCGAGTGCCAGTCCCACAGGTTGATCCACGGCCACGCATCGCCACCCGCGCCGATCACGGCAGGGAAGTACCACTCTTGTGCCACGTAGATGCCCTCGGCGCTCTTGGCCTGAGCGCCGAACACGGTGTTCGCAAACCCGTAGATGCCGGCTTGCGATCGCGACCCACCGCTGTCGAAGGTCCCGAAGTGTCGCAGGGCGTGGCCGGAGCCGCCGCCCGGATCGGCGACACGTGACAAGTTGGCGCCGTTCGCGTCGTTCGGGCTGACCGCGGTGCCAATCGGGTGCTCGACGCCCACCCCGTCGAAGCCCCACGGCGAGCTCGCCGTCTTCTGGATGCTGTCGGTCCAGAGGATCACCGTTGAGGTGCCGCCTGCGCCACCCGAGGCGCCGCCGGTGCCACCCGAGGCGCCGCCGCTTCCGGCGCTTCCGCCGCTTGAGCCCGCCGCTCCGCCTGCGCCGCCTGCGCCTGCGCCGCCTGCGCCTGCGCCACCCGCGCCGCCTGCGCCTGCACCGCCCGTTGCGGCGCCGCTCCCCGTCCCGCCTGCCGACGACCCGCCGCCCGAGTCGTCGTCGCCGCACCCGGCGGCTCCGCACGACACGAACACGAGCAGCGCCGCCCACCCCGCATGCCTCTTTGCCATGTCGACGTCGATGGTACTGCCATCGACGCGAATTTCGCAATCAGCGCTCGCCCGGAACTTCGACCCCACGAAGCGTGTCGGAACGTCATGCGTCGCGTGATCCTGGCCACGCTGCTGGTGGGGTGCGCCCCGACCTTCGAGACCGTGTCGAGCGTCGACGAGGACACCGATCGCTTCGAGCTCGAGCTGGACCCCTTCAATCCCGTTCGCCCCGCGTGCTGGCCGACGGCGCCGCAGCAGGCACGCTTCGACGACAACCTGCCTGGGCGCGGCGTGTTCCCCTGGACGGCCATCGCCGGCACCTATCATGGTCGAGGAGATGCTCCGGGTGCAGAGCTCGTGATCTTCGAGGAAGGACGCTACGAGTGGCGAAGCTCTGGCTGCACCGGGACCGCCTTCGAGACCGGCATCGTCGATCACTGGGAGAGCTGGGTGTCGCTGGAGATCCCCGAATGCAGGAACGGTCGCGAGCCACGCTCCGCTGGCCTCTTTCGGGTGGGCGAGCACCACGGCCTGCAAGTGCTGGCGGACCCCGACACGGTGCACACCGACGAGGAAGAAGATCAGGCAAACTCGGTGGACGACGACGAGAACGTCGCGGGGATGCTCGAACGCCAGCCGATCTTCTTCCCCTCGATCGAGGGCAAGCTCACGGCCTGGTACGAGCGCGAGTGACGATCGACGGGCTCGACGCCGCGCCGCAACCACGCAAGGCTCGGCGCATGCGAGCGCGCTTGGTTCTTGCGGTCCCGCTTCTCTGGTTGGCCCTCGCATGTGACGACGAGCGCCTCGATCCCGGGCCGCTGCTGGTCTCGGAGGCGGCGCGCGTGCAGTTGCGCCTGGCGCCGTTCGGGTTCGAAGTCCTCGATGGCGAAGGCGCGTTGGTCCTGGCGAGCACCCGCGGCGACGGCGCTTATGGTTCGCCGGCGGTGACCCTCGACGAGCCCGAGTTCGTCAACCAGGTGCTGCCGGGTTGGGACGGCTACCGGGCGAACGAGGGTGCCTGGCGCAACGCCCTGCGCGCCACGGTGCGCGAGGTCGACGAGCGGAGCGCGGTCCTGGATCTGGACGGCGGTGGAGTCTTCCGCGTGAGCGTCGAAGGCGCTCGAGTGCGACTGGCGTTCGAGGCGAACGATCCGGCGGGCGGGAACAAGACCACCATCGGCTTCCGCTCGGGCCCGGACGAGAGCTTCTACGGCATGGGCGAGCGCTTCGGGCATGTCGACCACCGCGGCTGGCCGATCTACAGCTATGCGGAAGAGGGGGCGACGGGCAAGGGCGAGAAGGCGCCGATCGGTGCCGAGAACCCCTATCCGAACGGGCCGAGCATGACGTACTTCCCGGTGCCGTTCGTGCTGTCGACCCGCGGGTACGCGCTGCACGCCGACACCACGTATCGCACCGAAATGCACTTCGCCTCGGATCGCGAGGACGCCTGGCGCCTGGCGGTGAATGCCAACCGGCTCGCAGCGACGGTGTACGTCGACGCCGATCCGCTCCGCAGCCTGGACCAGTACACCGAGGACACCGGGCGGCCGACGGTGCCGGCGCCCTGGGTGTTCGGGCCGCGGCGACGTGTGGGGTCGACGTCGAAGGTGGGTGACGCGCTCGAGTGGAAGTTGATGCGCGAGCGCGACGTGGCGTGTACCGGAGTGGACGACGCCGTGCACTTCTTGCCCGCGCTCTCGCACAAAGGGCGCGAGCCAGAGCTGGCCGAGTGGACCGCTGCCGGGCACGCGCTGGGCTACAAGGTCATGGCGTACAACAACCCGTACGTCGCCTCGAACGATCCGGCTGCGGCCGAGGACTATGCCTACGGCAAGAAGAACGGGTTCTTCGTGAAGGGCCCCGACGGCCAGCCGGCGCTGACCGAGTTCATCTCGGGCAAGCTGCTCGAGGTGGCGGCGGTCGATCTGACGAACCCCGCCGCCGTGGCCTGGTTCCAGAGCTTGCTGAAGCGCACCCTCGACCTCGGGTACGACGGCTGGATGCACGACTTCGGCGAGTACACGCCGCGCGACGCGGTGCTGCACGACGGCCGTCGCGGTGACGAGGTGCACAACGAGTACCCGGTGCTCTCGGCCAAGGCCGCCCACGATCTGATGGAGCGAGAGCGGCCCGGCGACTACCTGTTCTTCGTGCGATCGGGCTACAGCGGCACGCAGCGCTGGGTGCCGGCGGTGTGGGGCGGCGACGCCGAGGCGACCTTCGACGAAGCACAAGGGCTGCCCTCGGCGCTGCGCAGCGGAATCAGCCTGTCGATGAGCGGCGTGCCGTACTGGGGCAGCGACGTGACCGGCTTCAAGTGCCTGACCAGCGACCCACACGACAAAGAGAACTTCCTGCGCTGGGTCGAGCTCGGTGCGGTGTCGCCGATCATGATGGAGCAGAACGCCTGCTCGAACCCACTGGGCAAGCAGACCAAGTGGTCGCTGTGGAACGACGACGAGACGGTGGAGCACTATGCGCGGTACGCGCGCCTGCACACCCGGTTCGAGCCCTATTTCTCGAGCCTGGCCCAGGCGGCGCACGAGACCGGGCGACCGCTGATGCTCCACCCCTTCTTGGTGCACCCCGATGCAGCCGGCGCCCGCGCCATCGACGACGCGTTCTATCTCGGGCCCGCGCTCTACACTTCGCCGGTGGTGCGTCGCGGCCAGACTCAGAAGAAGACCTGGCTGCCCCCGGGGCGCTTCGTTCACTTCGACACCTACGCGCTCTACTCGGGCGATCAGACCGTCACGATCCCCGCGCCGCTCGGTCAGCTGCCGCTCTTTTTGGTCGAGAACCAGATCTTGCCGCTGCTCGACCCCAGCATCGACACGCTGGCGCCGGCCACCGACCCCGAGGTCGTCACGCCGGCGGCCGTGGCCGATCGGCTGGACGTGAAGGTGGTGCTCGGCAAGAGCGGTCAGGCGCGGCTCGTGCTCGCGGACGGGACGGTGCTCGAAGCGAAGCGGCTCGCGGCCGACGCCGGGAACCCGGGCCAGCTCGAGGAGGTGACCGCGAGCGAGATCGCGGGGTGCGCGGGGTGCTACGTCACCGACCAGAAGGGTGACGTGAAGCGCACGCGGGTGACCAGCAAGCTCGGAAAGGGGTCGAGCTCGAAGCTCGGCGACCTGGAGCTCACGGTGAGCGGCGGCCCGGCCCGGCGGGTGCGCTGGGAAGTGCTGCGGAGCTAGTCGTGGGGGTGGTGGTCGGCGCGCGCGGTCGGACCGTACGCTCTTTCGCGCTCGCGACAGCTCCGCTCGCGCTGGCCCTGGCCTGCGGCGCCCCGAGCACGCCGAGCCGCGCCGCGCTCGACGGCGTGCGGTTCGCTCGCGCCGACGCTCGAGGCAGCGCGACCACGTGGTGCTACGGCGGGCGGCCGTTCGATCGCGCTCGCGGTTGCGTCTACGAGGGGTTCGACGCCGTGGGCGTGGTGCGCCACCACAGCAAGATGAGCTCCGCGTTCCGGTTGGTGGGCGCGGCGTACGCGCTCGACGGCGTGATCTTGCTCGACACCAACGACGCGTCACTGCTCGGCGCGCGTGACTTTCCGGTGCTCGAGAGCCCGCTGCGGCCCGGCGCCCACGAGCTCGCCGTCTTGCTCCGCTATCGCGGGCACGGCAGCGGCGTGTTCTCGTACCTCTCGGGGTACCGTTTCGAGGTGAAGGACGCCATGCACTTCCAGGTGCCCGCGCGGGGCCGCGCCGAGGTCGTCGTGGTCGGTGAAGAGAACCCGGACCGCACCGCGCCGCTCGAGAAGCGCCCGCGGATCTCGCTCACGGTGACCTCGAAGTGAGCTTCGCCGGCTTCATCAGCTATGGCTGGGCCGGCAACGCGATGCACGTGCCCGAGGCCCAGCGACTGAGCTTCATGCAGCTCTACACGCAGCAGGGCCTGCCGTGAGCCGTGGGCGGGCTTCGCGCGGCAGCGCCCCCTTTGGCCGTCGGCTGCGCCGAGAGCTACGTCGCCGGCCTCGATGCGTGCTAGCGTTGCTCGGTGATTTCCGATCCGCTGACAGGGGAGACCTTCGTCCGAGTCGTCGGCCGCCGGAGCCAGCCCCCCATTGGGCAGCTGCCTTCCCCGGCCGCGCGCGAAGCGCTGACGCGCATGGCTGCTTACCGCACGCGGGCACCGAAGGGGGTCTTTCTGTACCGAAGTCACGAGGAAGCCAACGAGGACCGACAGCGCTGGACCGTCGATGCGGTCGTCGCCACTCAGCGGTGACCTTTGGGCGACGACGAGCGCTTCACACGTCCGGCCACCTGGGAGGACGTGATTCGCTTGGCCGCTCTCTTCGCGAAGCACCAGGTAGCGTGGGCGTTGATCGGCGGGTACGCAATCGCGGCCCACGGCTTCGTGCGGTTCTCGGAGGACATCGACGTCCTCGTCGATCCGTCACCCGAGAACGCGCGCCGTTGGATAGCCGCGCTCTCTGAGCTCCCTGACCGCGCTGCGAGCGACCTTGCTGGGCAAGAGCGCGTGTTCGTCGATGAGGGGCCGTATGCGATTCGGGTGAACGACGAGTTCACGGTGGACGTGATGCCGGCCGCGTGTGGCCACGGCTGGGCGGAGCTGGCACCGCACATCGAACAGCGCGAGGTCGAGGGTGTTCGCATTCCGGTGCTCGGGCTCGCCGGACTGCTGCTGACCAAGCAAGGCGTGCGGGACCGGGATCGAGCGGACGCAGCCGTGCTGCGCGCCGCGCTCGAGCGTCTGCGCCGTCAGCCAGGGTGAGCCCGGAGGGCCGACTGCGACGCGGGGGGTCGCCACCCATTGCTCGGCCGTCGATCTGTGCCATGATGCGACCACGACTCGGGGAGGCAAGCATGCACCGCACACTCTGGCTCGCTCTGCTCTCGTGCGCCTGCGGCAACGACCCGCAGAGCGCCGACGACACCGACAGCGGGCTGAACGGCAACGGAACACCGTGCGTTCACACCACCACCGACTCGGTAGCGCGGCGCGACTCGGACACGCTACCGACCGGCGCGTGCACGCCCGACCCCCACGAGCCGGAGTGCAAGCTGATCGTACGCGACTGCCCGTGCCTGAACGTGCAGTCCCCGCGGCAGTTTTACACCTGCACCTGCGTCGGCGGCAGCTGGTCGTGCGCGCTCACGTCGCAAGACCTCGGGGCGTGCCCCGCGCCCGACTCGGGGTCGTGCGATCTCGGTGACGGCGGGTGACGCGCGGCGCGGGCTTCGAGCGACGGCTTTGAGGTGCTGCTGCGGCGTGCTACCTTTCGTGTCATGAGTCGGCTGAATCTGACACTCGATGTCGACACGTCGGCAGCCCTCGCGAGACACGCCAAGAAGGCGCGACAGCCCCAGGCCACGCTGGCCAGAGAGCTGATCCGCGAGGCACTGGACAGCAGAGAGCGGGCCGAGACCCGGCGGCGACTCGCCCGCGACTACGCTGCTGGGCGCGCGGATGCTCGCCTTTTGCTCGCGGACCTGGAGTCCGCCCAGCTGGAGCTGATGGCGGACGATGGCCCGCCGTAGCCCCACCGCCCGGGCTCCGCGAGCTCGTGCCTCGAGGCGAAGGGCGTCGGAGGCGGTGGCCATCCGGCGGGGTGACATTCTCTGGATCTGCTGTGACCCCTCGCTCGGAGTCGAGCCGAAGAAGACGCGAACGTGTGTGGTCGTGTCGAACGACATCGCCAACCAATTCGGACAAGCCATCACGGTGGTTCCGACGCAGGAATTCACCGCTGAGCGGGCCGCGCGATCCTACATGGTCGATCTTCGCCGTCCGCGCTCGTCGCTCGAGTCAGACCGCGTGGCGAATGCGTCGATGGTCATGACCTACGATCGAGACCGAGTCGTTGGTCGAGCTGGTCGTGCGTCGAGCGAGGCCATGAGCGACCTCGAGCGGGCATTGGGGATGCACCTCGGCTTTGCCCCGCTGTGACTCCACGCCCCGCGTCGGGGGGGCACCTGCCACGCCGCTTCACTTCGTGCGGGTGCACATCCGCACCACCAGCTCGCCGGTGAACGCGCCGCTCGGGCCCTGACCCGACAGCCGCGCGAAGAAGATCGGCCAGGGCGTGGGCGGCATCGCGTCCATCGGGGAGGGAAGCGGGCAGGCCGCCCCGAGCACGTCCTTGTCGCTGAACGCGTTCAGGCTGGTCGAGATCTGGCCCGTGGCCGGGATCGTCGTCTCGCTCACGCTCGTCTTCCAGCCGCTCGTGCTGAAGGGTGCCACCGGAGCGCCGCCGCCGAACGACGACTGAAACGGAACGATCCGGATGTCGCTGGCCACCGAGGTGACACCCGGGCCGGCTGGATGCGGGAGCTGACCCATGAGCTGAGTGCTGACGATCGGACCCATGGGCTGAACCATGGCGTTGCCGAAGGCGGGGGGATCGGTGAGCCCGCTGTGACAGGTGAGCATCACGCGCGGGGGCCACGAGCTGCCGCCCTCGACGCCCGTGCCGCACTTCGCCTCGAAGGTGCCGCCGTCGGCCTTGCCTTTGACGATGATGCCGTAGGGCTCGATGCGATCGAGCTCGTCCTTGCAGCGGCCGCTGATCTCGCTGGTCGCGTCGCCGCTCGCCCACGCCACGCTGTCCCACGCCTTCAGCGCCTTGCCGTTGGCGGTCAGCTTGTGCGCCGTGCTCTTGTCGGGGCGCACCAGCTCGATGCTCTCGGGCAAGAGGCACGTGCCGTTCGCCGCGACCAAGCGGCCTGCCACCCGCAGGCTCGCCGGCTTGCCCGCCATCTCGAGCACCGCCAGGCTCACGTCGTCGCAGCTGACCTTCACCGTGCCGCTGCCGCCGGTGGGCGTACAGCTGGCGCCGCCGCCGCCGCCGCCGCCGGTGCCGCTGCCTCCGGTGCCGGCACCACCGGTACCCGAGCCGGCACTTCCCCCCGAGGCCGAGCCCGCACTGCCGCCGGTACCGGATCCCGCGCTGCCGCCGGCGCCGCCGGAGGTGCTTCCCCCGGTCGCGCTGCCGCCGCTGCCGGCGCCGCCGTCGATGGGGCCACCCGACGAGTCGGACGAGCCGCAGGCCAGAGCGAGGAAGCCGAAGGGGACCGAAGCCAAGACAAGGGAGCGTGACATCGCGCGCGATCGATGCGCCGCGCGTCGGGTGCATTCAGGGGGCGCACGCGGTGGCCGCTTCGCCCCCCCCCGAGGCCGACCCGACGGCTCGAGCAACTCATACGCCCTTGTACGAGAGCACGGGCCGCAGCCGGCGCAGGATGCGCACCAGCTCGTGCTGGGCGCGCATGACCTGGCCAATCGACTTGTAGGCGGACGGCGCCTCGTCCCGCAGGCGCTCCGCGAGCTCCTCGTCGAACCACACCCCTTCCATCTCGCGCGTGAGGCGACGCGCGCTGATCCTGCGGAACGCCACTCCACGCGGCAGCGCACGGCCCGCGCCGTGTGAGCTCGAGGCAAGAGACTCGGGACAACCACGGCCGACCACGTGGAAGCTCTCGCTGCCCATCGAACCAGGAATCAGCCCCAGCTCGCCCTCTGCGGCGGAGGCAGCACCCTTGCGGTGCACCCAGAGCTCCGCCCCCAAATGCGACTCCAGCCGCACGAAGTTGTGCGTCGTGACGATCAGTGAGCTCCAATCCGGTTCTGCCTCGAGCACCCGCGAGATGACCCCGATCGCCTGCTCGAGGATCGCACGCCGGTTCGCCTCGGCATATCGCACCGCGACGTTCGCGTCGTCGAGGTAGCCCCGACCTTCGCTCGACGAGACCTCGAGCCCACGCCCACGACAGTGAGCCTTGTGTATCGCCGGCCCTAGGGCGCGCGAACCGCTGTGAACCGCCACCCACGGCAGCTGGTCCTCGTCGAGTTGCAGCTCGAGGAAGTGGTTCCCGCGCCCGAGTGTCCCCAGCTGGACAGCTCCCTCCCTGGCCAGGAGCTTGCGCAAGCTTTCACTAGAGAGGTCGGCGCTTGCTAGCTCGTCCGGGAGGAGCATCCGCCGGTGATGCTTGTGGGTCGGGACCGCGTCGCGCAGCTCCGCCAGGATCTCGCGAGCACCCTGCGCGGTCAGCTGGCAGCGGGAAGGGCCCAGTCGGAGCGTCGCCATGCCACACCCGATGTCGCCCCCGACCGCCTCCGGGTGCACGTGGGATCTCGACGCTAGCACCGTGCCCACGCACACGCCGTCGCTCGGATGGACGTCCGGCATCAGAGCGATGCGTTCCACGTCGTCGAAGCGAGCGAGGCGCTGCGTGGCTCGGACGACCTCGTCCGAGAGCGGCGCGCAGCGCCACGCCCGCACCTTGCCGGGAAGGTTTCCGCTCATGGGGCTGCCTCCCAGCTCGGAAAGACTTGGAAATCCAGATCGGGCGTGCGTTTGCGATGGATGTCGGCAGCGACTTGCTGGCGAAGCCACCCGCGCGCGGCCGCCAGAGCGTGGTACGCCTGTTCGAGGGCCTCGATCGACGCTTCGCCCGGGAGCACGACGCGCACGACCAGTGTGGCTCCGCCGGCGCTGGGCGCGACGGAGTGGACGATGAGCTCGCGAAGGCGAGCGTCTTCGGACGCGCCGAGCGCGAGCGAGATCACCTGCTCGATTTGCCGAGACAGACGGGCATGACGACGATTCTTCTGAGTTTGGTTGCGAGTCACTGGAGCTCCAGGCGCCCGAACGGCGCAGTTTCGCCTCGCCGTCGCCGGGGATGGCGACAGCGGTTGTCGAGCGCCCGTGTCCCAGCTCCGCGTCAGACACTGGCTCGCGGCGGCGCTGCACCTGGGCAACGCACGTCTTCGCCGGGGCGGTGGAGCTACCGCGCGCGACGCACCGCGAGCTCAGCCGAGAACGGACCGGAGGCTCGACGCCGAAAAGCGCTGGCAAATGGGCATTTTCGTCAACCTCCTTCCTCGAAGCTCGAGAGAGCTCGATGCCTGAAGGTATCTCGCGAGCGCCGATCGCGCAAGCACCACGCGCGCATTCAGGGCGGTCACTCGCAGCAGCGAAAGCCGACGCTCTTGCCCGAGTCCCCGCGGGCCAGGCTGCTGTCCGAGGCACACGCCAGCGCCGGGCCGCTCTGTGAGAACGAGCCGCCGCGAATGCGACACAGATCGCTCTTGCCGGTCGTGGCGTCGCACGAGTCTTCCCACTCCCACACGTTGCCGCTCATGTCTCGCAGCGACGGATAGCCGCCTTCGCAGCCCGCGGCCGTGCCTGCGGCGACGGGGGCGCCCTTGCCGAAGTCGGCGCCGTTGCAGGTGCCGCCGGCGTAGCTCGCGCCGTAGGGATAGTCGCGCAGGCCGCCGGCAGTGCAGGCGTGGTGCCACTGGCTCTTGCTCGACTCCGCGAAGTCGGCATAGGCGTTGGCGCCGCCGCCGATCTTTCCGCACACGCGCCGGCGTGCCCAGCGGCAGTAGGCCTGCGCGTCGCAGAAGTCGACGTGGGTCACCGGCAGCTTCCCGTCGGGCGCCGGCCAGCCCTGCGACGGAACGTAGCTCTCGTTTCCCGCGCACGCGCCGCTCTGGAGCTTCGGCTTCGGTTGGGTCAAGAGCCACGTCGCGTAGGCCTCGTTGGTCACCTCGACGGCGTCGATGCCGTACCCGCCGGCTGCCACCGACTTCGTGCTCGGGCACGCGCCGCACGACGGGTCGTCGCACTGGCACGCGCCGGTGGGCGCCGCGTCGCCCGCGTCGCCCGCGTCGTCGAGAGCTCCGCCCGCACCACCCGTGTCGCCGCCGCCGGTGCCACCCGTGTCGCCGCCCGCAGCGCCGCCGCTGCCCGCAGCGCTGCCCGCCGCGCCGCCGACGGCAGCCGCGATGGGCTCGCCCTCGGCGCACGCCATGAGGCTCGTCAGGCCCAACAGCGCCGCGAGCACGCGGGAGCGATGGCTCGAGATCAGGGCCGCGCCCTTCGCTGCTTGCGTCGGGCGGCCGCGACCAGCGCGAACGCGAGCGCGAGCCACCCGCTCGAGCCCGAGCGCGCGGGAAGCGCGCAGCCGCAACCCGAGCCGGTGCCGGATCCGGTCCCGCTGGGCAAGGCGCCGCTTCCACCGCTGCCGCTGGTGGCACCCGCGCCGCCGCTGCCGCCACCGGCGCCCCCGGTGCCTGCGGCAGCACCCGTGCCCGTGCCCGCGCCGCCGCCCGTGCCGCCGGTCCCGCCTTCGGTCTCGCACAGCGGGCTGCAGCCATCGGCGGCCTTCAGGTTGCCGTCGTCGCACTCTTCGACGCCGGTCTGCACGAAGCCGTCGCCACACGACGCGCTCTTGCAGGTCGAGACGCAGGCGTCGGCGTCGTCGGTGTTGCCGTCGTCGCAGGCCTCGCCGGGTTGCAAGATGCCGTCGCCGCAGCCCGGCAGCTTGCACTTGTTCGAGCACCCGTCCGAGTCGACCTGGTTGCCGTCGTCGCAGGCCTCGGCGCCGGTCTGCACGAAGCCGTCGCCGCACGACGCCGCCTTGCAGGTGGTCAGGCAGGCGTCGGTCTGGGTCGTGTTGGCGTCGTCGCACTGCTCGACCCCGGTCTGCACCTGGCCATCGCCGCACTTGGCCGCCTTGCAGGTGCCAAGGCAAGCGTCGGTGCTCGAGGCGTTGCCGTCGTCGCACTCTTCGACGCCGGTCTGCACGAAGCCATCGCCGCACGAAGCCTTGATGCAGGTCGAGAGGCAGCCGTCGGTGTTGTCCTTGTTGCCGTCGTCGCACACCTCGCCCGTCTGCAAGATGCCGTCGCCGCAGCCCGGCAGCGTGCAGGTGTTGCTGCAGCCGTCGTTGTTGTTGGTGTTGCCGTCGTCGCACAGCTCGACCCCGGCCTGCACGTGCCCGTCGCCGCACTTGGCGACCACGCAGCCCGCCACGCAGCCGTCGGTGTTCGAGCTGTTGCCGTCGTCGCAGGCCTCTTTGCCGGCCCACACGTGGCCGTCACCGCAGCCCGCCGCGACGCAGGTGGTCAGGCATCCGTCGGTGTTCGAGGCGTTGCCGTCGTCGCAGGCCTCGCCGGTCTGCTGGAAGCCGTCGCCGCAGGCGGGGCTCTTGCAGGCGTTGGTGCAGGCGTCGGTGTTCGAGTTGTTGCCGTCGTCGCACTCTTCGGGGCCGTTCTTGCTGCCGTCGCCGCAGTGCGGGCCCTTTGCGGTGCAGCCGGTGTTGCAATAGCCGTAGCTGCCGTTGTTTGTGCCGTCGTCGCAGGCCTCGCCGGCGTTCTGCACGCCGTCGCCGCAGGTGCCGACCAGGGCCACCTCGAAGGCGCCCATGTCGTGCTGCGCGCCGCCGATGCCGTTGCCGTCCAGCGGGCGCGTGACGCCGTCGAAGTCGTGGTTCGGCGCGCCCGTGGCAGTGCCCGAGTCGATGCACACGCTGCTGTTCTGCAGGCGCAGGTCGCTGGTCGACTTGTAGTTCGGGTTTTGCGAGATGCACCCGGCGCCGAGTGTCACGTTCGAGTTCGTGCCGTTCCCCCACAGATCGCTGTAGCTGACGTTCACCGTGGGCGGGTACGACGTGTAGCGATACACGCCGTAGCTCGAGTGGTTGGTGACGATCGAGTTGGTGACGTTCGCCGTCAGGGTGCCGCTGCTCGAGCGCGAGGCATAGATGCCGTAGCTGCCGTTGCCGTTCAGGGTCGAGCTCACCACGGTCAGCGTGCTCGTTCCCGTCCCCGCGTAGGCGTAGACCCCGTAGCTGGTGTTGGCGTAAAAGAGCGCGTTGGTCAGGGAGAGCGACCCCGGCGCGGTCGCGTACGCTCCATACGAGTTCGCGGTCGCTTCGACCGTGTCGGCCCCCGCCGACCCCGAGTCGACGCGCAGGCCATAGCTGTTGGTCTTGAGCGTCAGGTGGTGCAGGTCGTTGCCCGTGCCGGTGGTGTCGTACTGGACGCCGTTCGTCGCCTTCTCGCTGATCACGTGGGCCAGCGTCGAACCGCTCGACCCCGGGGCCAGGCGCAGGCCGTTCCAGCTTCCGGCGGTGGAGCCCGTCGAGGTGAACGTGATCTTCTCGGCGGCGGTCCCGACGGCGTTGATGCTGCCCTCGACCTGCAGCTCGGCCTTCGACGCATTGACCCCGCAGCCCATCAGATCGGTGGTGGCGAACGAGAGCGTCACGCCGGGCTCGATCACCAGGCTCACGCCGGTCGGCACGCGCAGGTCGCCCGCCACGGTGAACGGCGAGCCGGCCTTCGAGAGCACCTTGTTGGACCACAAGACACCGTAGAGACCGGGCGTGGCATCGCCGGTGAATGGCAGGGCGCCGATGTCGCCGCCGCCGGACTCGGCCGCCTTGCGCGCGGGAGAATTCTCGGTGAGCCGCCGGTTCGTGGTCGAGACGTACAGCGGGTTGCACGAGAAGCTCCCGGTCCCGAGCGTCACGTTGCTGTCGGTCCCGTTGCCCCAGACGTCGCTGTAGGTGACGTTCACGGTCGGTGGGTACGACGGGTAGCGGTACACGCCGTAGCTGCTGTGGCCGGTGACGACGCTGTTTTTCAGGTTGACGGTGAGGGTGCCCGAGCTCGAGCGCGACGCGTAGACGCCGTAGCTTCCGTTCTTGTCGAAGGTGCTCTTGTCGATGAACACGCTTCCCGTGCCGGTGCCCGCATAGGCATAGAGCCCGTAGCTGGAGTTCTCGAACACCTGCGCCTCGCTCACGGTGGGGGAGGCTGGAGCGAGGAAGTAGAAGCCGTAGCTGTTGGCGGTGGCCGTGATCTTGGACAGGCTCGGGGAGCCCGCCGTCAGGTACACGCCGTAGCTGTTGGTCGAGAAGGTGGACTCGACGATGCTGAGCAGGTTGCCAGTGGCGGCGCTGGTGACGCCGTAGGTCGCGTGCTTGACGACCGCGCCGGAGATGCTGGCGCCGGTCGCCCCCGACCCGACCACGATGCCGTACCAGGTGCCGGCGGTGGTGCCCGAGTCACCCTCGAAGGTGACCGGGCTGCCGCTGGTGCCGCTGACCGTCAACGTGCCGTTCACGGTCAGCTCGATCTTCGAGGTGTTCAGGCCGCCCGCCTGGGCGTCCGTCGACTTGAGCTTGACCACCGTGCCGGCCTGAATCGTCAGGAAGGCGCCCGGGGGGACGGTGACGTCGCCTTCCACCACGTAAGGGCTGCCGGCCGGCGTCCAGGTCTGATTGATCACGTTGCCGCCGGGGATGGTGGTGGCGGCAAGCGAGGTCTTGGCGCCGAGCACCAGGGCGAGCACGGCTGCTCCGGCGACGAACGGTTGGGGGACACGAACGAAGGAAGGCATGGGGCACCGTGAGGGTGAGCGGGCTCGTGCCCACTACGCCCGAGAACGGCCGATCTGCCCTTCCCGTCGGAATTGCGGTCCCAGGTGCCCGGTGCGCGGGTGGCCGGGGGTCGAGCCGTGGCGCACGGCGCGCCGTGCTGGTATCACTACGGTATGACCACGGTCACCAAGCTTGCCATCAGTCTTCCGGTGGCTACGGCGAAGTCCCTCGAGAAGGCTCGGGCCAAGAAGCGCCTCTCTCGAAGTGCAGCCATCGCGGAGGCCGTGGAGCAATGGGTCGCTGCGCAGCAGTTGGGTGATGCGGACCGGCGATATGTCGAGGGGTACCTGCGCACCCCAGAGAGACCCGACGAGTCGTCGACGACGGCGAAGGAGGCGACTGCGAGCTGGGAGCCTTGGGAATGAGGCGAGGGGAGGTGTGGTGGGCGAAGCTCCCGCTGCCGGCTGGACGACGCCCGGTCGTTCTCGTATCCCGCGACTCCGCCTACGCGGTCCGTGCGTCGGTGACGGTCGCGGAGATCTCCACCACCGTCCGTGCCATTCCCAGCGAGGTACCCCTCGGGAAGCGTGAGGGACTCCCGCGTCGCTGCGTTGTGAACACCGATTCAGTGGTGACCATTCCGAAGACCTGGCTCGACACGCCCATCGGACCCCTGCCGAACGACAAGCTCGAGGCCGTCGATGCCGCGCTGAAGTTTTCACTCGGTCTCGGCTGATTCGCGCGGAGCTGTGACCCCCCCTCGGGCCTGCGCCGCGCGCTCAGTGTCGATGCAGCGACACGGCGGAGCCGCGGGGCGCCATGCTGGGGCGGTGCGAGAAGACCTCCGGCGCCTCGCTGGCCGGCGGGTAGAAGAACTGCAGCGGTGACCGCAAGAAGCGGCCCAGCACCGCGAAGAGCAGCCGGATGCCGCGACCGATGGGCACCTCGCGCGCGCGGAACGCGACGCCCAGCGCCAAGAGGAAGCTGATGCCGAAGTTCATGCTGCCGATGGCCGCGATGCCGAGCGCTGCCCAGCCCACGCTCGGATCGGTCAGCGCGGTGAGGCCCAGGGCTTTGACCGACAGCGCGAGGGCGCCCGACGAGAGCGTGACGTGGCGCACGTCGAGCGGCAGCCCGAAGAACTTGCCGAACGCGGGCATCATGCCCAAGAGCACCCCCAGCGCCACGCTGCCGCCGAAGCCCGCGACGTGCTTCTTCACCATCTTGCCCAGCCAGCGGAACAGGCCCTTGCCCAGCCAGCGCTTGAAGCGATGCTCGGTGATGGCCTCGGGGATGCGCCGGTACACTGCCCAGTTCTCGAGCCAGCCCGCGCCCAGGCTCGAGGCCCAGAGCAAGACGCCGGTCAAGATGGCGTAGGGGATGGTGCCGCTCTTGTAGACGTGGAACGAGTCCACGGTGTACTGCGCGGTCTCGGCGTCGAGGAACGAGCGGCCGTACACGGCGCGGAACACGAAGTCGAACAGGATCGCCGAGGGGATCACCACGCCGATGTTGCCCAGCGCCGCCGCGAGCTGCGAGCGGCAGATGCGCGCGATGGTGGTGATCAGGTCGTCGAGCTGGTGCGCGTCGCGCTGCGCGCGAATCGAGCCCGCCAGCGCCGCCGCCGTCATGCTGGGCTGCTTGGTGGCCAGGGTGAACCCCAAGAACTGCATGGTGACGAAGCTGCCGGCGTAGTTGACCGCCGAGATCATGCCATCTACCGCCGGCGCGAAGTGCCCCCACTTGGTGAAGAACTTCGCCACGCAGGTGAACACCGTGAGGAAGCCGCCGCCGCCGGCCGACGCCAGCATCTTCCACCACTCGCCGCGCGAGACGGTGATGTAGTGCTCGCCCGTCTCGCCGGCGCGCTCGATCACCTTGCGCGCCAGGAGCTGCGTGTTGTCCTTCACCACGCCGCGAATGCTGCTCTCGCGCAGCCGCGCGCGGCACAGCTCGGCCAAGAACAAGGTCTCGGCGGTCACCAGCTCGGTGGTGGTGCGCGGGTCCAGCGCCACCAAGATGGCCTCGACGCGATCCAGCGACTTGGCGATCACGTCGAGCCGGTAGACCACGTCCACGCTGACCCCGAAGCGCTCGAGGTTGTCGTGCACGGCCACCATGTCGCGGCGGCAAAGCAGGCACAGATCCGGCAGCTCTTCGCGGGCCGCGTGGGGCAGGCGGAAGAACGGCGACTCGCGCACCGGCCCGCCGGGCCCGCGCTGCCGGATGTCGTCGGACAAGCCCAGCGCCGAGACGCGCGTGGTCAAGAGCGCCAGCGCGTCCTCGGTCGAGTCGCGCAGCGGCTGCCAGACGTCACCCAGCCGCTCGAGCAGCCCGAGGGTCAGGTCCGCCGGCAGCTCGGCGAGCCAGTCCGCGTCGCGCCGCGACTCGAACATGCGGGCGAACATCCCGGCCAGGTCGCCGTGATCGGGCGGTGACGGCAGGAAGCGTCGCGCCAGCCGATCGCTGGTCTCGTCGAACAGACCGCGGTCGTTGGGCAGGCCGACCTCGCACAAGAGCCGGAGCGAGCTGGCCTCGCGCAAGACCGACTCGATGCTGCCGCGCAGCCGCTTGCGGAACGCGGGCGCGACCTCGAGCGCGCGCACGACGAGCCGCAACCGCGTGGTGGCCATCGCCTCGGGGGGCGCGCCTTCGACCGGGGGCGGCTTCGGTCCGTCGCACACCCAGCGCACGAGGCCGATCAGCGCGTCTTCACGCGCCTCGAGGCTCGCGCCAGGGTCGAGCGCAGACAGGCGGGCGTGCAGTTGCTTCACCGCGCGGGTGGTGTGCCCCGCGGCCGTCAGCCCCCGCGCGAACAGAGACACGTCGGGGACGGAGATCTCCGGTGCCGCCGCCACGCTCACGCCGCCAGGCTAGCCCAAGAGCCTCGTCGACGTGTGGGACGCCTCCGCGTCCGCTGCGCAGCCGGGGCGGCGATCGCCACCCGCCCACAGTCCTCAAATCTTCGAATTTAGTAACTTTTTTCGATTGTAGGCGCAGGTGCCGAAGTGTACGTTCCGTTCGGGGGCGGACAGAAGGAGCGGATCATGGGGAAGCGCATGGGGTTGGGATTTTTGGCGGCGGCTGGCATCTCGCTGTTGGTCGCGTGCGGCGTTACGCCGACTTCGGACGAGGCCACACGCTCCGCGCACGCGCGGCTCGACGGTGGCTTCTTCTACCTGTGGGCACCACCGGACGGATCCATCGGCGCGTCGTTCCCGGTGTCGTCGGTCGTGGCCTTCTACCCGCCCGACCCAGGCAAGGTGTTGAGCGACGTCACGATCACGATGACGGTGTCCGGCGCCTTCACGGCGGGCACCGCGTTCCCGCAGGACGGGCACCTCACCTGTACGCAGACCGAGGCCCCCGCCAGCGGCGCGGCGCCCGCCAGTGTCACCGTCACCTGCCACGCCGACCAGCTCGAGGCTGGAGCGAAGACCGGCGTCCAGCTCGACGTCGTACCGAGCGCAGACGGCGCCATCAACTCCACTTCGAGCTTGAGCGTCGGTGGAAGCGTCGTCGAGTCCTACAGCGCGAGCACGCTGATCCATCCGAACACGGGGGCCGACCTCGGGGTGAGCTCCTGGCCCGGCGGCTTCGTGTTCCTTGGCCAGGAGGCGCGCGCGTATTTCTTCGCTGACAACCGAGGCCCGACCGACGCGACGGGAGTGAAGGTCTCGTTCACGCTGAGCGGACCGGGCAAGCTCACGTTCGTGGCACCGCCCCTGTACGGAGCGCCGCCCCCGCCTCCGCCCCCCGGTATGCCGCCGCCCCCGCCGCCTTCGCCGGCGCCCAACCCGTGCACGTGGACGGACACGACCGCGACCTGCGATCTTGGCACCCTCGGTGTCTGGAACGGCTTCCCGATCGAGCTGGGCTTCGTGGGAACCGCGCCCGGGCAGGTGACCATCGACGCGTCCATCGCCGGCAACGAAGTGGACTGGGCGCCCGGGAACAACAGCTTCAGCGCGACGTACTCCGTGATCAAGCCCGTGGTGGCGGACCTCTCGGTCGCAATGACCGCTGCCCCCGACCCCGCGATGTTCAAGAAGCCGCTCACCTACACCATCGTCGTTACCAACAACGGCCCCGACGCCGCGAGCAAAGCGTTCTTGAGCGATTGGCTGCCGTCCGACCTGCCGATCGTGTCGACCTCGACGTCTCAGGGCAGCTGCTTCACGGCGCCGTGGGGCTACGTCGAGTGCGACCTCGGCGGCCTGGCAGCGGGCGCCTCTGCTACCGTCAAGGTGGTGGTGAAGCCGGAAGAGGGTGGCACGATCACCAATTCGGTTTGGGTTCAGAACCGCCTCAACTACGTCGAGTGGGACCCGGACTACATGAACAACTCGGCCATGGCGACGACCACGGTCAAGGGCCCGAATCCTCCGGTGCAGGTGACCAGCTCCGGCGAGCGCTTCCCGGTCGCGTTCTTCGAGTACGTGCCCTGCGCCAACGACTTCGTATTCCTCGAGGGCGATCTGCACCTCTCGAGCCACTCGTTCGTCAACCAGAAGTCGGGGCGCTACCAGTACGAGACACTGGTCAACCCGTCCGGGCTCACCGGCCAGGGCACGATCCTCGGCGACACCTACCACGCGAACGGACCGTCGCATCATTCGATGAAGTGGTCCGGCGGCTTCCCGCAGTCGTTCGACGACGTCTACGCGTTCCAGGTGATCGGCCAGGGCACGGTCGCGAACCTCCGGGCGCACGCGCACTCGCACGTGACCTTCGCCGCAGACGGCACGGTGAAGAACGAGATCTACAAGTACTCGTTCGAGTGCAAGTAGGCGGCAAGGCGCGGGACCAGCTCGGGGCGTGGTGCTGGCCGCGCCCCGGCTGGCGGAGCTGGTCCTGGACCGGCTCGCCACCCGGTGGATTCAGGTTCCAGTCCTAGTAATAGGGTGGAGGTTCAAGTCCTCTCCTTCGCACTGAATCATCCTGGGTGGGGCGTCTCAGCTCGTCCGAGGCTTGATGCGCTAGTCCCCCAGAGGCAGGCTCGGGTCGAGAACGGCCGGCCGAATCCTTACCTGCGCAAGCTCGGCGCCCGCGGGCGCAAGGACATGATCGCCTGGTGGGAGAGCGTCCGCGAGGGAGTTCGCGTCCTGCCGAAGGACGTCGCCGAGGCGTTCCCCGACACGGAGTCGACGGTCGAGGCATTGCGCCTGGTCATGCGCCTTCGGGAGGTGGGCCGTCGTCGGAGCGTGCGGAGCGCCCGAACGCGTGCGCGCTGAGAGGCGCGAGGCCACCGCAAGACGCAGCGGCGTCGTTAGGCTCGGGCAGTGACCGATAGCGTAGAAATCAACGACCACGGGCTGGACGCGATCGGCAAGTCGGCCGAGTGGCTGCGGAGCGAGCTGACCGCCGCGGGAGTCCGGTTCCACCCCGACTCGGAGCTGGCCCGCGCGCTGGACGACCTCGATGAGTTGCTGTCACAGATTGGACAAGTCGCACGGTTTCCGTCCGCAAGGGACGCACAGAGGTTCTACCTCGAGGCAAGCGGGGTGGCCCGCACGCAGAAATGTTCGAGAACTTCCGCTCGGGGCGCGTAGCGAGCGGCACCGCGGCTCAGCAGATAATCCACGAGTGGGTGAACGCGTTCCTAGCGACGTACGACATCCCCGACCTGGTGCGGAGGTTGACGAAAACGCGGAGCAGCAAGCTGAACTCCGTGATGTTCTTCGTCCCGACCGTGCTGCATCTGGAGCGGATCGACCCACCGCTGGTGCCGTTCTACCGTTTCCACATGATCACGGTCGATGGGAGGCGCGAGAGGGCGGAGGCGTTTGAACACGCGCTCGACTCCTCGTGTCAGGACGTGCTCGGGTATCGCGGAACATAGGACTACGCACCAACCGGACGGTGATGCGGGACGCTCCTGGTGGCCACTACCCGTCACCCGGACCCCCGCCGAGCTCATCGCCGCCGTTCACCGTCCGTCGTTCGAGCGGAAGCTCGAGCTCTTACGCGAGGCCGGGATCCTCGACGCGACCGGCAAGCTCGCTCAGAAGTACCGCTCGTGGGGAACGCGCGTCAGCCGTACCGAGACCTGAGACGCTGCTGGCTCGACCCCCCCCCAACAATCCGCACCGCGTTCAGGACGTTGCTTCCGAGTCCTCCGCCAGGACAGCAGCCGCTGCTTCCAACGCTGGGAGTACCGCCAAATCCTTCCGCCGTCCTGCCGCGCGCTTGGAGGCGATTACCCTCTCCAGCGGAAGGACACGAAGCGACACACCGTCTGCGACGAGCGTCCGCGCACCAGCGTATTCCGTGCCGAAGGACTCCAACCCATGCAAGCTCGTGACGACGTCGAGTCGATCGCTGAGCTCATCGCCCCCCAGCATCGGGGGAGCCATGCCGAAGTGCCCAGGCACCCAGACGCCGCCAGCACGGCGCGCAGCCTCGTGGATGCGCGGGTCGCCGCGATCCTCGAGCCATAGGTCGATGTCAGCCGTGACCGTATCGGCCCCCTGGAGCACCGCCGCGCTGAGCCCGACGATCAGGAAGCGAATGCCCAATGCGTCGAGCGCCTGGAAGAAACGGACCTCAGCGTCCGTGAGGGCGATGCTGGCCATGGGAGAGCGCTCGGCGCAGTCTTTCGGCGGGAGTCCGTTGCAAGTTCCTGAGCACGTGGAAGACGTCACTCACGTCGAGGTCGGGGCGCCTTTCGACCAGGCGATGGGCGCGGGCCCACAGGGGCTCGACTTTCTCGACCCAGGCGCGCGCCTCTGGTGACAGCTGGTCGATGTCCACGCCGTGAGTCTCCCATGACTCGCAGCCAGGAACCAGCAGCGCGAAGCCCCTACGCTCTTCCCTCACTTCCCCTCTGCCAACGCCGGGTCGAGCTTCCACTCCGCGTCGAAGAAGCCGCTGCCGATCACGCCGCTCTGACCGAAGGCCACGTAGTCGGGCATGCCCGCGCGGGAGCTGAACGGCACGTAGCGGTAGAGCAAGAGCTCGCTACCGGCGGTGGTGACCAGGTACGCGCGCAGGCGCTCACCCTTGGGGTAGACGAAGGCCAGCGCGGCGTCGGTCAGCTTCTTCGATCCGATGCTGATCTGGCTCGCGCTCCAGTCGATGGGCAGGCCGCCGGGCGACTTGGTGCCCACGAACACCAGGTTCCGCTCGGCCTCGAGCTTCGCGGTCAGCTTCGAGAGCGGCAGCCCGCAGGCGTGCCCGTTGCCGATGGTGGACCACCACGAGACCAAGAGCGAGACGTAGTCGCGGTACACCTCGGAGCCGGCGTCGTCCCACACGAAGCAGAACGGCCGCTGGAAGACCTGGTTGAGCGGGCCCGACAGATCCGCGCGCTTGCCCGACTTCGGCCCGACCTCGATCGGCGCGCTGCCCACGGCATGGTTGGTTCCGTCGAGGGTGACGCTGGTGATGCCCTTCTTGGCCAGCGCAGCGGCGTCGAGGGTGAGCGCGCGCACGTTCTTGGTCACCACCGTCACGCTCTGGCCGCTGGCGGTCGACGTGACCTCGAAGTTTTCCATCGGCGTGGTCACGGAGCGAACCGTCACGAAAGAGCGCGCCGCGCTGACCCACGGCCCCGGGCTGACGAAGCGGAAGTCGAGCCAGGTGGGGTCGCGCTGGGTGCTCTGCATCAGCGTGAGCATCGGGGCGAAGTCCACGCAGTCGGCGCCCTCTTCGTTCGAGTCGAGGTCCCACCAGTGATCTTTTCCCGGCTCCTCGTGGTACGTCAGCTGCTTCACCACGCCCGTCAGCTCTTTGAACATGGTCTGGGCCTGGCCCACCGGCACGTTGGTGTCGGCGCTGCCGTGCACGATGTAGACCGCGTCGTTGGCGAGGTTCTCTTTGAAGTCGAGGGTCTTGCTGGCGGCGCGCGCGCGGCCCAAGACACCGGTGGGCAAGGGCTGCCCGCCGTAGTGATCGAACGAGATCCAGCCGGCGCTCGGACCGATCACCGCGAATCGATCGCTGAAGTGCACGCCCACGTGCCAGCTGCCGTGCCCGCCCATCGAGTGGCCCGTGAGGTGCGTGCGCAGCGGATCGATCGGCAACGTGGCCTGGGCGTGCTCGAGCGCCTCCATCGCGTCGAGCCGGCCCCACTCTTCCCAGTCGAAGCCGAAGCGCCGGCGGTTGGTGGGCGCGACCAGGTAGGCCCACGAGGTGGGCCCGTAGGCCTCGGCCTGGCCTTTGGCTTCGACCCCGGCGCCGTGCAGGCTCAGGATCAGGCCGGGCTTGTCGCCCGCGGGCAGACCCTTCGGAGGCAGCACCGCGTAGTACTGGGTCGAGCCGTCCACCTGCGAGCGGCGCGTGCGCCGGTAGCGCGCGCCGTCGGCGACCACCGGGATCTTCACCTCGGCATCGTAGCCGTGGGTCAGCGAGGGCGAGCTCACCCGCAGCTTGGCCAAGAGCTCGGTCTTGGTCGTGGCCTTGGGGGTGAGGTCGAACGAGATCTGCGTCACCGCCGACCCCGAGAGGTGAGGGTGCACCACGGTGGTGGCGGCGAAGTCGTCGCTCTCGATCACGCTGGCCGACACTTCGCCGAGCGCGCCGTCGGTGAGGTTCAGCACGGCCACGCCCAGCGGGCGGGTCTCGGTCGTGCCCTGGACGAAGTCCGGCACGGTGACGTCTTCGGTGTTGAGCTGCACCTCCGCGTTGGTGGACCACAGCTCGACCTGCGGCGCGCCGCGGCGACCCAGAGCCCGAACCACGACCAGCCCCTTCTGGCTGCGGGTGAGCACCGGAACGCGGAGCGCGTGCGAGGCGTAGAAGTCCCCCGGTTGGCGCTGCGACTTGCCGACCAGGAAGCTTGCCACCGTGTCGCCGCGCGCGAACACGTGGTGGCCGGTCGGCACCTCGACCTCGGCCACGGCGTAGATCAAGTCGGCGTTGGCCTCGATCAGCTCGCCGCTCGGTCCCGGCACCACGTCGCTCCAGTCGAGGCCCAGGTACTCGCCGACCGGTGGCAACGTGAACGAGCCGTCGGACACTTTGCCGATCACCGGATCGGTCGAAGCGTTCATCACCACCGCCGCGCGCCATGCGCCGATCGTCACCGGCACCGGGGGCGTGGGTGGCGGAACGCTCGCGTCGCCACCAGTGCCGCCACTGCCGCCGGTGCTGGCGTCGGTGCCGCCCGTGCCCCCCGTCGCTGCCGAACCCTCTTCACCATCGCTGCAAGCGCCCACGACCCAGGCCGAGAGCACCAAGAGCGCCGAAAGCGTCGCGGCTCGCACTCAGGGAAGACTAGCTCAATTCCTCGGCCCCCCGGTCGGCGCCCCCCGGCGCGCCAAAACGTCGAGATCACTCGGGACTTCGGGCCGAGAAATTTCTGGAATAGGTCCGGCTCCCCCGCGGTTGACCCAAGTGAACCGCCAAGGAGGTGTCCAAGATCAAGAGATCACCAGTCCTGCGTGGGAAACGAGAGCGGGCCGTTGCGCGCCCTCCTCCCCGAGCCCGCCCAACCGCAAGAAGGCGCGACCGCCACTCACGAAGTGGTGAGGCTCCTCTCGACCACGCAAGGCTGCTTCTCGGAAACCCCTGGTGCTTGCACCAGGGGTTTTTTTTTCCGCCTTGCGCCGCGGGCCGGGTCACTTCCAGTCGATCAGCAATCGCCGCACGCGCCCTTCGCTGCCGACGCGCTCCGCGAGGACGAGCTCGCGCCCGGCGAGCGCCGGCGCGATGCCCACCGGCGGGGGCGACGGGAGGCCGAGCAGTCGGGTGAGCGGGGTCGACTTGCCCCGCGCCCACTCTGCGACCCGGAGCTCGGTGGCGCCGCCGCGCGCCGCGGCGATCACGACGCGACAGCTGTCGTCTCGACAGTCGAGCGCGAGCGACGTGGGAGTGGCACCGGTCGTGGGGAGCACGGAAGGTGCACCCACCGGACGACCGTCGGCGCCGAGCTCGACGAGCTGCACCTCTGCGCTACCCGGGTCGCCGCTCGCCGAGACGCTCTCTTCGATGAAGGCCAAGAGCGCGCCCGCGCCCAGCGGCGCGAGGGCTGGCGAGCGCGAGTGCCGCGCGGTCTTGGCGACCACCGTCTCGGTGCCCGTGAGTGAAGCGTCGGCGCCCTTCAGCAGCGCGACGTGGATGTCCCCGACGCCCGGCTGATCTTTGTCGCGGGCGTCGGACCACGCGATCAGGCCGTCGTTGCCCCGGGCGATCATCGCGATCTCGGCGGCCGCGCCGGGCGCGCTGGTGATCCGCTTCTCGGGCGCCGCGGCTTGCAGCATGCGGCCCACGCGCGCGGCGTACACCTCCGGATCGCCGCTGCGCTCGTCGACCCAGGCGACCAACCAGCCGTCCCCGAGACCGGCGGTAGCGACGTCTGCCTTCTCGCCCGGTGCGCGGGTCAGCATTCGCTGGCGCAGCTTCTTGCCCTTCTCGTCCACCACCGTCGCGAAGACCTGGGGCACCTTGAAGTCGACCGCCGTCCAGACCACGAGCGCTTCGGCGGGGGTCCCGCTCGACGCGGCCAGCGCGACGCCGCCGGGCGAGCGCGCGCGGAGGGACACCGTCTCGGCCGGCAAGGCCGCCCCCGAAGCGGGGAACGCTCGCACTTGCAGGAGCGCGCGCACCGGATCCAACTTGCCATCGGGCGCGGGCTTCGTCAGGCGCTCCCACGGCGCGTTCGGATCGAAGTACGTGACCCACGCCGCGAGCGAGGTCCCTCCGAGCTTCGAGAGCGCCAGGTCTGCCAGCGGGTCGGCCTTGGCGACCAGCTCGAGGGCGGCGACGCGTGGCAGCGCGGCGTGGGCGCCCGATCGCGCGGCGGGCAAGAAGTCGCTGGGCTTGGCCTCGACCCGGATCGCCCAGACCGGCGTCGGGCTCGATGCCTGCGCGCCGAGCACCCGGCACGGCTGCGTCGTGCACGAGAGCCCCCAGGCGAGATCCGGTACCTCACCGCGCAGCGCGCTGATCCGCAGCGGCAGCGACGCGGTCACGCGCAGCTCGGAGTCGAGCTCGAGATAGGTCGGGACCAGCTGCGCGCCGTCGCACTCGCGCTCGCTCTTGCACGCCTTGGCCAGGGTCAGCGCGGACAGTCCCGAGGCGCGCGCCGCGAGCTCGGGGACCGAGCCGTCGCCCACGCCGTGGTCGAGCACGACGCGACCTGCGCCGAGCTTGGCGTCGCCCGAGATCGTCGCGAGCGAGATCTTTCGGCCCGACGGGGGACGGTCGAGCAGGCTCTCCCAGGCCAGGTAGGCCTTGCCGCCGCGCTCGTGGGGCGGCACGAGGCGCACCAGGGTCTCGGCGCCCACGGCCCCGGGAAGGCGAGCCGGTGGGGCCGTGAGCTTGGCGTCGCCCGAGACCGCAGAGAGCCAGAGGTTCTCGCGATCGGACCACGCCAGCAGCAAGTTGCGCTCGACGTTGACCATGTCGAGATCGACGGCGCCGCTCGGGCCCGCAGCGACCGCCACCCGAGAGGTGGATGCACCGTGGTCGTCCAGCAGCGCGACCTCGATGCCGCCCGTCGCGTTCACCACGCCGATCGCCGCGCCCGTGCCCAGAGAGGTCGCCTGCCAGGCTCGGGCGTTTCGCGCGAAGGGTTCGCGCTGCACGTGCTCTTGCCCGATCAGCGCTGCGAACAGATCCGCGCCCCCCGAGCTCTTCACTCCCCACAGGGCCAGCGTGCCGCGCGACGTGGTGACCAGATCGATCCAGACCACGTCGCCACCGACGTCTGCCAGGGCGAGGGGCGAGGCCTTGGCGCGACCGCGGGGGTCGAGCTCGAGCGAGTCGATCTGCGTGCGGAGCCCCTGCTTGTGCGTGGACAAGAGCGCGAACCCCGAGGGCTCGGGCTCGACGATCGCCAGGCCGACCTCGGCGGGAGCGTTGACCAACCGCTGGGGGTCGCCCCGGGGCGTGCCGTTCTCGTCGAAGGCGACGCCGAACCACGCGCGCTTCTGCTCGACGGCCTGCGCCCACACTGCCAACCCGCCGCTGGCGGTGGTGGCGACGTAGGGCCCGAAGGTGCCGGCCGGGACGGTGGCGAACCGCAAGCTCTCGAACGCGCCTGCGGTGGCGGCCTTGGCAGCCGCGGTCGGTGGTCGCGCCGGCCGCTTGGGCCCGACGCTCTCCCCCTGGCCTGCGCACGCGCACACGGCGAGAGCGGTCAGGATGGTCTTACGCATGCGGGCAGGGAAGCTACGAGTGGGGCTCGGGGCGTGCAACCACGAAGGCGCCCGCACCCGGCCAACGCTCGGCTCGCCGCCCGGATTCCGAGGCGATGGATCTGCCCAGCCCGCGCGTTCCGTGGGCTAGGATCCGTCCGTGACGCTCGCGCAGCGCCTGCTCGTTGCGACTCTGCTGCTCACCGTGGTCACCACGGTGACGCTCGGGTTCGGTGTGCGCGAGGCCTGGCGCCGCACGGAAGAAGAGCGCTTTCGCGAGCAAGGTTCGGCGGCGTTCCAGCGCCTCGAGAAGCAGCTGGGGGTCGCGGTGCGCGACCTGCCCGAGCTGGTCGAGCCCCTGTGCAAGCACGACCCCATGGTCGACAGCGCCCTGGTCGGGCTCAAGGCCAAGGATCTCGATTCGCGTCGGCTCTCGCTGAGCCTGCGCGTCCCCGAGCTGATGAAGGCCCTGCGGCTCGACGAGCTGGTGCTGGTCACGAGCGAAGGCGAGATCTTGGGCGCGGGGCACGCCGACGGCTTGGTGGGCAAGCGCGACAAGAAGCTGGCCGAGCGCATCGGCGGAGGCGCCGCCCGCGTGCGCGCCACCGAGCCACCGCTGGCCATCGAGGCCGGCTGCCTCTTGCGCGATCGCGAGAACAAACGGCTGTGGGTCGGCCTGTACGCCGCGCGTCACCTCGACCCGATGCTGCAGACCACGGCCGAGTCCCTGGGCGTTCGCCTGTCGTTGCAGCGCCCAGCCCCCGGCAACGACATGGTCACCGCGGTCAACGTCGCCGAGCTCGGGGGCATGACGCTCTTCGCCAGCCAGTCCCGCGTGCCGCTGACGCGCGCGCTGCAGGCCCTGGACTCGGCCATCATCGTGATCGGCGCGGGGTCGTTCGGTGCCGCGCTCTTGATCGCGCTCTTGCTCTCGCGGGGGCTCGCCCGGCCGATCGTGAAGATGGCGGCGCAAGCCCGCGCGGTGGTCGGCGGCGAGCCGAAGCCCGTGCAGGGCGAGGGCGGCAAAGAGCTGGTCGAGCTGGCGGACGCGTTCAATCAGGCCATTGCCGACCTGACCCAGCTCAGAAAGCGGCTGGCGGCTACCGAGCGCATCGCGGCCCGGCGCGAGATCGCGCGGCGGGTCGCCCACGAGATCAAGAACCCGCTGGCGCCGATCCGAGCTGCGGTCGAGACCCTGCGCCGCCTCCGAGCGCGGGACGATCCCGCGTTCGACGAGTACTTCGACGAAGCCACGCGCACGGTGCTCGAAGAGGTGACCCGAATCAGCAACATCGTCTCGGAGTTCACCCGCTTCGCGCGCCTGCCGCCTCCCAACCCGTCACCCATCGAGCTCAGCGACGTGGCGCGCAAGGTCGTGAACCTGCACGCGAGCAGCGGCGCGAAGCTCGACCTCGCGGTCTCGCCGATCCCGGTGGTGAACGCCGACCCGGATCAGATGGTGCAGGTCCTGACCAACTTGATCCAGAACGCCATCGACGCGGCTCGCGCCTCCGCTGAGCCGCAGGTCTTGGTCAGCCTGTCGGCGCACGGCGCCGACCGAGTTCGCCTCACGGTGCGCGACAACGGTCCGGGCGTGCCGGCCGAGCTGCGCGAGCGCCTGTTCGAGCCCTACGTCACGACCAAACCCGAAGGCACCGGCCTCGGGCTGGCGATCGTGCACCGGATCGTGGTCGAGCACGGCGGCGAGATCACCCACGCCGACGCCGCCGGCGGCGGCGCCGAGTTCACCGTGATCTTGCCGATCGCCGGGCCGACCCTCCTGGCCGAGGCGCCAGCACCGTCGTCGGTCTGACGGGGAAGGGTCTTGGGCCCGCGGACGTGTAATTGAGTAGAGAACATGTCCAGACTCCCCGCGGTCCTCGTTTTCGCCTTGTTTACCGGTGGCTGCTCGTTTTCCGCCACGATCGGCGGTGGGCCCGGGCAGGGGCCGCACACGGCGTACCTGTCGCCGCCCACTGCACAGCCGGCGCCCGTTGCTCCCGCCGAGCCCCCGGCAGCGACCACGCCGGTCGCAACCGCCGAGCCGGCTCGCCCCGCGCCCGTTCCGGCCAATCCCGTGGCCGCGGCGCCGAGCGCCCGCGCTCCAACGCCGAGCGCGCCGCCGCGTGTCGCCGATCCCAAGCCGCAAGCGCCGAACGCCCGCGCTCCGATGCCGAGCGCGCCGCCGCGAGTCGCCGATCCCCGGCCGGCCGCGCCCGCTGCTCGCGGGCCCGACCACGCTCAGCCGGCGAGCCCGCCGCGAGTGCTCGAGCCCGCGCCGGCCGTGCCGTCGGCGTCGCCGCCCCCCGAGGCCCGGCCGCTGCCGTCGAATCCGCCGTCCGGCGGCGTCAAGCCCGCGGCGCACAAGAAACAGCCGAAGAGTCGCAAGAAGAGCACGGGCAAGGACAACTGGCTGACGGCCAAAGACCCGAGCACGCTGCCCTCGGCGCCGCCTCCGCCCAAATAGCCACCGAAGGCGCTTGGCGACTCGCCCGTAGCCCAATAATCTCGCGGGCTCGGGCGCGGTGAACATGAACGGTCTGTCCCAACGTAAGCTGATGGGTTTGGGGCTGCCGCTGATCGCGGGCATCGTGGTGGCGGTCTTGCGGCAAGAGATCGCCGCCTACGCGCTGGCGGTCGGCGGGGCCGGCGCGGTCGGCGCGTGGCTGGCGGCCGGGGACGACGCCTCGACGGGCGCGTTCGATTCCTTGGCCTCGGCCCTTCGTCGCGTGCGCGAGGGGCGGCGTCCCGAGCTGCCGGCCGGCGCCGATCCCGCGGTGAAGCCGCTGTACGACGAGCTCGGCGACCTGCACGAGACCTTGGTCGAGCTCGAGGCGCGCGACGAGCGCCGCGTGGCCGCGATGGAAGAGGCGTCCCGCGCCGTGTCCGACGCGCTCCGGTCGCTGACCGAGGGCGTGGCCGGTCAGATCGACGCCAGCGAGGACACCGCGCGCACGATCAAAGAGTCCACCTCGTCGCTCCGCGAAATCGCGCAGCACGTCGAGGTGCTGGCGGCCAGCGCGGAAGAGTCGAGCTCGTCGATCCTCGAGATGACCGCCACCAACGAAGAGGTGGCGTCCAACATCGTCGAGCTGGCGTCCAGCGTGCGCGAGAGCGTCAGCAGCATCGAAGAGATGGCCTTCTCGATCAAAGAGGTCGCCAAGAACGTCGACGCGCTGTCGCTCACGGCGGAAGAGACCAGCTCGAGCATGAACGAGATGGACGTCTCCATCGACCAGGTGCAGTCGAACGCCAACGAGACCGCCCGGCTCTCGGAAGAGGTGGCGCAAGACGCCGAGCGCGGCGCCGAGTCCATCTTGAAGACGATCGGCGAGATCTATCGCATCAAAGAGAGCAGCCAGGAGGCCGTGGCGGTGATCTCGAACCTGGGCTCGCGGATCGACGCCATCGGGCAGATCCTCAACGTGATCGACGACGTGGCCGAGCAGACCAACCTGCTCGCGCTCAACGCGGCGATCATCGCGGCGCAGGCCGGCGAGCACGGCAAGGGCTTTGCCGTGGTGGCCGACGAGATCAAAGATCTGGCCGAGCGGGCCGGGGCCAGCACCAAGGAAATTGCCGACCTGATCAAGACCATCCAGTCCGAGAGCCGCAACGCCATCCAGGCGGTCGAGCGCGGCGCTCAGAACGTCGATCGCGGCGTCGAGGTGTCGAACGAGGCCGAGCGGGCGCTGAAGAAGATCCTGGAGAGCTCGCAGAAGAGCACCAACATGGTGCGCGCCATCGCCCGCGCCACGGTCGAGCAGGCCAAGGGCAGCAAGCAGGTCACCGACGCCATCGGCCGCATCGCCGAGACGGTCCAGCAGATCGCGGCGGCCACCGCCCAGCAGGCCCGCGGCTCCGAGCTGGTGATCCGGACCAGCGACAAGATGCGATCCATCGCCCAGCAGGTCGAGCGCTCGAGCCAAGAGCAGGCCCGAGGCGGGCGGCAGGTCACCCAGGCCATCGAGAGCATCAGCCACATGGTCAATCAGATCAACGCCTCGCACCGCTCGCAGACGCGAGGCACCGAGCACGCGCTCACCTCGGCCACCCGCCTGGAAGACACGGCGCGCCGGCAGGACGCGGCGCTGCGCGACCTGATCACCCACACCGAGAAGCTGAAGAAAGCGCTGATCTGAGCCGTGGCCCTCGCCGTCGTCGCGGCGCTCGGGGTCACGCTGCTCAGGGTGTTGCTCCGGCGGCGGCTCGAGCCGGCGACAGCGACCCCGGTGGCGCGCTGGCGACCGGCCGACGTGGCGTGGCTGCTGGTCGCGATCGGCGTCGCGCTGGTGCTCCGGTTGGCCGGGCTCGAGTCGCGACCGGTGGACAACGACGAACCCGTGGGTCTCGGGCTCGCCTCGGTCGGGGCCTGGGCGAGTGAGACCGACGCTCGCCTGCACCCGCCGCTGCCCGCGCTGGTGATGACCTGGCTGGGCGGCGCCAGCGAGATCTCGGCCGCGCGCTCGGTCTCCGTCTTGGCTGGCGTCGCGACCGTAGCGCTGGCGTTCGCGGTGGTGCGCGCGTCCGCCGGTCGCGGGCTCGCAAGTCTGGCCGCGCTCTGGCTCGCGGCCATGCCCGCGGCCATTCACACTTCGCAGCTGGCCCGGGGCTACGCGCTCTGTGCGTTCGGGCTGCTCGCCGCGCACGCGTGCCTCGAGAGGGCGCTGGCGACCGGTCGCGAGCGCTGGTTCGTGCTGTGCTCGCTGGCGGCCGTGCTGGCCCTCGCCAGCGAGTACTGGGCACTGCCCCCGCTCTTGGCCGGCGGAGCGGTGGCGCTGGTCGCCGCGCGTCGTCAGCGCACGCTGCTCGTCGGCGTGATCGGGTCCCTGGGTGCCGCCCTGACCCTGGCCGCGTTCTTCGCGCCCTTCGCGCTTCCCACGCTCTGGCTGGGCGTGGGTGGCGGTCCCCACCTGCCCACCGGACTCGGGCGCGCGCTGGTGGATGCGCTCGCGCTGGCCTCGGGCCCGGCCGCGCCCATGGGCGCGCTGATCGCGCTGGCGGTGGTGGCGGGCGCAGCCCGTCGTCGCGCGCTCGAGCGCTCCGAGCGGATGGAGGTCGCAGCCGTGGTCGCGGCGGTCGTCACGCTGCTCGCGGCGTCAGCGGTCACCGCGGTCCGCGCTCGCTATCTCTTGCCGGTGCTGCCGCTCTTCGTGTGCCTGGTGTGCGCGAGCGCGCGGGGCGTCGGCGCGCTCGTGCTGGGCGGCGTGGTGCTCGGGCACGTCAGCCTCTTGCCCGCGTACTTCGCGGGCACCGCGCCGGGGCCCGAGCTCTCGACCGGCGAGCGCACCCCGCGCGCGTTGGCGGCGCTCCGCGCCGATCCGACCGCGCCCGTCCTGGTGGTCCCGGCGTGGGCCATCGCCGAGGTGAGCTATCGGCTAGAGGGGAAGTTTCCGGGCGAAGGCGCGGGCGCCTGCCCCACTCTGCTGTGCGTGCGCGGGAAGCGGACGATCTACGGCGGAACCCTCCACGATATCCCGAGCCTGGCCGTTCAGGAAGGCTCGATCTACCTCTGGGTCCGTAATGCGGACGGCCGGGCAGAAGGGTGCTCGCTGGCTGTCGCAGAAGCTCGATCGACGCTCTACCGATGTCAGCAAACGCGGACTTCACTCGCACGCTGAGTGTGGCCTACGTTTGTGCTGTCTTGGCAAAGCTCAAGCTAGCGCTGTGGTCGGTCGGGCTCTCACTCTGCCTTGCGTCGCCGTCGTGGGCACAGACGGACGAAGAGAAGAAGGCCCTGGAAGAGATCGACAAGAAGGCCGCCGCCGACAAGAAGAAGGCGCTCGAAAAGATCCGCAAGAAGGCCGAGGAAGACAAGAAGAAGGCCGAGGCGAAGGAGCGCGCGGAGGCCGAGAAGAAGAAGAAGGACGACGCCGCCGCGGCCAAGAAGAAGAAGGCGGACGAAGCGGACGCCGCCAAGAAGAAGAAGGAGGAGCCTCCGCCCCCGCCGCCCGCGGAGGTGCCGCCGCCTCCGCCACCCGCGGAGCCTCCGCCCCCGCCTCCGCCCCCGCCCAAGCCGGCAGCGGCCCCCGTCGAGAGCGTGGGTGCAGCGCGCTGGACTGCGATTGGCTTCGTGCAACCCGGAGAGCCTGCCGCCGGAGCTGGCAGCACGAACGGTGCTGGCGTGAAGGTTCCGGGGATCGCCAATCTGGACAGCCTGAGCGTGCTTGCGCTGCGCGTCGGCGCGAGCCGGGCGACTTTCAACCCGATCAACGACGATCGCACGGTCGACGAGACCGCGTTCTCGATGGTCGACTTCGACTTCGGGGTGAACGCCGAGATCCGCAACGTGGGGCAGCTGCTCGTGCCGTGGTTCGACCTCGACGTGGGGCTGCTGTTCGGCAGCCGCAAGGAAGAGGTGGCGGGCAAGGAGAGCGGCCGCGTCTTCAAGGTCTTCGCCAATCGGTTCAGCGGGCTCTTCGGCCTGGATGTCGCACCGGTCGAGTTCGTCTCGGCCGGTCCCTTCGTCGGCTATCGCGGCGAGCTCTACTCGGTCTCGCTGCAACCCGAAGAGAGCTTCGACCCTTCGGGGACCGGGTTCCACCACGGGCTCCAGTACGGCCTGCACGCGCGAGTGCGGACGCGGGCCCGGCCCAAGGCGCCGTCGGTGTTCTTCGCCGACGCGCGCTACGAGTGGCGCAAGGGCGAGTACCAGACCGCGACCTATGCCATGCTTCAAGCGGGCGTCCGGGCGGGCATCGTCTATTTCACGGGCTGGTACGAGACCCGGCTCGGCTCGACGGGCTCGTTCAAGGGGTCCGACTTCTCGGATGCCACCACCCCGAACGAGGTCTTCGCCGCCGCGACGGCGGCCTCCTTCCCCATCGAGCAGCGACTCGGTGGCGGCCTCTTGATCAGCTTCTTCTGAACGGGAGACGAACCATGAGCCAAGACGTCTCGACGAACCTGATCTCGGTCCTCGCGCTCGCGTGCGCAGCAGCCTGCGCGGGCCCAGCCAAGACCCTCTCGCTCGCCAACTACCGAGCCACTGCGGGCGATGACGCCGCGAGCTGGAAGCACCTCGAGCGCGGCGCCAAGTACCTGCTCTTCGCGCCGGCCGGGTCGTGCCAGGTGAGCATGGCCGCCTCGCTTTCGGAGCTGGAGGATGGCAAGGGCATGGCGCTGGCGGGAACGCCCGCGGGCACCAGCCTGAGCGTGATCGAGATCAACGACGCCTACGTACGGACCGGCAGCGGGGCCTTCGTGGCCCTCGAGGTCACTGTGAACCAGGGCGCCAAGCAATGGTTGAAGCTGCCGGCGGGCGCCAGCCACGGCTGCCTTCAGCCGGTGCCCGCTGGCCTGGAAGACGCGCGCGGGCTCGTGGGCAAGCAACTGGCCTTCACTCCGTGGGCCCCCACCTGCAGCGAGGTGCAGGCCGCGGGCCGCGCGCCGGGCTCGATGCTGATCGACGCCGAGGGCGAGCTCACGTTCAAGGTGGAGGGGCTCTCGCTCGGGCCCGCTGGGGCCCAGGCGAAGGCCGCCGGCAAGCTCGGCAATCAGCTCTGGGCCAAGCTTGGCGGCATGGAAGTGCGGGTCGACGTCCTCACCAAATGCTTCTCGGCGCCCGGCGCCGAGCTTGCGACGCGACCCGCAGACCCGCTGGCCCACCTGCGACTGTCAGCCGCGCGCTGCGACGAGGAGAGCGACGATGGAAAGCGTCACGTCTCGTGTCGCACCACGCTCGGCACTTGGGAGGGCGTGGTCAGTGACTCGGCCGTCGAGCTTCACGCGGTTCGGCGAACCCTGGGCGCGGTCCACTTCCTCGACGGCAAGCTGGTAGACGGCGCGCGTTACGCGCGGACGGTCGTCGCGGTGAGCGTGGGGCAGGCGCCCGATGTCCGCCGCCAGCGGCTGTACGCCGCGTTGACCCCGGCCATGCAGAAGGCCATGGCTCGCGAAGCCGGCGGCGTGCGCGTCACCGCCGCGGGGGCCACCGACGCCACCTACAAGATCGGCGTCGAGCTGGCCGAGGTCACGATCGGCGATCTGCAGACCTCGGAAGTGCCTCAGACCAGCAAGTACAAGGTGCGGGACGAGCAGCGACCGAACCCCGACAAGCCCGCAGCGCGCGAGCGGGCGGCGAACGCTCGCACGCGGCTTTCGGAGGCCGAGACAGCCTTCCAGGACAAGAAGGCCGACTTCGATCGTCTCAAGCGCGAGGCACGCGCGGAGTGTGATCGGATCGCCGCCGAGCAGAAAGACGCGTGGGCGCGGATCGGCGCGGGCGCCGGCTGCGCGGCAGCGGACGCCATCATCCAGCCCAGCGACTCGGACGTGGTCGCTGCGCGAACCGAGCTCAGCACCGCCGAGGCGCAGCTGGCAAAGATGCCCGACACCATCACGGTTCCGATCATGGCCGACTGGTCGTACACCAAGAAGCTGTACTCGCGCTCGGTGAGCAGCATGCTCAGCATCTCGCTGCAGCCCGCGGACGCGCCGACGCCGAAGACCTTCCAGACGCCGCTGCAGTACACCTGGCAAGACCACGAGGTCCAGGCCGACGCCGCCCACAACGTGCCGGGCCACGCTCCCGATCGCGGACCGATCGACAACGCCGAGGGCCTGGTGCCGTACATCGCCGCGGCGGCCAGCAGCGCCATTGCCACTCGGTTCCGTGCGGCGATGGCAGAAGCCCAGATCGAAGCGGCACGCCGGGCGATGGCGGCCGCGGGGCTCGAGGCGAGCAAGCCCGGCTTCGAGACCGTAGATGCCCTGGCCTACGACGGCGTCGGCAAGCGCCTCGAGAAACCCCTGCTGCGCGGGAGCTCGACACTGGCTGCGGGCAAGGCGCTCTCGCTCCCCGCCGACGCGCTCAGCCTGACCACCGACCAGTGCTTGCTGGCCGTCGCCGCGGGCACCGCCGAGTCGCCCTTGGCGCTGTCGATCCGTACCACCGACCGGGTCTTCGCTGACACCCGCGAAGGCGGGTTCGCCATGGTCGAGCTCTGTCACTCCGAGCTAGGAGGCAAGCCGCCGAACCTCGAGCTTTTCAGCAAGGCCCCCGGTGCGGTGAAGTGGACGCTGTTTCGCACGCGCGTCGCCGGAGGTGGCTCGTGAAGCGGTTGGTCATCGCTCTGTTCGCAGCGCCGTTGGTGCTGGCCTGCGAGGACTCGGGGCCGGTGCCGTTCGGCGACTACCACGTCTCGGGCGGCAGCGGCGGAGACGGCGGTAGCAGCGGCGCCAGCGGGAGCGGCGGCTACGGCGGCAGCAGCGGCTACGGCGGCGGCTACGGTGGCAGCAGCGGTTGCAAGGGCGGGCCGGGCACGAGCTGCAGCCTCACGAGCGATTGTTGTCAGGTGGATCCGAACGGCGACGTTTGCGTCGGGAATCCGATCTACCAGTGCGCCGCCAGGTGCAGCGCGAGCAGCGACTGCGCAGGGTATTGCTGCGTGCAGCTCGACAACGGACAAGGCGCGTGCATCTCCGGCGGCGGTTACCCCTGCCTGCCCTGACGAGGGCTGCGTGCGGCTGACCTTCCGCCGCTTCGCCGTGCTCACCCTGTTCGGCGGCGCGGCCTTCGCCCTGTTGGTGCGCTTCGGTGCGCTCCCCGAGTCACCGGTCGCCGCGCCCTCTGCCAGCGCGCCCGACCTCTTTCCCAATCCGTGGCCCACGCCGCCTCCGCCCGACGTTGCCGCGCTCTTGGGCGGGCTCGGGCCAGGCGCCGCGCTCCGCGACGGCTGGCGCGTGCGCGGGGTGAGCCCGGTGCACGAGCAGCGCATCGTGATCGACGTCGACAAGTCGGGGGTGGGCTTTCGCGTGGCGCTGATGCGTGAGGGCCGAGACGAGCGCGTGCCCCCGAAGCGAACCGCACGCTACGCGCTCTACACCATCCAACCCCGACCCACCGCCGACGCGGTGCACGACGCGGACTATGCCGTGGTGCTCACGGCCATCGCCGCCGTCGTGACCGAGCACGAGGCCACCGCCCCGGTGCCCGCCGGGCTCTGAGCGATCTTCCCGGGCCGGTGGATCGACTCACCTGAACGTGACACGCTCGGGGCGATGCTGACGCGGTGGTCGATGGCTGCGATGGCTCTGCTCACCGCCGGGGCGTGGCCAGCGCGCGCTGAAGCGTGCTCGTGCGGCCCGCCGAAACCGCGCACGCTCTTGCCGTCGGTGACCTCTCTCGCGCCGGCGACGGGTCCGTGGCTGGTGATGCATGGCGGTGACGGTGTCGCCGAGCTTCGCTCGGAGCAGGGCGACCCGCTGGGCGTGGAGACCCAGCACTCGTTCGGCGCGCTCGCGCTCTGCTCGCGCCAGTTCGACTTGCTGCGCCCCACGACCCCGCTCGAGGCCGGGGCGCGGTACGAGCTCGCGATCTCGAGCACAGCCGGCGCGGACTCGCGGAGCTTCCGGGCCACGGATCGCGAGCCGGCGACCTTGCCGGTGATGGCCCACGTGAAGCTCGCGCACACCGTCGTCGACACCGAGTCGGGGGGCTGCTCCGACCCCAAGCTCGACGGTCTGCATCAGAAAGGGGTGTTCGCGGCGTCCGTCGTGCTCGATCAGCCCGCGCTGCTGTTTGCCGAGCTCTCGGCCAGCGACTCGAAGTTCGAGCAGCTGAGCGACGGGAGCGCGACGCTCTCGGAGGGCGTGGCGTCCGAGTTCGCGATCTCGACGACGGCCACCGCAGAGCTGCCCGAGCTCGACACCACGGCCGAGTGCGTCACCCTGAAGCTGTTCGACGCCCGCGACGCCAAGGTCTTCGACCAAGAGCTGTGCCCCGAGCCCGGGAAGACCCTCCAGTCCGACCACGCGCTCACGGTGAGCGAGCACCTCATCCCCGAGCCCGGGGAAGACCCGGAGTCTGGCTGCGGCTGTCGCGTTGGTCCCGCGTCACGCCCCGAGCCCTGGGTCGCAGCGCTGCTGGCGCTCGCGGTCGTGTGGCGGGTGCGTCGGAGCAAACCTGCGGCCAGAGCCGTGCGCTCGTCGCGGTAAGTGCGCTCCTGCTGATCTCGTGGCCCGCGGCGGTTCGAGGCCTGCACCGGAGCGGGTTTTCCTCTACATTTTCGTAGACGTGAAGACACCGCCTGCCGAGACTCAAATCTCCGCTTACAAGTGCCTGGGCGTCGCTCTCCACCCGCGCCTTGGTCGAGGCGGAAACTGGAGGAGGCGCTCTTGCACCACTTGCAAGCGCTCACCGAGCTGCCCGCCGACCTCGTGATTCCGCCTCGCTTGCCGCCCTTTCGCTCGACGGTAGGTCGGGCGCGAGCAGTCGCTTGCGCGTGCCGCCGAACGTCAGCTGCCGGCCGGGCAATAGAAGGTGCAGCCGTAGTCGCAGTACGCGCACTCGGACGGAACGCACTGCTTCTTGGACCCGCAGCGGTTGCCCGGGCAGCAGTCCGCGTCGGTGGCGCAGGGCTGGCAACAGTTGGCGCAGGTGCCGGTGGTTCCGCCGGTGCCGCCGCTCGACCCGCCGCTGCCCGCGGTTGCCCCCGTGCCTCCGGTGCCGCCGCTTCCACCCACCCCGCCCCCTCCGCCCACGCCGCCCGTGCCCCCCGTGCTGGTGCTGGGGCACTCGACGTGGCAGTCGCTGCCGTAGAACGTGCACGACTTCCCGCACGCGGAGCACTGGGCGTCGAACGCGGCCGGCACGCATTTCTTCGTCCCGTTCTCGAACGCGTTGCACTTGCTGCCCGATCCGCACTCCGGGTCGCCCGTGCACGCTTTGCCGCACGTCGCCGGTGGCTTGCACTCGATCGAGCAGTCCGCGCTCGCGTAGCACGACGACTCCATCCCGCCGCACATGTCGCACGCGGTCGGGAAGCACTTCTTCTGCCCCGCCGTGTTGGGCTGGCACTTGGTGCCCGAGCAGCACTGCGAGTCGTCCACGCAATCTTTCATGCAGCAACTCGGCTTGTTGCACTCCGCGGTGCACGCCGCGAAGTCGACCTTGCAGCCAAGGTCGCCGCAGTAGGAACAGGACTCTGGGATGCACTTGCCGCTGTCGCCGCACACCGTGCCCTTGCAGCACCCCGCGCCGCAGGGCTGGCCGCAACAGGGCGGGGGTGAGCAGGTCATCTTGGTGCACTGGGTCGGGTCCACATACCCGCCCCCGGACCCGCCGTACCCGCTACCGCCGTACCCGCTACCGCCGTTTCCGGAGTAGGGCACCGTGTCCGGCTCTTGCGACGACTCGCAACCGAGCAACAGGACGACCACCACCCACCCGCGATGCGTGCGCTTCATCCGATTCGCCCTCCACACAATCGAACATGATATCGACCGCGCGGGCAAGCCTTGGTAGGCAGGCAACAACGTCCCGTATGGCGCCCGCTGTCGTGACGTGTATTCTCACCCGCAGGTGGCGGATCGTTGCAGCGCCCACGGGCTCGCCGTCGGACCCGACGGCCGTTGCGTCCTGTGTCGCCGGCAGGCGGCGGGGGCGTCGGCGGAGACGACCGTGCCCGGCCGCGGCCGACTGGTCGTGCTCGCAGTCGTGGGGCTGGGCCTCGCGCTCGCAGCCGGCTACGCGTTCCATGCCCGCGGTGAGCCGACTCGACCCGCGGTGGCTTCGGCGGTGACCTCCGAGCCCGTCGCGGCTCAGGTCGAGCGGAGCGAGCCCGTTGCGCGGGCGCCGCGCGCGCCGCTGCCCGAGCCCGACCCTGCACCCGCGCCCCGCGAGCGCTCGGTGGAGGCGGCCGAGGCCGAGCCTTCGCCAGCGCCGGCGCCGGCGGGCACCGGCCGCGCGCAGAACGCGGACGACCTCAACGCGGCGATGCGGGCCGTGCGCATCACCGTGTACACCACCGACTGGTGCCCGCACTGCACGCGTGCGAAAGACTGGCTTCGCGCCAACAACATCGCCTACACCGAGCGCAACGTCGAGACCAGCGAGTCGGCGCGGCGCGAGCGGGACCTGCTCAACCCGAGGCGCGGCGTGCCGACGGCCGACATCGACGGCACGGTGCTGGTGGGCTTCGGCGAAGCCAACTGGTCGCGCGCCATCGCCCGCGCCACGCAGCGCCGGCTCGAACAGCGGCGCTGAGAGGTACGTGGGCGCGACGAGCCACCGCGTTGCCGACCGCCGAAATGCCGCCACGCGGAAGTTTGCCGGCCGGCACCACGTTGCCGACCACTGAATTGCCGCCACGCGGAACTTTGCTGGCCGGCATCGCGCTGCCGACCACCGAAATGCCGCCACGCGGAAGTTTGCCGGCCGGCAACGCGCTGCCGACCACTGAATTGCCGCCACGCGGAAGTCTGCTGGCCGGGACCGCGCTGTCGACCACCGAATGGCGACGCACCTCACTCGCGGGGGCGGGCTCGCGCAACCCAGAGCATCGCGGCGATGACGGCGAGCGCCACGCCGGCGGGCCACCAGTGAGCGCGGGTGGCGTGCTTCGCGGCGGTCGCGGGGCGCTTGGGCGGCGCGTGCCAGAACCCGCCGCGGTCGTTGGCGCGAATCGCCGACGCCAGGGCCGCGGTGGCCGCGTTCGGGTCGCGCCGAATGTCGAAACTCGCGCTGTGCTCCTGGCCGCCGGCTCGCTCGGACAACGTGACTCGCGCGTGCTCGTTCGGCCCGGCAGTGAGCTCCAACACGATCTCGGTGCGCTCGATCTTCACGTTCCAGAGCTTCCAGCCGGCGGTGACCTCCCGGCCGAGCTCGTAGGGCGCGACGAGCGCGAGCACCTCACGCTCGCGACCCGCCTCGATCACCGACGGCCCGGCGCTCGCGAGCGAGGCTGCGCTCAGCACCAGCAAGAACCCCCGTCGGGTCACGGCAACACCCGATACAGCGCCACGCTCACCTCGGCGGTCTGGTACCCGTGCCAGCGCATGCTGGGCCGTGCGGGCAGGCGCCGCTCGGTCACGAGCTCGAGCTTGGCGCTGCGCTCGAGCGCTTCGCAAATCGGGGCACCGTCGCGGGTCGAGCACAGCGACGAGTGAACGTAGTAGGCCGGAGGCGGCAGTGAGCCGAGCGACAGGTCGGCGTCGCTCGGAGTGAGCGCCGCGCGCTGGCCTGCGCGCAGCGGCAGCACGCTGATCTGCGAGCCGGCTCGCTCCAGGTAGGCCACGCGTGCGCCCGGCGGCAACGTCAGCTTCCACTCGTCCGCGAAGCGGGCCTCGAGGGCGTCGGTGAACGGCGCCGCCAGCGCTCGGCGCGAGGGGATGGCCGCGAGGCTCGCCGCGATCACCCCGGCCGCGACCCAGCCCTGAGCCCGCCGCAGCGGGCCGAGTCGCGTCGCGAGGACGACGAGCAGCGTCAGGGCGGCAGGGAGGAACAGCCGGTGATGCGCCGCGGTGATGGCGGGGTTCGGGTCGCTCGTGAGATCCGTCGCGCGCGCGAGGAAGAGGGTGGAGAGCCCCGCGGCCGCGAACGCCACGCCTCGCCACGACCGAAGAAGGGCACCCAAGGCGACCACCGCAGCGAAGAGCGCGAGCATGCCGCGGCTGTCGAGCAGCTCCCAGCGAACGCTGGCTCCGGGTAGCCACTTCTGACCCAGCGACCCGCGCAGCACGTCGGCGATCTGCGGTCCGCTCGTGACGCCGATCATCGCGGCGATCGTCAGCCCGCCCGCAGCCGAGAGCAGCGCGCGCCGCCTGAGCGAGCCGGGACCGAAGAGCAGCGGCAGCGGTGTGATCACGGCCGCGGGCCACGCGACCGGGTGCACGCGGACCGACTGCGCCACGATCAGGCCAGCCGCCACGACCGGCAACCAGAAGGCGCGCGATCGGAGCTGCGGCGCGGCGCACGCGCACGCCGCCGTCGCGCCCATCCCCAGCGAGAGCGCGACCGCGAAATAGGACTCGGAGCCGGCGAGCCGGGCCAGCAACGGATCGAGCGCGCAGATCAGTGCCGTCGCTTGAGCGAGCCACGGTCTTGCGCCGAGTCGGCGCGCCAGGAGCCACGCGGCGGGGACCACGGCGCCGGCGAGCAGCGCTTGCATGAGCCAGACGCCGACCTCGGGCCGATCGCCGAAGCCGCGCGCTGCCGCGCCGAACACCTCGGGGAAGCCCGACCCATAGCTCGCGAGGCCGGCGTCGTCGGAGCGCGCGTAGCCGACCCACGCCGGGCCCTGCCCGTTCTGATGAAAGTACGAGCCGCCGACCGCGAGCCAGCGGACGAGCGCGGTGAGGGCGCCGAGCGCGATCGCAGCGACCGCTTCCCGCGAGGGCTTCTTCGCGGTGGCCGCGAGGGCCGCGAGCCCCGCGAGCAAGAGCCAGGGCAGCCCGCGCGTCCGCGGCGGGCGGGGCCCCGGCGAGGCCGAGCCGAGTGGCAGGGCGGGATCGCGGGTCGCGCACGCGACCAGCGCGTCGAGCGCCTGTCGGCGCGGCTCGCTCTCGCGGGACCAGTCCGGGAACTGGCCGACGGGTGAGAGCCCGAGGGCTCCTGCGCTGCGAAAGCTCCGCTCGGATCTTGCGCTGAGCTCCACGTCCAGGCGCGCACCGCGCGACCGCACCACCAGCACCCCGCGATCGCAGGTGACGATCTCGAGAGCCTGCCCCTGGCTCTTCTCGCAGCGCGCGACCCAGGCCTCGAGCTCGGGCTCGCACACCGGCGCGGCGCTGGCGGCAGGCGCCACCAGCAGCAGCGCGAGCGCGAAGACGAGCCGAAGGGGATTCAGCACGGAATCGAAGTCGCACAGTGGCACACGCTGGGCCAGACCGCATCGCGGGAACCCGCATGGAACGAGGCACTTCGCGTGGCACGTGCATTGCTGTGGGGGGGGGGTATGCGTGCTCTGGCGATCTTGGGCGCTCTCGCGATTTCGACTCTGGTGGTGGGCTGCGGGGGCAGCTCGACCTCTGACGGCACCGGCGGCTCGGCCACCGGTGGCGCGGGGGCCACGGGTGGCTCCGGGGGCAGCTCGGGCGGCGGGGGCAGCGCTGGCTCGGGGGGCGTGGCCGGCAGCGGCGGCGTAGCCGGCAGCGGCGGTCAGAACAGCTGCGGGCCCGAGGCCAAGACGTGCAACGAGCCGCCGGACTGCATCCTGACCACCCAGGACTGCTGCCTGTGCGGCATGCCCGAGCTGAAGGACTTTCAGGCCGTCAACTCGAAGTACGAGGCGCAGTGCTCGTGCGGCGGACCGATCTGCGATTGCGCCTCGGCCATCAACCCGAACCTTGGCGCGACCTGCAGCGCGGGCACCTGCCAGGCCTTCGACGTGCGCCAGGTCGACGCGCTCTCGGCGTGCACCACGGACGACGACTGCGCGCTGCGCATGGGCCTGGATTGCTGCGAGAGCTGCGGCTCGAGCGAATACGAGCTGATCGCGGTGGCGAAGAAGGGCGACGACGCGCTGCACAAGGCGGTGTGCCCCTCGAGCCCCGTGGGCTGCCCGGCGTGCATGCCACAGTACCCGGCGAACAAGACCGCCAAGTGCATCGCGAAGCACTGTCAGGTGGCGGACAAGTAGCCGGCCTTCACCGCGCGCACCTTCGAGAGCTGCGCCATCGCTTCCGTCAGGCCCTCGAGCGTCAGGTGGTGCATCGAGATCACCTCGCCGATGGCCTTGGCCGTGCCGCCGTTCCAGTATTCCGGCGGGTCGGGGTTCAGCCACACGCAGCGCTCGAAGCGCTCGTGGATGAACGTCAGCCAGTCGAGCCCCGACAGCGTGCGCTCCCCCGCGGGGGAGCCCCAGGGTCCGGTGCCCAAGAGCTCGCCGGGGGCCATCGCGGCGTCGCCCACGAAGATCACCTTCCAGCGCCCGTTCAGCTGATCGACCAGGCGCGGCACCTCGATCGGGTCCATCAGCCCGTCGGTCGAGTACACCCGGCCGTACACCGTGTTGTGGAAGTAGTAGGTCCTGAGCTCGCGGAAGTTCGAGGCGCGGCGGGCCGCGCTGAAGAGCTGCGAGCAGGTGTGGGCGAAGGGGTCCATCGACCCGCCCACGTCCATCAAGAGCAGCACGCGCAGGTTGCTACGTCGCGGGGGGCGCGTGACGATCTCGAGCTCGCCGCCGTTCTTGGCGGTGGCGTCGATGGTGCCGTCGAGATCCAGCTCGTCCACCGCGCCCTCGCGCGTGAACGAGCGCAGCTTGCGCAGGGCGACCTCGATCTGGCGCACGTCGAGCACTAGATCCGAGCGATACGGGCGATAGCGACGCGCGTCGGCCATGCTCATGGCGCTGCGCCCGCCGCGGCCCTGCGAGCCGGCTCGCATGCTGATGCCGCTGGGGTGGTAGCCGCCCGTGCCGAAAGGGCTGGTGCCGCCGGTGCCGATCCACTTGCTGCCGCCCTCGTGCCGCTCTTTCTGCTCACGCAGGCGCTGCTCGAGGAGCTCGCGAAGCTCGTCCACGTCGAGCTCTTTCAGCGCGGCCTTCTGCTCGTCGGTGAGCCCCTGGAGCACCTTCGGATCACGCAGCCACTCTTCCAGGTCTTTCAAGGCGCTGGCGGTCTCGAACACCACGCCCTTGAAGTGCGACAGGAACGCCTCGTCGAACTTGTCCAGGTCGCTCTCGCGGTGGACCATCAGCGCGCGCGCGACGTAGTAGAAGCCATCGAGCGTGTTGCCATGCAGCCCGCGGGCCAGCGCACGCGACAGCTGCACGGCCTCTTGGGCGCCCACCGCCAAGCGGCGCTCGCGCAGGGCGTACAGGAACGGGACGACGAAGTCGCTCACTCGCCCGCCCCCGCGCCGCAGCGGGCGTCACCTGGGGTCGAGACCACGAGCTCGTACTCGCCGACCTCGAGGTTCGGGGGCACCACGATGGCGCCCTGATACTTGCCGTCGTCGCCCGCCGACAGCGACTGGATCGGGATCAACTTGCCCGACTCGTGCTTCAGCGCGAAGTCCACGCGTACGCCCTTGCAGCCGTCGCCGCTGGCCGCGATGCGCCCGCTCACCGCCAGTGGCTCGCCGCGCTTGACCGAGGCGTTCGCGAGCGCGACCTCGACCTTCGACGCGGGACGCTCGTCGAAGGTGCTGGTGCCGGCGTCACCAGCGGTGCCGGGGGTCGCGCTGGGCGCCGGGAAGAGGGTCACGCCGCCGTCCCCCACGACGCCCCCATCGGCGCCGGGCTTCTGCCCCGATGGGCGGTTGCCGCCGGCGGGCGACATCGTGCGCTCGACCAGGTCTTGTGCGCTCTCGGAGCCTGCCGGCCAGGTGAACGGGTCGCTGGGGGGCGCGTGCATCGGCTGACCCGGGTCGCGCTCGGTGTCGAGCCGCTCGGCCGCGCCGCCGAGATCGACGCGGTGCCAGATGCGCGCGTCGTACACCTCGACCCAGGCGTGGGCCTCGTTGCGGACCATGCGGGTGGGCAGGCCAAGCGCCTGCGCGGTGATGATGAACGCGTACGCCCGGTGGCGACACACGCCCTTCTTGCTGAGCGCGAGCTCTTCGTACAGCGCCGCGCCGCTCGAGATGGGGCGATCGTCCGAGGGCGCGAACGAGCGAAAGTGCGCCACCAGCGCCGATACCGCCCCAGCCGGGGTCAGGGAGCGCGAGATGCCGATCTTCTCGAGCACCCGCTCGCCCGCCGCGCGGATCGACTGCGGCATGCGCGGCACGAAGCGCGCGAGCGAGACGAAGGTGACATCGGGTGCGAACGGGCTGCCGAAGATCTCTCGCGGGATGGCGAGCTGGAGCACCAGCCGCACGCGCTTGTTCTCGCTGCCGCGGATGAACCAGTTCTCGGCGCCGTCGCGCACGAGCTGGAACGGGGTCTCGGGCAAGGTGTGGGCCGACAGCACGCGGGTGCCCGGGCCGACGGTCGGTACCCGCACCGGGGTGTCCGCCACCAGATCCACGTTCATGTCGGCGTAGAACTGGTCGTCCCCGCTGTGCACGCTGCCGCCGATCGAGAGCTTGGTCATGCCCTTGTCGGCGACGCCCAGCTCGAGCGACTCTTCCACCACGTCGTAGGCGAACAGCCGCTTGAACGGCGTCACGGCGGGGATGAACGGATCGTCGTAGCTGACCAGATCGGGCCGCGAGGTGTTGCGATCGATGCGATAGGTCGCATCGACGCTGCCGGGCGTGGACTTCCCACCGTAGGTGGGCTCGTTACTGCGCGGTGCGCGCAGCGGGTCGGGGGCCTGGGCCACGCCGCTCGGGGTCTCGATGGCAGCGGGCAGCTTGCCGTCCGAAGTGGTGGCGTTCAGCGCCAGGTCTTCGCCCGGGTCGGGATCAAAATAGGTGTGCAGCACCGGACCCGCAGCGTGGGCCGGCAACACCAGGGCCGCGATCAGCACTGCCAAGAGCGTGGCCAGGTGGCGGGCGCGGCGACTCACGCCCGGAGCGTAGCACGTGGTATTGGCGCTCTGTCCCGTGTCGAAGCTCGCCTGGCTCAGCCTGCTTTCGTGCGTCGCGTGTGCCAGCCCGGCGCCCGCGCCGAAGCCTGGTCCGCCAGCTTCTGCCGCGGCCGCCCCCACCGCTACGCCAAGCCCAGCGCCGCCGCCGCCGGCAGCCCCGAGCGCCGACGCGCCTCCACCCCCCGCCACCGTAGGCCTCACTGCGCTCACGCGCGTGCTCGACGCGCCGGTGCACTCCCTTGCGCTCGGTCAGAAGAGCCGCGTCGCGGCGCTGGGCGCCGATGCCTGGCTCGACGTCGGCAAAGGCCTCCACCAGCTGCCGAAGCCGCCGGCGAACGACCCGAGCGTGACCGTCTACTTCGGTCGTGACGATCAGCCGCGGCTGATGGGCACGAGCCAAGGGCGCGGCGTCTACGCCCGCTTTCGCAAGGGCGGGTGGGAGCGGGGCGCGTCCGAGATCGGCAAGCTGGGCAGCCTGCCGATGGCGCCGCTCTTCGGCGTGCTGGGCTACGACGACCCGGAGGTGGTGTGCGCGCCCGATCGCACCTGCATCATCAAGCGGCGCACCGGCTGGACGATGATCGCACCGCCCCCGGGGCAGCCGCGGGTCGAGCTGTGCGGCAAGGTGGCCTGGGCCTGGGACCGCGCGGCCGTGCACCGTCTGGACGACGCGGGGTGGCGTGCCCTCGACACGAAGCCGACCTTCTCGCGCGCCGAGCACCTGTGGGCCGTCAGCGAAACCGACATCTGGCTCGCCGAGCGCGAGCCGAGCCGCCTGCACCACTTCGACGGCAATGCATGGAAGGCACAGCCGTCCGTGGTCCAAGGGCCCCGCGCGGTGTGGGCCACCGGCGCGACCGACGTGTGGCTCGCCGCCGACGGCGGCGCCGCGCACTTCGACGGTGCGAGCTGGCGCCGCGTCGAAGGGCTGTCCGGACCGCTGAGCGCGGTGACGGGCAGAGGCCCGCGCGAGATCTGGTTCGCGGGGCAGAGCGGCGTGTGGCGCGCGACGCATCAGTGATGGCGCACGCGAGCGCGGCTGCGCCTCGCGGTGCTCGCACGTTGCCCGCCACCAAAATGCCGCCCTGCGGAAGTCTGCTGGCCGGCACCACGTTGCCGACCACCGAAATGCCGCCCCGCGGAAGTTCGCAGCTCGGCACCACGTTGCCGACCACCGAAATGCCGCCCCGCGGAAGTTTGCCGGCCGGCACCGCGTTGCCGACCACCGAACTGCCGCCCTGCGGAAGTTTGCTGGCCGGCACCGCGTTGCCGACCACCGAAATGCCGCCCCGCGGAAGTTCGCAGCTCGGCACCACGTTGCCGACCACCGAAATGCCGCCC
>JACPVJ010000152.1 GCA_016191785.1 Myxococcales bacterium | reverse complement strand
TCGCGCCCGCGCCGCGCCCGCGCTTGCAAGAAGGCGCGCCGAAGAAAGAGGGGCCGTTCTGGCGCCGCTGGTTCGGCAGCTGATCGTACTCTGCGCGCTCACCGGCGCGTGTGCCGACCGCGGAGGGCGCCCCGCCCGTCGCTACCCGTCGGCGCCACCCTGGTCGCCGGCTGCCGGGGCTCCAGACGCCGCGGCACCAGTGCCGCCCGCTCAGCTGCCCCCGCCCGCGGCGCCGGTCGCCACGCCGAGCGCCGTCGACTTCAGCGTCGGGTCGAAGATCGGGTTTCGCGGCGGTGCGCCCCTCGCGCTCGTGCCGATCGCGCAGCAGACCGCCATCCACGCGCTCTCGCCCGACGCCAAGAGCTGGATCATCGACGGTCCGAACAACACCGTGAAGCTCGTCACCCCGGCGTTCCCGAACGGCGTGTCGCACCCGGTGTGGGTGCCCCGCGCGCGCTTCTCCGACGACGGCCAGCGGGCGCTGGTGTTCAGCACCAGCGACCTGGCGATCTTCGATGTGGCCAGCGGAAAGCTGCTCGGCAAGCACGACGGTGCGATCTGCAATGCGCGCTTCTCGGGCACCAGCGAGGTCGTGTTCCACGGCGAGTCGAAGGAAGCCGACGCGCGCCTCTGGCGCTGGACCGTCGGTGCGCCCGCACCCACTCCGCTCGGCGCGGCCCGGGCTGCCGAGACCTGCCACGCCCTGCCCGACGGGTCGACCTGGCTGGTCGAGAGCTACGCCGAGCGCTGGCTGGTCGACGGGCGGACCGGCGGGGCACGGCGCCTGGCGCCGCCGGCCCAGGGCGGCGTGGTCGCGACCGCGGGCAATCGCATCTGCAATGCCGGCGACCGCGGGCTGACCTGCACGCGGTACCCCGACGAGCGCACGGAGCGCGTCTGGGCCAAGCCGACCAGCGACTATCTGGTGTTCGACGACGGCGGCGCACACGCGCTGATCACCTATGCGGGCGGGCCCGACACGGTCCGTGACTCCTTCGCGCTGGTCGACTTCGCGGCGCTCACCGTCCGGCCACTCACCGGCGTCAAGGGCACCAGCGGAAGCATGTTCGCCCTGAGCCCCGGCGCCAAGTTGCTCACCATCGGCAGCGGCAGCGGCCTCTTCGTCTACGACCTCGAGCGTGGCCAGAAGCGCTTCGCGGCTCACCGCCCGCTCTACGGCAACCACGTGTTTCCCCATCACCCGCGCCGGGTCGTGGCCGGCACCGACGAGCCGATGGACCTGTTCTTGGTGGCCGTCCCCTGAGCCCGACGATCACCGCCGCGAATGGGGCACGCACGGCCAGGCGAGCGCTTCTTCCTTGACGCGTCCGCGCCTCGCTCGGAAAACCCCCGGCGATGCGACTCCCTGCACTGCTCGTCTCCGGCGCGCTCTTCGCCGTCACCGGCCTGTCCCAGGCCACTCCGCCCCCGAAGCCCCCGGCGGCGCTCAGCCTGCCGGTCGAGCAATACCAGCTCGACAACGGCTTGACCGTGCTGCTCAGCGAGGACCACCGCCTTCCGGTGGTGGCCGCCGAAGTGCGCTACCTGGTCGGCTCGGCCCACGAGAAGAAGGGGAAGAGCGGCTTCGCGCACCTGTTCGAGCACCTGATGTTCCAGGGCAGCAAGCACTTCGACGACGAGTACTTCAAGCCCTTCGAGCCCATCGGCGGCAGCGTGAACGGCACCACCACGCAAGATCGCACCAACTTCTTCGAGCGCGTGCCCTCCAACTACCTCGACGTCGCGCTGTGGATGGAGTCCGACCGGATGCACCACCTGCTCCCGGCGCTGTCGCAAGACAAGCTCGACAACCAGCGGGACGTGGTCAAGAACGAGCGCAGGCAGCGCTACGAGAACCCGCCCTACGGCATGGCGTGGATCTACCTGACCGAGACGCTGTATCCCGCGAGCCACCCCTACGGGCACTCGGTGATCGGCTCCCACGCCGATCTGAGCGCGGCGTCCCTCGACGACGTGAAGGGCTTCTTTCGCGAGTACTACGGCCCGGCCAACGCCGTCGTCACCGTCGTCGGGGACTTTCGCCCCGATCAGGCGAAGGCGCTGGTGAAGAAGTACTTCGGTGGGGCCGAAGGCAGCGCGGGGAAGCGCGCGGCCCTGCCCACGGCCAGCATGCCGAAGATCGAGTCGATCGTACACGTCACCAAGACCGACGACGTGAAGCTGCCGCGCGTCTATCTCGCGTGGCACACGCCGGCGATCTTCGCGCCGGGCGATGCCGAGCTCGATCTATTCTCGAGCATCTTGACCAGCGGCAAGACCAGCCGGCTCTACAAGCCGTTGGTCTACGACAAGAAGGTCGCCAAGGACGTCGAGGCCTTCCAGGCCTCGATGCAACTGTCGAGCTTCTACGTGGTGCAGGTCACCGCGGCCCCTGGCAAGACGCTGAAAGAGCTGGAGTCGGCCTTGCTCGACGCGCTGAAGACCGCCCTCGCCACGCCACCCAGCGACGACGAGATGAAGCGGGCCGTGAACGGCTACAAGAAGGACTTCTACGAGCGGGTCGAGGGCGCCGTGTCCCGCGCTTCCACGCTCAGCACCTACTACCACGCGACCGGCAAGGGGGACTTCTTGAAGCAAGACCTGGCGCGCTACACCGGGGCCACTCCCCAGAGCGTCCACGCCACCGCGACCAAGTGGCTCGATCTCGGACGCTACGTCCGTATCGACATCGTGCAAGGCGCGAAGGCCGGGGGGGCGCAGCAATGAGCCGCCGCCTGTTAGCCCTTGCCGCGCTCTCGGCCTTCGCCTGCGGCGGGTCGCCGCCCGCGCCGGCGAAGCTTCCGCCGCCCCCGCCGCCGGCCACGGCCCCAGCCACGGCGTCGGCGGCGCCCGCGGCGCCGGACCGCGCCAAGCTGCCCGCGCCCGCGCCCACTCCCGCCTGGGCGCTGCCTCGCCCGCAGATCTCCACGCTGAAGAACGGCATGAAGGTCTACTTCATGCAGCAGGGGCCCACGCCGCTGGTCAGCGTGCTCTTGGTGTTGCCGCGCGGGGCTGCCACCGAACCCAAGGGCAAGGCCGGGCTCACCGCGCTCACCGTCGACATGCTCGACGAGGGCGCCGGGGGGCAAGGCGCGCTCGAGCTGTCGGAGGCGTTGCAGCGGCTGGGGACGGACTACTCCGGAAACGCCGACGTGGACTACGTCATGCTGGCGATGAACACCATCGCCGACAGCTACGACGCCAGCGTGGCGCTCTTGGCGAGCATCGTGCAAAAGCCCGCCTTCGACCCGAAGGAGTTCGCTCGGCGCAAGTCGCAGCGCATCGCCGATGCCCTGGCGGCCGAGAGCGAGCCCAGCTCGGCGCGCACCATCGTGCTGCGCAAGGCGCTGTTCGGCGACGGCTACGGCTCCGAGATCGCCAGCGGCACGCGGCCCACGCTCGGCAAGCTCGGCCTGGCCGACGTGAAGGCCCAGTATGCCGCGCTGATGGTGCCCGAGGGCGCAGCCTTCATCGTGGTGGGCGGCGTCGAGCAAGCGCAGGCCGTGAAGGCGCTGGAAGCCAGCTTTGGCGAGTGGAAGGGCGCGGCCAAGGCCAAGAGCGCGCCGGTCTCGAGCGCCACGCCCGACAAGGCCGTGTTCTTCGTCGACTACCCGGGCGCCACCCAAACTGCCCTCGCCATCGCGCGCCGGGCGCCGGGTGAGGGCACCGCCGAGGACTTCCCTGCCATGGTCATGAGTCGGGTGTTCGGCGAGGCCTTCACCAGCCGGCTGAACCTGAACCTGCGCGAGGCCAAGGGGTACACCTACGGCGCGGGCTCGAGCTTCCGCCGCTTCAAAGAGACCGGGCTCTTCGGCCTCACCGCCAGCGTGAAGCGCGAGACCACTCGCGCCAGCATCGACGAGTCGTTCAAAGAGCTGCGCGACCTGTGCGCGTCGCGGCCGATCTCGGCCAAAGAGCGCGACGAGGCCGTGGGCGGTCTCTTGCTCGGCTTCCCCGGTCGCTTCGAGCGCGGCGGCGACGTCGCGGGGCAGCTCGCCAACATCCCGCTCTACTCCCGGCCCGACGACTGGCTCGAGAAATGGTCCGAGCGGGTGAAGAGCGTGAGCGTGGAGCAGGCGAACGACCTCGCCAAGGGTTACTGCAACCCCGACGAATTCGTGGTGGTCTTGGCCGGCGATCGGAAGCTGGTGGCGCCCACCCTCGAAGGCCTCGACCGCAAGGTGCTGTTCTTCGACGCGCAGGGCAACAAGGCGAAGAAGTAGCCTCGGCGCCAGATCGCCTGCCCCGCATGACATCCGCCGAGAGCATCTACGCCATCGAGCGCCCGAGCACGAAGCTGCTCTGGCTCTATGTGCTGCGAGTCCTGGCGCTGGGCCTTCTGGGCCCGTGGTTCTGGATCGCCCTCCTGCCGCTGTATTTTCGCTACCACATCTCGAGCGTGCGCATCGACACCGCGGGCGGCGGTGGCGGTGGCGACAAGCAGCAGCCGTTCGTCAGTCACCGCGGAGTGCTCGCTGGGATCGAGAACGCGGAAGAGGTGCGCGATCGCATCTTGCAGTTGCTTCAGGCCTATCGCGACGCCGGGCTCGGCGACCACGAGCCCAATGCCCACGTCCCGGGCGGCGGGCTCAGCGCGCACGCGCTCGAGCACCTGCGCGAGGTGCGGGACGAGGCGAGGGAACTCCGTCGGGCGCTCGAGTCGGCCTGACTTGCCCCGTCGCCCGGTGTGGTAGGTTCGGCGGCGGAGGTGCCGTCGCATGGCCCGAGGTTTGGGAATCACCCTGGCGTTCGCCCTGGCCTGCTCGAGTGTGGGGTGCGGCAAGCCGCAGCTCGAGAAGGTCGCCGAAGAACGAGTGGACGCCACGAAGAAGGCCAGCGCGGAGGCGATTGGTACCAAGATCCTGACCGCCTGGGCGAAGGACGAGTACCCGCTGCTCGGAGAGGAGGCCGCGGAACCGTTTCGCAAGGCTCACAACGCCGAGGACGCGCAGCGCGCCGCGGACAAGTCCATCGAGAAAGAGCTCGGTAGCTTTCTGTCCATGGCCTATCACGAGACCTTGCGCACGAAGGACGGCAAGATGGACGTCTTCCGCTTCAAGGCGACCTTCGACAAGAGCAAGGTCGCGAGCGAGGTGCGCGTGGTCTTCGACGCGCAGGGGAAGCTGACGGGCTTCTGGGTCAAGCCGTGGAAGGACCAGCTCTGACGAGCACGTGGGTAGCGGCCCCGGTCCAGATCGCGTGGGGCAACCTGTGCGCGGCGGCGCTCGGGCAGTTCCCGCTGATGTTGCTGCTCCCCCTGGCCCTGGCCGTGGCGCTGAGGCGCCGGGTGGGCGCGCGGTACGCCCTGTTCGGCGTGGGTGGGGCCACCTTCGTCGCCTCTCAGCTGGTGCACCTGCCGCTCAACTCGGCGCTCGGGCTGATGGGCCCGCCACGAGGCGTCGCGCTCTTGCCGCTGCCGTTGGTCGGACTGATTGCCGGGCTCTCGGCCGGGCTCTGCGAAGAGCTGGCGCGATACGTGACGATGCGCTTCGTGGTGAAGAACGACCGCGGCTGGCCTGCCGCGCTGGGCCTTGGGGCGGGACACGGCGGCGTCGAAGCGATGATCTTCGGCGGGCTGGCGCTGCTCGGGTTGCTCAATGTCTTGCTCGCGCCCTGGGCCGCGCGGTTCGGCGTGAACGAAGGGGATCAGGCCATCATGCGCCACGCGGCGCGGCAGTACTGGGCTCTTCCGTGGTACCTGCCGCTGCTCGCCGGATGGGAGCGAGTGTGCGCCATCGCATTTCACGTCGGAGCCAGCGTGCTGGTGATGCGCGCGGTGACGCGACGCAACCTCGGGTACCTGGCGCTGGCGGTGCTGCTGCACGCCGCGCTCGACGCGCCGGTGGTCTACGCCCCCGCGATGGGGCTCTTCTGGCTGTACCTGTTCCTCACGCTGGCCGCCCTCGGGATGACCCTGCTGACGCTCCGCCTGCGTGAGGCTCCAGCGGGGGCTTGAGCCCGGGGCTCGCTCGCCGCGGCGTGTAGGGTGAGGTGCGGGCCCGAAGCGGCGCTCGCGTCGCGCCGGCTGAGAAGCTAGAATCGAACTCGATGGGCTCGTGGCTTCGCGCGGCGCTGTGTCTGCCGATCTTGGTCGGTTGCGCCGCCTTCGACGGAGCGGAAGATCTGCTCGACCCCGGCGACGGGGGCGGCACCACCGGCGGCAGCGGCGGCGGGCTCGGCGACGGCGGGTGGGTCGGCGGCAACGGCGGCAACGGAGCGGGTGGCTCGAGCACGGGCGGCGCGAGCACGGGTGGTTCGAGCTCGGGCGGCGGCGGCAGCCCCGCCGGTGGCGGCGGCAGTCCGGCTGGTGGCGGCGGCAGCCCCGCAGGCGGTGGCGGCAGCCCGGCGGGTGGCGGCGGCAGCCCTGCGGGTGGCGGCGGCAGCCCCGCGGGCGGCGGCAGCGGTGGCGGCACGAGCTGCTCGGGGCCGGCGGACTGCGCCGACGGCAACCCGTGCACCAGCGAGGCCTGCACCGCCAACAAGTGCGTGAAGAGCTTCGTGTCGTCGGGAACCGCCTGCGGCAATAACACGGTGGGCGACGGCGCCGAGACCTGCGACGGCGCCGGCAACTGCAAGCCCGGGACCCCGCCCCAGGTCAACGACAGCAACGCCTGCACCACCGACAGCTGCGACCCGGTCACCGGCGTGAAGCACACCGCGGTGAGCGTGACCGACAACGATGCGTGCACCACCGACAGTTGTGACACCAACACCGGGGCCATCTCGCACACGCCAGTGAACGTCGACGACGGCAACTCGTGCACCACCGATTCGTGCGACCCCCAGAGCGGCGTCAAGCACACCACCAAGACCAGCTTCTATCAGTGCGGCTCGAGCTGCCCGACCGACTACCACGTGTCGTCGCTGAGCACGAGCTGCTCGTGCGGGTCGTGCAGCTCGTATCAAGCCAACTGCGCACCCAACTGTGGCAACAGCTTCTACAGCTGCGGGTCGAGTTGCCCGAGCGGGTACCACGTGTCGTCGCTGAGCACGAGTTGCTCGTGCGGGTCGTGCAGCTCGTATCAAGCCAACTGCGCGGTCAACAGCGGCTCGAGTTTCTATGTCTGCGGGTCGAGCTGCCCCAGTGGGTACGTGGTGCAGTCGTCGAGCAGCAGCTGTTCCTGCGGGTCGTGCAGCTCGACCCAGGTGCTCTGCAAGAAGATCTGAGCCCCTTGACGGCGCGAGCGCGCACGACTTGAGATGCGCTCGGAATGAAGCGCATCGTGGTATCGGGCGGGTTGGCGCTGGTGCTCAGCGTCGGGTGCGGTGACGACGGAGGCGGGGGTCAGGCCGCGGCGGGAGGCGCGGGTGGGGTCGGTGGCGGTGGCGCGAGCGGTGGCAGCGCCGGCGCGGCGGGCGACGCGAGCGTGGGCGGCAGCGCCGGCAGCGTGAGCGACGCCTCGGACGGCGGCGGCTGCGTGCGCACGCCGGGCCCAGCCGATGGTCCGCGCAAGGTGATCGTTGCGCTGCCCTACGACGCCGACCAGAAGAAGTCGGATCTGTACCAGGTGCTGGATCTCGACGCGGACGGCCAGCTCGCCAAGACCGGCAAGACCTTCCTGCTCGGCCGCGCCACCAACGGCGAGATCGTGTTCACACCCGATGGCAAGCTGGGCTTCGTCGCCACCGAGGCCGGCAAGGTCGGCGCCTTCCGCATCGAACCGAACGGCGATGTCAGCGTGATCGACGCCGGCTTCGGCGCCGCGTTCAACGCCTCGAAGCTGGTGGTCGATCCGAAGGGCGATCGCTTGTACGTGATCGACTCGGAGTGGCGCGACGTCGGCGGTGGGATCTACTCGGTCCGCATCGGTTGCGACGACCAGCTCACCGACGAAGGTCTGGTAGCGGCCGCGAAGTTGCCGGCCGGGCTGGTGCTCTCGGTCAAGACGCCGGGGCGCGCCTTCGTCGCCGCCGACGACATCTTGACCAGCCCCGCGGCTCGGCATCTGCACGTCCTCGACTGGTCGGCGACGCCCAAGCACCTGTCGAGCACGGTGGCCTTCGGTCAGGACTCGCCCATCGTCTCCAGCCTGGCTCTGACCCTCGACGAGAGTCACGCGCTGATCGCCGACAACAGCGGGTTCTCGTCGGTGCCGAACCGTGTGGCCGTGGTGAAGGTCGACGGCACCGGGCTCACGGCCCTGCAAGAGCTCACGCCGATCGAGGACCCGGCCGACATCGAGGTGTCGCCCTTCGACAAGACGGCGCTGGTGACCAGCGGCTTCGGCGACGCCATCCACGTGTTGAGCTTCGACCCCGCAAAACCCGCCGCGCCGTACTCGGCGAAGAAGCTCTCGTATCAGGGCGGCGCTCCGCAGCTGCCGATCGACATGGCGCAGATCCGCCGCGGCAAGCTCACGGGGCGAGTGCTCGTCTCGGAGGTGTCCGGGGTGCGGCAGGTCGCGTTCGCCTCGGGCGCGGCCCCGACGGATCTGGGGGTGTTCGCCCTTGGCACCGGGACCGAGAGCGTGCCCGGAGCCATTGGCGTGCAGCCCTAGGCTTGCGCTCCTCGCGCGGATCACTACGCATCCTGAGCATGTCCCTCGGTGAGAAGCGTTGCGTCCCCTGCGAAGGCGGCGTGCCGGCCCTCGACTCGGAGCAGATCACGGCGCTCTCGAAGCAGCTGCCCGACTGGAGAGCGGCGCCCGACGGTGTCAGCCTGGAGCGTACCTTCCGCTTCGCGAGCTACCACCAGGTCATGGCCTTCGTGAACGCGGTCGCCTGGGTCGCGCACCGCGAAGACCACCACCCCGATCTCGCGGTGCACTACGACCACGTGGTGGTGCGCTACTCGACTCACGCCATCGGCGGCCTGAGCGAGAACGACTTCATCTGCGCCGCCAAGGTGAGCGCGCTGATCTGAGCCCCGCTGAACAGCGCCGGCGAAATGGTGCAGCGTCGCCCGATCTCGCGCGGCCCAGAGGTGAGGCCGCGCCCGGTTTCCCTTCGAAGCGCACCTGCGCCCGGGTACCTTGAACGGCGATGGTCCGCGAGCTGTGCCCGATCGCCCTCGTCCTGACCGTGGCGTGCAGCAACCTGCTCGGGTACGACGAGATCGCTTTCGTCGACCGCGACGGTGACGCCGGGGTTGGTGGCACCAAGCCCAAGCTCCACGACGGCGGGACCTGGAGCGACGCGGGCGCCTCTGGTGGCGCCGCCGGAGCCGCCGGCGCCAGCGGCGCGAGCGGCGCGAATGCGGGCGGCACGAGCAGTGGCGGCGCTCCGACGGGTGGGGGCGGCGCTCCGACGGGTGGGGGCGGCGCTCCGGCCGCCGCGTGCGGCGACGGACAGTGCAGCGGCGCAGAGACGTGCTCGAGCTGCGCCGCGGATTGCGGTTCTTGCTCGCCGCCGGTCTGCCCGCCGGCGAACACCTTCTTCGTCAAACCGGGGCAGAGCATCCAGGTGGCCATGGACGCCGCGCGCGCCTGCGCGAAGAGCTCGTCGCCGACCTGGCCGAACCACACCGCCCAAGACGCTCACTTCGCCAAGGTGGTGCTCGAGCCTGGGGTGCACCAGCTCTCGACCGCGCTGCACACGCGCGGGCACGTGCGCATCGAGGCACCGGGTGCGGAGGTTCGCGGCCTGCCCGGGATGCACCTGATGAACGTCGACGACAACGGCGGCGGCGGTTACGGGGCCCCCGACGTCTACTGGACCATCGACGGCGGTGTCTGGAACGCGAACGGCGGCGGCGGCTTTTCCATCGTGCACACACGGAAGTTCGTGATGCGCAACCTGGAGATCAAGAACATCGGGTACAAGGCCCACCACCTGGAGATCAACTCGTCGGGGGGCGAGTACCAGGCGGGCGTGCACAACGTGATCGTGGACAAGGTCACGATGCACGGCGTCGCGGCGGTGCACCGCATCGACGACGAGGCCATCAACATCGACTACTCGTGGATCGGTGCGGCGCACAACGTGAAAGGTGACGGTACCGTCTCCAACAACGTTCTGATCAAGGACTCGGTCTTCTACGACGTGCCGCGGGCCATCTCGTCGCATCACTTCCAGACCTCGGGCGGCGCGCCCAAGGCCAAGATGAGCGGCATCACCATCTTGGGCGGGCACTTTCACGACATCGACCCCTCCTTGGCCGAGTCCGGAGGGGCCTTCGAGAACGACGGGGCCATCCGCCCCTACGGTTGGCAGAACGTGGTCATCAGCGGCGCCACGTTCGAGCGCTGCGCGACGGCGATTAGCGTGTACGTGCCGGCGGACTACCCTGCTGCCTTGGGCTCGCTCGGAGCGTTCGTGATCCAGGGCAACAAGCTGATCTCGTGCGGGCGCGCCAAGAAGAGCGGTGCCACGGTCCCGCTCATCACGGTGAATTCCTCCACCGCCGGCGTGAACCTGTGGGACGTGGTGGTGAAGGGCAACACGGTGGGCGGCGATTGGGTCGCCGGCAGCCAGTACTTCGTCGCGGTCTACGACACGCACCACTGCGCGATCACCGGCAATCACTTCGCGCCCACGGCGTACTCGCTGGCGGCCGAGAAGGCGCACAACAAGTACACGGCCCAAGGGAGCACCAACTTCGGGACCTTCGTGCTGTCGGGGAACACCGTGAGCGACGGCACCGTCGACAACTCGTGAGTGGCGCGGCTCGGGCGAAACGCGCTAGGATGAAGCGATGGCTCGGTGGGCATCGGCGCTGCTGGCCCTGGCAGGGGCGGTCGTGCTCGCGCCGGCGGCGTGCTCACTCGGCTCCCTCGACGATCTCAAGGGCGGTGCGGGCGCCGACGCGGGCGGCAGCGGGGGTGGGGCGGGGGACGCGAGCACCGGCGGCTCGGCCGGCGACGCCGGCTCGTGCGTCCCGGTCACCTGCGACGACGTTGGCGCCGACTGCGGAAAGATCGCCAACGGCTGCAGCGACAAGCCGGTGGACTGCGGCAACTGTGAGGCCGGGCTGTTCTGCGGCGGGGCGGGCCCGAACAAGTGCGGGTCCACGCCCTGCGTGGCCAAGGGGTGCGCCGACCTGGGCGCCGCGTGCGGCAAGGTCGGCAACGGGTGCGGCGACATCTTGGACTGCGGCGTCTGCACCGACCCCACCAAGACCACCTGCGGCGCGGACAACAAGTGCAAGGCGCCGACCTGTGTTCCGAAGACGTGCGCAGAGCTGGGGGCGCAGTGTGGCGCCGTGCCCGACGGCTGTGGCAACGACCTGTCGTGCGGAAGCTGCACCGACGCGCAGAATCCGATCTGCGGCGGGGCCGGGCCCAACAAGTGCGGCCCGAACCCGTGCAACCCCAAGACGTGCACCAGCGCTGGCGTGACCTGCGGCTCGCTCTCGGACGGGTGCGGCAAGACCTTGGACTGCGGCAGTTGCACCGCGCCCCAGACCTGCGGCGGGGGCGGCACGCCGGGCCACTGCGGCTGCACCGCGAAGAAGTGCTCGGACTACGGCGCCGAGTGCGGCAGCGTGCCGGACGGTTGCGGCAAGACCCTCAGCTGCGGCGGCTGCACCGGCACGAACGAGACGTGCACGAACAACAAGTGCGTGTGCGTGGCGAAGACCTGCCCGCAGCAGGGCGCCGAGTGTGGCACCATCGCCAACGGCTGCGGCAGCAACATCGAATGTGGCGGTTGCGCTTCACCGAAGACGTGCAGCGCGAACAAGTGCATCTGCACGCCCACCACCTGCGCCGTGTTGGGCTACGGCTGCGGGTCCGCCCCCGACGGCTGCGGCGGCACGCTCGACTGCGGCAAGTGCACCGGTGCGAACAGCTGTCAGCCGAAGGGCACGAGCGGGAAGTCGTGCCAGAACGCCTACCAAGGCTCGTGCTCCGGTTGCCAATCGGGCTACGAGAACGTCGGCAGTGGGCCGAGCCTCCAGTGCGGCAGCTGCCCCAGTACCTACTTCTTCATGTGCGTGAAGGCCGGCGTCGATCGGATCACGTACTGCGGTAGCCCCCCGCCGGCTTGCCCCACGGGCAAGCACCTCGCCGGTGAGTTCTCGCACTGCTACGCCGGCACCTGCACGACTTGCGTGGCCGATTGACGCGCCTCACGATCGCGCGAAAGCGAGGAGCGGTCCGAGCTCGTGGTCGTCAGCGGCTTGGAGCGCCGCCACGTACCGGCGGCGCAACTCGCCCACGTCGACGAGGCTGCCGCCGCCCCAGCTGAAGGGTTCGCCCCCGAGCTTTTCGATCAGCAGATCGGCCATGAGGCGCGCGTGCCGTCCGTTGCCGTTCGGGAATGGATGGATGGCGACCAGCCGGTGATGCAGCCGCACTGCGATCTCGTCCGGCGGATGGGTCGCGTGCTCCACCCAGTAGCGCGCGTCATCGAACATCGTCGCCAGTTCGACTGAAATCCGGTGGGCCTCGACGCCGACATTGCGCTCGGTCTTCCGCTGGGTCCCTGCCCACCGCCAGACATCGCCAAACATGCGCTTGTGCAGGGTCCGGGCGAAGGAATCCTCGAGCAGGCCAGCCGCCGTGAGGCCGCGGCTGCGCCGCGCCCATATCCCGCCCTTCAGGATGTTTTCCTGTTCGGCCTCGTTGAGGTCGCGCCGGTTCGTGACCCAGGTCTGCAGAAGCTCTTCGCGCTCTTCGTGCGCGAGGGGTGTCGCATCGTCCGGTTCCCGAAACAGGTCCGTCACGGCTGACCCCAGAGATCGCGGTCGCTCACGTTGTCACGGATGTAGGCCTCGATCCGTGCATCGAGATCGGCGTCTCCGGTTCCTTGAGCTTCCAGCTTCATCGTGTGCGCGACGCGGCCAAGGTCGCGCATCGCCAGTTTGCGGGCGCGGTCACTCACCGCCCGTTCGAGCGAGGTGTTCGGCACGAGCGCGTAGACGAGCGTGCAGCCGAGGGCTTCGGCCGCGCGCCGCAGGGTCTCGACCTTGATCGCACCATTTTTCTCGGACTTCTCCAGCGCGACGACGCTCTGCGGACTGATCTTCAGCCGCTTGGCAAGCTGCACGCCCGTCATCCCCAAGGCATCGCGAACTGCCCTGATCCAGCCCTTGGGTGGGACATCGAACCGGTCTTGCGGCTTGAGCGGCAGGAGCCGTTCGTCGAGTCGCTGCCGCGCTTTCTGGCGGGTGTGGGCGTTCATATTGTAGCCTGATTCTGCGTTACATATAGCATGGTGGGGTATGTGGATTAGCGAGCAAAATCATACTGGGGTTTGTAAACTCGGTAGAATAGTAAAGTTGCGGCCTCATTTCAGTGGCACGAGTGTCCGTGAAGAGGGCGAAAGCTCGCCGGCCGGGCACCCGCCGTTGCCGATCCGCGGCCGCCGCACTACGCGTCGGGCCGATGATCTCGCCCCTCTCGTTCGCCGCCGGCGCCGCCACCTGGAGCCTGGCCGAGTACAGCCTGCATCGTTTCGCCGGTCACGCGCCTCGGCAGCGCCAGAGCGAAGAGAAGGCGCGCTGGTTCGACGGGGACTTCGGGAGCGAGCACCAGGCGCACCACGCCGACACGCGGTACTTCACGCCGACCGCGCGCAAGGTGAAGACGGCCGCGGTGGTGCTCGCTGCAGCGGGCACGCTGGGCTCCCTCGCGTTCGGGCCGCGCCGCGCGCTGTCGTTCGCCGCGGGCTTCGCCCTGACGTACGCGACCTACGAGATCCTCCACCGGCGAACCCACACCCACGCGCCGCGCGGGGCATACAGCCGCTGGGCACGCCGGAACCACCTGTCCCACCACTTCTCGAACCCGAGCACCAACCATGGGGTCACGAGCCCGCTCTGGGACCACGTCTTCGGCACGCACGTGGAGCACGGCCGCATCCGAGTTCCGCGTCGCCACGCGCCGCCGTGGCTCCTCGACGAGCAGGGGCGCGTCAAGCCAGAGTACGGTGACGACTACGAGCTCGCGGGCCCCGCGGCGGTGGTCGCGGCCCAAGCGGCCTGACGCTCGGACAAGTTGCGCGAGCGCGGCTCAGCGCCAGCGCCAGCGGGCGAAGAGCGCGAGGGCGGCCAACGCCGAGAGCGCGAGCGCGGACCCGTCGATGCGCCCGCGGGGTTCGACGCGCGCGCCGCAGCCGTATTCCGGCCCGCAGAGGTCACCCTTGCCGTGCAAGTTCGGATCGCGGCCGGCGCCGAGTTCGTCGATGTCGGTCGCGCCATCCCCGTCGCTGTCCGTGGCCTGCGCCCTCAGCTTCTCGACCGCGGGGGCGACCAAGGCTGCGTCTTCGGCGTCGAGCTTGCCGACCTTGGCCATCGAGCGGGCGAAGGGCTTGACCGCGGTGCCGTAGCCACCGCTCGACGACTCGTGGCACACGGTGCAAGGCGGCGGGCAGGGCGACCCGGTCGCGCCCTGGACCGCGTCGGGATAGTCGGGGGACGCGACGGCGGCGGACGACGCGAAGCAGAGCGCGATCACCAAGCGGAAGACTCTGGGAGGCGTGTTCATCGCGTTCACAAGAAGACGTGGAGCTGGCTCATCAGCATGAAGTCCGCGTTCTGGCGGGCGATGGCGTCGACCCGCAGATCACAGTGCGGCAGGAAGTACCATGTCGTGGTCAGCCAACCGCCGAAGCGCGGCTCCCCCGCGCCGGGGATCTTCGCCTGGTCTGGGCCCGTCTGGCGCACGCGACCGGCGTCGAGCGCCTCGCCCGTCGCGCCCAGGTGCAGGCCCTGCGTCAGCTCGTAGTCGGCCTGGACGAAGCCCACGTACCCCAGGTCGCGACGTGACGACTTCAGCCCGTTGGCTTCGGCCATCACCACCAGCGGGCGGAGCGGCGACCACCGCGCGAAGAGACCGTGGGCGCCCCGGAGCGTCTCGCCCTGCTCCAGGCTGAGTCGATCGGCCTGGGCCACCGTGAAAAGATGGCTCGCGCCCACCGCCAGGGACGACGACGCGAAGCCCTCGAGGTACAGGCTGTAGCCGCGCTCGCGATAGCGATCGGGCGTGAGCTGATAGTTGCCGGCGATCGCCATCACCTCGCCGCGGAGCGCCTCGCCGCTGTAAGCCAGGGCGACGCCGTGCTGCTGGTCCGACTCGCGATCGGTGCGCGTGGCCTCGCGCACCCACATCACGTGCTCGCTCATGCGCAGCCCGAACGGCACGTTCAAGCGGCCCGCCCGGAGCAAGAGCTCGTTACGGGAGTCGAGACCAAGCCCGAGCCAGTGCGTCCGAGAGACCAGGTTCAGCTGGCCGTCGTCGCCGCGGGTCACGAGCGCCGCCCGACCGTGGGGTGAGCCCGCCCGGGTCTTCACCGCACCGAGGCTGCCGCCCACGTGGAGCGGGCCGAAGGCCAGCTGACCGTAGAAGTCGGCCTGCATGGGGAACCAACGGAAATCGCCGCTCTTCAGCGTCGATGCGCTGCGCAGGCTGCCGCCCAGCGACACGAAGTCGGGCTCGTCGAACAGCCCCCACAAGAAGCCCGAGCTTCTGCTGGGGCTCGCGGCGTCTTCTTCCTCTGCCGGTGCCGGCGCCGGGATCTGTTTCGGTGAGGCGGTCTCGTCGAAGTCGTCGAAGCCGTCGAACGACCCGCTGGCGGGGGCGGGCGGTGCCGACGCCTCGGCCTTGCCGTACCGCATGCGAAGCAAGAGGTCGCTCTGCGCTCGGCCGTACCGCGTGAGTGTCTCGCCCCCCGACGGATCGGTGTGGCACGTGGTGCACCCGCCGTAGCCGTGGCGGATCATGAAGCCGTAGGCGTGGGCAGGGCGCGTCGTGAGGGCGAGCGCCGAGAGGGCGAGCACGAACAGCGCGACGCGAAGGAAGAGACCCATCCGCCGGTGTTCTTTGCGCAGTCCCCCCGGCTCGTCAACCGACGTGATGGCGCGCGAGGTGCGGATGGGCGAGACTTTCGTCCCGATGCATCGTTATCGTTGCGCGTCGCTTCCCCTTCTGGTGCTGCTCGCTGCGTGCGACGCGAGCGACCCTGCCCGGCCGCCACCTCGGTACCCTGGGCCACCGCCGGCGGGCCCGCCGCCGTCGCCTCCACCCGCGAACCTGGCCGAGCGCCGTCCGGAAGACATCGCGCGGGTCGTCGAAGCGAACACCCCCCGGCTCTCGGCCTGTTATCAGCGCAGCGAGTCGTTCATGACCAACAAGAGCGGTACCGTGACCGTCTTCTTCGACATCGAGCCGGGCGGTCGCGTGAGTCGCGCGACCGAACAGCCGCCACCGGGCGTGGCCGTGCCCGGCTCGCCGCTTGCCGACCCCAAGCTGGTCCAATGCCTCGTTCAGGGCATGTCCGCGCTGCGCTTCGACCCCGCCCGCGACTCGACCGCGGCCAGCTGGACGTTCCGCTTCAGCCCCTGAGCTCGTGGCCCTCCGGGTCGATCGCGGCTATGGGAGGGTCATGCGGTTCGCGTCCCTGATCACGGTCTGCTTCCTTGCGATGGGCTGTTCTTCGAGTTCGACCAACGAGGCTCCTGCCGGTGGGGGCACGGCGGGCAGCGGCGGTGCGACCGGCGGCAGCGGCGGTGCGACCGGCGGCAGCGGCGGTGCGACCGGCGGCAGCGGCGGTGCGACCGGCGGCAGCGGCGGTG
>JACPVJ010000139.1 GCA_016191785.1 Myxococcales bacterium | reverse complement strand
CCTCGTGCTGAACGACTTCAGCGACCACCACAAGGTCGGCAGCCAGGGCCACATCCAGAAAAGGGGCGCCGTGCTTAGCCCCCGGGGGGAGTGGCGGACACATGCATGACAGGGCGGGCTTCGCGAGTGCGGGTGACAGAACGGCAAGCAAGAGGAGTGCCTTCGTCCGCGCCATTAAGCCTCCGAGGGGTAAGCGTCCGACGAGTCCACGTTGGCAGGTGGCTTGCTGAGCGTCGTGATGGCGCGTTGAGGCCTGAGGCCCGACCTGCCGCGACTGATCGAGCGGCCAGGGCGTAGGCGTAGTCGGCTTCATCCACACAGCACACACAATTCGTTAGGTGCGTTGAAAAAGGACTTGACTTATTTAGGTAAGTTGGCTATCTTAAGGGTCAAATGCCCCCTCATTCAGATACTGAATCAGCTCGGCGCCTGCGCGAGCTGGCCGACGTCGCCATCCAGGGCAACCTCACGGAGGTCCTCGTCCGTTGCGGGAAGCCCACCTGCGCCTGTGCTCAGGACCCATCCCGCCGGCACGGGCCGAGCCTCTACTTCAAGTACCGCGACTCCGAGGGTCGGTCGAAGACGCTCTACATCCCGCGGCAGTACGAAGCGGAGGTACGGGAGGCGGTGGCGGCCTGGGCGGAGCTGTGGAAGGCCATGCTCGAGCGGAGCCAGATCAACCGCGAGGCCCTGGCGCAGCGCGTGCGGAAAAAGGGCGAGTGACCGGGGTCGCCGCCGTCGCCGCGACCACGCCCGTGGCTCCGACGGCGCCCTCCGCGCGGGGCAAGGCTCCGCGGGCGGCGCAGCAGGTGCGGGACTCGGCCCTCGCCTTGGTGGCGGCGGGGCAGGTGAGCGACGCGGTGGAGCTTTGCCTGGCCGCTCTGAGCGGGGTCCTGCGCCAGTGCCATGACCTGGAGCTGCAGGTAGCGAAGCTGCGGCGCGAGCGCGCGGCCTCGCGCTCCGAGCGGGTGGATCCGGCCCAGTTGCTCCTGCTCCTGGAGCTGATGGGCGGGCAGGCGGCGGCCGTGGTTCCAGATCCCGAGTCGGAGGCCCAGGAAGACGCGGAGCTGGAGAAGGCGACGCGCGACGCCGAGGACGCCCATACCGGGAACGGCGCCGGGAAGAAGCGGAACAAGCGCGCGCGGCGGAAGGGCCTGGCCACGGGGCCAGGCGTGGAGAAGCTGGTCCACGAGGTGGAGTTGCCCGAGGCGGCCCGGGTCTGCGGGATCTGCGGGGCGTTGCGGCCCGCGATCGGAGTGGACGTGACCCACCGGCTGGAATGGGTGCCCGGCCACTTCGTCGACCACGAGTACCACTTGGCCAAACACGCCTGCGCCGAGTGTCAGGAAGGAGTGAGCACGGCGCCTGCGCCGGCGCAGGTGATCCCGCGCAGCGCGGTGGACGCTTCGCTCGTCGCCCAGGTCATCGTGAGCAAGTTCGTCGACCATCAGCCACTGCATAGGATCCACGACGCCTTCGCTCGCAACGGGGCGACCATCCCGGTGTCCACCCTCTCGGATTGGATGGGAGCGACTGGCGAGATCCTCCGGCCGCTGGTCGACTGTCTCGGCCAGCGGATCCTGGGCGCGTACGTGGTGCGGATCGATGGCACCGGGATCCAGGTCCTGGACCGGAAGAGCGCGATGAACGTCGAGCGGGGCACGATGTGGGGCTGCGTGGGAGACGACCGGGACGTGCTGTTCCGTTACCGGCCGACCGGCGCGGGCCTCATCGGACCCTGGGACTTCCTCAAAGGGCGGACGGGCTACGTACAGGCGGACGCGGCCACGGTCTTCGACCGCCTCTACAACGGAAGGGCAGCCTCGGCCATCGAGATCGGCTGCTGGTCGCATGGCCGGCGAAGGCTGGTGGCGCTGAAGGACAGCGACTGCCGGGTGGCCTGGCCACTGCTCCTCATCGGCCGGCTCTACCGCATCGAGAGTCTGGCCGACGCACGACGACTCTCCTTCGACGAGCGGCGATCGCTGCGGCAGGAGCTCTCGACCACGGTGCTGGACAAGATCCGGGGATGGCTCGTCCCCACCCTGGCCACGGAGCCCCCGAGCTCGGATCTGGCCAAGGCGGCGAGCTATCTCGTGAACCAGTGGCAGGCCCTCACCCGCTTCCTGCAGGACGGGAGGCTCGACCTCGACAACAACCTCTGCGAACGCCAGATGCGGGCCATCGCTCTCGGCCGCCGGAACTACCTCTTCTGCGGGTCCCACGAGGCGGCGGCCCACACCGCGGTCTTCTACAGCCTGACTCGCACCTGTGCTCTGCACGGCATCCCGCCCCTGGCCTACCTCACCGATGTGCTGCGCAAGCTGGCCGGAGGCTGGCTCCAGAGTCGTATCGAGGAACTGCTTCCCGGCCGCTGGTCGCCGGGGTAGCGAGACATCCTCACCGCTCAGTGCGAAGCGGCGGCGGTGGCTACCGTGGTCGGCTCCGAATCCGCACGCCGGTACCAGCGCTCACGGCGGCGAGCGCCGCGCAGGTCCAGGCCTTCCAGGATGAGCCCCAGCTCGCCCGCATCCACCTCCACATGGCGCTGGCCAACCATCGGCTCGCGGGGAAGAGCGAACGTCCCTCGCTCCAGGCGCTTGTACAGCAGCAGCCAGCCCGTGCGGTCCCAGACCAGCACCTTGACCCGGTTCCGCCGCCGATTCAGGAACACGAACAGGTGCCCGTTCATGGGCGACTGCTCGATCAGTCGCCGCGTGGCGGCGGCCAGTCCGTCGAAGCCCAGCCGCAGGTCAACCGGCTCCGCCGCTACGTAAATCCGCACCGACGAGGGCAGGGTCAGCATGCGGCCCGCGCTTCCAGGACCGCCAGCACCCGGGCCAGGTCATCAGACGCGAAGCCCTCCGGCACCCGCACGCGCAGGCCCTCGCCCAGCAGCACCTCGATGGGCTCGCGCCGCCCGCGATCCCGGTCGGCACCAACGACCCGCACCGGGTGAAAGTCAACGTCCGCGGGCGTGCCTGCCCGCGGGGCTGGCTCCTCCAACTGCTCCGCCCACCGTGCTATCCGCTGCGCCCGCACTCGCAGTGCCGCCGCGAATTCCGGCAGCGGCTGCCCACTCTTCCGCCAGGCGTCCACCACCACCCGGGCTTCGGCCTGCCGCCAGTACCGCTTGCCCGCTACCGCCACCACCGCTCCCACCATCCGGCTCCGTCCTGCCATCGTTCGCCTCCTCCGAGCGGCAACACCGCACGGGAGGCAGAGTGCCGCGACCGCGGTGCCCGCGAAAGATGGCTGTACCGGACGGTTGGTCAGTTCGCCATGGGCGTCATCGGCACTGCACCGCGCCACGCTCCGCAACCCCGGTGCCAACGTGGCCAGGCCGGACGCTTACTCCGAGGGTCCTCGTCCACAGGCGAGTCAGGATACTCCCACGCCGTTCTCGACGTAGGCACTATCGCCACGTAAGCCTCGCCCAACATGTGGCATGCCCGTGACGCCCGCGAGAATGCCACGACCCCCGGG
>JACPVJ010000138.1 GCA_016191785.1 Myxococcales bacterium | reverse complement strand
GCGCTCGCCCTACCCCCTCCGCCCGCTCCCCTTGCGCGTGACCGACGCGAGCGATGTCTTCGGGCTCACGCTCAGCGTGTCCGAGTCGTCTTCACCACGCGCGAGCCGTGTCGAGCCAGCGAACGCGATCATCGCGGCGTTCGAGGGTGCCTCCCCTCGTCGCCGCTTCGCGGCGCCGGTCCCCTCCTTAGCCGGTGAGCGCGAGCCTGCGGCGTCTCGACGAGGCTTCGAGCGTCGTGCCGAGGCTCGCGCTCACGCGGCTGGAGGGGACGCGCACACGTCGAAGCTCGTCTTCCCCCGGGAACGCAACCTCAGGGGCTCGCGCACGGGATGTCAAAGCCGTCCACGCGAACGCCCGCGTTGACCGCAGCGAACTGCGCCACGGACTTCGCGTGACCATGGCCGGGCGCGCGCGGCGAAGGCGTCGGTGGCAACCCCGCCGCCGGGCTCGTTTCGGGATGCGGCACCTTGGGGAACGGAGGTCACAGTCCGACCCACGAGGTCAACGGCAAGCGCTTCGAGCTGACCGGGACGGCGACGATCGTCTTCTTTGGCGCGTTCGCGGGCTGGTTCATCGACCCAGAAAGCGGGGTTCCACTTGGCTGGCGCCGTAGCCTACGTCCAGTACGAAGTCGTCGATGACGACTCGAAGCTCGCGGAATCGCCCAACGGGCTACGCTCGCCTCCCGACGTTCGCGACCAGCGAAGGTCCGCTCGGGTTGCGCAGCCGAGGACGGCGCGCCGCGCTCCTGCTCACGGCCGTCCACCGCTGATCTGGGTCAGCCCGCGTGCGCCCTGGCCGCGAGCGTCGCGGCGTCGACCTCGCTCTTCGACGGCGCGGGGCGCGCAAGAAGGTCGCGCGGGCTTCCCCTACGCGAGCGAGGTCGCTCCCCGGGCCCGCGTCACCACGAGTACCCGACGCGGGCGAGCGCGGAAAGAACGAACAGGCCGTCCGCCTCGAAGGGCGGGTCGGGCAGCAGGTCCTCGCCATCGTCGGTCCTGATCACGGCGCAGCGCGCGAAGGGGTATCCCTTGCCCAGCTCGAAGAGCGCGCCGAGCTCCAATCCGTGTCTCTTTGCCAGCCGAGCTCCCGCCCCGAGCGCAGCGCCGAAGACCGGGCGCCACAGCGTGCCGCCGCCACAGGTCGGTGAGTCGGTGCTCGACGAAGCGATCTTTCCGCGGGCGCCGCCCGCGAACACGCCCGCGTAGCCCGTCAGCCAGGGTGTGAAGACGAGGCCCGCGAACGCGCGGCCAAAGACGGCGAGCACCGTGCGTTCCTCTTTCACCGTTCCCAACGGTTCGCCCGGGACCTGGTAGCGGCTCACTTCGTTGGATTCGGAGACGAACATGACGGCGGGCTCGAGGCGGAGTACCAGTCGCCGGGACACCGGGAGCTCCGCTGCGGCGAACGCGCCGTACCTGGGCGCCAGACCCGGCGCCACCATCGCGCCGGCCTCTGCCCCCGCGCTCGCGCTCCACTGTTCGCGGTGAGCGCCGGGCTCGACCTGCGCACTGGCGGGCCGGGCAGACATGCCGACCGTGCCCATCACCGACAAGCAGAGCGCGATCATCGCGGCGGGTCGAGCACGGAGCGTCACCTCGCGCTCCCCGCTTCCAGCGCGGTGCACGCGCGGAGTGGCGCCAACCCCGAAACGGCGGTGCAGCTGGAGGGCGTGCCGCCGCAGTCGCCGTCGGTGCAACAGATCCGAGCGCAGCGGCCGAGAGGCAGGCACACGAGTCCGGGAGCGCAGGTCGGTGTGATGGCGTTTCCCGGATCGCACTCGGAGCAGAGCGGAGCGCTTCCGCTCGAGCCCACGCAATTGAAGTAGCCTTGCCACCGCGTGCAGTTGCAGAGCTCGCTCGGATTCTCCGGGGCCGGCGACGGCAGCATGGGGTTGCAGTAGCCGGCCCCCGAATAGCAGCTTGCATCGGAAGACGTTGCTCCCATCGCGTCGCAGATCGGCCCCGCCTTCGCCCAGCCTTCGGGAGGCGAGTCCTGCGAGCCCGAGCACGCGGCTGTGGCGAGCGCGGCGCAGAGCGCCTGAGACGCCAGAGCTCGAGCGACCCGCGAAGCCGCGAACATGTCTCGGTGTTTACAAGACCGGATCTCGCGTCGCCATGAGCATTTGTTGCTCGGATCCGCGCCGCAACAAATACCCATGGTCGCCTGCGGCGGGTGCGCCCAATCTGAAGCGAACGCACTTGCTCTCTCCGGCGGTGAGCCGTGGCGAGCACGCCCGCGTGGTGAACGCGATAGGCCCACGGGGGCGGCACCGCGGCTGCCAACCTACGGAGTAGTGACAGTGGATCGAGAGCGATCGCAGTGGTGCCGTCCGAGAACGCCCGTTCGAGCAGGATGCGCGCGAGCCCGCTCTCGAGCCGCCGCACTCGGTCTCGCGAGAGGCGGGCGCAACACGTACGTGCAGAGGGTCTCGCGAGCGTGCGCGTCGTCGGCGGGAGCTGTCGTAGCGGCGCTCGCCTCAGATTGGGCGCACTTCGCGCTGGCCCGCGACGCTCGAGCCATGAGCCGCGAGCTCACGCTGGCGTTACTCGTCCTGTTCCATTCGGGGCCGGTGTCCGCGCAGCAGCCCGGCGTGGGCGACCGCGAGCGCTCCGACGTCCGCGGCGGACTGTTCCTGCGTGCCGGCATCGGGGGGTCCTATTTGGGTAGTCCGCAGTACGAAGGACTGAAGGGCGAGCCCTCTCGCACTGCCGAGGGGCGAGGCCTAGCGTGGGAGGCGCTCGTGGGCGGCGCCGTCGAGCCGGGATTCTTCCTGGGCGGTGGTCTGGTGGGAGCGAACGCCGAGAGCGCCATCCGCGCCAGGGAAGGCGCGGGCGATCAATCGCTGCGCTTGGCCATACTGGGCGCCTTCGCGCAGGTCCACCTGACGCCGCGCTCCGGCGCTTACGTCCAGGCGCTGCTCGGGCTGAGCACCATGGTGGGGCCCAATCAGAGCGTGCTGAGGGACTCGAAGTCGTTCCAAGAAGGGAGAGCAACGGTCTGGTGGGGACCGGCCGCGGGCGTGGGCGGTGGCTACGATCTCGCGCTGGGCCGGCGTTTTGCGATCGGTCCTGAGCTGCGCTTCATCTACGCCCCGATGCGCTGGGCCGAGAACCTGCCGGTAGACCACATCAAGGCGCTGACGCTCCTTGTGACGGCGACACACCGTTGAGCACCCCCGCGGCCTCCGTGTTATCGGCCCGTCAAGAGCGTCCTGGCGTCGTCCCGGTCCAGCCGGGCCCAGGCCGTGCTGCCCACCCGCGCTCGCCCTACCCCCTCCGCCCGCTCCCCTTGCGCGTGACCGACGCGAGCGCCGTCTTCGGGCTCACGCTCAGCGTGTCCGAGTCGTCTTCGCCACGCGCGAGGCGTGTCAAACCAGCAAACGCGATCATCGCGGCGTTGTCGGTGCACGCGCGGAACGGCGGCACCACCAGGCGCAAGCCGGCCTTCTCTGCCGCGGTCTTCGCGCGCTCGCGGAGCTCGCGGTTGGCGGCCACGCCGCCGGCGATGACCACCGTCTCGACCCGCTCCTGGCGCGCAGCCAAGATCAGCTTCTTGACCAGCGTGTCGACCACGCGGCGCTGAAAGGTGGCGCACACGTCGCGCAGGGTCTGGTCGTCGCCCGGGCGGCCGTGCTCTTCCACCCAGCGGGCCACGCTGGTCTTCAGGCCGCTGCAGTGGTGCCTCCCCTCGCGTCGCTGCGCTCCGCGGTCCCCTCCTTAGCCGGTGAGCGCGAGCTTGCGGCGTCTCGACGAGGCTTCGAGCGTCGTGCCGATGCTCGCGCTCACGCGGCTGGAGGGGACGCGCATAGGTCGAAGCTCGTCTTCCACCGGGAACGCAATCTCAGGGGTTCGCGCACGGGATGTCACAGCCGTCCAGGGGAACGCCCGCGTTGACCGCAGCGAACTGCGCCACGGACTTCGCCGAAGGCCCCCCCAAGGTGTCGACCAACGCCTTGCACGGAGAGCCCGGGTTGTCGGGCGCGCACTTCGGGTTGCCCAGGCAAGAGTTGTCGTGCGCGCACTGGAGGAGCTGGATGCACGCGGCGTCCTGGTTGCAGGTCATGGCAATTCGCGAACAGACGCAGGTTGCGCACAGCGTGTTCCGGTCGAGCAGTCCGTGGCACTTCTCTCGTCCGGCCTGGTCCTGGTCTCCGTGGAACGCGAAGCAAGTCTGCTTCCAGCAGACCGCGGGCTCCACGTAATCGCAGCCGGGCACGAAGCAGCAGGCTTCGCCGGACTTCGAGAGCGAGGCCTCGAGCTCGGCGAGCTTCTGAGAATCGTGACCCGCGCTCAGGTAGAGCCCCGCAAGCACGCCTCCGCAGCCCTCGGCCTGGGTGAAACAGGTCTTCGCCACAGTGCAATCACTGGCAGAAGCGCAGCTCTTGTTGGCGTAGATGAACTCCCACACGGCTTTCCTCACTGGGCACGTCGTGGGCGCGTCGTGCGCGTCCGCCGCATCGCTCGCGTCTGCCGCATCGGCGGCATCGGGTGCGTCTCCGCCATCAGGGGCGTCATCCTGGCCGGAGTCGGGTCCAGCGTCCTGGCCCGGAGTGGAGTCCTCGGCGGACCCTCCGCAGCCTGGCTGGAGCTGCGCGGTCAGCGCGAGCGCAAACAGCGCTCCGCTGAGCCGCGCGAATCGAGGGTCTCTCTTGCGGGGCGCCATGCTCACTCCTCGAACCAGGCCATGCCCCAGGTGGTGTAGGTCAGGCCGCCGTAGTTCAGGGGCGTGAGCCTGATTTGATACGTCCTCGTCGAGCCGGACGTGTTCTCCCATCTCGCGAACTGGTACGACGTCGACGCGTTGAACGAGAGGGTGTGAAGCGTGCTGCCCTCCCAGATCTCCAGGGAGAAGATCACGTAGGGATTCGCCGAGCAGATGTTGGTTGCGCTACACCCGCCGATGACCCCGCCTTCGTACTGCTCGTTGCACCCCGGGTTGGATGGGCAGTTCGGGCGGGACTGGAGAAGCGCCGCAACGCGAAGCGTGCGTCCGTTGTCGATACGAGCGTTCCAGACCTCGCCGTAAGGCGTTCCTGCAGGCGTTTGCGACGGAGCGATGCCGCCGTAGTCGTGTCCGCGAGGTTCCGGCGAGTTCCCGCCGTTCATCTTCCGCGAAGTGTTCAGGGTCAGGTAGGCCGCCCCGGCATTCAGCAATCCTGCCCCGTCGCGATCGTCCCAGTCATCGTGGAGGCTCAGGTCCACGCCGTCCACGTCTTCGTTCGCCGAGACCATGAGACCCGGCACCACGACCTCCGGCCAGCTCCGCAGGGCCGAATTGGCTTCGTGGAGCGACGCCACCGTGGCGGCAACCTGCGCGGTTGCCGCGCTGCTTCCGCCTGTGGTGTCAACCTGACCGAGGAGCGGCCCCGCCGTGTCGACGTTGGCGGCGATAGCGACGATGTGAGGCACCTCGAAGCCCTTGAAGTATGCCGCTGGGTTGGGGTTCGACCAGCTCGTGTTTGCGAACGCCACGTCGCTACGGTTGCACCCGTTGGTCTCGTTCCCGCCACCCACCACCATACCGTTGCGCAGCACGTTGGCGGAAGGGAAGCCCGCGTCGTTTCCCGTCGACTCCGCGACGAATGGATACGGCGATCGCGAAACGGTGTAGTCCACCAGGAAGTCTCGCGAGGTCTGCATGCCGTCGTCGAGGGACTCCCAGGGCGGGGGCCAGCCTTCGCTGCGGCTGATGATCCGCGCGCCGTTGCTGACGGCCCAGTTGAGCCCGCTCGAGAACTGATCTGGCCCATTCGTCGTGCAGCCTCCCCAGTTCGCGAAAAGCAGCGTGGCCTGGTCCGCCAAGCCCCCAAACGAGGTGCTCGAATTGGCTATGACCCCGGCCATTGCGCGCGGGTGCGACGAGATGCCTCCAGCAGGACAATGACACTTCTTACGGCCACCGCCATAGAACGGATTAGGTTGGCAGCCGTTGGCGTCTGCGACGGCGTTCGGGAGATTCAGAAAGCTGTCAGGACTGGAGGACTCCAGAACCGCGACGGTCTGGCCGGTTCCATCAATCCCGAGCGGGTCGATGTCGTCGGTCTCGGTCGTGCAGTAGAAGTCGGCCGAGTGTGGCTGTGAGGAGTCGTTCTCGAGCATCACCCGCCAGACCGTCGGCAGCTTGCCGATTTGGTGCAGCGCCGCCGCGCTCCCGCGCACACGGAGGATCGGAGCTCCGTACTCGACGGGCGCTGCGACCTTCGTCACGACTTCGAGTCCCGGGACCCACTTGATGGACTCGGCGAGCGCGTGCGCCGCGAGCCGGGTTCTGGCTTCGCGCTTAGCCCCGAACTGGGCGGACTGAACGGGGTCGGTCAGCTCCGCCTCTTTCTCCGGGGCGTCACCGAGATCGATGCGGAACCAGACATGGGCGTCGAAGACCGCACCCGGGCGCTGGTCATGAACGCTTCCATCTTCCCGGCAATCGTTCCTCTCACATCGTGGAAGATCGTTGCGTCATCTCCGCGGAGGTCTTCGAAGTCCACCGCCTTCCCCGTCGCGGCGTCGCGAGTCGCGAGCCCCAGGTTCCCGGTCGCGCCTGGCGGGCACGCATCGATGACCACGGTTCGCCCCGTCGACTCGAACTTGTGCTTCGTCGACGCCACGGGAGTCCCCGCGCAGTGCGACTTCCCCAGGGCGCTTCCGGCCGTCTGCTCGAAGGGCGACTCAGACGACCCACAGCCGAAGAGCAGCAGGGCCACGCTCACGATCGCGAGATGCGAGATGCGAGATGCTCGGACCATGCGGCCCCCTTTCGCGCAAGCGCAGTCTACCCGCCGGCGTCGTTGCGGTCCAGTCGGGCCCAAGCCGTGCTGCCCACCCGCGCTCGCCCTACCCCCTCCGCCCGCTCCCCTTGCGCGTGACCGACGCGAGCGATGTCTTCGGGCTCACGCTCAGCGTGTCCGAGTCGTCTTCACCACGCGCGAGCCGTGTCGAGCCAGCGAACGCGATCATCGCGGC
>JACPVJ010000147.1 GCA_016191785.1 Myxococcales bacterium | reverse complement strand
GAGGTGTCGAGCCCCACGAGCTGCCGGAGCACGGTGGACTGCTCGCGCGCAGGTTTGCGCACGAATTCTTCGGGCTCGAGTACGATGGAATTCGTTGCGGCCGAGAGCCAGGCCTGCGGGAAGCTCCCCCCGTCCTTCGATTGAAGCGTGAGCCGGCACTTCCCATCGATCGCGATATCCTGTCGGATGGTGTAATCTCCGAGGTCGAGCTCGGTGCTCGCCCCCGCCTGCCCGTCGCGGACGGGCCGCTCCTGGATGGCCCGCCCGCCAGCGAGCGCCCACTTTATAGCGTCCAGAACGGCGCTTTTCCCGGCGCCATTCTTGCCCGCGATTTCCACGATACCGGTAGGCTCCGGCGTTAATCGGACGGCCTTGAGGGCCTTCACATTCTGCGTCTTCAACTCAATGATTGTCATTCCGCTTCTCCTGTGTATCCCAAGATTCCAAACTGTGCCGCGCGCTCGAGTGTCGTGCGCCGGCAATCTTCAGCGTTTTTTCGGAAATACGCTTGTTCGCCTTCTATGGCCCGCATCTTCGCGGCCTCCTGCCTCCTGCGCGCCTCCGCAGGCGCCCCCGAAATGATCGAGCAAATGGACGAATTCCCCAAGATCCGCACCCGGGCGGCCCACGCGCGGGCGCTGATCGGCGCAGTATCACCCGCCCGGCGGCGCAAGAGCGCGCCGAGCTCGTGCCACGTGAGCGCCGCTAGGCGCTTGTCGGCCGGGACGCCAAGTATCTCGTCTTGTCGCGCCTGCTCGCGGCGGCGCAGCTCGGTGTGGGCGGCAATCGCGGCACTCCTGGCCGCGACGTGCGCATCTCGTGCCCGGCGGTACTGGATGGCCGCCTCGAGCCACATGCTGTGGCCGCTCAGGCCGTCCGCCATGAACGCCTTCTCTGCCTGCAGCTCCTCGCAGCACGCGCGTCGCGCGGCCTGGCATGCCCGGGTATTTGCGCGTCGCAGCGCCCGCAAACTTTTTGTGGTCATGGCAGATACCCCCCCGCGAATCCGCGGGCAGGGTCGCCGTAGAGGTCGACGAGCCCCTGCGCCGGCGCCCAGGTCTCCATGAACGCGCGGATGACCTCGGCGGTGCCAGAGCATGTGATCTTTCGCCGCCCGTCGGGCGCGGCCAATGGCCCGGATATATAGGCCATCCCGACGTAGGTCGCAGCCTCGGGCAGCTCGGGCCACGGCGGCTCGCGGCGCATGTCCGCGGCCACGATACTTTCCCGTGCGCAGCCGTCGCACACGGAAGAGCTCCAGTCATGCTCTTCGGTATGCGTCCAATCTGCGGGGCCGAGGAGCGTGATCTGGGGCGCTTCTTGAAGCGCCTTCGTGGTGGCGATGACGTCGGCTAGCACGTCTTCTATACTGCGTCCCTGGAATTCTGCCCGCGTGGCGACGCGCCAGTGGCGTAGCTCCTCGGGATCGATCCCGGGACACTGGCCTGCGTATGCCGCGCCGAGGCAGTGATCGGCAGCGGCGATGAGTGGCACCACGAAAGAGATTTCCCGCGTCTCTCCGGCGGGCAGCACCACCGCGGCGCTGCGGCGGTCAGGCCACAGCCAGATATCCCCCGGCTCGGAGTCATCCTCGGGGTCTTGCTGCCCACGATCCCACTCGGGGCAGACCTTCCCATCTCGCGCCAGGCGGGAAATGACCTGGCCAATCGAGCTTGCGTGTAAGAAGTTGGCCGGGTGCCGGCCGTAGCCGACGTCCCCCGGCCGGTGATGATCGATGGTGGCCCGCCCGTCCGCCTGCGCGCACTCGACCCAAATCAGAGTGCGGCAGCCCGGGGGCAGTGCTACGCGGTCCGCCTGATAGGCGGTTCTTGCGCTCACCCTGTTACCCTCACACGTGGCATACGCCACCCTCTCGCCCATAGTGTGCAGGATCGTCTCGATCGCTTCCATTTCGGGGTCCGGCGCCCCGAGTACCCACAGGTTCATTTCATTTTCTCCACAAACAACCCAGTGGCACGGGAAGCAGCGCATCGCCGCGCCCGGCCCAAAATCCGTCGATGCGTGGCTGGGTCGCGTTCGGTCGCGCTCGTATCGCGCAACTGCGCGTCCGCCAATGATAAACACGTCCCCGGGATACGGCCCGTCAGCCGCCCATGGCTCGGGGCGCGCAGGATATCGGCCGTCCCCGACCCACCCGATATCCGTGGGATGGAGCAGTTCCTCGCCGCCCATCCACAGTGCCCCCGTTGTGGAGAGCCCCGCTTTTCGCCAGACCTCGGGGTCGCCCCCTGCGCACCCGGTCCCACAAGTGGGGCAGCTTTTGCCCGGCGCGTATTGCGCCCCCAAGAACTGCCCCCGCTGCGGGCACGGGGCTGCCAACGTGCAATAGTTCTCCATCTCCAAAGAGGGTGCCCGTAGTAAGATGAACCGCGCGCGGACCGGGCACCCATAGGAGCCGGCGCGGGAAACTCTTCTCCTACTTCTGCCCCTCGCACGGAATGGCGAGAGGCAGAAATCCCGTGCGGTCCAGGCGGTATGCCAGGCCTACCTGGCGCCAGTCCCAGAATCTGGGATCTTGGGCTGCGGCCTTCGCGGCCGCCCGCCGCCGGGCCATTTCGGCCTCGGCGGCACGAATGAGCGCCCCGCCGAGATCCCGCTCCGGGCACAGCCGCTTCTCCGCGGCCAGCGCGCGCCGAGAGATCTCGGCAGTGTCGTTGGCGGCGCGTCGAAGCAGCGGCCCCATTTCGGCCGCTGAAAGCATTCGTGCGAAGTAATAGCAGAACAACTGGGTAGCATCCATCATCTCTCTCCTTCTCAGTCCTCGTTCCGGTATTTCCACCGAGAACACTCGGTGTACCGGATCTCCTCCGGCGCGGGCCGGGCAGCCCGCTCGGCTTCAGCGGCCAGCTCCCGCGCCGTCTGCGCGGCGGCCTCAGCGGCCTTCTCCGCCCGCCCCTCGGGCGTAGCGAAGTACGCGCGCTTCGCGGCGAGATAGCGCGCCTCGGCCACCTTGCGGGCTGCGGAGGCAGCCTTGTCGGCGGCGACGGCCGCCGCGACCTCGGCAGGCGTGCCGTGCTTCCGCGCGGCGAGCAGCGCGCGGTAGGCCATTCCGCCCGCGAAGTCGGCGGCCTTCGCGGCCTCGACCGCGGCGTCGAGGTCTGCGCGCGTCATGGCAGCGCCCCCTCGATGCGGACGTCCCCCGATGGGGACGTGCGGACGACCTCGGCGACCCCTCCGCGGGCTGCGACGGCAGCCAGCAGATCGGCCGTCATCCCCGGGTGGAGATCTTCCGAGAACCGGGCCACGCCAATTCTGGCCAGATCGGCCAGAAGGCCGGCCAGACAGGTCGCGCGGGCGGCCGCGATCCTGGACAGGAGAGCGGCGTGCTGCCGCCGCTCGAAAGCGGCGCCGCCGTACCCCTGCCCTGTCCCGCGACCTGTAAACTTGGCCATATCAACCTCCTTTGCGAATAATATAATACCACGGCTGGGCGTTGTCAAGCGTGCAGTCGATCGGGCGGGCGCGAAGCCGGCCGCTTGACAACGCGTCGCCGCGCCCATATATTTCCCCCAGCGCCCGCACCGATTCAAGACGGAGGATCTGATGCCCCGCGAAACCACCCCCGCCCCCGTTCTCCTCGCACTCGTAATCTCCATCCTGCTCTCGATCGCCCTCTGGGCACTCGTGCTCGCGGCAGGATGGGGGTGCTCGCGCCTGCCGGCGATTCTCGATGCGCTGCGAACACCGACACCCAGTCCCACTCACGCCGTGACTCCGTCGACCACCGCGACGCCACCGACATCGCCCCCTTCGACGGCCACGCCGTCGCCCGCCTTCGCGCCCAGCGCGACTCCGACACCGACGCACACACCTCCCGCGACGGTGCGCCCGACCATCATGGCCACGAGTCCCCCCGCGCCGACGACGGCTCCGTCTCCGCCGCCGGTGCCGAGTGCCACCCCGACTCGTGGCCCGGTCGGGCCGATTTCCCCGGCGACTCGATGGCTCCACCGCGACGTGTCCCGGTGGGCCGTTGTGTCGCCGCTTTCGATACGCTTCGTCCGTTCCGACATCTGCCTCGACTACCGCGCCGACTGGCCGGCGCTCGAAGGCGTGAACGCGAATCCGTGGGTCTTCGTGAAGCTCGGAGGCACCGGCGCCACAGGCGCGTGGCATGCCGGCACCTGGGAATGGCTCCGCACGGGCCAGCGCTGCAAGAGCGTGCGCTCGGTGTGCGGCGACCACATCAAGGTCGAGCCGCTCGCCAGTTGGGGGCCACGCCAAGGCGAGCAGGTGTGCTTCATGGTCTCCGCGCTCGGTGCGCGTGGGCCAAGTACGGGCGTATCCGAGCGCACCGATGTGACCTGCCTGACCTGGCCGCTCGCCTCGACGGGGTGCCCGCGATGAGCGCGGAACCGATGGAGCGCGTGTACGTGCGGATAACACTGGACGATTGGCGCGGCCCGTCTGGCCGTAGCGTCTATTCTACGGCCGAAGGGGTATGGCTGAGCCTCGGCGGGCTCCACTCCGGTAGCACATTCTCGGCGATCCTCGAATTGGATACGGAGGACGCGGCCGATTTGCGTGAGGCACTCGGGCGCGGATTCCGCCCGGTTTTTTGGTGCACCGCCAAGGTGGCGCCATGACCGCCGCCGATGCTCGCAGAGTCCGTGATTTCGCGCCGCCACCGATTCGTCGCGACCACAAGGCCATCGCAGGATGGTGGGCCGACCTGCCCGAGCATCGCGATGCGGCAGAGGGCGTCCGCTATGGCCTCGCAAGCCGGCTGCTCGGGCTCCTGCATCTCGTTTCATCGCCAACCACAAGCCGCGAAGTCCGGGCGCTCTGCCGGCTGATCGCTGCCCTGAATCGGCCGTGAACCATGATGAGACTTGCGGATTGGAACAAAATGAAGGAAGCTCCAACGTTGACCCGCGCAGACCAACGATGGAGCACGAGAGAAGAGCGCGTGGAGTACGATCGCCTTCTTCGCGAGCTGACCGGGGCGTGGGGAAGCCCATGGGCGAGTCCATGACCGCGATTCTCGGCATCGATCCCGGCCCGACCCAGTGCGGGCTCGTCATGCTCTACTTGGGGCGTATCACCGATGTCACGATTTGCTCGGTGGCCGAGGCGCTCGACGCGATATCTTGTGGCTATGATCGCGGTGAATTTTGCGTGGCGATCGAGCGCGTGCAGAGTTGCGGCCAGGCCGGCGCCTCACTCCTTTCCACGAGTGAGGTGGTTGGCCGTCTCCAGCAGCGGGCGCTCGATTCCGGCCATGAGACCATCCTGCTCTATCGCCGCGCGATCCTCGCCGCGCTCGACATCACCGGCCGCGGGAATCGTGATGCCATCGTCCGGCAGCGCCTCATCGAAATGTTTGGCGGCTCCAAAGAGATGGCGGTTGGCACGCGGAAAGATCCTGGCCCGCTCTACGGCGTCCACGGGCACGCGTGGCAAGCTCTCGCAGTCGCGGTCACGGCTCAGATGGTGAGACAGCAGCGGCTCGGGAAGACATCATGAGTCCAGACTCTGAGCCTTCGCGGGCAATCGCCGCACGTCTAGCGGATGCGGCCGAATCGTAGCCTCATATTTTGCATGGAGGTAGCGCGCCCGTGAAGCTCGGATCGCTCTATTCTGGCATCGGCGGCCTCGACCTCGCTTGCGAGTGGGCGCTCGGGACGCGCACCACGTGGCAGCTCGACCTTGTGGGCGCGGACATCCGCCGTCGTCACTGGCCCGACGCATTCCAGATTGAGGCTGACGTGGCGGCGGTGGACCCTCATGACCTGCCTCGGATTGACGTGCTTTGCGCGGGCTTTGCCTGCCAGGATCTTTCGGTTGCAGGGAGGGGAGCGAGCCGAGAGGATATCGACGCTGGTACTCGGACCGGCCCGACCTATCGCGGCGTGCTGCGCTTTGTCGCCACACTGCGGCCGGAGGTAGTCGTGCTCGAGAATGTCCCCGGCTTGCTCCATCATCGGGCTCGGCTGGAAGACGACCTCTCCGGCTACAGCCTGACCTGGAGCCGGTGTAGGGCCTGGGACGCCGGGGCACCCCACATCCGGCGGCGCGTCTTCGTCGTCGCAGTGATGGGCGACCGGGGCAGCCGGGTCATCGACGCGCCGACGGGTGGACGGTGGACGCCGGAGCGGACGTGGGCCACCCCAACTGCCAACAACCCCAACGAGGGTGAGGACCCCGATACCTGGCACGCTCGGCGAGCTCGGCTCGCAGAGCTCGGCACTAACGGCAACGGGGCTGGTGAGCCCCTGGGACAGCAGGTGCGGCTGTGGGCCACGCCTTCCGCCCGCGATCACAAAACCGGCGAGCTGTCTGGTCGCCACGGCACCGAGGCGCTCAACCAGCAGGTCACTGACTATCCGCGCAGCCCGTTCGGGTCGCGCCTCTCTCCCGACTGGGTCGAGGCGCTCCAAGGTTTCCCGGCTGGCTGGACGCTCTCGACTGGCCCGCGGCTCGAGGTCGACCCCTCTCCGCGCTGGCCCCGCGGTCGGTACCCCGCCGACTGGGATCGCTCCCAGCTCTGGCCCGGTCACGATTGGGAGCCGCCGCGCACGCTGCCCGATGGCCCGCCATGCAGCGGGCGTCCGGCGCGTCTGCGAGCACTTGGCAATGCCGTCTGTCCGCAGCAAGGAGCGCTCGCGATCCGATGGGCTCAGGAATATGCCGCCTACAGCTCGCGCAGCTCCCAGCGATTTCTATTCGCATCGGCCAACCACTCGGCGCTCCTGAGCCTCACCGCGTAAGTCGGCCGGTGTCCTTCCTCGATCCACGAGCCCAGATCGATCCGCGTGCTGCCCCCGCTCCGCTCGATCGCGGGTTGGTGCGTGTGCCCGTAGAGCACCGCTGTCGCGCCGCGCTCAATCGCGAGTGCTTCAGCTCCAACACGGTACGGCGCAGGATCTTCCATTTCAAGCCTGCGGCCTGCGGCGTGCACGATGCGCCACAGGTATCTCGATCCGCGCCAATCGAGCCGATCGAGCGCGCGATAGGTGCGCGCGCCAATCCCCGTGGCCCACTGGTGGCCGTGTGTCACCAGCACGCCCGGCTCGATCTCTACTACGCCCGCCCGCACGTGGATTCGGCCCGCGCCGCGGATCACACGCTCGACGATCCAATCGTCGTGGTTCCCACCGATCCACCAAATCTGCGTCGGCTGGTCGGTGGCACTCGCGAGATGCGCGATCAGGCGCGTCGCCGCCTGTGCCGCATCCCACCACGCCCGCAGGTACCCCTCGGCCCCGTCCCCGGCGATCACCACATGTCGGAGCGTGCTCCGGTGCCGGTAGCACATCACATCGAGCCAGTCGTGCACGCGCTCGGTGCGCGCGGTGGGAGCGCCGAGG
>JACPVJ010000028.1 GCA_016191785.1 Myxococcales bacterium | reverse complement strand
GCCCATCGCCCATCGCCCATCGCCCTCGCGCTCGCCCTGCACCCTGCACCCCCGCCCTCGCAACGGGCGGCGGCTCGGCACGGCGCCTTCCCCCCCGCGGCCGCCCGAGCGCAGCGAGGCCGGACGCAAGGGGGGGAACGCCCGCCCGCAGGCCGCACCGCGGCCGAGGACGGGCGAGGCGGGGGCACCCCCCTCGAACGACGCTCTCGAATTTGTGCTTCCTCCCCAGCCCCACCCGCCAGAGCGCTTAACTGATCGATGACGCGTCGCTTTTCACCACCGGGCCGGCCCGACTACCAATCGGGAGTGCGGCCCTTCCCACCGCGTCACGCGGTTTCGCGCCGCGCCGCGGGGACGATCACCGGCGTGACCGACTTCGTCGCGAGGTCGAGGTCGAACACGGTCGGCGCCCGGTCGGACTCCCACGTGGTCACGTTCGCGAACCAAGTGCCTCCGACCTGCCAGGCGCCGCCGTCCTCGTGGATGTGGCCGAAGAGATGGAGCCGGGGCTTCACTGCTTCGACCCGCGCCAGCAGGTCCTCGCAGCCCTCGCGGCGCGCGGTCCCGGCGCGATCGCCGATGCCGCGCGGGGGCCCGTGGGTCACGAGCACGTCGACGCCGTCGGGCATGCGCGCCCACTTGTCGGCCAGGGCCTTGCCGCGCGGAAGGTTGAAGGCCCAAGCGCAGAACTCCGGCTGCCAGGGGCTGCCCCAGAAGCGCACGCCGTCGATCTCGATCGCGTCGTCCTCGAGGTAGTCGACCCCCTTCGCGATCAGGCCGAGCGCCCTCTGGCGGTCCCGCACGAAGGCCCAGTCGTGGTTCCCCGCGATGACGACCTTGCGCCGATGCGGGAGCTCGGCGACCCAGTCCAGCGCCATGGCGAGCTCGCGGACGTGACCGCTCTGGCAGAGATCGCCGGCGTGTACGAAGACGTCACCGTCCGGAACCCGGAGCTCGCGGTGGTAGAGGTGGGTGTCCGCCACGGCGACGATTCGCATCTGCGGAGGGACGGTAGGAGGGCGCCTTGGCAATCGCAAGCGCTCGGGGAGTCGTGTCAAAGTGGGCCGGCCGGCGCCGGGTGCGCTAGGCTAGACCCTCACTTGACCGTCGTTTCGCGCATCGTGCACGAGGGCGGGGGACCGAGGCCCTCGGACGACGATCGGCCCTGGTGGGAGTCACTGCCCGCGGACTTCTACCGGTCGCGCGAGCGCTTCGACATGACCCGCGGTGAACGCGCGAAAGTCGCCGCGACGGCGGCCAGCGACGTGGTGCTGCGCACGCTGGGAGCGACCCTGGTGGGCGCGCTGGCGATACCGGTCGGCTACCACCCCTGGGCGCTCTCCCGCGCGCTCGGCGACCGTGAGCTCTACGGCTCGATGGCCGACGGCGGCGACCCCGACCGCTTCTTCGTGCGACCGCCTCGCGGTGTGGAGGTCCAGCGGCGCCGGGCACGCCTGCCGCTGTTCCGGCCGCGCGACGGGGTGTGCGAAGACGTGCGCTTCCAGAGCCCGTTCGTGCCCGTCAACCTCCACGAGCGGAGCGCCTACCTGCGCCATGGCAAGAACCGCTTCGCCCACGCGCGACACTGGCGCCACGGCGACGAGCCGCGGCCTACCGTCATCGCGGTGCACGGCTTCTCGGCGGACCTCTATCACCTGAACGAGTGGTTCTTCGCCATCCCCTGGCTGTACCGCGAGGGCTACGACGTGATGCTGGTGACCTTGCCGTTCCATGGCAAACGCCAGACCCGGCTCTCGCCGTTCTCGGGCCACGGCTTCTTTGCCGGGGGCGTGAACCGCATCAACGAGGCCATGGCGCAGGCGATCTTCGACCTTCGCATCTTCATGGATCACCTCGAGGACCAGGGCGTGCCGCGCATGGGCGTGACCGGCGTGAGCCTGGGCGGATTCACCTCGGCCCTGCTCGCCAGTGTCGACGAACGTTTGGCGTTCGCCATCCCCAACGTGCCGGTGGCCAGCATCGCGGATCTGGTGCTCGAGTGGCAGCCTATCGCCAGCGTCCTGGCGGCTGCCCTGGCAGCGACGGGGAAGGACGTGCGCGACGCGCGACAGCTGCTCTCGGTGAGCTGCCCGCTCTCGTATCCGCCGCGCCTGCCGCGCGAGCGCCTGATGATCATCGGTGGCGTCGGCGATCGGCTCGCCCCGCCCACGCACTCGCGCCTGCTCTGGGATCACTGGGGGCGGTGCCGGATTCACTGGTTCCCCGGCAGTCACCTGGTGCACCTGGACCGCGGCGACTACTTCCGCCAGATGCGGCGCTTCTTGCGCGAGATCGAGTTCACGTGAGTCGAGCCGTCGCTCAGTCGCCGCAGGCGACCTCGGCCAGCTCCGGCGCGAAGCCGCCGTAGTCGGTCACGAGGTTGTCCCCACCGGCCTCGTCCACCAGGGGGTTCGACGTGCCGGGGCTGTAGGGGAAGTTGGTCAAGAACTGCGCGACGCTGTCGGCATCGACGGGCCAGTCGGCGTTCGGGACGAAGGGCCCGACATAGCGCGCCGTCTTCGAGAAGCGGAGGGGTCCGAGGCTGTTCGTGCCGGGCCCCGGTTTCCCACCGGGCGTCGCCCACTCGGGAAGCCCGATGGAGAACGGCGAGAGCTCGACCAGATCGGTCGCCACCGGTCCCGAGCTCACCGGCTTGCCGTCCACGTACAGCGTCAGGGTGGCGCTCTTCCGGACGCACGCGAGGTGGGTCCACCGGCCTGGCTCGAGCCCGGGCCCGCCGAGCAACGCCGTGCCCGACGCCGCATCGCCGCCCTTCGGATTCAGGACGGAGCAGATCACGCCGGACGAATGGCCGGTGAGGCGCACGGAGCTCACCGAGTAGCTCTCGTTCATCCCGCACACGGATGCGCCGGGCGGCTCACGCATGGCGACCCACGCTTCGAGGGTGAAGTCCCCCGGCCCGACGCCGAAGCCCACGGGCTTCACCGAGAGCCGAGCCTGGGAGTGAAGCGCGCGGATGGCGTGACAGCGCGGGGCGCACTTCCCCTTCGCGCAGAGCTTGTCCTTCGAGCAAGCGTTGCCGCAGGCGCCGCAGTGCGCGTCGTTGGTCGTGACGTCGGTCTCGCAGCCCTGGCCGGAGCGCGACGAGCAGCTCGCGCGGCCCGGCGCACACTCGGTGGCCAGGCAGGCGCCGGCCAGGCACGCGGTCTGGGTCGCGAACGGCAGCACGCACGCCGAGCCGCAGGCGCCGCAGTGCGCGGGGTCGTCGGGCAGATGGGTCTCGCACACGGTCGCCGGAGCGCCGTCGCACTCGGCCCAGCCCTCGGCACAAGCTGCCGGCTCGCAGCGGCCGGCCACGCAGGCGGCCACCGCCCGGGGGATGGAGCAGCTCTGAGCGCAGGCGCCGCAATGGGTCGCGTCGATCCGCAGGTCGGTCTCGCAGCCGTCGCTGCTGATCGCGTTGCAGTCGGCCCAGCCGAGCTCGCAGCCCGCCACCACGCACTTTCCGCCCGAGCACGCCGCGGCCCCGTGGGGCAGATCACACGGCGCGCACCCCGCGCTGTCGCAGCCGACGCTCGGCGACAGCCGGCTCGCACACGTCCCCCCGCAGAGCTTCTCGGTCACGCTGCAGGCCCCCGAGCTCAGCGTCTCTTCGCCGGGCGCGACCAGCGAGCAGGCGCCGACGAGCAGGGCCGCGAAGCTACAAGCACTGCGTGACATCGGAGACCCACTTCTTGCCGGGGCACGGCACGGGGTAACCCTCCTTCGCTGCCTGATCTTTGCCGCCGCAGAGCAGGCCGGTCTGACCGGCCACGACGTCCGTCCACGCGTCGCCCAAGACCGCGCTCGAGTCGAACAGCATCACGCTGCGCGAGGTCTTGCCGACGGTCTCTGTCAGCGTCCAGCTTCCGGCGGGCGGCGCCTGATCTTTCAGGTGGAACAGGAATGGCGCGTTGCGCAGCCACTGTTTCTGCGGCGGGGTCTCCCACCAGTACGAGATGCGCTGGCCCAGGTTGAACCCCGGCCCGCACTTGGCCGCGAGCTCGGGCACCACGCCGGAGCCAGCGCCCTTGCCGGCGAGCACCCCGTTGACCCAGAGCTCGTTCGCGGTGACCGAAGCGCGGTAGCTCACGAGCAAGCGCCCGGCGGTCTTCAGCGGGAGCTTCAGGGCAGTCGTGCTGCCGGGACCGTGGCAATCGAGGGTCTCCTTGTCGATCACGCAGCCCATGCGTTTGTTCTCGCAGTCCCCTCCCGCGTCGAGCAAGATGCCGTTGCTCACGCCGTCCCAGTGGAAGCCGATGTCGAAGGCGACGCCGTCCGGGTACGTTCGCATCAGCTTGGGGTCGCAGCAGAACATCACGCCGCCGGGGTAGACCGTGCCCTTGTCCCAGGAACAGTGGCTGGTCGTGCCGCACAGGTTCATGAACTTGGTGTACTGATCGTTGCACCAGCCGCCGTTCTGCTGCCCGAGCCAGGTCGAGAGCGCCACGTCGTCGAGCGCTGGGACGCCGCTCAGGCAGGTCTGGCCGGTGGGCACCGCAGCGCCGCAGGCCCCGCAGTTCTTGGGGTCGCTCGCCAGATTGGCCTCGCAGCCGTCGCTGCCCTTCGCGTTGCAGTCCCCGAAACCCGGCGAGCACGACGTCACCTCGCACACGCCCACGCTGCACGCGCCCTGCCCATGCGCGGGCGCGCAGGCGGCCCCGCAGGCTCCGCAGTGCGCGAGATCGGCCGACAGATCGACCTCGCAGCCGTTCAGGAGCTTGCCGTCGCAGTCGCCGCGGCCGGTCACGCAGGCCGCGACCGTGCACGCGCCGGCGGCGCACCCCGCGATCGCGTCCGGGAGCTGGCAGGCGGCGCCGCACGCTCCGCAGTGCTTCGGGCTCGTGGTGAGATCGGCCTCGCACCCGTCGGCATCGCTCGCGTTGCAGTCGGCGTGACCCGAAGCGCAGCCGGTGACCAGACACTTGCCAGCGCTGCACGTGGTCTCCGTCCCGCCGAGCGCGCAGCTCGCGGCGCAGGCCCCGCAGTGATCGGGGTCGCTGGCCAGGACGGACTCGCAACCGTTGGCGGGCGCGCCGTCGCAGTCCCCGCGACCCGGCTGGCACGCGCTGACGCGACACTGCCCGGCCACGCACAGGGCCTCGGCTCCGGCGAGCGCGCAGGGGTCGCAGGACTTGGACCCGCACCCCGTCGCGGGCTCGTCCATGCTCACGCATTCTTCGCCGCAGCGCTTCGTCCCGTGGGTGCAGGTCGTCGGCTGCTCCAGCGAGTCTTCGGCGGGCGAGATCAAGGAGCACGAGAGCAAGAACAGCTGAGCGACGAGCGCGATCCGACCCATGACCCCGAGCATGGCCCCGAGCATAGTCGAGCAAACCGGCAGCACGGAGCCCGTTGCGGGGACCGAGTTGTGCGAAAACCGCACAACCCCGAGGTGACCGCGCAGGAATCTCGCCGCCCCAAGCGTGCGAGCCGGAGTATCATCCGATTCAGTGGCTCTCCGGGGAATCGAGACGCTCACGACGCGCCGCAGCCCGCGGCGCAGCGAGCCAAGCTGGGCGCGGCTCTGCGCCTACTGGGACGGCGGCTACGCGGATCTCGAGCTCTCGGGCAGCGGCGAGGTGCGCGTCGGTCGAGACGCGGCGAGCGATCTGCGCATCCCTCACCCCTCGGTCTCGCGTCACCACGCGCTGGTGCGGCTCGGGCCCGAGCCCTCGGTCGAGGATCTAGAGAGCGCGAACGGCACACGCGTCGGAGGCCGACTCGCCGAGGCCGGCGCGCGCACCCCGCTGGCCGAGCACGCGATCATCGAGATCGGTGACGCGCTCATGGTGCTGCGCCAGCGCGAGCAGCCGTCCGCGCCGATCCCCGCGCCGAGCGACATGCGGGCGGTGCGCGAGCTGGTCGAGCGCGTGGCCAAGGGCAACGTCCCCATCACCCTGGTGGGTGAGACCGGCGTCGGCAAAGAGCTGCTCGCAGAGTCGGTGCACGGTCAGTCGCCACGAAGCGGCGCGCCGTTCCTTCGTATCAATTGCGCTGCGCTGCCCGAGCAGCTGCTCGAGAGCGAGCTCTTCGGCTACGAGCGCGGTGCGTTCACCGGGGCCACGCAGGCGAAGGCCGGGCTCCTCGAGGCCGCCCACGGCGGCACGGTGTTCCTCGACGAGGTGGGCGAGCTACCGAAGAGCATGCAGGCCAAGCTGCTCCGCGCCCTCGAGTGCAAAGAGCTGTTCCGGGTCGGCTCGCTCCGCCCGCGCACCTTCGACGTGCGCTTCGTGGCGGCGACCAACCGCGACCTGGGTGCGATGGTCTCGGCGGGCGAGCTGCGCGCCGATCTCTTTCACCGGCTCTGCGGCATCGTGGTTCAGGTTCCGCCGTTGCGCGAGCGCCAGGACGAGATCGAGGTGCTCGCCCGCGCGTTCGTCGCCGACGTGGCCAAGCAGCTGGGCAAGCGAGCGCCGGAGCCGAGCCGCGCCTTCATGCAGGCGCTGCACCGGCACAGCTGGCCCGGCAACGTGCGCGAGCTCCGACACACGATGGAGTGCGCGGTGCTGCTCGCGCGCGGGACGACGCTCGAGGCCGAGCATCTGCCCCGCAGCGTGCTGGCCGGGCCGCCCCGGAGTGACCCCGCGGGCAGCGGGCTCCGCGACGAGCTGCTCGACATCGAGAAGCGACGCATCCTCAGCGCCCTGGACCGCTGCGGCGGGAACCAGACCCGCACGGCCGCGGTCCTCGGCATTCCGCGGCGCACGCTGATCGATCGCATCGAGGCCTATGGCCTCCCGCGGCCGAGGAAGAAGCGCAAGCCGTGACCTCGCCGCGCTCGCTCGGAGGGGGCCGCTACTCGGTGGGCCCGGCCATCGCGTCCGGGGGGATGGCCACGGTCTTCCTGGCCCGCCAGATCGGCCCTGTCGGTCACAGCCGCGTGGTCGCGCTCAAGTGCCTGAAGAAAGAGCTCGCACGCGATCCGGAGTTCGTCGCGATGCTGCTCGACGAGGCGCGGCTCACGACCCGCGTGCGTCACTCGAACGTCGTGCCGTTGCTCGACGTCGTCGCCGAGGCCGGAGAGCTCACGCTGGTCCTCGAGTACGTGCCCGGCGTGCCGCTCTCGTGGCTCGCGCTGGCGGCCCGCGACGCGGCCGCTTCGATGCCCACGCCCGTGGTCGTGGCCATCGGGCTCGACCTGCTCGACGGCCTTCACGCCGTCCACGAGGCACGCGACGATCGAGGTCGCCCCCTCGAGATCATCCACCGCGACGTGTCCCCACAGAACGTCTTGGTCGGCGAGGACGGCACCGCGCGCTTGCTCGATCTCGGCGTCGCGAAGGCTGCACGCCGCGCGCAGACGACTCGCGGTGGCGAGCTCAAGGGCAAGCTCGCCTACATGCCGCCGGAGCAGCTCGAGCTCCGGACCCTCGATCGCCGAGCCGACGTGTATTCCGCGGCCGTCGTGCTCTGGGAGCTGTGCGCGGGCAGGCGCCTGCACGACGCCGACGGCGCGCGCGAGCTGCTCGACGCCATCGCGGCCGGCCCCCCGGCGCTGTCCGCGCTGCGCCCGCTCGACGACGCGACGGCGGCGATCGAGGTCGAGCTTCGTCGCGCGCTCTGCCACTCACGGAAGGGCCGACACGCCTCCGCCCTCGAGCTCGGCCAGGCCCTGCAACAGGCCTGCCCACCCGCGCCTCGCTGGGAGGTGCGCGAGTGGGTCGCTCGCCTTGGTCGCTCGGTGCTCGACGAGCGAGCCACGCTGGTTCGAAGTCTCGAGGTCAGCCCAGGCATGGTCGACGCCGCGCAGCTGGCTGGTGCCGTTCTGGCAGCCGATACTCCCACCGAGCGCGCGCAGGCGTCCGACGACTCGCAGACCGGCGTCACCGCGCACGTCTCGAAGCGAGTGACGCGCGCTGCGACGCACCCCGCCGTGGCCGTGGCGCTGGTGGTCGCGGGCTTTCTCTTGCACGCGGTCTGGCGCGCGTTCTCGGCGCCGCCGCCGGATCCGCGACCGGCTGCACCCGCCGCGGCCCAGCCCACGCAGTCCGTCGCGCCCCAGCCTACGCAGTCCGCCCCGAACGCGCCGGGTGTTCGCCCGCCGTCTGCGCCGAGCGCCCAAGCGCCCGCGCCGCCCCCCGCCGCGCCCACGGTCGCCAAGAAGCAGCCCGCTCGGGCAGCACCTGCGGCCGTGTCTGCTCCCAGCGCTCGTCCCGCGCCGTGCGATCCGCCGTATCGTATCGACGCCGCGGGCGTGCGCGTGTTCAAGGAAGAGTGCTTGTGAAGCGCGCCGCCGCGCTGCTCTTGACGCTCGCGACTCCCGCCTGGGCCGACGAGGCACCAACCCCGGGGCCAGAGCTCACCGACAAGACCGCCAAGCGCGCGTGCATCGCGGCGCACGCGGGGGTGCAGCGCGCGCGCGCCCGTCAGCGCCTGAGCGAGGCCCGAGAGCACGCCCAGACGTGCGGCTCGGCCGAGTGCCCCGACGTCATCCGCGACGAGTGCTCGACTTGGCTCACCGAGCTTGCGAGCGAACAGCCGACGATCGTGCTCGCCGCCCGAGACGAGGCCGGCCGCAGCGTCACGAACGTCACCGTGCGGCTCGGCGACAAGGTGCTTGCCCGTCGCATCGACGGCCAGGCCATCGAGATCGATCCGGGGCTGCACACGCTGCGCTTCGACGGCCGCGAGCATCAGATCTTGGTGCGCGCGGCCGAGAAGGGTCAGCTCGTCGAGCTCGTGGTGCCGGCGCCCCCGAAGGCCGAGCCGTCACGTGGCCCGTCCGCGCCACCACCGAGCTCGGCGCCTTCGGGTGGCCTGCCCACGGCGACCTGGGTCCTCGGCGGCGTGGCCACCGCCGGGTTCCTGTCCGCCGGTTACTTCGGCCTCGCGGGTCTCTCGCAGCAGCGCGACCTCGAGTCCACCTGTGCCCCGCGCTGCCCAGGCGGCAGCGTCGATGACATGCAGCGGAGCTACGCCATCGCCGACGTGTCGCTGGGGGTCGCGCTGGTCGCGACGGCGGGCGCGATCTGGGCGGCGGTCGCGGGGCGCGAGGCGCCGGCGGCGCGGTCTGCGATCAGGCGATAGGCCTGGTGCCGGGTCGTGGGCGCCGCGGGGCTCGGTTCTGAAGGGCTACTGGCACATCGCGGTCGCGTACCCGGTGTCGATACCCCAGGTGGTCCCCGTGAGACTTCCCGTGAACGCATTCGGCGACGAGTCCGTCGCCGTCGCCCCTGAGCCTTCGTCGAGGTGAAACAGGGCCACGGTGTTGGCATCGAGCGTGTGGCGGCGTGCGGGTGTGAAGGTGCCCGAGTAGCGCAGCGTGTTGGAGATGCGGATTTCGTCGATGGATCCTCCAGGGCCCGTAGAACCGAAGTCTCCGGCGACGACCTGTGCCGGCGGCCCGATCTTGCTCGTGGCTCCTGTGGTGGTGGCAACCGGGGCGCCATCCCAGTAAAGCGTGAGACTGACGACGTTTCCACTGACTGATCGACACCCGGCTTGGTGGTGCCACTTGCCGTCCCGGGGGTCGATGTACGCGTAGGCTTGCACTCCCCCCGCGGCACCGTTCTCCACCGCGAAGATCAATCGGCCCAGATCTGCACGGTAATGAAGCCCGAAGTTGCAGATTGCCGGCATTGTGCACGCGGCCAGCTGCGGGAAACTGGCCGTGCCCGGCTGGATCTTGATCCAAGCCTCGTAGCACGCGTTCTCGCTATTCGTCGGCAGTTTCGATGCGATGCCCGGCACGGTCATGTGGGCGTTCGCCGGCACGTCCAGCCACCGCCGCCGCTCGCACCCTTCGCACCCGTCGCACTTCGTCGTGTTGCCGTCGTCGCACTGCTCGGTGCCCTCCGGCGTGCCGTTGCCGCACGCCGGGCCCGCCTGGCAGACGCCGCCGACGCAGACGGGCGTCCCTCCCGAGCACGGCACCGGCGCGTCGTACTGGCCCTGTGCGTTGCACGTGAGCACGCTGTTCCCGCTGCAGGTCTTCGTTCCGGGCGCGCAGACCTGACAGACGCCGGTGGCCGAGCAGGTGCCTCCGGGGCAGGGCGTACCGGCGGCCTTCGACGCGAACCCGCACGAGCCCGAGGTGCAGATCGGCGTGAGGCACGGGTTGCTCGAGCTCGGGCACTGCGAGAGCGAGGTGCACTGGACGCAGGTCGCGCTCACGGGGTCGCACTCTGGGGTGCTTCCGCTGCACGCGGGCTGCGAGGTGTACTGGCCGTTGCTGCCGCAGACCATCGGGACCTTGCCGTTGCAGGTCTTGGTCCCCGGCTGGCAGACGTTGCACTGGCCCGAGCCGTTGCAGGTGCCGGCGCCGCCCTGGCAGGCGCTGCCCTGGGCCTTCGGCGAGAACCCGCACTTGTTGCCCGTGCAGGTGACGGTGAGGCAGTCGTTGGTCGACGCCGTGCAGTCACTCGACGCCGCGCACTGCACACAGGCACCCGCGACACAGATCGGATCCGAGCCGGCGCACGCCTTCCCCGCGCTCCACTGGCCCTTCGTGTCGCAGGTCTCGGGGACCGCGCCGGTGCAGCGCGTCTCGCCCGGAGTGCAATACACGCACGCGCCGGATCCATCGCACGAGCCTCCGGCGCCCGCCGCACCGCACGGCGCGCCCTTGACGACGGGTGCGACACCACACGCTCCCTCTGCAGAGCACGCGGCCAGCGAGCACTCGCTGGTCGAGGGCGGGCAATCCGCCGCGGCCTTGCACGCGACGCAAGCGGGCTTGCCCGCCTTGTCGACGCAGAACGGGGTGGCCCCCAGGCAGCTCGTGGCCTGCTCGTTCTGCCCCGTCGGGTCGCACGCCTTGTACGACGCGCCCCCGGGCTCGCAGGCGCCGTCGCCCGCCACGCAGTTGTCGCACTGCTTGCCCTGCGCGTCGCACAGCCCGGCCTTGCACGTCGCCACGGGCTGGAAGTGCGTCGCGTCCGCCGAACAAGTCTCGAGCGCGTCGCCGACGCAGCGGAACTCGCCCGCGGTGCAAGGCGCGCTCGCCGCGTCGCTCCCGGAGTCGCCGCCGGCGTCCGGCTTCTGGTTCGCGTCCGACCCGCCGCCACCTCCGCAGCTCCAGAGCAACACCGACGCCACCACGATCATCCCAGACCCACCGAGCAGCCGCACAACCATGGCTGCGCCCCGCTGCAAGATCTGGTGCAGCGCGATTCGCCGCCGAACCGTGCGTCCGAGGCGCGCGCTGCGGTGTCCGCTGCGCTATCCGCCGTTCAGGTTGCGCGGGCTGCGCCTCCCCGCGCCCCCGCTCTCGCCACTGCCACCGAGCCTCCACCCCGCGCGATCCCAACGGGCGCTCCCCCGCCAGCATGTTGTAAGATTTACCGCAAAAATCACAATGTGCTAAACCTTGCGGGTGTTCGATCGCACCCTCGAGCGCCCCGAGAAGTCCTTCTTCCTGTTCGGTCCGAGGGGAACCGGCAAGTCGACTTGGCTGAAGGCCCGGCTCGGCGACGCCGCCCTGGTCATCGACCTGTTGTCGTCGGCTCACTACCTGCGACTGCTGGCGAACCCCCACGAGCTCGCTGAGCTTGCGGCGCCACTGAAGCCCAAGAGCTGGGTGGTCATCGACGAAGTGCAGCGCGTGCCGGCGTTGCTGAGCGAGGTGCACGCGTTGTACGAAGACCGCGGCCTGCAGTTCGCGCTGAGCGGGTCGAGCGCACGCAAGCTCAGGCGAGGCGGCGCCGACATGCTCGCGGGCCGCGCCATTCAGCGCTTCTTGCACCCGCTCACGAGCAGCGAGCGCCCCGAGACGTGGAGCATCAAGGCTTGCCTCGAGTGGGGCTGCCTGCCCGGCGTTGTCGCGGAGCCCGCGCACGCGGCGGATACGTTGAACGCCTACGTCGAGACGTACCTGCGCCAAGAGATCATGGAGGAAGGTCTGGTCCGCAAGCTCGAGCCCTTCGCGCGCTTTCTCGGAACGGCCGGCCGCTACAACGGACAGGTGATGAACCTGCAAGACCTGGCGCGTGAGGCGATGGTCGCTCGCGCCACCGTCGACAACTACCTGGGGATCCTGGAGGACACGCTGATTGCCGTGCGCTTGGCGTCGTACCGGCCCGGTGCCCTGGTCAAGGAGGTCGCGCACCCGAAGCTGTTCTTCTTCGACGCGGGTGTCGCGCGCGCGTGCGCGGGACTCCTGTTCGAACCGATGGACTCGCTGTGGAAGGGCGCGGCGTTCGAGACCTTCGTGCTCGGCGAGCTACGCGCGTTCAACGACTACGCGCGGCGACACCGAGACATCTACTTCTATCGCTCCGAAGGGGGGCTCGAGATCGACTTCGTCGTGGAGCTGAACAAGAAGACGCTCGAGCGCCCGGCCCGCGTCTTGTGCATCGAGGTCAAGGCGGCCAAGAAGTGGGATAGCCGCTGGTGCAAGCCGGCGCGGGCGCTGGCTGAGCGGAGGCCCAAGGTGGATGTCACGCGGACCATCGGCGTCTATCTCGGCGAACAGCGGCTGAAGCTCGATCGCTTCGAGGTCTGGCCGATCCGGCAATTTCTGGCGGCGCTGCACGCCGGGGAGATCTTCTGACACCGGCCACCGGCCCCATCGCCGGGGGGGGGTCGCGCTGGTCGCGACGGCGGGAAGGGCGCGGACCCGCTGCGAGCCCTCACAGCGCGTAGCACTCGACGTCTTTGAACGTGCCGCTCACCTTGATCACGTCGGTCGGCGTCTTCACCTCGGCGGACCAGCTGCCCGAGCACTTGCCCGGCTTCTCCCAGGTGCCAAGGTCGAGGGACGTGGCCTCGAAGGTGACCGACGAGCTGTCGCCGACGTTCAGCTTCTTGCCGTCCTCGAGGACGTGCCCCATCACACCGCGGGACTTCTGGATCTTGGCGCCCACCTTCAGCTCGGCACCGAGCGACACGCCGATGCCTTCGTCGTCGGCGTTGTGCGCATAGAAGTAGAACTCGCCTGCTTCTTTGGTCAGCTTGACGGTGGTGACCGGGGTCGCCTTGCCTCGAATCGTCACCGTGCCTTCGGTGCGATCGGGCGCGGAAGCCGCCGGGGCGGGTGGGGTCGCTGCGGGCTCGGGCTTCGGGGCGCTCGGCGCCGGCCCGCTGCCCGCCGGCACGGCGGTTGGCGGAGGGGAGGCTCCCCCGCATGCGGCGAGGGCCAGGACGAGACAGGTGGAAGCCAAGAGGCGCCGATCCAGCATGTGTCCCGCCTTCGCACTTCGCCGCCGGGCAGGCAACGGCCACCGGCCCACGCCGCGGCCTTTGAACGGTGGCACGCGCGTGGCATAGTTGGGTTCTGGCTTCACACCCAGGGGTCCGAAAATGCCGAAAACATCGCTGATCGTGTCCCGTGCCTCGGGGTCCCTCGCCCCCGGTCGTTGGGGGGCCTTGCCCACGCGTCTGGCCGTCGCGGGCCTGCTCGCCCTGTTCGCCGTGGGCTGCGGAAAAGAAGACGAGCGGCGCACCCTCGAGCCGATTCAGCTCGGCATGACCAAGGGCATGGCCGCGACTTACGAAGACGACGAAATGAGCATGTACGAGGTCAAGAAGGCCGTCGCCTTCCCGATCCAGGCGCCGACCGCGGACGAGCAAGCGTCGCTGAGCTCTGCTCCCGTGGCGCCGTATCCCGGCAAGCCCTGGCTGCTCGCGAGCGACCTCGAGGTCCAGATCAGCTGGACCATCACCAACCTGGACGAAGAGACCCACAACGTCGAGCTCCTGATCGATCCGTGGAACGAGTTCGGCCGCTACTGGCCCGGCGCGTCCATCACCGACGTCCAGGCCGCCGAGGCGACCCCGAACCTGTCGGGCTACGACGTGCTGATGGAGGTGCCCGGCACCAAGAGCGGGCGGGCCTCGCGCAAGCACGGCCTACTCACCCGCGAAGACACGCGAGAGCTGAGCATCGACCTGGCAACGGCGATGAACATCCTGGCCACGGCGCCGCCCCCCGACCCGACTCTCGAGGCGGAAGACAACCCCACCGTCGGAAACATCAACCACGCCTTTGCCGTGCAGAACCGCTCGGACAAGGACCTCTTGATCAAGCACCTCATCCCGCAGACCATCGCGGGGCTGACGGGCTTCGACGTGGGGCTGCGGACCTACGAAGAGGCGAACGTCGCCATCGAGATCTTGGTCGAGGTCGTGGACAAGGGCAGCGGAAAGGTCGTCCAGCGTGACGAGGACGATCCGCTGTTGCCCGAGCCCACGCTGTTCATCACTGCCGGCAACGCCCCGGCCTACTGACGGCGTGGCCGAGCGTTTCGACCTCGGCGCGGCGCTTCCGGCGCTGAAGCGGGCGCTCGACGCGGCGGGCGTTCGGGTGGTCTCGGCGGACGGGGGGCCGCCCGCACTCGAGCTGGACGAAGAGGCCGGGCGGAGCCGCGCCGAGAGCCAGTTCGAGGCGCTGGTCGAGGCCATCCCCGAGCCGGTGTTCATCGTCGGGCTCGGCGGCCTGTCGTACGGCAACCCGGCTGCGGTCCGGCTGTTCGGCTACGATCGGCTCGACGAAGCGCTCGGACAAGACCCCCGCACCGTGGCTCACCCCGAGGACGTTCCGGAGCTCGAGCAACGGGCGGCCGCGATGTTGCTCCAGCGGCGCACGCTACCGCCCTTCGAGTATCGCGTGTACCGGCGCGACGGCGCGCTGCTCACCATCGAGGTCAGCTCCATCCCCGTGGACTACCAGGGCGTGCCGTCGATTCTGACCTTTGCCCGTGACGTGACCGAGCGCAAGCGCTCCGAGGCCGCGCTGCTCCAGGCGGACCGGCTGGCGGTGCTGGGGTTTCTGGCCGGCGGTCTGGCCCACGCCATGAACAACCCGCTGTCGTACGTGCTCTTGAACCTGGACGAGATCGAACGCGCGATTGGCCGGGGGATCGCCGCCGACGCGGAGCGCGAGCGCGTGCTCCAGCGTCTGCGCGAGGCCTATCAGGGGGCCCAGCGCATCGCCGACGTGGTTCGCCGCATGCGCGCGCTCTCGAGGGTCGACGATGACAAGCGCAGCCCCGTGGACGTGCGCAGCGTCCTCGAATCGGCGATCGAGCTGATGGGTAACGAGCTCAGGCATCGCGGTGAGCTGGTGGTCGAGCTGGGTGACGCGCCGCCGGTGCAGGCTAGCCGCAGTCGGCTCGAACAGGTGTTTCTCAACCTGATCGCCCACGCCACGCAATCGCTGCCCGAGACGGGCGAGGGTCGCGTGGAGCTGATGATGCGCGGTGAAGGCGAACAGGTGGTGGTCGACGTGTACGAGCACGCGGACGTTGCCGACCAGGGCGAGCTCTCGCGGATGCTGGAGCCTTTTCCCACGCCCCGCGAGGGCATGCGTCGCTTGCTGAGCTTGCCGCTGTGCCGAAGCATCGTCGAAGGGCTGGGGGGCAAGATGACCGTGGACGACGAGAACAGCGGGCTCCACGTGCGCATCGTGTTGCCGGCAATGGGGGCCCGGACCAGCCCCGACGTCCTCTTCCGACCCGCGTTCGAGCTGGGCACGCTGGTGCGTGTGCCGGTGCGCCTCTTGGTGGTGGACACGGACGTGGCGGTGGGTTCGGCGCTGCGGTTGGTGCTGCCGGCCGACAACTCGATCTCGTGTGTGCGCGACCCGCGGGAGGCCAGCGAGGCGCTGATCGCGGGCGATCGGTACGACCTGGTGCTGTGCGACTCACGCCTGCCCGACGCAGGCGCGAAGCTCTTGGTGGACGAGCTGGAAGCGAACGCGCCCGGGCTCTTGAAGCGAGTGGCGCTGATGCTGGGCGAGCCGGCGACCGACGCAGATCGCGAGCTGCTGGCCCGGATCCGGGATCAGTGCATCGACAAGCGGTTCGATCGCGACGAGGTCCGCACGCTGGTCGCGTCTGCGCGCCGCGCCGCCGAAGCTCACTGACCCTTCTCGAGCAAGAGCCCGAGCACGAGCTTCTGGAGCCCGCCTGGGTCGAACGCGATCCGCACGCGGATCGCGTTCGGCTCGACCGTGAGCTTCGCCTCCGCGATCGGATCGGGCTCGACGCTGCCGCGCAGCTTGCCGATCAACTGCTCGGCCCACTTCCCCAGCTCTTGGCAGGTGGGCTCGGCCGGGCACGAGAGCAAGAGCGTGGCGCGGGGGCTCGGCTCGAGGTCGACCCGCAGCGCTCCGGCCCGCACCGCGCCGAGGGGCGCGGACAGCGCCTCGTCGTCCGAGGCCCAGCGCGTGAGCCAACCCGGGCGGGTGACGAAGGTCACCCCGAGGGCGCCGTGACCCGCGACGGCGTCGCGCAGCGTGGTGTGGGCTTCGTCGCCCAGCAGGGTCGCGCTTCGACCGTCCGCCGCGTCGAGCATGGCGCGGAAATACTCGCCCTCGCCGACGATCACCGGGCCGCCGCTGCGCACCGCCACCTCGGCGCCCGCGCGGGCGCGATCGCGGATCGACGAAAATTCGCCGAGGCGACTGGGCGCCGGCGTGCCGCCCCGGCGGGTCAGCACCTTCGCTGCGCAGTCGATGATCCGTGTGGCATCGAAGTCGCCCGTGGCCACTATGCCCAGCGCTGGCTCGCCGCGCTGCTCGGGCACCGCGATGGCCAGCTCGTCGATCTGCTCGGTGGGGTCGAACTCGCAGATCTCGCTCAGGCTGCCGAGCCCAGCGATCTCTCGCCCGCCCCCGGTGAGCGCCGCACCCAGCGCGCTCTTCCTGACCTGCCCCAGATCGACGCGCATCACGAGCTGGGCGCCCCGTGGCAGCGCCGCCAGCGCCGGCGCGCGCCGCGCGGAAGCGGCCGCCGGCTCGGCGGGGTGCGAGGCGCGGGGCCGGGTGAACGCCCAGAGCGAGGCGGCCCCCGCCGCGATCAGGATCCAGAGCTCCGGGCGCGTGGAGCTCACGCTCACCGGCTCAGTCCCGCGCGTCGTCGTGGCGACGACCCTGAGCCCGTCGCCGCCCCTCGGGCCGAGGTGGGAACACTCGGCGGTCGAGCGGTGAGCGACGGCCGACCAGAGAGCGTCGGCCGCCCGGCTCGGTGAAGACCTGGCACAGGCCCTCGACGTCGCGGACGTCCGACCGTCGCAGCTGATCGGAGTGCAGCGCGCACAAGGCCACGATGCGATCGCCGACCAGCACGCGTCGGACGCGCTTCGCGTCGGGCGCCGGGGTCGGGGTCTTCGATAGGCTCTCGCAGACTTCGCAGGGGCGTGACATCGCCCGGACGCTGGCTCGGGGAGCGCGGAAGGGCCAAGTTCCTGCGGCGACGCTTATCGAAGCTCACCCGGCGAGTTTCCGCTCGACCCAAGCGATGACCTCTTCTTCGACCGGCCGGCCCACGAAGCGCGAGAGCTGCTGGATGCCGGTCGGACTGGTGACGTTCACCTCGATCAGCTTCTCGCCGATCAGATCGAGCCCGACGAACCACAGGCCGTGAGCGCTCAGGCGCTGACCCACGTCGCGGACCAGGCGATCTTCCGCGGCGGTGAGGTCGGTGGGGCGTGCGTCGCCGCCGACGTGGATGTTCGCGCGGAAGTCGTCGGCGCGGGGCACGCGCAAGATGGCGCCCAGGGGCTGACCGTCGAGCATGAGCACGCGCTTGTCGCCCGCGACCACGCCGGGCAAGAACTCTTGCACCAGGGCGAGCTCGCGACCCTCTCGCGTGAGCAGGTCAGCCAGCGCGCGGGCGTTGCGATCGCCGGTGGTGAGCGTGACCACCCCGGTGCCGCCCGCGCCGTCGAGCGGCTTGAGCACGGCGCGATCACCCACCGACCTCACGAACTCGAGGATGCGCTCCGGGTCCGAGCAGACCAGCGAGCGCGGCATGTGCTCGACGAAGTGGAAAGCGAACAGCTTCTCGTTGGCGTCGCGCAGGCCCTGGGGGTCGTTGATCAGCAGCGTGCGCGCCTTGACCAGATCGAGCTGCTGCGTCAGGTGCGCGTAGGCCGGGTCGAAGGGCGGGTCTTTGCGGATGAACACCGCCTCGAGGCCGGCGAGCTCGGTCACCTCCGGGGGGCCCAGCGTGACGTGGGGCGCCTGGTCCGAGACCCGGATCGGTCGCGCCAGCGCGCGCACGTCGGCGCCGTAGTTCATCAGCTGAGCCGGCTCGGCGTGCAGGCACTGGTGGCCCCGGGCCTGGGCCCCGCGCATGAACGCGAAGCTCGTGTCCTTGTCAGGCAGCATCCGATCGGCAGGATCCATCACGAACAAGAAGCGCACGGCGTTTCGTCCCTTTGCAGACTGGCCGCGCGATCGTATCAGGTTGGGGGTGAACGTGGGTCGCAGGCTTTCCGTGGGGCCGCCGGCGCTTGCCGTGCTCGTGCTCGCGCTGCTCTCGGTGTTCGCGCCGGGCGCGCCCGCGCAGGGCGCCGCGCGCGTGGCCGCGGCCACCGAGAACGAAGTCGCAACCCGCGAGGCGCTGGCCCAGATGCGGGCCGGGGGCAACGCGGTGGACGCCGCCGTCACCGCGGCGCTGGTCGCGGGCGTGGCCAGCCCCAGCTCGAGCGGCATCGGCGGCGGCGGCTTCGCGCTGGTCTGGCTCGCAGCCGACAAGAGGGTGACGACGCTCGACTTCCGTGAGACCGCGCCCGCCGCGGTGGACGCAGCCGCCCTCGAGAAGCGCCCCTTGCCGCCCCCCGAACGCGGCAAGCTGACGGGCGTGCCGGGTGAGGTCGCCGGGCTCTTCGAGCTGCACCGGCGTCACGGCAAGCGCGCGTGGAAAGACGTGGTCGAGCCGGCGGTGCGCGTCGCGAAGACCGGCTACGCGGTGAACGCGCATCTGGCCAGCGTGCTCGCCTCTTCCGAGAAAGATCTGCGGGTCGACGCCGGGCTCGGGGCGCTGTTCTTCCCGTCAGGGAAGCCCGCGGCGGTGGGCGCGCTGATCAAGAACGAGAAGCTCGCCGCCGCGCTGACCAAGATCGCCGCCGAGGGCGCGGCCGGGTTCTATCAGGGCACGACGGCCGCCGACGTGATCGCCGCCGCCCGCGCCCACGGTGGCGCGCTCACCCAGGCCGACCTCGACGCGTACAAGCCCGTCGAGCGCAGCGCCGTCAAGGTGAGCTGGGAGGGGCACGACGTCTACACCATGCCGCCGCCCTCGGCGGGCGGCCTGATGCTGGCGCAGACCATGCGGCTCTTCTCGAAGGCCGAGCTCGGCAAGCACCGCTGGAACAGCGGCGCCTACCAGCACGTGTTGGCCGAGGGCATGCGCGGCGCGATCGCCGATCGCATGCGCTTCTTGGGCGATCCGGGCCACGAGAAGGTCGACGTCGAGAAGCTGATCGCCAAAGAACGGATGACGGCGCGCAAGAAGACCGTCGCGCTCGATCGCACCCACGCCATCGCGCGCTTCGGCCTGGAAGAGCACGGCACGCACCACCTGGTCACCGCCGACGCTGCGGGCAATGTGGTCACGCTGACCACCACCGTGAACCGCGCGTTCGGCACCAAGCTGACGGGCAGCGCGAGCGGGGTGGTGCTGAACGACGAGCTCGACGACTTCACCAAGCGCGCCGACGTCGAGCCGCTGGGCATGAAGCAGAGCCCCAACCGGCCACGCCCCGGCGCGCGCCCGGTCTCGAGCATGACGCCGACGCTGGTGGTCAAGGACGGCGAGGTGGTGCTCGCGCTGGGTGGCTCGGGCGGCACGGCCATCGCGACCAACGTGACCCAGCTCTTGCTGGGGCGCCTGGTGTTCGGCAAGACGCCCGCCGAGCTGGTCCGCGCGCCTCGATTCTACGTGCCGACCCAGGGCGCGAGCATCTTGCTCGAGAAGGGCGCGGCCCCGAGCCTGATCGACGACCTGAAATGGCGCGGCGAGGTGGTGGGCACCATGACCTTCACCTCGACCGGCGTGCAGATGATCGCCATCGACAAGGGCCGCAAGCTACCGGCCTCGGACCCGCGCAAGCACGGCAGCGCACGGGCAGAGTGAGCTCAGTGGATCGAGGCCACGAGCTCGGCGCTCTCGCGGTCGTCCAGATCGGTGGCGACGGCGTAACCCACGCCCCGCTTCTCGACCGCCGCGATGCTGTAGCCGCGCCGTGACCCGACGTAGACCGGCATGTTGCGCACCACCCGGGGCTCGAGCGTGGCGCGCAGCGGGAACTGCGCCGAGTTGTAGACGTAGAGCGTGACGCGGTGACCGTCGTACGAATAGCGCAGCGACGCCGCGCGCTGGTTCAGCTGTCGGACCGGGATCACGCTCGCGCCTTCCCAGCGCAGGCCATATTGCTGCAGGCTGGGTACTCGCACCGGCACGCCGACCTCGGGCTCGAGCTTGTTGAGCTGCGAGGGCTCGACCACGTCGGGGTCGCGCGACTGCACGTGATGGCTGACCAGCTCGTCGACCATCTGGTCGAGCGAGGCGGTGACGCCGGGGGTGCTGGTGGCCATGTTGGCCGAGAAGCGCCCGTCGGGGTGGGCGCCCTTGCCCTGTTGCTCGAGCGCGCCCCAGACCAAGGTGGCACCGGCTGCGGCGGCCACCGGCACGATGAAACGCCAGGTCAGCGGACGGCCGCGCTCACGCTGGTGTTCCCGCGCTTCTTGTCGCTCGCGCTCGGCGCCGAGCGCCCGGCTGACACGCTCGGCGAACTCGGAAGAAGGCTCGACCTCGGAGCGCACGGCGCGCTGCAGGCTGAGCTTGAGCGCTCGGCTGAGCTCGACCGACTCGCGGCAGCACTCGCACTCGTCGAGGTGCGTCTCGACCTCGACGGTCTTGTCGGTGGGCAGCTCGCCATCGGCGAACGGCTCGAGCAGGGGGCTCGTGCGGCGTCGACAAGGAGCGGTCACCGCGTCACCGCCTTCTTCGCGCGGAACGCCGCCAGGTCCACCGGCGCTTCACCCGAGCCGACCACGGGCTCGGGACTGACGATGCCCATGTCGAGCGCGTGCTCGTAGAGGCGACCCTTGAGGATGCGACGACCACGGTGCAGACGACTCATGACGGTGCCGATGGGGCAGCCCATGATATCTGCGATCTCGCGGTACGACATCTCTTCCACGTCTGCCAGAACAACGGCCAGCCGAAACTCTTCCGGCAGCTCGTCGAGCGCGCGCCGGATTTCGGCCTCGAGCACCGGGCGGAGCGCGGTCGACTCGGGGTCGCGCATCGCCGACATGGTCGAGGCGCTGACCCACCCGTCGGCGAGCGGGTCTGCGTCGGGCCCCTCGAACACGGCCTTCTCGAGCCCGCCCCGGCGGTAGCGGTTGATGAAGGTGTTGGTCAGGATGCGCATCAGCCAGGCGCGCATGTTGGTGCCCGACTCGAACTGCTCGCGGGCCCGCATCGCCTTGACCAACGTGTCTTGCACCAGGTCTTCTGCCTCGGTGCCGTTGCGGGTCATGCGCGTGGCCACGGCCAGGAGCGCGCCGAGGTGCTGGACTGCCTCGCGCTCGAACTCGGCGGCTGGCGCGGGCTTCTTGGAAAGCGAAGGAAAGAGGTTCACCGGTGTCCCCTGAACCGGGACAGCATGGGGTCTATTCCTTGCGGCCGCTCGTCCCGCCGGTACGTTTTTCGAGCTCGTCGAGTCGTTCGTTCAGCCGTTTGACGTCCGCCTGGAGCTCGCGGAAAGCGGAAAAGTTCGGCAAAACCGCTCGGATGCGCTCGTCGATGGTGTGCTGCCATTGCTCGAGGGTCGCGCGAAAGCCCTTGTTCTGGTCTTTGTCGGTCACGTCTTCCTCTGCCTCTGGCTCGGGCGGTGTCGCGGGGGGGGGCGGCTCGCTCTGGGCGCCCGGCTCTTTGGGGATCAGGCGTCCGATGGGGCCCTCGCGCAGGGATGACAAGAGCTTCTCGCCGCGGTGGCGGATCAGCGCCTTGAGCGTGGTGAGCGGGATGCCGCGGGGCCGGGCCTTGAGCTCTTCCGAGATGATCAGCGCGAGCGTGACGTCGGTTTTGTCTTCCTTCGTCGCGTTGTCGATGATCTGCACCTCTTCGCCCGATCGAACCAGGTCGGCGATTTGCAGCAACGTGACGTACCGGCTGTCTTTGGTGTCGTAGAGCTTCCGGTTCGAATAGCGCTTGATGACGCGACGATCGCCCGAAATTCCCTCGTCTGCGCCCTCGGTCGTCATCTCTGGTGCATGGTGACAAGAATGCCGCAGAGCGTCAAGTCCGGGAGATCAGGGAAATCAGGGAACCGCGTGCTCGCGGGTCGAGTCGAGCTCGGACTGGCAGAGCTCGCACACGGTGTCGAGGAAGTCAGGGAAGCTCGAGCGGCGCAGGCCGATCTCGTTGATCCACGCGATGACCTCCATTTCTCCGCGGCTGTCCACGTGGGCCGGGTTGAACACGAACAGGGTGGTCGCGGCCAGATCGATGCCGAAGGGGATCAGCACCCGAGGCTGGGTGCGGCTCGGGGGTCCGTAGTCGGGCACCGGCGTCTCCGCTGCCTCGAAGGTGGCGCGGGCCGCGGCCGCGTGCGCGGGTTGGCCCAGGGCCGTGGCTCCGAGCAGCGTGGCGCCGTCGTAGAAGCGCGGCCAGCCGTCGTGCAGCATCAGGAACTCGCGGTAGCTCGGGGGCAGCGGCCGGCCCAGGCGCTTCTCGGCCGCGATGATCTCCACGCCGGTCGCGGCGGGGTTCGGCTTCAGACCGAAGTCGCGGTACGGCGCGGTCTTCAAGATCTCGCGCTGAACTCGCTGAATCTCTCGGAGCAGGATGCGGAAATCGGCCATGCGCGCCGAACCTACGCGCCCGGCGGCACGTGGGCCCAGAAACTGACTTAAGCTCGCGACCGTGAGCATCGAGGCGTGCGAGATCAGCGCGGGCTACGGCCGCGACGCCGTCTTGTCCGGGGCGTCGATCGCAGCGCAGAGCGGCGAGTGGGTCGCTGTGCTGGGGCCGAACGGCGCGGGAAAGTCCACGCTGGTGCGGGTGCTGGCCGGCATGCTGGCGCCGGCCCACGGGCGCGTGCTGCTCGAGGGGCGCGACATGCAGGGGCTGAGCCGCGCCGAGATCGCGCGGTCCCTGGCGGTGGTGCCTCAGGACAGTGACGTCGCCTTCGGCTTCAGCGTGCGAGAGGTCGTGATGATGGGCCGGGCGCCGCACCAGTCCAGCCTGCTCCGCGTGCGAGCCGAGGACGAGCGCGCGGTCCAGAGCGCGCTCGAGCGCTGTGACATCGCCGCGCTCGCGGACCGCGCCGTGGCCGAGCTGTCCGGCGGCGAGCGTCGGCGCGTCACGATCGCGCGGGCCCTGGCTCAAGAAGCGAAGGTGCTCGTGCTGGACGAGCCGGCGGCCCACCTGGATGCGCGGCACGCGGTCAGCGTCGGGGAGCTGGTCCGCGAAGAGGTGGATCGTCGCGCGATCGCCTGCATCGCGGTGCTGCACGACCTGGCCGCCGCGGCGCGGTGGGCCGACCGCATCGTGCTCTTGGCGGGGGGCAAGGTCCGAGCCGACGGCCCGCCCGCCGACGTGCTGAAGCCCGAGCTGCTCGAGTCGGTGTTCGAGATCCCGATCCGGGTCGCGACCGACCCCGAGTCGGGTCTGCCCTACGTGGTCACCGGGCGGTTATCGAAGTGACGCTTTTTCGCGTATCTCGACCGCCTCTGGTAAGGCCGAAGCATGCGCCGGGCCCTCCCCCTCGCGGTCGCCCCGGCTGCGCTCGCCTTCTGGGGGTGCAGCCTCGAGCCGCCGGCCGCGCTGGTCTCGGCGATGGATGTGTCGCCCCGCGACGCCGAGGTCGGTGACCGCATCGAGGTGATCGGGGCTGGGTTCCCCGAGGGCAAGCCGGCGACCCTGAGCTTTCGGGGCGATCTGCACCGCCCGGGCCAAGAGCCCATCCGGCGGGTCGAGATCGTGGTGCCCGCGGTCAGCACCTCGGCCCATCGAGTGGCGCTCACCCTGACCGAAGAGCTGCAGCGCGAGCTCTGCGGGCGAGGCGCGAGTGCAGATCACACGACCTTTCGGGGTGACGTGACCGTGGCCTTCGCCGCGCGCACCACCGGTGCGCCGCCCATCACCGGCGTGGTGCCGAACGTCGTGATCGACGTGCACGGCCCCGCGGTGCCGACCGAGCTCAGCCGGGCGCGCGAGGCCGAGTCGAAGCGCGCGCTGGATTTCATCGGGGTGAAGGTCGACGAGAAGGCGTCCCTGCCACCGTTCGTCGTGACCGCGGTGCTGCCCGGCAGTCGCGGCGAGCGCGCCGGCATCCTGCCCGCCGATACGATCGTCGCCGTCGACGGCGTGAACGCGCGATCGCTCGCCGACTTCACCTTCGCAGCGGACACGACCTCGACCTTCACCCTGAGCCGAGGTCGCCTCAAGGAACCGATCGAGCGAGCCGTCGACGTTCAGGGCTTTCGCGAGCGGGCGCCGAAAGAGCTGGCGGTCAGCGGGGTGCTGATCGGCTGCATCGTGATGCTCTTCGCGCTCTGGCTCGCGCCGGTGGCGCGGATGCTGGGCTGGATCGAGCGCCGCGTCGCCAGCCGCCTGCGCGACCGCGTCGCGAGCAAGAAGACCGTGGGGAACCGCCGCGCCCGCCTGTGGACCGCGGTGCAGGCCTCGATCTACGACGACCTGGCGCCCCGCGGCGAGCCGTTCTTCGTGCGGCTCTTGCCCTACGCGCTCTTCTTGGGCACCAGCGCCGCGGCGACCACCCTGGCCTTCGGCAAGCCGCTGGTGTCGGTCGACCTCGACCTGGCACTGATTGCCGGTTCGAGCACGACACTGCTCGTGCTCGTGGCCCTGGCCAGCGCCGGATGGCACGCCAAGGGTCACTGGTCGTTCCGAATCGGGCTGAAGGGCGCGTTCGCAGCCCTGGCTCTCCAGTTGCCGATCTTGGCGGCGCTGGCCGCAGTGGTGCTCACCACGGGCAGCGTGCGCATCGCCGACATCGTCAACGGACAGGGCGCCACTCCGTGGGGCTGGAACGCGTTCCGCAACCCGGCGCTGTTCTTCGCTGCCGGGTTGATCCTGTTCGCCTCGTTTCCGGAGGCTCGACGCCCCACTCAGCACCTGCCCGAGGCCGATCTGGACGAGCCCGGCCCGCGCGGCGGCCTGATGTTCTACGTCGAGTGGGGACACTTGTTGGTAGTGAGCACGCTGGTCACCATGCTGTTTCTGGGCGGCTGGAAGCTGCCGGTCGCGCCGGCGGCCCCGGGCGGCGTCTGGCTGCCGGCCCTCGGGGCGGTGCTCTTGCAGCTCAAGTGCTGGGCCGTGGTCGGCCTGGTGGTGGCGCTGCGTTGGGCGCTGCCGCGGGTCCACACCGACCAGATGCTGGGCGTGCTCTTCCGCTACGTGGTGCCCGGGACCCTGCTGGTCCTGGCGGGCAGCGCCGGCTGGGCGTCTTGGCGCGAAAGCCCGGCCTGGCGGGCGGTCGAGCCCGTGCTGGGTTACGTGCTGTTTGGGCTGGCGCTCGGCGCGGCGCTGAAGTTCGTGCGGGCGGTGCACGCCCACGTTCGCGCGACCGGCGCGCCGATGCACGTCAATCCCTGGCTGTAGCCCGGACGAAAATGCTCTAGCGTGCCCCACGGCTGCGCGCCGCCCTCATGCCCGAGTACTCAGGCTCGCTTCCTTCTTTCGAGCTCGCGCTCTCCCTGTGGCTTGCGCCGCTCTTGCCGCTCGTGGCCGCGATCTACGCCGGGCTCGGCGGGTACATCGCCGGCGGCGACGACAGCTCGCTGCCGAAGACCTTCCGTCCGCTGAATGTCGCGCTCGCCGCAGCGGTCGCGGCGCTGGGCATCGTGGCCTTCCACCTGGTCGTGCTCTTCGGCTTGCCACCGACCGGGCGTCAGCTGGTGTCTCACGCCTGGGGCATGCAGCGCATCGGGTCGCTCGACACCAGCTTCACCTTTTCGGGCGATCCGACCACCCTCGGGCTCGCGCTGGTGATCTGCGTCGCGGCCGCCGCAGCGCTCGCGGTGATGGCGCCGTCGGATGGTGAGCGCCGCGTGTCGGCAGGGGTCGGGCTGGTGCTGGGCGGCGGCCTGTTCGTGGTGCTCGGGGACGATCTCTCACTGGTGGTCGCCGGGTCCGTGGCGAGCGGCGTCGGCGCGCTCGTGCTCGCACCCAAGGCCGCGGGTGCGCGCGCGGCCCGCGGTTTCGTCGTCGGCCGCCTGGGCGACGCGGCGCTGATCGGCGCGGCGGCCCTCTTGGTCTGGGGGCTGGCGGGAAGCTTCACCGGTGACGGCGACTACGTCCCCGACTTCCGCCCGCGCCTGGTGGCCGTGCAAATCGGCGACGCACCCCCGCCTCAGAAGGAACGCGGCGCCGCGGCCCGCGACGCGATGGGCACGATCACCATGTCGGCGCTGCCGGGGGCGAGCCTGGTGCTGGGCGGCGCCGAGCTGTGCGCGACTGATCCCGACGGGAAGCGCGGCGGCGTGGGCACCAGCGCGCGGCCCTGCCGCGAGACCGCCCGGTCGCCGTTCTCGCGGCTGCCGGTGCCGGTGGCGCTCCACGACATCGAGGTCAGGACGGGGCCGGGCACCCACGATCTGGTGGTCGAGAAGACCCGCGTCGCGTCCGGCGCCGAGACCGTGATCGCCATGGCGGGTGCGACCAGCGTGCTCCGCGAGATGCGCGATCAGCTCGCGATCCGCGACGGCAGCGGGGCTCACTCACTTCGAATCGCGCTGACCCGACGCAAGGTTTTGGGGCAACCCTTCCTGGGTCTGGTCGGCGGGCTCTTCGTCGTGTTCGCGGTGCTCCGCAGCCTCGGCGCGGCCTGGTCCGCGTCTCAGCGTGCATCGGCCGAGGCCAGCGCGCCGTCGCTGGCCGCGCTCGGCGCCGGCATCGAGCTGTGGGTGGCCGCGGCCGTACTGCTGCGCGTCGACTTCTTCTTCTCGTTCGTTCCGGGCACCGCGAGCGCGTGCGCTGCGATCGCCTCGGCGCTGGCGCTCTTGGCCGCTGCCAAATCGGCGCATGGCTTCGACCTGCGACGCTCCCTCGCGCTGGTGGCGATCGCGAACGGCGCGCTCTCGACCGCAGCGTGCCTTCTGGGTGCGCACGTCGCCGCCGCGGTGGGGCTGATGGTCACCTCGCTCGGGCTCGCGGGCTTCGTGCTGGCGGCCGACGGTACGGATCTGCGAGAGCGCGCCGGCAGCGCTCAGGACCAGAAGCGCGTACTCGCTCTGTCGGCGCTCGCGCTTTCGGGCGGTCCCATCCCGCTGGTGGGCGCGTTCTGGGCTCGCGACGGGCTGCTCGCGGCGGCGGCTTCGCTCGGGACCCTGCTCGGGTGGGTCACCCTGGCGCTTGCCGCCGCGACCAGCGGCGGGGTCGCGTTCGCGGTGTGGCGGCTGATGTTCCTCTTGGTCTCGGGGAAACCGAAGGGCGGCCCCGCGAGCGCTCGACCCGCGCGCTTCGCGCTCGTGCCCGCGGCGTTGGGCGTGCTCGTTGGCGCCTTGGCCCACGTGGCCGCCGTGACCGGCGCGCCTCCGCTGCTCGAGGCCTGGCTCGCGCCCATCGCTCAAGTCGACTTCCGCGGCGTGCCGATGGAAAAGAGCGTGCGCGTCGCGATCGCGGCCGTCGGATTCGCTGCGGTGGTCGCGGGCTTCGTGCTGGCGCGCGGGCGCTACGGTGCCAGCCGCGTGAAGGACTGGGCCGAGCGCGAGACCGAGCGGCCGATGTCCGAGTGGCTGGGCAGCTCGAAGGATTGGTTCGATGCGGCCATCACCCGGCCGGTCCTGGGCGTTGCCCGGGGCGTCGCGCGCTTCGACGCGGCGCTCGAGGCGCTTTCGGTGGGCGGCCTGCCAGAAGCAGAGCCCGCGAAGCCACCCCGAGAGAAGCGCGGCAAGAAGCCCGAGCCGGAGGGCGACGAATGAGCCGCTTCGTCGCGCTGGTCGCGCTCTTGGTGCTCGTCTTCGTCGGTCGAGCCGCGAGCGCGGGCCCCATCGAGCTGCGTGCCAAGACCGGCTCGCTGCCGATCGAGCTCCTGCCCCAGGGTGGCAGCTTCGCGGCGCGGCTGGTCGTCGAGAACCGCGGGACCGAGCCGGCGAAGCTCGAGCTGTCGCTGCGCGAGGGCGGCGAGACCGACCCGCGCCTGCCCATCGGGATGCGGGCGCGCTTCGTCGACGGCGACAAGACCGCGCTCCTGAAGCCGGGGGAGCAGCGCGAGATCGAGGTCGATCTCCCGATCCGGAGCCGGCGCATGCACGAGGTGTACGGCCACGTGCTGGTGCAGACCGACGACCATCCGCAGCTCGCCGCCGGTTTCCACGCGGCGCTGCCCTCGGGCGAAGCCGGGCCCGTGGGTCGGCACCTCTCGCTGATCTGGCTCGTGCCGCTGCTTGGCGCGCTGCTCTTGCTGCTCTTTCGCGATCGCGTCGAGAAGGCCCGCACGATCTGGGTCGGCGCCAGCGCCGGCCAGGTCGCGCTCTGGGTCTGGGCGGTGTCGCGCTTCGATCCGTTCCACACCCGCTTCGCCGGCGGCGAGGGCCTTCAGCTCGTCGAGCGCATCACCCTGCTCCGCACCCTCGGCATCGAGTACGCGGTGGGCGTCGACGGCACCACCCTGGCCGTGGCGATCAGCGTGGCGCTGACCGGGCTCTTGGCGGCGCTCTTGTCCGAAGACGCGCGGGCCGGGGCCGCCTCGCTCCTGATGGTCAGCGGCGTGACGGGAGCGCTGGTGTCGCTCGATCTCGCGTTGATGCTCGCGTTCTGGCTCGTGGCGTTGATCGCCACCGTGCTCGCCCTGGGCGCGAGCGACCGAAACCTCGCTCGCGGTGCGGCGGTCGTGCTGGGGCTCGGGTTCCTGTTGGTCGGCTTCGCCGTCTGGCAGCTCGCGGGCACGGCCACGCCGGCGCTGGGGCTCGAGGGCGCCGCGGTGCCTCGGGTGTTCTCGCTCATCGAGCTGTCCCACGGCGGCTTCGTGCCCCGGGGCGCGACGCTGCTCGGGGCGCACCCGATCAAGGTCGTGTACACCTGCCTCTTCCTCGGCAGCGCGCTCACCTTGGGGGTCGGCCCGTTCGGTGCGTGGCTCGCGGCGGCGTCCGCTCGAGTGCCCGCCTCGCTCACCCTCTTGCTCGGCGGCGGGTTCACATTGCTCGGCGTGCACGCGCTCTATCGCGTCGGCTTCGCCACTCTGCCCACGGGCGCCGCCTGGGCTGCGCCGGCGGTGGCCGCGTTCGGCGTGGGCGCGACGGTCTATTCGTCCCTGGTGGCGCTGGCGAGCGACGACGCGCGACGCTTCCCGGCGCTGGCCCTGTCCGCGTCCGCGGGCGCCATCTTGGTGGGTGCGGCGTCGCTCACCGCGGCGGGGCTAGAGGGCGCGCTACTGGTCGCGCTGTGTCGCGGTCTGACGCTCGCGCTGTGCCTCGGCGTGCTGTCGATGCGGCGGACCGCGCCCGGGTCTCAGCTGGTCACGGGTCTGGGCGTCGTGGCCTGGGTCGCGGCCGCGGTCGGGCCCGGCACCCTGGCTTTCAGCGGCGTGCTGTCGAGCGTCGTCGGCGCGCTGCCCACGCTTCGTGGCCTGGCCCTCGCCGAGGCCTTCGCATGGGTCTTGCTCGCAGCCGCCGCGGTTCAGAGCTTCCGGCGCACCTTCGTCTCGCCCGGGGACGCGTCGCAGGCCCTCCCCCCCGAGCGCGAGATGTCGGCGGTGCTCACCGCGGCGATCTTGCTCCTGGTGCTCGGGCTCTGGCCTCGCCCGCTGCTCCGGCTGATCGACTCGAGCTGCCTCGATCACGCAGAGCGCGTGAACCCGCCGGGCGCCCTCGAAGTCGTCCGCGCGCCGGCGCTGGGCGGCGACCGCGTGGCGCAGCGCTGATCGAGGACGCGGCGCCTCCACTCGAAGAAAACCGTCGGCAGCTCTTCGAACTGCCAGCGGGTCAGCCTGCCGGCGTCGAAGTCCAAGACCAGGTAGCCCTTGGCCTCGCCGCGTTCGGCCACGCTGGTGCGCTCGACGGAGCCGGCGAACAGCACCGGAGCTGCGAGCGGGGCGCCCCGCAGGTCACGGGTGAGCACCTGGTGCCGGTGCACGTGGCCCGAGAGCACCGCGGCGATGGCCGGAACGTCTGCCCCGCGCACCACGTCGTCGGCGTCGCGGAAGACCCAGTCGAGGGCGCCCACGCGGGCGCCCTCGAAGCAGTGGTGCGCGCAGAGCAACTTCAAGTCCGCTTCCGCGGTCTCGAGGGCGGTGGCCGCGAGTTGCGCCCGGAATGCCGCGCGCACCCGGCGCAGGTAGGGAAAGCCGCCCAGCGCGACACGCTGGCCCCGCGCGTGGACCAGCGCCGTGCGGGGGCGATCGAAGACGTGGATGGCGGGATGGCGCGCGAGCAACGGAAAGGGGAGCGCGCCTCGCTCGTGGTTGCCGGGCACGACTGCCACCGGGACGCCGCGATCGGCGACGCGGCGCACCAGGGAGTACCCGCGCTCGGCCACCCACAGCGGCACGTCCGGGCGGTGGAACAGGTCGCCGCCGTGGATCACCAGGTCGATGTCTCCGGCGAGGGCTCGCGTCACCACGCGCTCGGCGTTGGCGTACAGGGCGTCACCCCGACGCGGCCGGTCCACCCGGGGGCGCGCCGGCCAGTCGAGCCCGAGGTGCGTGTCCGAGAAGAAGAGCACGCGCGTCACCCCCGCACGGTACGCCACCCGGGCCAGACCCCTGTGACAGACAACGCCCGCTCTCCCTGCCGGTGGTGGACCCTCACCCCCCCGCGGCCAAGAGCTCTGCTCGCAGGCGCTTCTCTTCTTGCCCCAGCTTGCCGATGACCTCCATGCAGCGATCGGCGGCGGTCTTGTACACCCGCACCGAGCCGGGGCGCGCGTACAGATCCGAGAAGTCGATGGGCGCGCCGAACACCACGAACACCGGGTTGCCGGTGCCGTCGTAGTTGCTGGTCACCTGGCGCGGCAGATCGTTGATGAGTCCGTTGACGAAGACGGGGATCACCGGCACCTGCGCCGCGTGGATCACCTTGCCCACGCCGGGCTGCGCTCGCAAGAAGGTGTAGGGGTCGTCGTCCTTCTTGCGGGTGCCTTCGGGGTGCAGGCCGGCCAGCACGCCGCCGCGCTTCAAGAGCCACGACAGCTCGTCCAGGCTGGTCAGGTTCAGCGCCTGCTGCTTCTTCTCGCGGAAGATCGGCGGGTACATCGCGAAGAAGCTCATCACCCCGTTGACGAACAGGCCGGCGGGCGAGTCGTAGAAGAAGCTCGAGCGCACCGGGAACACGATGCGATGCGGGAGCCCGCGCCGCACCAGATCGCCCGTCACCACATACAGGTCGAAGAAGCTGCGGTGGTTCGAGACCAGGATGAAGCTCTGCGCCGGGTCGAGGGGCGGCAGGCGCTCGAGCCCGTGCACGTGCCGCAGGTGCTTGGTGAAGTGGTGGATCCAGGTCGAGCCGATGTGCTGCTGACACCAGCGGATCACCGCCTGCCGGCGGCCCGGCTCGAAGGTCTCGCGCACGAAGCGGATCTGCGCGCGCTCGAGCCGGCTCAGTCGATCGCCGGCGACACGGAGCAGGTCGGGGCGATCCATCTCACGAGGGCAGCGCCGAGGCGGGCGTTCGATCGAACACGATGTCGACGTAGCCCGGCGGCGGCACGTGATCGCGCACCGCCGCGATGATCTGCTGCGTGACCTGCTCGAAGTCGATGCTGCGGGCCTTCGGGCGCAGGCTCAAGGTGAGGTGCGGCTCGATGTCGCGATCGGCGTTGAAGGTCGAGAGCACCTCGTAGCGCTCGATGCTGCCGAGGTCCGCCAAGCAGCTCTCGACCGCGTCCAAGAACGCGCGCGGCGGCGGCTGGTCGGTCTCGGCGATCAGCGTCTTCTCGAAGTCTTGCACGGGGATGTCGCGCACGTAGCCGACCAGCGGCAGCGCGCGACCCTGGGCCAGGCTGGCGATCTCGTGGCGCTGCAGCATCAGCTCGGTGTCGTGGCCGGCGTTGACGATCAGCGCCATCACGCTCTCTTCGTCCACGATCTGCAGCGCCAGATCGAGGGCGACCTTGGCCGGCAGCGAGCAATACTCGAGGGCGCCGTCGTCGGTGTGCCACCCGATCTGCTCCGCCATGGGCTCGAGGATGTCCGGTCGGGTGAACATCGCGCAGAACAGGTGCCCCGTCTCGTCCTCGAGCAGGTGGGGCGACAGCGTCAAGTCGTCCTCCACGTGCATGTGCTCGCCCACGGCAGCACCGGGGATCTGCTTGGCCAGCGGAACGAAGAGCTCGCCCTGATCCATGCGCTGCAAGAGGTCGGCCACGTCCCGGCGCAAGCCGCGCCGAGCCGCGTGAACCCAGTGGGTGAGGTCCGAGGGGTCGAGCACGTCCCCGCCGCTGCCGTTGTCTCGTGTCGACATGGGTCGGCGCGAATATCATGCAATTGACGTCGACGCACGCGCGCCGTTCTGGCAAATGAGGCTGACCTGATGAGCGACGCGCGCCGCACGCTGTACCCAGAGCTACAAGCGAATCAAACCGGGCGCTTGCGCGTCTCCGACGTGCACGAGATCTACTGGGAAGAGAGCGGCAACCCCCAGGGCAAGCCGGTGGTCTTCTTGCACGGTGGGCCCGGCGCGGGCACCGAGCCCAAGCAGCGTCGGTTCTTCGATCCGGCGCGGTATCGCATCGTGCTGTTCGACCAGCGCGGCTCGGGCAAGAGCACGCCGCATGCGTGCCTGGAAGAGAACACCACCTGGCACCTGGTCTCGGACATCGAGGCGCTGCGCGCGCACCTGGGCATCGACCGCTGGCAGGTGTTCGGCGGCTCCTGGGGCGCCACGCTCGCGCTGGCGTACGCCGAGCGGCACCCCGAGCGCGTCACCGAGCTCGTGCTGCGCGGCATCTTCATGCTGCGCCCGTGGGAGCTCCAGTGGTTCTATCAAGAGGGCGCGAGCCGGCTGTTCCCCGACGCGTGGGAGAAGTATCTCGCGCCGATCCCAACCGCCGAGCGCGGCGATCTGATCACCGCGTATCACCGCCGCCTCACCAGTGACGACGCTGCCGTGCGCCAGGCGGCCGCGCGGGCGTGGAGCGTGTGGGAGGCCGCCACCAGCTTCCTTCACGCGAACCCGGAGCACGTCTCCCACGCCGCAGAGGACGAGTTCAGCCTGGCGTTCAGCCGGATCGAGTGCCACTACTTCGTGGGCCGCGGCTTCTTCGAGCGCGAGTCGCAGCTCTTGGATGACGCACCCAAGCTTGCCCAGGTTCCCACCACCATCGTGCACGGTCGCTACGACGTGGTCTGCCCGCTCGAGAACGCGTGGGATCTCAAGCGCGCACTGCCGGGGGCCGACCTGCGCATCGTTCCCGACGCGGGTCACAGCGCGTTCGAGCCGGGCATCGTGCACGAGCTGGTCAGCGCCACCGACCGCTACGCGGGGTGACGCGGCGAGCCGTCAGCCTCGAGAGTATGCTGGACCGAGCCCTGCGAACATCGGGAAGTGTTTGACGTTCTGCGTCTTGAGCTCCGCCCCGAGCAGCAACGCGGAAGCAGCAATCAGGTAGTCCACGGTGTCGACGCCGGGGTGGGTGCGCAGGTAGCGCCGCGCCAGGTCGCCGGCGCGGTCCGCGACGTCGACCGAGGCTTCCTGCCAGCGAAACTGCGCAAGGAGCTTGAACGTCGCGGCTTCTTCACCCGGGCGCATGCCGGCCAGAACTTCGGTGCGCACGACCGTGGCGCTCCAGAGCTCGTGGGACGAGCGCGCGCCTTCGACGAGCAGGGCTGCCGCGCGAGCGTTGCCTCGCAGGTGATCGATCAGCACGGAGGTGTCGACCAACCAGCGCGCCATCGCTAGCCGCCGCCGTGGAGGCGTGACAACCGACCCCGCCGCCGCTGCTCCACCCAGGCGGCGCCCGTGGTGCGGCGCGCGCGGCGCCATGCTCCCGAGGTCTCGACCAGCGCCGCCTCGACGGCCGCGGCCGAGCGCTGGTCGACGTAGGTGGCCTCGATGGCCTCCCGGATGAGCTGGGAGCGCGTGCGCCCGGTGCGCCGCGCCAGAAGCGTGAGGACCTTCGCCTCGACCTCGCTGAGGTAGATCTGCGTACGCTCCATGGTGTATACGTACATCGCGTCGACGATGCCGTCAAACGGCCGACCCGGCCCGACGTCATCGATCTCGGGCGCGTCAGCCCGCCGAACCGAGGTTCTTCTTGGCATCGCCGCCCAGCTAGGGGCTCCGAGCCGGCGCCGCGGCCAGCCCAATGATTCCGGAGCGTTCCCGCTGCGCGCTGCATTGCCCGCGCGGGCGACTATGCTCTCGGGCGCCATGGCCATCGCGACCCCCCACACCTTCGCCACCCCGCCCACCAAGACCGCGACCGACAAAGAGATCGTCGTGACGGTGCAGAAGCTCCGCGCGACCTTCGAGTCGGGCGTGACGCGCCCCGCCGAGTGGCGACTGAACCAGCTGCGCCAGCTCTATCGGATGATCGAGGATGAAGAGGCGAAGATCCTGGCCGCGCTGAAGAGCGACCTGGGCAAGTGCTCGGCCGAGGGCTTCATCGGCGAGACGAACATGGTGATGGGCGAGGTCAAACTGATGCTCAAGAGCCTGCGCGGCTGGATGCGAACGCGCACCGTGAGCGCGCCGCTGACCGTGCAGCCCGCGAAGGCCAAGATCTACCCCGAGCCGCTGGGCGTGGCGCTGATCATCGCGCCCTGGAACTACCCCTTCCAGCTGGCGGCGTCGCCCCTGGCCGGCGCTCTCGCCGCGGGCAACTGCGCCATCGTCAAGCCCAGTGAGGTCGCACCCGCGACCAGCGCGGTCTTCGCCGAGCTCTGCAAGAAGTACCTGGATCAGAGCGCCGTCGCCGTGATCGAGGGCGGCGTGGCCGAGACCACCACGCTCTTGGAGCAGCGCTTCGACCACATCTTCTACACCGGCAACGGCGCCGTGGGGCGCATCGTGATGGCGGCGGCGGCCAAGCACCTGACGCCGGTGGTGCTCGAGCTGGGCGGCAAGAGCCCGTGCATCGTCGACCGCGACGTGAACCTGGACGTCGCCGTGCGGCGCATCGCCTGGGGCAAGTTCTTCAACGCGGGTCAGACCTGCGTGGCGCCGGACTACGTGCTCGTGCACGAGACGGTGAAGAAGCCCTTCCTGGACAAGCTGGCCGAGGTGGTGCGCGACTTCTACGGCGACGACCCGCAGCAGAGCCCGGACTACACCCGGATCGTCAACGCCCGACACCACAAGCGCCTCTCGGCGCTGCTCGACAGCGGCAAGACCTTCATCGGCGGCAAGACCGACGCCGACGACCGCTACATTGCGCCCACCGTGCTGACCGACGTGAGCCCCGACAGCCCGGTGATGAAGGAAGAGATCTTCGGACCCATCTTGCCGGTGCTGACGATCGCCAGCCTGGACGAGGCGGTGCGCTTCGTGAACGACCGGGACAAGCCCCTGGCGCTCTACGTGTTCTCGAACGACGCCGATCGCGCCCAGACGGTGATCGACCAGACCAGCTCGGGCGGCGGGTGCGTGAACGACTGCGTGATGCACCTGGCCCCCCACGAGCTGCCCTTCGGCGGCGTGGGGCCGAGCGGCATGGGCGCGTATCACGGAAAATCGAGCTTCGACTGCTTCACGCACATGAAGAGCGTCTTGCACAAGCCGTTCATGCTCGACGCCCCGCTGCGCTACCCGCCCTACACCGACGACAAGATGAAGTGGGTCAAGCGCCTGTCGTGAGCGCGAGCTACCCGCCGCCGCCGTGGGAGACCTACGGCTTCGGCGTGCTCTGCCCGTACCTGGTGCGGGTCGCCGATCTGAGCCTGCCGCCCGGCCTCGAGCCGGTCGAGAAGCTGGGCCGCACCCTGGGCCTGCTCGGCTACCTCGAGTATCGCCCGCCGTCGCCGCTGGTCTACGGCGAGCTCTTCTGGATGCCGGCGACGGTGCGCTTCCGCACACCGAGTGGCCGGCACGTGCAGGGCTACTGGGTGGCCCGCATGTACGTCGATCACGCGGGCTCGCTCGCCGCCGGGCGCGAGCTCTGGCACCTTCCCAAGAGCCTGGCGCGCTTCGAGCGTCGCGAGCGCGGCGTTCAGATCGACGCCGACGACGGCACTCGGCTCGGCCTCGACTTCTCGAGCGCAGGGCCGGCGCTGCACCTGAAGAGCCGGGTCGCCACGCTGCAGGTCGCCGGCGACGGAGTGGTGCGGTTCTGCGCCGACGTCGCCGGGCTCACGCGACCCGCGCGCACTACCGTGCGCGGCTTCTCGAGTCAGCACCAGGGCTGGGCGGCGTTCCCGAGGGCGCGTCGCGCGCTGGGCCTGGGCGCCTGGCTCGAGCGCTTCGAGACCACGATGCGGGCGCCGGAGGCCATTGGGTCGCTGTGACCCGGCGGTCGATGTCCTTGAAATTTCGGAGGTAGTGCGCAATATTTCAAGGATGAAGCGAGCCCGCCACGCCCGGGAGCTGGCCGCGCTGCTCGCGCGGTCACCCGTCGTCGCGCTCTCCAGGTCAAGGCGCCCAAGGTGTACTTTCGCGACAGCGGCCTGATGCACGCGCTGCTCGAAATCGACTCGCAACGCGCTCTGGAGCGGCACCCCAGGCTCGGCGCGTCGTGGGAGGGCTTCGCCTTGGAGAGCGTGATCCGCGAGCTTGGCCTGCGCAGTGAGCAGGTGTTCTTCTGGGCCACTCACGCGGGAGCCGAGCTCGACTTGTTCACCTTCGTCGCCGGTAAGCGGATCGGCTTCGAAGCCAAGCGCTCGGACGCGCCGGCGGTGACCAAGTCGATGCGCATCTCGATCGACGAGCTGGGCCTGGACCACCTGTTCGTCGTTCATCCGGGGGCTGCCGTGATCCGGCTCCACGAACGGATCACCGCCCTGGGGCTGGGAGGCGTGGCAAGGGCTCTCGAGAGCGTGCGCTAGGTGCGCGTGCCGCGCAGCGCCTTCGTGCTCGAGCTCGCGTTAGCAGCGGGGCGAGTTGCTCGATCTGGTGTTGCCTCCCCCCGCCCATCCTCGGGGCTTCGCCCCTGCGGGTGGGCGCCCCCTCCAAATCGCCGGCTCCGCCGGCTCAGGAGGGGGTGTGAGGCTCGGAGCGCTGCTGGTCTGGTGGACAATCCATGAGGGTCACGTGGCGTGCCCCCCACGAGTTGTCCTCCTGGCGGACAATCCATGAGGGTCACGTGGCGTGCCCCCCACGAGTTGTCCTCCTGGTGGACAATCTATGAGGGTCACGTGGCGTGCCCCCCACGAGTTGTCCACCTGGTGGACAATCCATGAGGGTCACGTGGCGTGCCCCCCACGAGTTG
>JACPVJ010000146.1 GCA_016191785.1 Myxococcales bacterium | reverse complement strand
GCGCGCCGGCCGCGCCCCTCGCGCCGAGCACACCGGCCGCGCCCCTCGCGCCGAGCACACCGGCCGCGCCCCTCGCGCCGACCGAGTGCGCCCCGCGCGCCAGCACACCACCCCCGGAAAAGCCCGCGACTCGCCCCCCCACGTTCGCGCGCGCCACGCTGCCGCCCGAGCTCGACCCGCTCGCGACCTTGGGCCAGCTCGGCGACCTGTGGGAGCAGCGCGATGAGGTGGTAGTGCGGCTCGAGTCGGATCGCGTGCGCACCAGCCCCTCGCGATCGTCCCTCGCCGACAGCGACCACGAGGAAAGGCTCGCCGTGATCTTGGGCGCGCTGCCCGAGCCGGACGACACGTTGGCCCAAGAGCTCGGGACGGCGCACACGGCCGACCCGGAGCGACTGGTCCGGGTCGCGGCGGACTCGCTCGAGGGCCCGGCGATTGGACCGACCCTCGGCGCGTTCGGACCGACTCTGAGGGAACACCTCGAGGGCTTGGCGCACACCTCGCCCGGCGCAGCGCTGAGACTCTTGGCCGAGCTCCGGGACTCGGTGCGTGCGCCCAAGTCCCTCGTGATGACCGAGCAGCAACGCGTGGTCGAGGCGCTGGCGTCCCCCGCGCTGATTCGTTCGCTCGTGGTACGACTCGGAACCCGCGGCACCGACCCGAAGCAGCTCGACGAGCTCGTCGGGCTCTTGCCGGCGCTCGGCACGGGCTTCGCGGCAGAGCTGGCGACGGCCCTGCCACAGATCACGGATCTGACCCTCCAGGCCAAGGTGATGCACTACCTGGAGGCAGAGCTCAGCGGCCACGAGCAGGCGCTGGGCGAGCTCGCGCGGAGCGCCGAGCCCCGGCTCGCGATCACCGTCGTGCGGCTCTTGAGTCGCATCGACACCCTGGCGTCCCACGGCGCGCTCGCGGTCGCCGCCGAGAGCCGTCACCCCGTGGTGCGCATCGAAGCGCTCGGTGCGAGGGGGCCGGCGTCCGAGACGCTGCGCCTCGAGTTGAAGGCGCGGCTCGAAGACGGCCTCGGCATCGAGCGCATCCACACGCTGCGCGCGCTGGCAGACAACGAGGTGCGGGTGGCTGCGCCGTTCATCGCGCTCCGGATCAAGTCGCCGCGCTTCGACGCCCTCGAGCTCGAAGAGCGGCGCTCGCTGTTCCACGCGCTGTCGATCTTGGCACCGGCCCGCGCCGAAGCGCTGGCCATCGAGGTCCTGGACCAGAAGAAGCTCTTGAGCCTGGGATCCCACGAAGAGACGCGAGCCATCGCCGCGGTCACCCTGGGCGAGATCGGTCGCAGCGAGGCCGCACTCGAGTCGCTCTCGCACCACTCCGAGCGGCGCCTGGGCAACAGCGATCGTGTCCGCCAGGCGGCCGAGCGCGGCCGCGATCTGGTGAGAGCTCGCCTGGGCGGCGAAGAGAGGGCCAAATGACCGACGCCGCGCTGGCCATCGAGCTCTACGCCAGCTCGGTCGTGGCCACCCGCCACTGCTTCGGGCGCATGGGCGACCCCGAGCCCCCGCTCGGAGAGCTGGATCACGTCGGCGAGTGCATCGCCCAGGCGGCGGCGAACCCCACCCTGGGCATCGCGCTGGCACTGGCGCCGTCGGAGAGCGACGACGCTTCGCGCGCAGTTCAGAGCGCGCTCATCGCCGCCCGCGTGGCGCACCTGAACGGCGCATCGACCGACGGCGTGTCCACCGCGGCGCTGTCTGCCCTGTACGTGGACGCCGGGCGGGCGCGGCTGGCATCCGCGTCGTCGCTCGACCTGAGCGTGTTCAGCGAGCTTCCGGACTCGCTCGACCACCTGGCGCCCGCCGCGACCGTGGCGGCGGCCATCACCGGCGCCCGCCCCCCGCTCCGGCAGTGGGCGGCGTTGACCGCGTTCGAAGTCGCGTGGCTCGAGCGACCTCGCCTCGGCGCGCTGTACCACGACGCGCTCGCCCCGCGCTTGATGACGCGAGTGCTGTTGGCGTGTCGCGCGCTCTTGACCCGCGTCGCGCCCCGATCGCGCGACGTCGGCGTGTCACCTCTGTCGGCGCTCCACGAGCTCTGCTCGAGCCCCTCCGCGGACCGGGTCGCGCTCGCGCTCTTGGTCCAGGCGGTCGGGCACATCCCCGTGGGCACGGTGGTCGAGGTGACGGGCGGGCACTGGGCAGTGGTGGGCCCCGAAGTGAGCCCCGACCCGCGCCGACCCCAGCTCCGGGGTCTCGACGCCGAGTCCCTGGCCCCCGACGCGACCATCGTACGGGTGATCGAGCCCACGAGCGCACGGTGCGGCGTGGCGTTCGCGTTGGTGCAGCCCGCATAGATCAGCGGCGTGCCGCGGTCTGGGCGAGACCGAACCCACCGAATTGCCGCCCCACGGAACTTTGCTGGCCGGCACACCGTTGCCGACCACCGAATTGCCGCTCCACGGAACTTTGCTGGCAGGCACACCGTTGCCGACCACCGATTTGCCGCCCCACGGAACTTTGCTGGCAGGCACACCGTTGCCGACCACCGAATTGCCGCTCCACGGAACTTTGCTGGCAGGCACACCCTTGCCGACCACCGATTTGCCGCTACGCGGCCGGCGCCCGCCTGCGCCCCTCGGTGCGGGCGCCCGGGCTGGACCCGAAGCGTGAGGCCCCGAAATAATCCTCGGCCACCCAGCGAAAGAGGGGTGAGGATGCTCGCCGTCCGGATGGAATCGACCGAGACCCCCCGCGATCTGCCCGCGCCGGCGGGCCATTTCGGGGTCCAGGTCGAGGCCCTGCGGCCGCTGGTGCGCGCGGTGGCCGCGAGCGTCCTCAGAGAGAGCCGCATGCACCCGGACGTCGACGACTGTGCCAACGAGACCTTCCGCCGCGCGCTGGAGGGGCAGTCGCGCCTGCGACCCGGCGAGCCCCTGCGGCCCTGGCTCTTGGGCATCGCGCGGCACGTCGCGCTCGACGCCGTGCGCCTGCGGTCGCGCACCCGTGCTCGCAGCGTGCGCGCGGTCGCCGAGGACGACGACCCCCTCGAGCGGGTGCCAGACTCGACGCCTGGCGCCGACGACCGGCTCGAACACGCTCGGCGCACGGCCGCGATTCGTGCGGCCATGGAGCGGCTGCCGGCTGACCACCGCAAGGCGATGGAGATGTTCCACATCGACGGCCTGGCCTACCGCGAGATCGCCATGCGTCTGGGTGTGCCGATGGGTACGGTGTGCACCTGGATTTCACGCGGTCGGCGCAGCATTGCCGACGCGATCGGACACGAAGGGAACCTCGCATGACCCGCGACGACGCACTCCCCGACGACGACCTCTGGCAACCAGACGGGCACTTGAGCGAGCTCTCGCTGACCGCTCTCGCCGACGGCGAACCCGGGCTCTTGAGTCGCGAGGCGACCGCGCACGCCGAGACGTGCGACGCTTGCGCCGACCGTCTGGGGCAGATGACGCTCTTGAGCTTGTCGGTGTCCGACGCGCTGACGCGAGCCCCGGAGCCGTTCCCGGTGTGGGCCGTGGTCGCGGGCCTGATCTTCGCCGGAGTCGGGGCCGTTCCGATGCTGGCGCAGGCGCCGGACTTCCTGGTGCAGCTGCCACGCGCGCTGGTGCAGACCGCACCGGTCGCGCTGCGCGTCGCGGGCTCGCTGATCAAGGTCGCGAGCTCGGCCGGTCCGTCGCTTTGGGTGGTGTGGCTCGCGACCACGCTGGTGTTCGCGATGTTGGGTTTGGCGGTGGCGCACTGGGTGCCGCGCCGCGCAGTTTGGAAGGGAGCACGCTGATGACGTCTCGTCGAATCCTGACCGGCATTGCGGTCTTGTGCCTGGCTGGCACCGCCGCGGCCGAGGTCTCGCGCCAGGGCGAGTGGCCCGCCGAAGAGAAGAAGGTGTCGCTCTCGGTGAAACAGCTTCCGCGCGCCGAGGCGGTGAAGCAGCTCGCACAGAAGGCCGGCTGGAGCGTGCTGATCGAAGCGCCCAGCACCGCCCCCGTAGACGTCGAGGTCAAGGACCAGCCCGCCGACAAGGTGCTCGAGCTCTTGCTCACGGACGGGCACTACGTCGCGAAGCGCGACGGCACGCTGATCTCGATCGCGCCCGCGGTCGGAGTGGCCGACGCGGCGACCGACGCGCCGACCGCAGACGCCGCGTCGGCGGCGGAAGCCGCGGCGGGCGAGGCTGCCCCGGCGGCCCCGCCGGCGCCCGAAGAGAAGAAGGGCGAGGACCGGGTGGTCACTGGCGGCAGCACGCGAGTCGAGGCCGGCGAGACCGTGCACGATCTGGTGGTGATGGGCGGGTCCGCCGAGGTGCTGGGCACCGTGACCGGCGACGTGTCGGTGATGGGCGGCTCGGTCAAGCTGCGCAAAGGCGGTCGCGTCAAAGGCGACGTGAGCGTGGTCGGCGGGTCGTTCGACGCCGAAGACGGCTCGAAGGTCGACGGCGACGTCGACGTGGTGGGCGGCAAGGCTCGCCGCGGCGACGGCAACATCCAGATCGGCGTGACCAAGAGCGACGGACACAAGTCGGGCTTCGCGCGCAGCGTCGCCGACTTCGGCGGCAGCATCACCCGCACCGCGCTGCTCTTCGTCTTCGGCACGGTGCTTTTGGCGCTGGCCACCGGCCGGATGGACGCCATGCAGGGCGAGGTCGCGGCCCGGCCGATGCGCACCCTCGCGCTCGGCCTGGTCGGCTCGCTGGTCGCGGCGATCGCGGTCATCGCGCTGTGCGTGACGGTGGTCGGCATTCCCATCGCCATCGTCGCCCTGCTGCTCGGTGTGCTCGGCACCTACGCCGGGATCTGCGCGGCGCTGACCACGCTGGGCGCGGCGGTCTTCCACCACAAGAGTCAGAACCCGTACGTGCACCTCGCCGTCGGCTGCGCGCTGTTCCTGGTCGCCTCGTGGCTGCCTTGGGTGGGCGGGCTGGTCACCGCCGCCGTGGTGCTGTTCGGCATCGGCGCGCTGGTCGCCACGCGGGGCGCCGGGGTCTTCCCCAGGAAGGTGAAGAACGACGGACCCTACCGGACCGCGGCGGTGTGATCCCGTGCTACGACACTGCCCCGCATGCAGGAAGTGGTGGTGGTCGGCGTGGGCGAGCTCGGCTCGGTCTTCGCCCAGGGTTTCTTGAAGTGTGGGCGGGCCGTGTTTCCGGTCACGCGTGGCACGCGACTGGCAGAGGTCGCCCGAGCGGCGCCCGACCCGGCGCTGGCGCTCTTCGCGGTGGCTGAAGCCGACCTCGACGCCGTGCTTGCTCAGCGTCCGCCCACCTGGCCGGTGGGTCTGCTCCAGAACGAGCTACGCCCGGCGACCTGGCGGGCTCACGGCATCGAGAGCCCGACCGTCGCGGTGGTCTGGTTCGAGAAGAAACCGGCCGCCCCGATCAAGCAGCTCTTGCCGACCGTGCTCCACGGGCCGGAGTCCAATCTGCTCGCCGACGCCCTCGCCGCCGTGGGCGTCGCGTCGCGCATCGCGCAGAGCGCGGACGAGCTGACGCTCGAGCTGGCCAAGAAGAACCTGTACATCGGCGTGACCAACATCGCCGGATTGGCCACCGGGGGCACGGTGGGCGCGCTGTGGGCCGAGCGCCACGCGCTCTGCCTGGCCGTGGCCCGCGACCTGCTCGTGCTGGAGCAAAAGCTGTGCGACGCGGAGCTGCCCGAGGCCGACCTCTTGTCGGCCTTCGAGGCCGCCGTCACCGCCGATCCCGCGCACGCCTGCGCCGGCCGCAGCGCCCCGGCGCGTCTGGCGCGCGCCCTCGCTCACGCCGAGCGCCTGGGCGTCTCGACCCCTGAGCTCGATCGCATCGCAAAGGGGCGCTCGTGAGCGCGCGCGCCTGGTTGATCGATCTCGACGGCACGCTCTACGCCGCGCGGTGGGTCAAGCTCGCCATGGCCGCCGAGCTGGCCTTCGGGGGCTGGGGTGCGGTGGGCACGCTCCGTCGCTTCCGCCAAGAACACGAGAAGATGCGCGAGGACTTCGACCAAGAGGTCGACAGCCCGTTCGCGATCCAGGTCCAGCACACCGCCGAGGCGCTGCGCGTCGACCCGGGCACGGTCGAGCGCCACGTGAGCGAGTGGATGATCGAGCGCCCGCAGAAGTGGATTCGCCGCTTCCGGCGCCAGGGCCTGCTCGACGAGATCGCCGAGTTTCGCCAGGGCGGCGGCAAGACCGCGCTGGTCAGCGACTACCCTGCCAGTGGCAAGCTCCGCGCGCTCGAGGCCGCTGCCCTGTTCGACATCGTCGTGGCCAGCGGCGAGGCCGGCGGGCCCCGCCGGCTCAAGCCCCACCCAGCCGGCTATCTCGAAGCCGCGCGCCGCTTGGGGGTCGAGCCGTCCCAGTGTCTGGTGATCGGTGATCGCGACGACGCGGACGGCGCCGCCGCTCGGGCCGCCGGCATGTCCTTCCGGAAGGTGTGACGTGGAAATCCTGCTCCCGATCCTGGCCTACGTCGGCATCATGGGCACCGTGCTCTGGTTCGCGGCTCGAAAGAGCGCCAATGCCCCCCTCGAGCCGAACCCGCCGCGCGAGCGCGTGGCTCGCGTCTACACCCTGGGCGACCAGGTGCTGACGCGCGTCGCCCAGGCGCACGGCCTGAAGCACGACGTGGACGTGGTCACGGGCCGCGTCGGCGATCTGCGGGTCGAGATCGCGGTCGAGCCCGACGGGACGCAGCCGGTCACGTTCAACGGCGTGGTGCGCTTCCCTCGCTCGCTCGGCCTGGATCTGCGATTGCGGCACCGCGGCGCGCTCAACGCCTACGGCGGCGTGCCGGTCGTGTCCGACGACTTCGACCACGTCTTTCAGGTCGAAGCCCTCCACGCCGATCAGGCCCGCGGCCTGCTCTCGGCCGAAGCCGGAGCGCAGCTGATGACCGGCGCCTCCCGCGGGTACTACCTGAAGCTGGACGACGACGGGCTCTCGCTCTCGGTGGACGCGGCGCGCGGCGTCGACCGCAGCGCCACCGCGCTGACGTGGCTGATCGAAACGGCCCAGGCCATCGTGCTGGCGCGCGCCGGGCTGAGGCGCCCCGAGCTCGAGCAGAGGGTGCACGACAGCTTCACCGCCTTGGCCCAGGGGCTCGGCGGCCGCGTGGAGGGCGACGAGCTCCACCTGGATCTGGAAGAGGGCGAGCTCGTCTCGTTCGTCGACCACGTCACGGGCAAGCAGTTCCGCACGCGGCTCACGCTGGTCTTCGACAAGCCGCTGCCCGTCGACCTGCGGCTCGGGCTCGAGTCGGAGCAGTCGTTCTTCGCGCGCTTCAAGCACAAAGACCTGCAGCTGGGGGACGACCGCTTCGATCGGACCTTCGTGGTGTTCGGCGAGCCGGAGGACGAGGTCAAGGGCGTGATCGATGCCGAGCTCCGCCGGACTCTGGTCGAGCTTTCCGCCTCGGTGGACAGCTTCACGCTCACACCCACCGAGCTCGAGCTCGGGGTGAACTCGGCGCTCAGCGATCGCGACGCGCTGGGCAACCTGGTCGACGCGATGCGCAACGTCGCCCGCGCCCTCTGCCCGCGCCGCGGGCAGGGGGCTTATCGCTGATCACGCCGCGACGCCGACCCGCGGGGACCACACGGTGACGCGATTGCGGCCGCCGCGCTTGGACGCATAGAGCGCCTCGTCGGTGGCCTTGAACAGCGAGTCCCAGTCGTGCCCCGCCGCGGGGAAGGTCGCGACCCCGACCGAGCAGGTGATCTCGAGCGAGCCCTCGGCGCTGTGGAAGGTCGATGCCTCGATCTCGGCGCGCACGCGCTCGGCCAAGAGGGCAGCGCCCTCCGAGTCGGTCTCTTCGCAGACCACCACGAACTCTTCACCGCCGAAACGCGCGACCACGTCGGTGTCACGCTTGGTGCGGCGCAAGACGTCACCGACTCCGCGAATCACGATGTCACCCACGTCGTGGCCGTAGGTGTCGTTCACCTTCTTGAAGTGATCGATGTCGCAAACCAGCACGCTGAGCGGCTTCTTGAAGCGGCTCGAGCTCTTGAGCTTCTGCGCTGCCATCTCGACCAGCGCGCGCTTGTTGAACAGTCCCGTGAGCCCGTCGGTGGTCGCCATTTCCTCGAGTCGTTTGAGCATCCGGGCGTTGGCCAGCGACACGGCCACGTGACTGGCCAGCACCTCGAGGGTGGGGCGCACGGTCTCGCCGAACGCGCCCCGGCGCTGCGAGCCCAGCACCAGCGTCCCCAGCGCTCGCTCGTGGACGAGCAGCGGAAGCACCAGGAGCGAGGGCATGGGCGGGGGCGCCAGCCGACGCGAGAAGACCACCTGCCGGCTCGGGTCGTAGTCGCCGCGGTAGGGCAGCGGGTGGCGATTGGCGACCACCATCGACACCAACCCCGAGTTGTGGCGGAAGCGTTGACCCACGAGCTGGTCCTGACCTTCGCCGCTGACCGCGCAGATCTCGTGCTCACCGGTGCTGCGATCGTAGAGCGTGACCACCGCGAAGTCGAAGGCGGTGAACTCGCGCGCCGAAGCGACGCACGCCTCGATCACCTGCGCTTCGGTGTGGGCGGTGTTCAGGGTGTCGACCGCTCGGTACAGCTTGCCCTGCTCGATCTTCGCGCGCTCGAGCTGCACGAACACGCGCTCGTTCTCGATGGCACGCAAGAGGAAGGTGGTGGCGTTGGCCAAGAGCTCTTGCTCCAGGGGGCTGAAGGCCTCGCTGCTCTCGCGGTCGACCACCAAGAGGCCCCGCGCGTGCCCGTGCTCGAGCAGCGGCGCGGCGCACACCGCGCCCACGCGGGGCTGCTCACCGTAATAGGGCGTGTGTTGCACCGCTTTCGGGCCCTGCACCGCCACCGGCACACGCTGCCCGAACGCCGCGGCAAAGATCCCGTCTTTGGCCGAGAACGGCCCAGGCACGATGCTGTCGTCGCTGGTCGAGATCTCCTGAATGTGCAACTCCTTGCCGGTCGCATCCAGCCAGAGCACGGCCGCGGTGCGCAGCCCCAGGGTGCGGCGCAGCAAGTCGAGCGCGAACTCGAGGGCCTGGTGGATCTCGTCCACCCCCGAACGCAAGAGACGCTCTTCCTCGTTGCGCGGCGGGATGGAGCCCCGCTCGAGCGCCGAGCTCGGCGCGCCGATCAGGCGATACGAGCGCGCGGCGTTCTTCATCCGCTCGATCTCGCCCTCGATGTGCAGCCGCGAGAGCCGGCGCACGCGGGCGATCTCGGCGCGGAACAGGCTCAGGTTCAGGAAGGCGAACACACCGACGAACGCCAGGCTGGGCCAGAAGTCTTCGACCCGCTGCCCCAGCGCGACGAGCCGCAGCGCCGACTCGAGCAAGATGATGAAGGCCGCGGTGCCGAACGCCGCCGGGGGGCGCGCGAAGGCGGCCGCCACCATCGCCAGCGCATACACCGCCGGGTGGTACGCGCCGTCGAGCTTGCCGGGGGCATACGCCAAGAGGCCGAAGACCAACACCACCAGATGGGTGAACAGCTCCAGGTCGAGCCGAGTCGTCGCGTCGGGGTCCAGGCGCCGAAGGCGCCGACTGACCGCCAGCGCGATGGCCCCCAGCAAGAGCCCGCCCACGCACAGATCCCAGACCAGGCCCGGGGCCTCGGCGACGCTGAACACCAAGTACGCGCCGAAGCCGATTCCGAGGCCGACCCCCGTGACGCGCGACAGCGCTTGCTGGACGCGCAAGGAGACCCGGACGAGAGGATCCATTCGAGCCTCGGGTTACCAGGCGGCGGGGGCGTCGGCCCACTTTCCGGTGACACCTGCGCCCTCTCCGGATTAGCGCCTTTGGCGCGCGGATCGGCGATAGTGAGCAGAGTGAAGCCGGGGCTCCGACTCCAGATCTTGATGCTCCTGGGCGGGCTCATGCTCTTGGCGTTCGTGCCGCTGTTCTTCGCGGTCGCGACCTACACGCGCCTCACACTTCAGCAAGTGCGAGAGAGCAGCGCCCGCTCGCTGGGTCGAGCGGTGGCCAGTCACGTGGGCGAAGCCCGAGGCCGGCGCTCGCCGGCCGACCTGGCGGCGCTCCTCGAGGCCGAGATCGGCACGGAGGGGGTCGAGGCGGTCGGGGTGTACGACCGAGCGGGCAAGCCGGTGCTCCGGCTCGGGGACCCGGTGGCAGCCCTCGCGCTGGGCGACGCCGTCGACGTGACCCGTGAGCGGGTGTTCGACGTGAGCACCACCCACGGCCGAGCCATCGCCGTGACGGTGCCCGACCCGGGCGGCGCGGTGGTCGCCGTGGTCCGCACCGACGATCAGTCGGCCCGCGCGGCCCCGCTGGTGAAGCTGGTGGGTCTGTACACCGCGATCGTCGCGCTGGCCCTGCTCGTCACGGCCTACTTCGCGCTGACGCGCCTGATCGTGCGACCGCTGGACCAGCTCTCGCGAGCGGCCGAGCGCGTGGTCGGCGGCGCGCGCCACCTCGAGGTGCCTGCCCGCGGCGCGCGCGAGCTGGCCGAGCTGGCAGTGAACCTGCGGACCATGACCGACAAGCTGGTCGCCGAAGAAGAGTCGCTGCGCAAGAAGGTGGACGAGGTCGAGCTCGCCACCGTGCGCCTGCGCGAAGCACAAGATCGCTTGGTGCGGTCCGAGCGCCTGGCTTCGGTCGGTCGCCTGGCGGCGGGGCTCGCCCACGAGATCGGCAACCCCATCGCGGCCCTGATGGGTATGCAAGATCTGCTGCTCGAGGGCGGCCTCGAGCCGGACGAGCAGCGGGACTTCCTCCAGCGCATGCGCAAAGAGAGCGAGCGCATCCACGCCATCTTGCGGGACCTCTTGCAGTTCGCTCGGCCCGGGAAGTCGCCAGAGGGCGAAGAGGTGAGCCCGGGCAGCGTCGAGGCCGCGGTCTACGACACGGTGGCGCTGGTCACACCGCAGAAGTCGATGCACGACGTCGAGCTGGCGGTGGACGTCTTTCCCGACCTGCCGACCGTGAGCCTGAGCCGCGAGCAAATGGTGCAGGTGGTGCTGAACCTGGTGCTGAACGCCGCGGACGCCTGCGGGCCGGGCGGCAAGATCGCCGTGCGCGCGCGGCCCCACGGCGGGGGCGTGCGCCTCGAGATCGAGGACGACGGCCCGGGCGTGGCCCCCGAGGTCCGGGCCAAGCTGTTCGAGCCCTTCGTGACCACGAAGGACGTCGGCAAGGGCACCGGGCTCGGCCTCGCGGTGTGCCGTGGCCTGGTCGAGGCCGCCGGCGGCAGCATCAGCCTGGACGAGACCTACGCCGACGGCGCCCGCTTCGTCCTCGATCTGCCCCGGGGCGACGCCGTGAGGTCGAGCCGAAGGCCCAGCTAGTCAAGCGGCTCGGTCGGTGCGCCGCGGTGTGGTAGCCTTCGATGCTGTGATGCGCCTCTTTGTCGCGTTGACCGTCGCAGCGCTGTTCGTGACGGCACCCGTCGTGGCACAGGAAGCGACTGACCCTGCGGCGCAGCTCTCGCTCGAGGCCGCTGAGCTCGCGGCACGTGGCGAGTGGGCGGCCGCGCGTGACAAGTTCGAAGCTGCCGTCGCGATTCGAGCGACCGCGGTCGGACTCTTCAACCTGGCCCAGGCCGAGCGTAACCTGGGTAAGGTGGCCAGCGCCAAGCGGCATTTCGTCAGCGCGCGCGCGCTGGCCGAGCGCGAGGGCGCCGACGACGTGCGCCGCTTGGCCGACGAGGCGCTGGCGAGCATTGCCCCACGCGTACCGCGACTCTCGCTACGCCTGCCCCGCGGCGCCGCCAAGGTCGAGGCGCGAGTCGGCGACCGGCCGGTCGAGATCGTCGAGAGCGAGATCGAGCTCGACCCCGGCTCGCATCGACTGACCATCTCTGCAGCGGGTGAGAAGCCGTTCGTGCAAGAGGTGCGACTGGCAGAGGGCGAGCGCCGTGCGATCGACGTGCGCTTCGAGAGGCGTCCCATCGCAGTCACACCCAGCGCGCCGCGGCAGAGCCCCGCCCGACCCCCGCCGCGCGTCCCCGTTCGCCGCTCAGGCCCGCCCGTGGGCGCCATCGTGCTCGCGGGCGCTGGCCTCTCGGCGTTCGCCGTCGGCGCGGTGCTGCACGTGCGTCGCAACGACAAGCTCGACGAGGCGGCCGCTGGTTGCACCCGTACCGGTGCGGGTTGGAGCTGCCCTGCCAGCCTCGAGAGCGATCCGTCGCACCGCGGGCTGAAAGAAGACGCCGAGCGCGCCGAGCGCTGGCGCAACGTTGCGCTGGGCGTCGGGGCCGGGGCCCTGGTCGCCGGTGGCGTCTGGTGGGCGCTCGACGGCCCGAGCTCCGAGAGTCGCGTGGCGCTCAGCGTGGGTCCCACGTCGCGGGTGCGCTGGCGGTTCTGAGCAGGTCACTTGCGCACGCAGGTCAGCTTGCCGGTCGCGGGGTCGATCAGCAGTTTGTCCTTGGGGCAGGGCAGCGACCGCACCACGCTCTTCTTGCTCGCTCCCGCATCGGGCACAGTCCGCGCCGGCTCGGACGAAGCCGACGGCTCGGGTGCCAGCGCCGCAGCGGCGCTCGGGACGGGCGCAGGCGCCGGGCTGGACTGCACGTCCGGCGCCTCGGCGGCCCCGGGCCAGACCCACGACCCGAGGCCCAGGCCGACCACGAAGAGCAGCGCGACGCCGGCGATGCCGACCACCAGCATCCGCGTGCGGGCTGGCGGCGCCGGCGGCGTCAGCGCGGGCACCGCCGCGCGCGGCGGCACCACCGCGGTGGTCGCCGTATCCGAGATCTCGGGCGGCGGCGCCGGCGCGCGGGGCACCTTGCGCGAGAGGGTGGCGTCCTCGTCGAAGTCAGCGACCACGGCGCTGGCGCGCTTCGGCAGCAGCGACTCGAGCGCGACGCGGAGCTCGCGCGCCGAGGCAAAGCGTCGCGCCGGGTCCCGCGTGAGACAGCGCGCTACGATCTCGACCAGGCGCGGGTCCGCGCCCGGCACCACCGCGTCCAGCCGGGGAACGGGCGCATGCAGCACCTCGCCCACCACCGCGAACGCGGTGGCGCCGCCGAACGGGAGCCGCCCGCTCGCCATCTCGAACAGCATCACCCCGACCGCCCAAAGGTCGGTTCTCTGGTCCACGTCACGCCGACCTTCGGCCTGTTCGGGGCTCATGTACGCCGGCGTCCCGATGGGCGCGCCGGTGGCCGTCGCCGACGGGGAGCCGGGCGTCATCAGCTTGCTCACCCCGAAGTCGAGCACCTTGACGACCCGCCCATGGCCGGCATCTTCGTGCAAGAACACGTTGGCGGGCTTGAGATCACGGTGGACGATCTCTGCAGCGTGCGCGGCCTCGAGCGCCGCGGCGATCTCGGCGCCCACCGCCGCTGCTCGGACACTGTCCAAGGTTCCCGCGCGGTCCAAGAGCTCGGCCAGGCTCTCGCCGCGGAGCAGCTCCATCACCAGATACGGCTCGCCGGCCTCGGTCTCGCCGACGTCGTACACCTCGATGACGTTCGGGTGCTCGAGCCGACCCGCGACGCTCGCCTCGCGCAACATGCGTTCGTAGAGCTCGGGCGCCGTCTGAGCGTCGCCGCGCACCAGCTTGAGCGCAAATCGGCGCTGCGTGCGCAGGTTGAGCGCCTCCCACACTGCGCCCATGCCGCCCTCGCCCAGGCTGCGCAGCAGGCGATACTTGTTCGAAACGACGCTGCCGGGACCCATCAGATTGGCCTTGTCGGACACTTCCGGACATCAGGAAGCTCACCCAGACACTGGCGAATCGGATAGTATGTCATCCATCATGAGTTGGCAGCTTCGCTCGACGCTGCTCGCGTGCGTCGGCGTGGTGGCGTGCACGCCCGCTACGTTCGACTACGGAGGCCCCTCCGCCGGCGGTCCGACCAGCTGCGACGAGGATGACTGCCCCCCGGAGTGCCCAGCGGGCACGACGCCGGGCCCGAACGGCAGCTGCCAGGCGACGTGCGACGACTGGGATTCGAACCTCGAGCTCCCGATCCCCGGCGGGCTCGCCGTCTCGGCCGAAAAAGTGTGCGCAACGGGGACGAGCCCCGGCGACGAGGGGCGACCGACCCGTGCGATGGCGCAACTCGTGGACGGTTGCAGCGGGACGGTGACCGGGGCCGCGCTTCCGCTCTCCGATCAGGGGTCGTCGCTCGACACGGTCGCGCCCCAGGGCGCGAGCTTGGTCGTGGCCGGCTCGAGCAACGCCACGATCACGTTCGCGGAGCTGGACGCTTCGACGCTGGCAGAGAAGGCGGCGTACCCGCTGCAGGGCCTGCCGGCCGACGCGCACGTGGTCGACCTCTCGGCGGGCGCCTCGGGCGCGTGGCTCGTGGGTGCGTCTGCGACCGGCGGCGCGGTCGTGGCGCGGCTGGCGGCGGGCAAGCTCTGCTCGGGGGCGGTCAGCGGCACAGTGCACGCCGTCGCCGCGCTCACCGACGGCGCGCTGATCGTCGGCGAAGCCGCGGGCAAGCTGTCGCTCGTTCGCCTGGGCTCCGCCGCGTGCAGCACGCCAACCACCACGTCGGCACCGCTGGCCTTGCCGGGCGCCGACTGGGCCACCGCGCGCGACCTCGTGGTCATCGAGTCCACGGCCTACGTCGTGGGCCACGCCCGCAGCGGGGCCTCGACGCCCTTCGGCTTCGTCGCCGCGGTCGACATCGGCAGCGGTGCGGTGGCGGCCGTGGTGACGTCCGATGTTCTGCTCGAGAGCGCCACGGCCGTGGGCACGCACCTCTACGCCGGGGGCTCTCGCGGCCCGGCGCAGCCAGGGGACGATCACAGCGGCTCGGCTGCCGTGCTGGCGTGGCAACTGCCGCTCGCAAGCGGCAACGAGCCGGCCGCAGACCAGACGATCGCCGCGCACCGCGTGCGCGCCCTGGCCCACGACGCGCGAGCGGTGTTTGCGCTGGCAGCCACCGGCACCGCGGTGTCGAAGCTGGCGAGCGTGGCCCTGCTCACTCAGCCGCGCTGATCGGATCGGGAGGGCGCGGGCCCCCGCGCGCTTGCGGCGAACCGGGTCACAGCCACCAGCTCGCGACGTCGAGCGGGACCTCTTGGAACGGCTCGATGCGGGCGGCGGTTTCGTCCCCCCAAACACCGAGCTCCACCCAATGGCCCGACTCCAGGCGGTAGGCCGTCACCGTACGCGCAGGAAGGTCCACGAGCCAGTGATGCGCCACTCCGACGCGGGCGTAATACGGCTTCTTGACGAGCAGGTCGTGGCGACGCGTGCTCGGAGACAGGATCTCGCACACCCAATCCGGCACCAGGGTGATCGCGGCGTCCTCGGGCAATGCAGGCAGTCGTTCCCGCCGCCACCCGGCGAGGTCCGGCGCAATCTCCGGAGTCTCGGGAAGCTCGATCCCCGGCTCCGGCAGGATCCACCACCCTGCCGGGCCGCCGCGGCCACGCTGAAATGGGCCGACCAGATCGGCGCCGATGACGAGCGATGTGCTCTGATGCGGCCCCCGCGGCCGCGTCATCGTGTAAAGCACACCTTCGATGATCTCTCCCTTGACGTTCGGGGGCAGTGCGTCGAGGTCGGCCAGCGTGGGGGCCTTGCGCGCTGGATCCATCGCTCGAGCAGCTTAGCATGGCGGAAGGCGAGCTTCGCGCTCCTCTCCGGCGATCGCGATCGCTCGCGTCTCTCGCCCTCGACGAAACGCCCCGCGGGGCGTCGCCGCTTCTGCCTACCGGGCCGGTCGCTCCACGAAATTCCACCATCCGATGGCAGAATTTCGTGCTGCCTAGAGCGGATGATCGCGCGCCCAAGGCTCGAGTCTCGCGTGAAAGCAGCGCTGTAGAGCGCGCCGGTCGTTGCGCTGCTCGGGCCTCGGCAGTGTGGCAAGACCACAGGGCGCCGAGCTCGACCTCATGCTGACATCGCGCGGCGCGCGGTGGGGCTTCGAGTTCAAGCGAGTCGATGCTCCGCGCGCGACGAAGTCGATGCAGATCGCGCGAAACGATCTGGGCCTTCGCGAGATTCTCGTCGTGCATCCGGGGCCGGGGACTCACCGGCTGGGCGACGGGGTCTCGGCGGTCGGCCTCGGCGCGCTTGGCGAGGCGCTCGCAGCCCGAAAGCTCGTCCGGTGAGGGCGAAGGCACGATGCACGGACCGGCGGCGACTCGGTCGTCGCCCGTTCACTCAGCCGCGCTGACCAGCTCCGGATACTCCGGCTGCCACATCTCGCGCCCCACGCGCTCGACGATCTCGTCGTCGGAGAGCTCCGGGCACGCGCCCTCGTCGCGGGCCTGGCGTGCCACGGCCTCGGCGATGGCCCGCGCCACCTGGCGCAGCTCGCGTTGCCGGGGGTAGAGCTCGCCGTCAGCCAGGTCGCGCTCGCCCACGCAATGGGCCAGGGTCTCGGCGGCGCGCAGGAACATCGCGTCCGAGACGAAGCGCGCGCCCGTGGCCAGCACACCCAAGCCCACGCCGGGGAACACGAACACGTTGTTGGCCTGAGCCACGCGGCGGCTGCGGTCGCCGACCATCACCGGCGGGAACGGGCTACCGGTCGCCACCAGCGCCCGCCCTTCGGACCAGGCAAGCACCTGCTCGGGCCTGGCCTCGCACTGGGCGGTCGGGTTGCTCATCGGCAAGATCAGCGGGCGCGGGCAGTGCTGCGCCATCTCGCGCACCACGGCCTCGGTGAACAGTCCGCCGGTCGCCGAGGCGCCGATCAGGACGCCGGGCTTCACCGCGCGCACCACCTCGAGCAAGCTCTTCTCGCGCTCGGGGTCGAGCCCGACCGACGCGACCTGGGCCTCGGTCCAGGCGACGCTGCGCTTGTACTCGTCTCGCAGGTTGCGCGTCTCGACCACCAAGCCCTGGCTGTCGAGCAGCGCGACAGCGCCCTGCGCGTCACCTGCGCGGGAGAACGCCCCCAAGAGCTGGCGCGCGACGCCCACCCCCGCCGCGCCGGCCCCCAAAATCACCACGCGCTGATCGACCAGGCGCTCGCCCTTGGCGCGACACGCAGCGATCATCCCCGCCATCACCACCGCCGCGGTGCCCTGGATGTCGTCGTTGAAGGACGGCAGTCGCGCGCGATACCGCTCGAGGAGCGCGAAGGCGTTGCCCTTCTTGAAGTCCTCCCACTGCAAGAGCGCCCGGGGGAACACTGCGCAAATCGCCTCGACCAGCTCCTCGACCAGGGTCTCGTAGGGCTCGCCGCGCAGCCGCCGCTCGCGCACCCCCAGGTACTGCGGGTCGGCCAGAAGGCTCTCGTTGTCGGTGCCCACGTCCAGGCTCATGGGCAGCACCTGAGACGGATGGACCCCGGCGGCGACGGTGTAGAGCGCGAGCTTTCCGATGGGAATACCCATGCCGCCCGCACCCAGATCCCCGAGCCCCAAGATGCGCTCGTTGTCGGTCAGCACGATCAGTCGCACGTCGCGGCTGGGCGCGTTGGCGAGCACCTGCCGGATTCGGCCGCGGTGCTCGGGCGTGACCCACAGCCCGCGCCCACGGCGAAAGATGTGGCTGTACCGCTGACAAGCCAGCCCGACGGTGGGCGTGTACACCACCGGCAAGAGCTCCTCGAGGTTCTCGAGCACCAGGCGGCCGAACAGGGTCTCGTTGCGGTCCTGCAGCGACGCGAGATAGATGTAGCGCTCGAGCGCGTCGGTCTTGTCCCGCGCAATCTCGCGTGCGAGCGCCACCTGGTCGCGCAGGGTCGTCACCGCGTGGGGCAAGAGACCCTCGAGGCCGAAGGCTCGGCGCTCTTCCGCGGTGAAGGCCGTCCCCTTGTTCAAGAACTCGTTGAACGCGAGCGCTCGCCCACGCAAGGTGGTGTGTGCCCGCCACTTGCCGCGATCGTCGCGCTCGAGCCTGACCTCCGAGCTCATGCGCGCGTCGTCCCGTCGAGCAGCTCCGAGACCGTCACGGTGCGAAGCTCCCTATCGCCCAGCTCTCCCAAGAGTCGCGGCAAGATCTCCACGCTGGCCGGCTCGAAGTCATCACGCTCGGCCGCATCGTGCATGAGCACGATGGCGCCGTCGACGAGGCGCTTTTCGATGCGTGAAAACACCTGCTCTGCATCGGTCGGGCCGATGCCGTCCAGCCCCCGGGCAGACCAGGCGACGATCCGCACGCCGGCGCGCCGGGCCCCTGCTGCCGTGCGCGAGCTCAGGTACCCCACCGGGGGCCGAAACAGCGTGGGCCGGAGGCCACACGCCTGCTCGACCGCGCTCTGCGCCCGGGCAATGTCCTCGGCGACGGCCTTCGGTGGCTTGAGCGAATACAGGCGGTCGTGCAGGTGACCGTGCACGCCGATCTCGTGGCCGGCGGCGTGGATCTCACGCACCACGTCGGCGTGGGCCAACGCCTTCTTGCCCACCACGAAGAAAGTCGCCTTGTGGCCGCCGCGCCCGAGGATCTGTAGGACCTTGCGAGTGGTCTTGGGGTTCGGGCCGTCGTCGAAGGTGAGGGCCACCGCTTTGGCGCCGGGCTCGGCGCGCCACTCGACGTCCCCGAACATTTGAAGCTGGGGTACGAGCACGCCCGTGGTGCACAGCGCCGCGTAACCAAGGAAGGCGCTGAGCGCGACCGACATCGGCACCGGGTCCAAGAGCACGCTGCGGGCCAGGAGCGCGAGCCCCGCGACGCTAGCCACCCACAAGACGATGCGCGCGGGCGGCATCAGTGCTTGGTGGCCTTGCGCGCAGCGTCGGCCTCGGCCTCTTCGTCCAGCGCCTGCTCCAGCTCGGCCCGCTCGTCGTTCGCGGCGCTTGCCCCGCCGACCCGCGTCTTCTTCACGGGCGGTGCGCCCGCCGACCCGCCGGTGTTGTCGAGCTCGTAGAACAGCGCCAGCGCGGTGGCGACCATCGGCAGGCTGGCGATGGGCAGGTCGCCGACGACGCCGTTGCCGAATTGGCCCAGGTCCAGGCTGAGCGAGAGCCACCTGCGGATGGCGAACATCGCCCCCGCTCCGATCAGCGCGCCGGCACCGGCCTTCAGCCCCGCTTCGATCCGCGCGTCCTTCTCCCAGATTGCCTTGCCGGCGACGAGTCCGGTGAGCGCACCGGTCAGCGCGGCCGCCAGGTAGGCCAGCCACGCCGCGAACACCGGCATGCCCAACCCAAAGACAAGCGCCGCCCCGACGAGACCACCGACCACCGCACCTTTGAGCAGACCCGACAGCAAGCGCTTGAGCAAGGTGGCGATAAGGTTCTCCTCGCGCGGGCAGCCGTCAACCCCGTCGTGACGCGTCACTGTTACGCCGCCGCCGCGCGAACCGCGCGGAACCTGGCCGCGGGTGCAAGGCACGCGGCTTGCTCGCTGCCCACGCATGAGTGGACGGACGGTTGCCACCCTCGCGTTCGTCGGATGCCTGGTCGCTCCTGCCACGGTCTGCGCCGCCGAAGCCCGTCTGATTCGCGCAGACGCTCGCAGCTTGGACCGAGATCAGACACCGATCCTGACGACGTTGATCGAGGTGGGCGAGGTCGGCGCGACGGGCTTCGAGCCCCGAGAGCTGCCGGCCGACGCCACACTGGTGATCGAGAGCGCAGCCCGCCCGGCCGAGCTCATCGACCGCACGCTCTGGTCGACCCACACCGAACCGGGCTTCGGCACGGCGTGGCTGCTGGTGCTCGACGCCGACCCACGCATGGGCTCGGGCCTGGGGCGCGCAAAAGAGATCGCCCTCGCGCTCGTGGCGTCGCTGCGGCCGAACGATGCGCTCGATCTGGTGGTGCTCGATGATCGCCGCGTGGTCAGCGACTCGGGCTGGCTAGACGCCAGCTCGCGACAGCAGCTGTCGAGCGCAATCCGCGGCGCGGCCTCGAGCAGCGCACAGCGCAACCGCGGTCTGGTGACGCTGCTCGAAGGCGCGACGAAGACGGCGTTCGGCGCGCTGCCCGGAACCAAGCTGCGGAGCGGCACGCCGCTTCACCAGGCGCTGGTGGTTCTCTCGACGGGCTACGGCGGGGCCGATCCGAAGTCTACGGGCCCGGGCGGCGCGGAGCTCGCGCGCGCCCTCGAGCAGGGTCGGTTCCCGGCCGAGAACACCTCGGCGCCGAAGACGCCGATCCCGATCGTGAGCGTCGCCTTCCCCACCGACGTGCTGCCCGAGCACCGGCACAACGCGGCCGAGCTGATGCGCGCGCTGCATAGCCCGAAGATCGGCGGCGCGTACCACGCCGTCGATGCGTGGGACGATCACCGCGCCCAGGCCCTCGTGGGCCAGGTGCGCAAGCGCTTCGACGCGATGCACGTCGTGCGCTGGCGCCTGCCCTGCCTCGCGCCCACCCCCACCCAATCGCTGCGGCTCGAGTTCCCCCGCGCCCCAGCGTCGATGATCGGCGACGCGACGTTCCGCGACGTCCCGCTGGGCGCCCCGCTGCGCTTTCCGCTCGCCATCGACTTCGAGCGAACGCGGTCGGAGGTCGCCCAGGCCGGTGGCCTCGCGCCCGGCGACACGCTGCGGGTCTACGGTCGCTTCTGCTGGGGCGACCAGCGCGCCCGAGCGCGCGCGTACTTCTTGCCCCGAGGCACGCTGGTGCCCGACACGCTGGACGACGCAGACCCGAATCGCATCGAGCAGAGCCGCGCCGATCTGGTCCGCGCGGGGCTCAGCAGCACCGCCACGCGCAGCGACGCGAGCTTCGTCGAGGTGGTGATTCCGTCGGACTCGCGCCTGGTGGGCAGCGAGCTCCGGGTGGTCCTCGAGGACGAGGTCGGACCGCGCACGAGCGGGCTCACCGCGCGTCGGATCATCACCGTGAAGTCTCGCCGGGGCTGGCCGCGCTGGCTCCCGTGGACCCTCGGCGCGCTGGTGCTCGCCGCGCTCGGTGGCGGCGGGTGGGCCCTCCGCCGGCGGTGACCGCCGCACTCCCGATTGGTAGTCGGGCCGGCCCGGTGGTGAAAAGCGACGCGTCATCGATCAGTTAGGCGCTCTGGCGGGTGGGGCTGTGGGGGAAGCACAAATTCGAGAGCGGCGTTCGAGCGGGGTGCCCCCGCCTCGCCCGGCCTCGGCCGCGGTGCGGCCTGCGGGCGGGCGTTCCCCCCCATGCGTCCGGCCTCGCTGCGCTCGGGCGGCCGCGGGGGGGAAGGC
>JACPVJ010000142.1 GCA_016191785.1 Myxococcales bacterium | reverse complement strand
CTCGAGCGGAGCCCGCTCCCCAGCAGCAGGCTCGGCTCCCGAGCGCCCCGAGCCCAAGGCACGCCACCTCCTCGGCCTCCCGCCCCCACCCCAGAGCGCGGCGCGCGATCGCGCGCCGCGCTTCACCGATCAAGAGTGGGGTGCTTTGAGCTCGGCGAGCTTCGGCGCATACTGGCCCGTATGACTCGCGCTCTGTGGGCGTCGCTCGTCGTGCTCGGGGTCGCGTTCGGCTGCGGCGACGACAGCGGCGCGGATGGCGTCGCGGGACCCGACGGCGGCAAGGCGGGCGCGGACGGCAGCGCCGGACTGTCTGGTTCTGGTGGTGGTTGGCCCGGGGGCAGCGGCGGAACCAGCAGCAGCGGGGGGAGCGCCACCGGCGGAACGGGTGGCGCACCCGGCGGGGGGAGCGGCGGCGCCGCGACCGGAGGCACCGGTGGCGCTGCGACCGGCGGCACGGGCGGCGTGGACGCGGGTTGCCCGCTGGGCACCGGTGGCAGCGGCGGGCCCTGCGAGTTCCCCCAGGGCGTGCCCGACCCCGACTTCATCTGCAGCGCCGCGTCGTATCAGGACACCGACCCGTCGGTCGATTCGGCCGTCAACTCGGCGATGGCCAAGCTCACCGGCTGCGGCGTGATGAGCGACTGCGATCTGTCGAGCTTCGCCGGAGCCACCGCCGGCGACAAGTGCCAGAGCTTCTTCGCCGCGGTGACCCAAGAGCTGCGCGCCCAGGGTTTTTGCGCGGGTCAACACGCCGTGGGCTCCACCGACGAGATCGCGGTCAGCAAGCCCGGCTGCGCCGGCAAGTGGTACGGCTACCACGTGTGTTTCTACGGCGGCCCCAAGGTGGTTTGGAACCCCGGCGCCCGGCGAGGCTGGTGGGTGATCAAGCCGTCGTACTGCAAGTAGCACGTCACCTTGCGACGTAGCGGGCGCGCGGGCGCAGCAGGAAGCCCTGCTCGCGTTGCTCGAGCGCATGGGCGACCCAGCCCGCCGAGCGACCGAGCGCGAAGAGCGCGCTCGCCGCTCCGCGCGGCAGCCCGAGCGCGACACGTACGGCGACCAGACCGGCATCCAGGTTCGGGGCTGGTTGCTCGGCAGCATGCATCGCACGAACGACGGCCTCGAGCACCTTCATCCGGGACGCTCTCGAGTGCGACGCCCGAGCCACCGCAAAGAGCTCGGCGCCCCGCGGATCGCCCGCCGGGTAGAGCGGGTGACCGAACCCCGGGATCGCTTCACCTCGGCGCACGCGCTCGGAGAGCACGGCACGCGCCCGTTCGGGGCTGCCGATCTCGTCCAGCAGCGCCTCGACGCGATCCGAGGCCGCGCCGTGGGCCGGTCCGCTGAACGCTGCGAGCGCCGCCGTGACGCATGCCGGGAGCGTCGCCCCCGCCGAGGACACCACGCGGGCTGCGAACGCCGACACGTTCAGCTCGTGGTCTGCGCACAGCACCAGGACCTGGTCCACGACGGCCACGCGCTCTTCGCCCGCTTCCGCCCCGAAGCTCGCGAGCGCCGCACGCGCTACCGTGGGCGCTCTGTGCGCGGCCGCTGCCTCGCGGGCGTCCGGTGCCAGGGCCGCGGCCAACGCACGCACCAACCCGCCCGCGGCTTGCAGAGGTGAGGACAGCGGGTCGCCCGGCGCCAGGGTGGGCGCGGCGCACAGCAAGCGCTCGACGTAGCTCGTGGCGCCCGCGCGCGGACGGACGCCTGCCTTGCCGTGCATCTGCGGCGACACGGCCGGCAGCGAGCCCGCCCAGAGCAGCGCGCATACCGACTCGAAGGGCACCCGCTGGCGCGCGAGGTCGACGGCCAGACGGCCGCGGTAGCGAGGCCCGCCGGCGCCGATCTCGGTGATCGACGACTCGAGCACCGGCTCGCCCCAGCGCAGCGCGCCGCCCGCCACTGCCGCGTGGCCACTGCGCGCATCGCCGCGCGCGCGCAGCCGCATGAGATCCGCCCGGGCGTAGAGCCGCGCGCGCCCTTCGCCCGACGGCACGCTCGTGACGAGCCCGCGGCTCGCATACGCGTACAGGGTGGGCAGCCGCACGCCCAGGAGCTTCGCCGCCTGCTTGGCCCCGACGAAATCGGAGGGTTGATTCATCTTTCAACGTTGATCAATGTTACACTCGGAACCAGACTCTCGGCCATGAGCGCTGCTTCGAGTGGGCTTGAGGGCGTGATCGTGGCCGAAACCGTGCTGTCCGACGTGGACGGCGAGCGCGGCGAGCTCTGGCTGCGCGGCGAGCCGATCGAGCGCCTCGCCCAGCAGCACGGTTTCGAGTCCGCGCTCGGGCTGCTGACCACGGGCAGGCTTCCGGAGCCCTCCGACGGTCGCGTGGCCACCGGGCTGGCCCGAGGCCGGAGCCTGGCGCACGGGCGGATCTCGAGGCTGGGGGACGCCCTCGAACAGCGCGACGCGATGGACGCTCTGCGGGCCGGGGTTGCCCACTTCGGGGAAGGCGACCTCGGGCCTCGGGACGACGCGGCGGCGGTGCTCGCCGGCGTGGTTGCGACCCTGGCTGCCGGCTGGGCGCGCCGGCAGCGCGGTGAAACCCTTCCCGAGCCCGACCCTGGTGCCGGTCACGCCGACGATGTGATGCGGCTCTTGGGCGCGAGCCCTGGCACCGCCGGTCGTGCGCTCGACGCCTACTGGGTCGCGGTCATCGACCATGGACTCAACGCGTCCACGTTTGCGGCGCGCGTGGTCGCGTCCACGGGCTCGGACTTGATCAGCGCGGTGACCGCCGCGATCGGCGCGCTCAAGGGTCCACTGCACGGCGGGGCTCCCGGCCCGGTCCTGGACATGCTCGACGCCATCGGCAGCGAAGGCGACGCCGAGGCATGGCTTGCTCGAGAGCTGGCCGCGGGTCGGCGCATCATGGGGATGGGGCATCGCATCTACCGCGTGCGCGACCCGCGAGCGCTGGTCCTCGAACAGGCGCTGCACCGCTACCGCCAGGAGCTTGGGCCCGGGGCTGCCGCCGTCGTCCAGCGGCTCGAGTTGGCGCGGCACGTGGAGCAGGTCGCTGGGCGGCTCTTGGCCGAACGCCACCCGAGCCGTGCGCTGGCCGCCAATGTCGAGTTCTACACCGCGGTGCTCCTCGAAGCGATCGACGTTCCGCGCGCGCTGTTCAGCGCCATGTTCGCTGCGTCGCGCGTCGTCGGCTGGTGCGCCCACGTGGCCGAGCAACGCGCGACCGGACGCCTGATCCGGCCCGCATCGCGCTACGTCGGCTCGCGCAGTCCGGCCCTTGCCGCCGGGTGAGCACCACGGAAGCCAGATGGCACGCAGCCGAGCGCCCGTCAGGCCTGCGCAGGGGTCTCGCCGGTCTCGCCGGCGGCGCTCGCACCTTTGCGCGAGCCGAGCCCACCGACGCGTCGCCCACCGTCGCGTCGCCCGAGGCCGCGCGACCCTCGCTTCCGCGCGACGATTCCAAGTGATGTGTCAGCACCTGCTGACTATCGGAGAGCGCCGCCCCGCCGGTACGGTCGGAGGACCATGGGACTTCTCCGCTCGACTCGCCTCGTTTTCACCGCCGCGCTTGCGGCCGCGCTGACCTTCCTCGCCCACGACGCCCGCGCCGAGTGTGGCTCGGGGCAAACGCCCTGCGGCAACGGCTGCATGCCGTCGGGCAGCGTGTGCTGCGGCGGAACCGGCTATTGCCCGAACGGGTATACGTGCGGCGGCGGCAAGTGCCAGCCACCCGGCGGCGGCGGCAGTGGCGGGGGAAGCGGCAGCGGGGGCAGCAGCAGCGGCTGCGCCAGCGGCAAGGTGCCGTGCGGTAACGGCTGCATGCCGTCGGGCAGCGTGTGCTGCGGCGGAACCAGCTATTGTCCGTCCGGCACCACGTGCGGCGGCGGGAAGTGCTACTCGGGCAGCGGCGGCTCGGGCGGCAGCGGCTCGGGCGGCAGCGGCTCGGGCGGCAGCGGCTCGGGCGGTGGGACGTCGTCGGGGGACTGGAGCTGCCACGATGTCTTCACCGGCGACCCCTGCACCATGGGCTTCTGCATGAACATCAAGACGTGTGAGGCCTACTACACTGCAGAGGGCGTGAAGTTCCCTTGCGCCTCATGCAACGACATCATCGCCTGCGACACCGCTGCCGCGAATGTGTGCGTCCAGAGCAACCAGAGCGGCGGCGGTGGGTACGACGACAGTGACGAGTCGAGCGGCTGCGTGCTCTCTGGGGGCGACTCTCGCGGCTCAGCGGGGGCGAGCCTGCTCGCGCTCGGAGGCGCGCTGGCGCTCTCGCTCGCCCGGCGCCGGCGCGCGCGGCGCCCATCCGAATAGCCCGCGCTCGCTGGCGTCACCCAAGTCCCGGCGTTCTCACAAGTGCTGACTGAACCAGCGCGTGGCTGCCTGGCGCACCTCGCCCCGCGCGTCGGCCAGGATGCTGGCGTGAGTCTCGCCGGCGAGCATCTGCAACTCTGCGCGCCCCCGGCACGCTGCGGCAATTGCCCGCGCGTTGTCGGGTGAGACCTGTGGGTCGTCGCTGCCGTGCACGATCAGCACCGCGGCCTGGGTGCGCGCAGCGGCGCGAGCCGGAGTCGCGGCGTCGGCGTCGAAGCCCGCCCACAGCGCGCCCAGGTCGACCGCCGAGTCGAGCCAAGCGTCCGGCACCGCCGGCGCCAGCGCCGGCAACTGCCAACGCACGTAGTCGCGGGTCACGCTGCGTAAAGACGAGAACGACGAGACGGCCACGACCGCGCGCACGCGTGGGTCTCGCGCCGACAGCTCGAGCGCCGTGGCGGCCCCGTACGAGAAGCCGTGCACGCCCACGGGGCCGAGCCGGAGGCCGCGTGCCTCGAGACCATCGAGCACCGCCGACACGTCGGGCGCGTCGTCCACGCCGTAGGTCAGGTACCCGCCGCCCGAGCGCCCGTGGCCCCTCAGGTCGAGCAGCACCACGCGGTAGCCGGCGCCCAAGTGGGAGAGCGCGCTCGGCAGCATGCTGCGCTTGTCGAGTCGTACGCCATGTAGCAGGACGACGGTGCCGCGCGCCTGCCCAGCCGGCTCGGCAATCCAGCTCGAGAGGGCCGTCGGCCCCACGCTGAGTGTCGAGCTGGTGGCCGAGCCCAGCTCAGGGGGGCATGGGTCGGCTGTCGCGACGGCGCTCGAACCGTTGGGCGCGTGCGAGACCGCCCACGCGATCGTCACCGTTCCGGCCACCGCGGTGAGCACCACGCCGCCCAGCGCGCGCGCAGACCAGAGCCAGATGGCACGCCTCACGGGGAGAAGGTTAGCGGGTCTCGCAGGGAGTGCACGTGTCGGGTGGGCCTCGCCGCCTACGCAGCCCTCGGTACAGCGACCAGGCCGCTGCCACGCTGGTCACCACGATCGCGGCTTGCCAGGCGTACACCACCGACTCGGCGCTCGGCCGGATCCCCGCGACGAAGTTGACCAGACGCCCGGTGAAGGTGCCGTCCGCCTGGACCCCGGCGATCGCCCAGAGATCCCGCGACCAGGTGGTGAAAAAGCACTCGCCCCAGATGAAATGCGAGCCCTGCGACAGCACCACGAAGGTGATGGCGTAGACGGTGTACGCGAAGCTCAAGCGCGGCCAGTGGTGCCAGATCAAGAGCGGCAGGCCCAGCGCCCACACCACCATCGCGGCGACGTGAACGAAGTCCATCAGCACGGCGAGAGCAGTCATCACACGACCTGTGCCAGCAAGTTCTGCGCCGAGCGGGATTCCGAGCAGATGGCCCGGGCGTGGGCGCGAGGATTGCGCGGCCGGCGCGTGCCCTGAAATTTCAGCGCGGCGGCCGGTGTGCGCTCGTCGCCGCCAGCGGGGGCCGCGCGTACCAGGAAATTGCGACACCGTCTGTCGGTTTTTCATGCTAAGCAGAACGGGTGCTGCTTCCGCGTCGCTCCGCCGAGACCGAAGTCCGGCGGCTCTTGCGCCGCTTTCCCGTCGTTGCTCTCGTCGGAGCGCGGCAAGTGGGCAAGACCACGCTCGCGCGCGGGCTGTCGCGCTCGCGACCATCCGGGGCCTATTTCGACCTCGAGGACCCGGCTGACTTGGCTCGACTCGCCGAGCCCAGGGTCGCGCTTCGGCCGCTGAAAGGCCTGGTCGTGGTCGATGAGATTCAACGTCGTCCCGAGCTGTTCCCCGTCCTGCGCGTGCTCGCCGACCGTCGACCGGTGCCCGCCCGTTTCCTGGTCCTGGGCAGCGCGGCACCGGATTTGCTCCGGCAATCGTCGGAGTCGCTCGCGGGGCGCATCGCGTATCACGAGCTCGGCGGCTTTTCCCTGGGCGAGACCGGGACCACGAAGCTACGGCAGTTGTGGTTGCGAGGTGGCATGCCCCCGGCGTTCCTGGCGAAGTCCGATGCAGACGGCGCCGATTGGTGTCGGCGTTTCATCCGCACCTTCACCGAGCGAGACGCCGCTTCGCTCGGCATCAATATCCCGGCAGCAACGCTGCACCGCTTTTGGGCGATGCTGTCCCACTATCACGCACAGACGCTCAACGCAGCCGAGATTGGGCGCTCTTTCGCCATGTCCGACGCAACAGTGCGTCGTTACCTCGACGCGCTCACGTCGGCGCTCGTGGTTCGCCAACTGCGCCCGTGGTTCGAGAACATCGGGAAGCGCCAGGTGAAGGCGCCGAAGATCTACCTGTTCGACAGCGGTATCCTACACGCGATGTTCGGGGTCTCGAACGCGGAACAGCTCGAGCGGCATCCGAAGGTCGGCGCATCCTGGGAAGGTTTCGCTCTCCGAGAGGTCGCCAGCGCGCTCGGCGCCAGCGCTGACGAGTGCTACTACTGGCGCGCGCACACGGGTGCAGAGCTCGACTTGCTGGTCGTGCGCGGCGCACGCCGCCTCGGCTTCGAGTTCAAGCTGACCGACGCGCCGCGCGTGACTCCGTCGATGCGATCGGCGCTGGCGGATCTTCGACTTCAGCACCTGTACGTCGTGCACGCCGGGGAACGGAACTTCCCCTTGACCGACGGCGTCACGGCGGTCGCGCTCGGCTGCTTGCGGCAAGCGGGGATCGGCCCTCGGAAGCTCTTGGCCTAGCCCTGGCCGGCGGTCGAGCTTTGCGACCTGGACCCATCTCGTGTTCGTCGAGCCCCGGCGCGTCGACGTCACTTGCAGTTGGCGGTCTGCTTGGCCTTCTTGCCGTCGCTGATCTGATACGACCACTTGTGCTTGCCCTTGCCCTTGTCGGCGCACAGCTTGCTCTTCACCTGGTCACGGAAGGCCTGCCCGCACGGCGCCTTGGCGTAGTCCCAGGCCAACTTCGTGGGCTTGCACGCTGCCACGTCGAGAACGGCGCCGGCCTCGTCGTACGCGGTCACATGGCCTTTGGTGCCGGCACCGTCGGAGTCGGCCTGCGCCACTCCGGACACGATGGTGAATAGACCCAGCGAAACCAGAACCATCTTCGTCTTCATGCCGGCTCGCTCTTCACGCCTCGTGCCAGCTCCGAAGTCGGCGAATTGCCTCGGTCGACCTCGGACCTGTGGTCCGCGGGCCCACGCGCGGCTGGGGTCGCCGTGGCCACACCTGCGCCGGTCAGCGCAGCCCAGCGCGCCAGAGGAGCTTGTAGAAGTACTTTCGATCGACGCCCGCCGCGCGCGCCGCTGCCGACACGTTGCCGCCGCTGTCGGCGAGCAGGCCCTCGAGGTACTTCCGCTCGAAGTCGCGCATCATCGCCTCGCGGGCGGTGCGGAGATCCGCGACGCCCAGGCCGACCGCATCTGGGGCGAGTGAGCTCGCTTCGACCGAGGGGGCCCGGAAATCGGCCAAGGCCAGCGCGCGCTCGACGTAGTTCCTGAGCTCGCGCACGTTGCCCGGCCAGGGGTGGCGCGCCAGCCCCACGCGGCACGCCTCGGTGCGAAGGGCGTGGGCTTCTTTCCGGTTCGACGCGCCGAGGCTGGCCAAGAGGTGCTCCACCAAGAGCGGCAGGTCCTCGCGTCGCTCGCGGAGCGCGGGCAGTCGGACCTCGAGCACCGCGAGGCGGTAGTAGAGATCGGCACGGAAGCGGCGAGCGTTCACGTCTGCTTGCAGGTTGCGGTGGGTGGCCGCGATCACCCGTACGTCGACCGGTCGGTACTGCGCGCCCCCCACGCGCTTCACTTGGCGGCGCTCGAGCACGCGGAGCAGCTTGGGTTGCAGCTCGCTCTCGAGCTCGCCGACCTCGTCCAAGAAGATGGTGCCGCCGTGCGCGGCCTCGAAGGCCCCCTCGCGTGCCGACACCGCACCGGTGAAGGCGCCGCGCTCGTGGCCGAAGAGCTCGCTTTCCATCAACCGGCCGGGGATGGCGCCGCAGTCCACGATCACGAACGGCCCATGGCGCCGTGCGCCCAGCTGGTGCACCGACTCGGCTGCGACTTCTTTTCCGGTACCCGTCTCGCCGGTCAAGAGCAGCGTCGCGTCCGTCTCGGCGGCACGCGCCAAGAGCGCGAACGCCGCACGCATCGCCGCCGATTCGCCGATCATGCTGCCGAACCGGCTGTCCTTCGACAGCTCGAGCGCCAGGGGGTCGCCGCCCAACCCGAGCTCGATCTCGGTGTTGCCCAGCGTCAGGCGCGACCCCGGCGAGAGATAGGCGCTGACGATCGCGACGCCGTTCACCAGGGTGCCGTTGCCGCTCCCCAGGTCGCGAATGGTCACGCGATCGCCGGCCACCGCGCGCTCGCAGTGGAAGCGCGCGACCGTACGGTCGGTGAGCACGAAATCGGCCTTGGCGTGCACGCCGATCACGACCCGGTCTTGTCCGGCTTGGTGCTGCGCGCCGGCGTCGGGCCCCGCCACGACGCGGAGCGCCAGCTGCGGCAAGAGCGCACGCGTCCGATCGCGCGACAGAGGGAGCTGCAGCGTCCGCGCCGTGGTGCTCGGGAGCACGACCTCGGCGTCGTCCTCTTCCGGAAGGTCGCTGTCGTGCCCCGAGCTCATGCGCGGATCTAACGCCGATCTTCGGCGAACCGTCCAGCGCCATGGCCGGTCGGTGGCCCGCCGGCTAAGATGCCCGCCGCGTGAAGCTCGAGCCCGGCCTGCAAATCGGCGACAAGCTGCGCCTGGCGCGGCCGCTGGCGTTCGGCGGCTGCGGCAGCGTCTGGGTCGCCGACCACCTCACGCTGGGCACACAGGTGGCGGTCAAGTTCATCGCCGAAGAGCTGCCCGACGCTGACTCGATCGCGCGCTTCCGCCGCGAGGCGACCCTGGCCGCACAAATCAAGAGCCCTCACGTCGTACAGATCTTCGACCACGGGTTCACCGACGATCAGTTCCCTTACATCGTGATGGAGCTGCTCGAGGGTGAAGATCTCGCCACGCGCCTGCGTCGCAAGCACCGGCTCACGCCCCGCGAGACCTTCGAGCTCTTGGCTCAGGTGACCAAGGCCCTGGGCGCGGCGCACGCCAAGGGCTTCGTGCACCGCGACATCAAGCCCGAGAACCTCTTCGTGTCCGAGCCCGACGGGGAGCCCTTCGTCAAGGTGCTGGACTTCGGTGTGGCCAAGAAGCCCGGCGACAACACCTTCGTTCGCACCAGCACCGGCAGCTTCATCGGCACGCCGCACTACATGAGCCCCGAGCAGGTGCACAGCTCGCGAAGCGTCGACTTTCAAGCGGACCTTTGGGCGACGGCGGTGGTGCTCTACCAGTGCCTCACGGGGCAGCGCCCCTTCCACGCCGAGACCACCGGGGCGCTGTACGTGCTGCTCGACTACGGCACGTTCGCGCCCCCCAGCACCATCTTGCCGAGCTTGGGTCCCGATGTGGATGCCTTCTTTGCGCGGGCGTTGCACCGGGACGTCACCCAGCGCTTCGGCTCGGTTCGCGAGCTGTGCGACGCATTCGGGCACGCCATCGTCGGGGCGGCTGCTGCGCCGGCGGAGGCGTGCGCACCGATCTCGGTCGCTCCGACTCGCGTCGCGCCGCTCGTCGTGCCCGAGCGGGAGGTGCCGACGGTGGTGAAACCGTTGCGACCCGAGCTCGGCGAGACCTTGGTCTCGGGCGCTGCCAGCGGTGGCACGTTGGTGATGAAGCCCGCGTTCGAGCGCACGCTGCCCATCGGCAGCCCCGCCGCGGATCCCGCGCCCGGCGAGGCGGGTGCGCCGGCAGGCGCCTTTGCCGCGTCCGCACCGCCCAAGCGCCGGGCCACCTCCGTGCTGCCGGTCGTCTCCGCTGCGCTCGCGCTCGCTGTGATCGCCCTGGGGATCGCCGGGTGGGCGCTCTTGCGCAAGCCGCCTGCCCGCCCACCTGAAGTCGCGCCGGCCGCCGCTCCGCAGCCGTGCGCTTCGCCGCTGTCCCTCGAGCCGTCGGCCGACCTCCACGCTGAAGCTCCGGCCGCGGCAGCGAGCAGCTCGGTTCCCGAACCTCCGGCCCCGCGGCCCGCGCGTCGGCCGACCGCGGCGTCCTCGGCACCGCCGGAGCCGACCCCGTCGGCGGGCTCGCGTTACGGGTTCTGACGGCGTGCGGTCCCAGAGACCACAGGTGTGGGCGCCAGGTCCCCGGTCGCCGCTCCGCATCGGAGCAAACCCGGCGCGCGCGCCGCTGGATCGATGCTTGCTCCAATCGTCGTGTCGCTGGCCCTTCTCGACGGCCCGACGTGTCGAGGTACGACGCTGTGACGCTCCGCGCCCCGGGTGATAGCCTTCCGTCGAAGCTCATGGCCCTTCGACCGGGGATGCTCATCGGCAACAACGTGCGCCTGGTGCGGCTGCTCGGCCAAGGCGGCATGGGCGCGGTGTGGGTGGCGAACCACGAGACGCTCCACACCCAGGTGGCCGTGAAATTCATGATCACCGAGATGAGCGAGAGCGCCGAGGCGGTCACCCGCTTCACCCGCGAGGCGTCGGCAGCGGCCCAGATCAAGAGCCCCCACGTGGTCCAGACCTTCGACCACGGCGTCACCAACGACGGGATCCCGTACATCGTGATGGAGCTGCTCGAGGGCGAGGATCTCGCGGTCCGCGTCAGCCGTGACGGCGCCCTGCCCCCGCGAGCCGTGGCAGTGATTCTGTCGCAGGTGTGCAAGGCCCTCGGCCGGGCGCACTCGCTGGGCATCATTCACCGCGACATCAAGCCCGAGAACATCTTCCTATCGGACCAAGACGGCGAGCTCTTGGTCAAAGTGCTCGACTTCGGCATCGCCAAGCGCTCCGAGGACGCCGCGCTCAGCATGACCGGCACCGGCGCCATGGTGGGCACCCCTTACTACATGAGTCCCGAGCAAGTGATGAGCGCCAAGGGGGTGGATGCTCGGACCGATCTCTGGTCGCTGGCCGTGGTCGCCTATCAGGCGCTGACCGGCAAGGTTCCGTTCGACGCCGAGACCATGGGCGCGCTGTGTGTGGCCATCAACGCGGCCGTGTTCGCGCCGCCCAGCGTCCAGACCCCCGGTCTGTCCCATGCCATCGATTCTTGGTTCGCGACGGCGCTGGCGCGCGATCCGTCGGCGCGATTCCAGTCGGCGAAGGAGCTTGCCGCGGCGTTCCAGCGCGCGGCGGGCGTCCTCGACCCTGCCACCGCCGAGACCTCGGGCTTGCTTCCCGCGCCGCGGACGCTGCTGTCTTCCGTCGAGCGTCCGCCCGCGGCCGAGCCGCTGATGCCCGCGTCGGCCGGCACGCTAATGGAGGCGAGCGTCACCACCTCTCGGCGCTCCCCGCGCGCGTGGGCCATCGCCGCCGTGGCCGGTGGGGCTGCCGCCTTGGTCGCGTTCGGGGTGATCGGTGTGGTCGCGCTCCGCGGCCGAACCAAGTCGGGCGGTGCGCCGAGCGTCGAGGCCGTCGTCGAGAATGCCGCGGCGCCGTCAGCGGTCGTGCCCGCTGCGCCGGCGCCCCCGCTGCCGGTGGAGACCGCGGCCCCCGCCGCGACCTCGTCGGCACCGAGCGAGACCACTGCGCCGGCCCAGCCGGCAGAGGCGCCTCCGGCGAAAGCCGGAACGAAGCCGAAGAAGGTCGAAACCAAGCCGCCCGCCGCGCCGCCCGCCACGCCGAAACCGAAAGAAAAGTATGGGTTTTAATCTCACTTGCGGCGCCAACCCGCACTGCGGTGCGAACAGGGACGGCAACGGTGCATCGGGCGACTGCTGCGGCGGCGGCAGCTGCATCGACATCTGCAAGGCGTCAGGGTCGTGCTGCTCGAGGTGTGGGTTCTCATGCTGAAAGTTCGTCATCTCATCCTCGCCGTCTTGTTGTCGTTTGCGCTGCCTGCCGCCGCTGCTCCGAGCGACGCCGAGAAGAAGCAAGCTCGCGCGCTGATGGAAGAGGGCGACGCCGCCGTCGCGAAGAAGGACTACGCGCGGGCGCTGGAGAAATACCAGGCTGCCGACGCAATCATGCACGTGCCCACCACCGGTCTCGAGGTGGCCCGCACCTTGCTCGCGCAGGGCCGCTTGATCGAAGCCCGGGACGCGGCCCTGGCGGTCACGCGCCTCGAAGTGAACCCGAACGAACCCGAGCCCTTCGTCAAAGCGCGCGCCGAGGCCCATCGGCTGGCCGGTGAGCTGGCTCAGCGCATCCCTTCGCTCGAAGTGGCCGTGACCGGCGCCGACGCCTTCGAGCTGCGCATCGACGGCAGGCTGGTGCCGGCCGCGGCCGCCAGGCTGCCGCAGAGGCTCGACCCGGGCGATCACGAGGTGGCGGTGCGATCGCCTACGGGCAAGGCCGCGACCAAGATGCTCACGCTCGCCGACGGTCAGAACGAAAAGCTCGAGATCGCCCTCGCCGTGGCCACGCCGAGCGCCAGCCGCGCAACGGCGCCAACGCACGATGGCGGCGCGGCGGCACCAGCCCGGACCTCACCGCTCGTGTTCGTCGGGTTCGGAGTCGGCGCCGCCGGGCTTCTCGTGGGCACGGTGTCCGGAGTGCTCTCGCTCGGCAAGGCCTCGGACGCCAAGGGCCAGTGCGAAGGCAACCGCTGTCCGCCATCGGCCCAAAACGACATCGACGCTTCCAAGTCGTGGGCCACGGTGTCGAACGTCGGCTTCGCGGTAGCCGTGGTGGGCGCCGGCGTTGGCGTCTGGGGGCTGCTCTCTTCCAACAAGGGCACCGAGCGCCCGACCGCCGCGCGAGCCGAGCCTGTGGTCGGTCCGCGCTTCGTCGGTGTCGCGGGGAGGTTCTGACATGCACCGCCATGGTTCTCGCGCTCTCGCCGTCGTCATTGCGCTGATCGTGGTCTCTGCGGGGGCGTGTCAGGCTCTCTCCGGCGTCGACGATCTCGAGGTCGTTGACGGAACCGGCGGCAGCGCCGGCGCCGGAGGGGGCGGGCAAGACGGCGGTGACGCCGCGTGCACGCCCACCACCTGCAAGGCCGAAGGCGCCGAGTGTGGCTCCGTCCCCGACGGTTGCGGCAAGCCCCTCGACTGCGGCGGCTGCCCGCCAGAGAAGAAGTACTGCGGCGGAGCCGGCGCGAACAAGTGCGGAACGAACCCGTGCACGCCCGGGACCTGCAAGAGCTTGGCTGCCGAGTGCGGCGACATCTCGGACGGCTGTGGCCAGACGCTGGACTGCGGCACCTGCGCGTCACCCAAGACCTGCGGCGGAACGGGCGTGGCCAACGTGTGCGGGTGCGCCCCGAAGACCTGTCAGGATCTGGGCGCCACCTGCGGCACGGTGAGCGACGGCTGCGGGGGCACGCTGAGCTGCGGCTCGTGCACCCCGCCCGCCACCTGCACGGGGAACAGCTGCAGCTGCACGCCGACCACCTGCGCGGCGCAGGGCAAGAACTGCGGTCAGATCCCCGACGGCTGCGGCAAGCTGCTCGACTGCGGCTCGTGCAGCGGCGGCCAGACTTGCGGCGCCAACGGTAACTCCAACGTCTGCGGGACCGGGGCCTGCGTCCCCAAGACCTGCGCCGAACAGGGCAAGGACTGCGGCCAGATCGGCAATGGGTGCGGAAGTACGCTCGACTGCGGGAACTGCACGTCGCCGAACACTTGCGGCGGCGGCGGCGTGGCCAACGTCTGCGGGTGCACGCCGACCAGCTGCGCGGCACAGGGCAAGAACTGCGGCTCGATCTCGAATGGCTGTGGGGGCACGCTCAGCTGCGGCAGTTGCACGTCGCCGAGCACCTGCGGTGGCGGCGGGGCGGCCAACGTCTGCGGGTGCACGCCGACCAGCTGTGCGGCACAGGGCAAGAACTGCGGCTCGATCCCCAACGGCTGCGGGGGCACGCTGAGCTGCGGCGCGTGCGTCGCGCCGAACAGCTGCGGCGGGGGCGGCACGCCCAACGTGTGCGGCTGCACACCGACCACCTGCGCAGCGCAGGGCAAGAACTGCGGCTCGATCCCCAACGGCTGCGGGGGCACCCTGGATTGTGGGACGTGCGCTTGTGGCCTTTATTGCAACAACGGTCTCTGCGACCAAGGTACCTGTTCGGCGCCGGGGTCGAGCTGCGCTTGCAGTGAGGAGTGCTGCAACGCGGCCCAGTGCACCGACACGAACAAACCGCAGAAGACCTGCGGGCTGCCGAGCGGCTCGAACTGCAACTCGTATTTGAAGTGCGCCAGCGGGGTCTGCTGCGGCTACGGCTCGGCCTGCTCCCCGAGCGGACAGTGTCAGTGAGGCCGGCGCGCCGCGATCGACGCGGCTGAGCGTTTTCTTTTGAACGCCCCCGCGGGGTGGGGGCACACAGGGGCGAAACGTCGTTCACGCGCCGCCCACCGGCGCCTTCGGAGCGACGTGAGAGGACCCCCGTGCGTCGTCGTCTCTTGGCATCGATCTGGCTCGCCGCCCTGCTCTGGCCCGCGGTCACGCGCGGGCAGGAAGCCGAAGGGGACGAGCTCGAGTACGGCGCGACCGTCGAGGTCGAGGCGCCGCCCAGCGAGCCCGTTCGTCGCAGCGTGCCCGCGGAAGACCTGCGCCAGGTGGCCGGAGCCCGCGGCGACGCGCTGCGCGCGGTCGAGATCCTGCCCGGCGTGGCCCGGAGCACCAGCTACGAAGGCGGCGCGCCGGTGCTGCGCGGCGCGGGACAGCACGAGAGCGTGGTGTTCCTCGACGGCGCTCCCGTGCCGCTGCTCTATCACTTCGGGAGCGCCACCAGCTTCTTCCCCTCACGGCTGCTCGAGCGGGTCGAGCTCGTGCCCAGCAATTTCTCGGTGCGCTACGGCCGCCTGGTCGGGGGGATCATCGAGGCGCGCACCAAGCCGCCCGCCAGAGATCGCTTGCACGCGATGCTCGAGCTGTCGCTGATCGACAGCGCCGCGCTGGTCGAAACACCGCTCGGTCCGGACGCCTCGATGGCCGTGGGGGTGCGGCGCAGCAACCTCGACTTCTTCTTCAGCCAGCTCGTCCCCGCCGACGCGTACTCGGTGGTCGCGGCCCCGGTGTACTACGACTACCAGGCCATCGGTACGCTGCGGGTCGCGCGCGATCATCGCCTGCGGCTGATGGCCTACGGCAGCCGCGACAGCCTGAAGCTACTCTTCTCGAAGCCGGTGCTCGACGACCCCGGCCTGCGCGGCGACATCGAGGGCGTGCTGGCTTTTCATCGGGCAAACGTCACCCTCGAGAGCACGCCGTCGGGCCCCTGGTCGCAGCGCGTGTCGCTCACGGCGGGCACGCTCACCCGCCAGCAAGTCGTGGGCCCGCTCCGTCAGAAGCTCGAGAGCGTGCAGCTCTTGGGCCGCGTGGAAGAGAAGCTCGTGCTGGGCAGCGCCGCCGATCTGGTGTTCGGCATCGACACCGACGTGGAGGTCGCCGACGGCACGTATCACGGGCCACGCCCGCCGGGGCCCGAAGGCGACACCAGCATGGGCGAAGGTCTGGCCCTCTCGGAGAACATCAGCATCCACGACCCCGCCTTCGAGATCGTGCAGCCCGGCGCCTTCGTCGAGCTCACCCTGCGCCCCGATCGCCGAGTGACGCTCATTCCAGGCCTGCGGCTCGACTGGTACGGGCACCTCCGACACGGGTCGATCGATCCGCGGCTCGCGACTCGGGTCGCGGTCACCGAGAACACCACGCTCAAGGGTGGCGTCGGGCTCTTCACCCAGCCGCCGGTCTGGTACTACACCGTCCCGAGCCTCGGGAACCCGGACCTCGACCCTTACCACGCGCTCCACACCAGCGTGGGGGTCGAGCAGCGGCTCGCCGCCGGCGTGACCCTCGGCGTCGAAGGCTACTACAAGTACATCTACGACGACGTCGTGGCGACGCCGGGCAGCCCCTACTTCGTCAACGCGGGCAGCGGTCGCATCTTCGGCTCCGAGCTGTCGCTCGAGCTCCGGCCCTCGGCCAGCACGTTCGTGTATGCGGCGTACTCGCTCTCGCGCAGCGAGCGCCGCGGGCCTGCCGGACAGTGGCGCCTGTTCGACCACGACCAGACCCACGTGGCGTCGGCGACCGCGTCGCAGCGTCTGGGCGCCGGCTGGTCGGTGGGCGGTCGCTTCCGCTACGTGAGCGGCGATCCGACCACGCCAGTGACGGGCGCGGTCTACGACGCGCGGGTCGGCGAGTATCGCCCGAGCTTCGGGCCCCAGAACAGCCAGCGGCGACCCGCGTTCCACCAGCTCGACGTGCGTGTCGAGAAGGAGTGGAAGCTGTCGCCCCTCACGCTGGCCGTCTATCTCGAGCTGCTCAACGCCTACAACGCCAAGAACCAAGAGGGCACCCGCTACAGCTACGACTACGCGAAGAGCGAGGGCGTGAGCGGGCTGCCCCTCTTGCCGAACCTCGGGATCAGAGGTGAGCTGTGAGACCCTGGACACTCTTCGCTGCGCTCGGGTTGCTCGGATGCGACGACCCGCTGGCCCATCCTCAAGACATCGATCGACTGCGCGTGCTGGGCGCTCGCGTCAGTGTGAACGGCGACGCGAGCCGCGCGTCGCCTGCCCCGGGCGATCTGGTGTCCCTCGAGTGGCTGGTGGCCGATCCCGATCCGGCCCCAGCGGTGGGGTGGGCCTTCGCGGCCTGTCCGAGCCAGGCGCGATCCCGCGGCACCCCCGAGTGCGTTGGCCCCGTCTTCGCCCAGGCCAGCGCGCCGGCGCCCTCTGCCGCGTTGCCCAGGTTCGACTTCACGGCGGCGGACGCGGAGCGGATCTTGGTGCGAGGCGTGGTGTGCCGCGACGGGGTGATCACGAGCCTGACCGATTCTTGCGCGGGCGAGCGCGAGAGCGTGCTGTTCGAGCTCCGGGTGGGCGACGACAATGCGAACCCCACCCTCGGCGACGCCGAGCTCTGGCTCGACGACGCGCCCTGGCCCGCGCCGTCGGATCTCGGCGCCGCGGCCTGCGCCCCCGGCGATCTCCCCGCTGCCAGCGGCGCCAAGCTCGATGTGCGCGTGGTGCTCGCCGGCTCCGATCGCGATCCGATCGAAGATCCGAAGGGGCTGGCCCCGCCCTTCGAGCCCTTGTTCGTCTCGCAGTTCTCGACCCTGGGCCACTTCGCTCGGCCGCTGTCGGTGATCGAGGGCAGCTCGGAAGAGCTCGAGCTCGGGGTCGACTGGCGCGCACCCGACGACGCGGTCGGGCAGCGGGCGCGGTTCTACTTCGTGGTTCGTGACGGTCGTGGCGGGGTCGACTGGTCGGCCCGCACCGCCTGTCTCGTGCCGTGACACTCGGAGGAACACATGGACATCGTGCGTACGTTGAACGGCATCACTCAGCTCGGTGCCACCTGGGTGCTGTGGTTTCTGGTCGGCCTGAGCGTGGTCGGCTTGGCCGTCGCCATCGAGCGCGCGGTGGCCTTGCTCGGCTCCCGCGACGACATCGGGCGACTGGGGGCAGATCTCGCCAAGCTCTTGGCGCGCGGCGACGCCGAGAAGGCGCGCCACCGGCTGGAAGAATCGCCCAGCATCGAGGCACGCATTGCCGCCGCCGCCCTGGCCAGCGCCGACGCCAAGGCGGCGGAGCAGCGCATCGCCAAAGAGAGCACGCTGATGCGCATGGATCTCGAGAAGCGCCTGACTTTCCTCGGCACGCTGGGGAACAACGCGCCCTTCGTGGGCCTGCTCGGCACGGTGATCGGCATCGTGCGGGCGTTCCACGCGCTGGGCGCGGCCGGCGGCCAGGTCTCGGCGGGGCTCATGGCCGAGATCGGCGAGGCGCTCGTGGCCACGGCCTTCGGGCTGATCGTCGCGCTGCCCGCCGTCGCCAGCTTCAACTTCTTCCAACGAGTGATCCGCGCTCGCCTGGCCGGGGCCGACGCGCTCTCGCGCGAGGTGATCGTCTACCTGGAAAGTCGAGGTTGATCGTGGCATCGAGCCTGCGCGACGACGAAGAGATGATCACCGGCATCAACGTCACGCCCCTGGTCGACGTGGTGCTGGTGCTGCTGGTGATCTTGATGGTCACGGCCTCTTACCTGGTGGCCCGCACCATCCCGGTGGATCTGCCCAAGGCGCAGACCGGCGAGGCCAGCCAGAGCCCCCTCGCAGTGACTCTGGACGCCAAGGGCGCGCTCTATCTGGATGGCGCTCCGGTCAGCCGCGAAGAGCTGCGCGCGCGCATCAGCGAGCGCCGGCGCCGCGAGCCCGAGACGCGAGCGGTGATCGCCGCCGACGGTTCCATCGCCCACCGCGCGGTCGTGTCGGTGGTCGATCTGCTGCGCAGCGAGGGGATCACGCAGTTTGCCATCAACGTCGATCCGGGTGATCTGGGCGATGCGCGTTGAGATCGCCATCGCCCTCAGCCTGGTTGCGCACCTGGGGGCGAGCCGGCTCGTGCCGCGCGCTGCGTCTCGCGCGCCCCAGGAGCGCAAGCGGGTCGAGTTCGTGACGCTCCCCCCCGCGCCGGCGCCCCCCGCGCCCGAGCCCGAACCTGCACCCGCGCCCGAACCCGAGCCTGCGCCTGCCGCGCCCGCGGCGCCCGCCGCCGCCACGCCGCGCACCGCGCCCAAGCCGCTGAGCGGCAAGACGCTGACCGCGGAGGGGCCCGGTCCGAGCTTCTCCGCGCCCGAAGGGGATGGATCGAAGCGAGACGCGCCGATTGTGGTGCCGCCCGCGGAGCCCGTCGTGCCGAGCACGCCAGTGGCGCCGTCGCTGCCGCCCCCACCGCCACGACCGCCCCCGCCGCCCCCCCCGCCGCCGCCGCCCCCTGTCGTGCCGCTGAAAGACCTCTCGCGAAAGCCTGCGCCTCCCGAGCTGGTCTCGATGCTGGCCCGCAACTATCCGGAGGACGCGCGCCGCCGCGGGGTCGGGGGCGAGGCCACGGTGCGCGCTCGCATCGACGCCGACGGTCGCGTGCGGACCGCGAGCGTCAGCACCGAGTCCGAGCCCGGCTTTGGCGCGGCTTGCCAGCGCACGCTGATCGGCTCGCGGTGGACGGCGCCGCTCGATCGCGAGGGCAGGGCCGTCGGCACTTGGGTGCGTTATACCTGTCGCTTCAGGGTGGGGCTTTGAACGCCATGGCCGCGAGCGGGAACGGAACTCACGTGAGGCGCCTCGGATCGCTGTTCTTGTTGCTCGCGCTCGCGGGCCCTGCCATCGCCGGAGAGAAGTCATCGCTGATCGTGAGCGTGGACGCCGGAAGCTCCGGCGTCTCTGCCGACGCGGTACGAGCCGCCATTGGCAAAGAGCTGGGCGTCTCCACCGTCGCAGAGGGCGACGGCGAGAGTCGTCTCTCGGTACGCATCCAGGGCGATCGCGCCACGGTGGTGTTCACTAGCGGCACCGAGAAGATCGAGCGAGTGGTCGACTTGCCCAAAGAGCCGGCCGCGCGCGTCGAGGTGATTGCGCTCCTGGCCGGGAACCTGGCGCGCGACGAGGCCGGCGCGCTCTTGGCTGCGCTCGCGCCGAAGCCGGCGCCCGCCGAGCCCGCGCCGCCCGCTGTGGAGGCGCCTCGAGCCTCCAAGCCCGTTCCGCGCCCTGCGGCGCGCCCCGAGGCGAAGCCCGTCGCGCCGGCCCCCGCCGCGAGCGAGTCGCGCTGGCGGCGCGGTCCGCTGTTCGCGAACCTGTCGCTCTACTCGCCCATCGCCATCACCCCCGACGCCGAGCAGCGCAGCTTCGACATCGAGCTCGGCCTCGCGTACAGCAAGATCGGCGGCCTCACCGGCTTCGGTCTGACGGTCGGCCACCTGCGCATCGGCGGTCCGGCCGAGGGCGTGGGTCTGTCGGGGCTGTGGACTCGGGTGGACGGTGATCAGAAGGGCGCGTTCGCTTCTGGCATCTTCTCTCACGGCGGCGGCAGCCTGCGCGGAGCCGAGGCCAGCGGCATCCTGACCCTGCGAGACGGAGATCTCGAGGGCTTTCAGGGCTCGGGCGTGCTCGGAAGCGCGCGCGACGTGCACGGGGCGCAGCTCGCGGGCATCGCCGCGTGGTCCGACGGCGCGGTGGAAGGGTTCCAGGGGGCCGGCGCGCTCGCGCGCGCTCGCGGCAGCGTCCAGGGCGCGCAGATTTCCGCGGTCAACATCGGCGGCGATCTGCGCGGTGCGCAGATCGGTCTGGTGAACATCGGCGAGAGTGTTCGAGGCACCCAGATCGGCGTGGTCAACGTCGCTGATCGCGTCGACGGGCTCCCGCTGGGCCTCGTCAACGTGGTGAAGCACGGGCGCACTCAGGCCGTGGCGTGGGCCGACACCCAGGTCGTGGCGAACGCCGCGGTGAAGTACCTGAACGGCCCGGCCTACACCCTGATCGGCGCCGGTTACGACGGTGGCGACGGCGCTGCTGCGGCCTTCGCGCTCGGCGGCCACGTGCAGCTCAGCCGCGCGAGCTACCTCGAGGTCGACGTGCTCTACCGCTACCTCACCGACTTCCGCGACACCGACAGTGATCCCGATCGCCACCTGACCGCCGGCCGCGTGGTCCTCGGGGCCGACGGCCTGGGCCCGGCCGGGGCGTTCGTCGGTGGCGGCGTCAGCCACGACGTGGACTCCCACGGCGAGGGGGCCAAGGTTCGAGGTTACGGGCTCGCAGGGGTGAGCTTGTTCTGAGCTGCACGGCTCGCGGCCGGGGCAGTGGTGCTAGACTCTTCGAGCCACGTGGACGCCATCGAAGCCGACGACATCGCTACCGCCCAGCGCCTCACTGGTGAGGAGAAGTTGCGGCAGGCGCTCGAGCTCATGGCCGCGGGTTTTCGCCTCGAGCTGACCGCGATCAGAGCGCGGAATCCGGGCGCAACCGACGCCGAGGTCGAGCGGATGTTCCAGGCGTGGCTCTTCGCGGAAGTCGAATGACCGAGCTGACGTCGATCGAGCGCGCGCTCGTCGCCATCGCAGAGGAGCTCGGCCGACGTCGTAAGCGTTTCGCCATCGTCGGCGGGCTCGCCGTGTCGGTGCGCGCCGAGGTGCGCTTCACGCGCGATGTCGACGTCGCCGTAGCCGTCGCGGACGACCAAGAGGCAGAGCGAATCGTGCTCGACCTGCAGGCGGCTGGGTACCGTCCCGTCGCGCTCGTCGAGCACGACGTCCGCCTGCGACTGGCCACCGCGAGACTGCTCTCGCCCTTGGGCGTCAAGGTCGACTTGCTCTTCGCGAGCAGCGGCATCGAGACCGAAGTCGTCGAGCAGGCGACCCCAGTCCGCTTCATCGGGTTTGGTTCGGTTCCGGTGGCGAGCGCCGAAGACCTCATCGCTCTCAAGGTGCTCTCGATGACGGATCGCCGCCTGCAGGACAAGATCGACGCTCAGCGACTGCTCGCGACGAATCCAGCGCTCGACCTCGAGCGCGTCCGAGCGCGACTTTCGCTGATAGCCCAGCGGGGCTTCCACCGCGATCAGGACCTGGTCGCCAAGCTCGAGGAGCTGCTCCGGGTCGTCGGCTCGAACCCCGCGAAATCACATGACTCCGAGAAAAATTGAACGACAGCTCGCGGTCCGGGCACCAAGCTGTAGTCGCCCGTGACCGTCAACGTCGACCTCACGCTGTCCTACGCCGGCACCGATACCGACGAGCAGGCCGAGCTCGTCGCCCGGCTCGCACGCGCCGAGCCCGCGGCCATCGGGGCGGTCTACGACGATCATCACCAGGCGGTGCGGGCCTTCGCCACTCGTTTGGTCGGGGACCCGGCCAGCGCGGAAGATCTGGTGCACGAGGTGTTCGTCGCCTTGCCGCGCGCCATCCGTGGCTTTCGCGGGGACTCGTCGCTGCGCACCTTCCTGATCTCGATCGCGGTCAACCACGCACGCCACTTCGTGCGGTCCGCCGCGCGCCGCCGCGCCGCGATGGACAAGCTGTCGCTCGAGCCGCCGCGCTCCAGCCCCGATCCCGAGCGTGACCTGCGTCGCCGTGAGCTGGCCGATGCCTTGACCCGCGCTCTGGACGCGCTGCCCCTCGATCAACGGGTGGCGTTCGTGCTCTCCGACGTCGAAGAGCGCACCTCGTCGCAAATCGCGCGCATCGTGGGTGTGCCCGAGGGCACGGTGCGAACTCGGTTGTTCCACGCCCGGAAGAAGCTGCGCGCGCTGCTCGAGCAAGAGGGGTTCCGATGAGCGACGACCTCCTCCGCGCAGCCACTCAGGCACTCCGCGACGAGCACGCCGACTCCGACCAGGCCGCGCGCTTCACGCGTGCACGGGTGATGGCGTCGCTGCACAAGGTCGAGCGGCGTCGCAGCACCAAGCTCGCGTTCCTGGTGCCCGTTGCCGCCGTGCTGGTGGGCTCCACCGCCTGGGGTGCGGCCACCGGCCGTCTGCCCGCGCGCTTCTCGCCGCCGCCGCCCGCCAGCCTCGAGCGTCCCGCCGAGCGCGCCGCCGAGCTGGTGAAGGGGGCGCCGCGGCGCGCGCGTGCCGCCCGGGCCGCCGCGCAAGTCGCCGAAGCACAGCCCGCCGAGCCGCAGCCCGCTGGAGCGCAGCCGGCGGAAACGCAGCCGGTCGAGACGGTCGCGGCCAAGGTGCGGGTCGCGCCGCCGCCCGCCGCAGATCCGAGCCACGAGCTCTATCGCGCGGCTCACCACTCGCACTTCACTCGCGGCGATGCGGCCGGTGCGCTGGGTGCTTGGGAGGCATATCTGGCGGCCGCTCCGCGCGGCCGGTTCGCGACCGAGGCTCGCTACAACCGTGCGCTCTGCCTGGTGCGCCTGGGGCGTCGGGCCGAGGCGCAGGCGGCGCTCGAGCCCTTCGCCGCCGGGCGCTTCGGCGGTTATCGCCAGCGCGAAGCGACTGAGCTCGCCGCGGCGCTCGGCCGGTGATCGCCGCCCGTCAGCAGCTGCTCTTGCACGTGCCGGTGCAGCACTTGTCGCCGCCGCCGCAGTCGGCGTTGCCGCAGCACTCGAGGCAGACCCCGCCGCAATCTTTCTTGCCCGAAGGGCACTGACAGCTGCCGCCGGTGCACACCTTGCCCCCGCCGCAAGGCTGGTTGCAGGCGCCGCAGTGGGCGCCACTCGCGTTGGTGTCGACGCACGCCGTGCCGCACAGTGTCAGCGAGCTGGGGCAGGCGGGGACGCACGCGCCGGCGACGCAGCTGGTGCTGCCGCCGGTCGGCGCCGCGCACACCTTGGTGCAGGTGCCGCAGTGGGACGAGTTGGTCTTCAGATCGAAGCAGTCGAGCCCGCACTTGCTGAAGCCGCTCTTGCAGGCCACGTTGCACGCGCCGGTGTTGCAGACGGGTGAGCCCTGCCCGCTGGGCGGGCCCGCGCACTGCTTGCAGGTCGCGCCGCAGTGACTCGGATCGTTCGCCAGGTTGAAGCAGGTCGAGCCGCTGCCGCAGGTCGAATAGCCCATGTTGCAGGCGAAGCCGCAGGAACTGCTCGCGCAGGTGGGCGAGGCGTTGGCTGGCGCCGTGCACGCAAGGTTGCAGCCGCCGCAGTGACTGGCGCTGTTTGCGGTGTTGGTCTCGCAGCCCGACGACACCTTCCCGTCGCAGTTGGCCCAGGTGCCCTTGCAGCTGGCGATCTGGCACGAGCCCCCTGAGCACGCCGGGTTGGCATTGGCCAGGTTGCAGGCCCCGCCGCAGGCACCGCAGTGCGCCACGCTGGTGTTCTTGTCGGTCTCGCAGCCGTTGCCCACGTTCCCGTCGCAGTTACCGAACGAGCCGGTGCAGGTGATCCCGCACTTGCCGGCCGTGCACGAGGCCAAGCCGTTGGTCGTGTCGCACTTCGCCCCGCACCCGCCGCAGTGCCCGGGGTCGGTGCCGATGTTCGTCTCGCAGCCGTTGGCTTCGATGCCGTCGCAGTTGGCCCAGCCGCCCTTGCAGCTCTTGATGACGCAGGCCTGGTTGTCGCACTCGTTGAAGGCATTGGGCAGGTCGCAGGCATTCCCGCAGAACTTGCAGTTGGCGGCGTCGGTCTTGCTGTCGACCTCGCAGCCGTTGCTCTTGTCCTTGTCGCAGTCGAGCAGCGTGTCCGGATCGCAATAGTTGACGATGCAGGCGCCGGCCTCGCAGATCCAGTTCTGACCCTTGGTGGTCTTGCAGTCGGTGCCGCACGCGCCGCAGTTGGTATAGTCGCCGTCCACGTTGGTCTCGCAGCCGTCCGCGGCCAGACCGTTGCAGTCCTGCCAGCCGGCGTCGCAGGTCGCGACCTGGCACTCGCCGCTGTCGGCGCACTTGGCGGAGGCGTGAGGTAGAAGGCACGGCGTGCAGCCCGAGCTGTCCGAGCAGCCCGTCTCAGGCGTGTTCGCGGTCACGCACAAGAGCTTGCCGGTGCTCGGGTCCGGACAGACCTTCGCGCCCGGAAAGCAGTTGCCGCCGACGCTGCCTCCGGTCCCCAGGTTGCCGCCGGCGCCCGCGTCGGGCGTGGGAGCGAGACCTCCGTCCTCTTCCAGCCCGCAGGCCGCCACCGCGGTGACGGTCGAGCCGATCAAGAGCGCGCCGAGAACACGCCGCATGATGGAACACTACACCAGAACCCGGATCAGGGCCCGGGCGGAGCCAGCAGGTCCTTCAGCACGTCGCCGGCGTCGACCTTTCCCGAGCCCGGGGCCAGCAATTTGAGCAGGAGCTTCATCGCGACTTCGGCCTGTGGGCCCATCTGCTTTGCGGCCTCTTCGCCCAGGAATCCGGTGAGCAGCGCGCGCATGTCGGGCTTGCCCAGATCGTCGTCGCCATGGGCTTCGTCGAGCCAGCGCTTCGACAGCTCGCGCACCTTGGTTTCGTGCTCACCCTTGGCCAGCTCGTCCACCAGACCGCGCGCAGGCGCTTGCTTGAAGCGATGTTTGGTCACGTAGGCGCGCAGGGCTTCGAAGAACGCCTGGTCACCCATCGACTTCGCGACCTCGCGATAGAAGAACGGCCCCTTGCCGTAGACCAAGCCGGCGTACCCGAGCTCGCCGGCGAACGCGTCCACCGGGCGATCGACCGCGCCGTCCTCGCCGCCGAGCAAGCGCATGGTGTGATAGTTCGCCAGCACCTGCCGGTCGGCCTCTTGCTTCGCTCGCTCCGGGCCGTAGCGTTCCTTCGCGTACAAGACCGCGCTCCATTGGGCCAGCGACTCGTCCTGGAACGGGTGCTGGCGGCTGTCGCTGCCCACCAGCCCCGGCCACCATTGGTGCGCGACCTCGTGGGCGGTGACGAACTCGAGCATCGAGTCGGTCATGTCCTTCATCGCGCCCGAGGTGCCGCCGCCGAGCAGGCCCATCAGCATGCCGAACGGGCCGTCCGAGAAGGCGGGTCGGTAGAGCATGCTGGCCACCGTCACCAGCCCGCTGAACTCGACGCCCCCGGCGCCGCCCACCAGCGGCGCCTCCACCACGTCGAGATCGACGTACGGGTACCGGCCGAAGAGCTTCTCGTAGGTCGTGAGCGACGCCGCCGCGGCCTCGAGCACGCGTTTGCCCGCCTCTGCGTCGCGGGCCACGAAGTGCGAACGCACCTCGACCTCGCCCACCTGGCGCGTGGCCGACTCGAAGCGCGAGCTGACCAAGAGCGCGAAGTCTCGCACCAGCGCCGCGGCGATCCGCGTCCGACGGCGCGCCCCAGCATCGGCGGCGGGCACGAGCTCGCCCCGATCCACGACGCCGGCGGCGACCACCTTCGCGTCGGCCGGCGCGGTCAGGGTGGCGCGCACGTGACTCAGCCCGTCGGCACCCAGGTCGCCCATCCGCGACGCCTCGGGCTTGTCCCACTTGCCGTCGCGAAAGCGACCCAGCACCGCATAGAAGCTGGCCATCGAGGCGATCTCGTCGCCGCGCGCGAGCAGGCCATAGTCCCCCGCGCTCTTCCCGCTCTTCAGGCGCTCGAGCGACTCGAGGCCCTGGGCCAGCATCGACGTGCGCCCTGCCTCGATCACCTTCAGCTCGGCCGTGAGCCCGAGCGACACCTTCACCCGCTCGCCCGCGCCCAGGGGCCTATCGAGCTTGGCCACGAGCACGCTGGGCGATGCGGCGGTCACGGTGCAGCTCGGCCCGTCGGAGCACGCCCCCTTGACCAGCTTCACGGGCGGCGCGTCCCCGACCGCGTTCGCGTACACGCGCAGCACGATCTCGTCCAGGCTCTTGCCCAGTGAGTTGGTGAAGTACAAGGTCTCGTTCACCTCGGCCCGCCCGAGGTCGTCGGCGAGGTCGATCTCCAGATCGTAGAGCGGCAGGTCGCTCAGCGACTTCACCCCCGCCGCGGCCGCGGCCCCGTCGCGCTCGCCGGCGCGCAGCGAGAGCGCCAGCGGCGCGGCGTCGTACCAGGTCTTGGCGGGCGGCGCGGTGCTCTTCTTGCAGCCGGCGCTGCACGCGCAGAGCGCCAGGACCAGGAACCAGGCCCGGCGCATGGCAGGCTCAGCGCCCCTTTTGCGCGGCGGCGGCGGCGCTCGCCGGCGGGGGCGGGGCGCCCGGGTCCTTCACCTCGACCTTGGGCCGGGTCTCGTCCTGCTTGATGCTGTAGCGCACCAAGGCGCGCACGGCTTTGTTTCGCTCCACGTTGCCCAGCACCATCTTCAGATCTTCGTACACGCTCGGGTCCACCAAGAGCGCGCCCACCGTGCCCTTGCCGGCGCGCACGCCGGCCACGATCTGCCGCATGTCGCGGGTCATGGCGTTCAGGTTGCCCATCAGCTCTTGCGACTTGTCGTCGCCGTAGATCAGGCTCTTCGCCGGGCCGTTGCCCTCGCGGATGCCCTTCAGCGCCAGCGCCAGCTCGTCGGCGGCGTTGCCGAACGAGGCCACGGTCTTGGTGGGCGCGTCGCCGTAGACCACGTCGTGCGCGAAGCCCGGCCCGGTCTGCACCCGAGCCACGACGGCGTTCACGCCCCGCAGCGTCTGGTTCAATTCCGAGGTCGCTCGCTCGAGGTTGGTCAGCGTGCGCGACAGGCGCTCGGCTTCCGTCGGGTCCTTGAGCAGCTTGCCCGCGTAGCCGTTGCCCTCGTCCAGGTTCTTCAAGATGTTGTTCAACGACCGGACCGAGCCCTGCATGTCCTGGGTGAAGCGGTCGTCGGCCATGGCGCCGGTGGTCTTCTCCAGGTTGCCCATGACGCTCTCGGCCTTGGCGCCGATGTTGGCGACCTGGCTCACCATGTCGGCCATGTCCTTGCCGGGCTTGGTGGGCACCACGCCCCCGGGCAAGATGCGCTCCGTGCCCGGGGTGCCCGCCCGCAGGGTGACCATCTTGTCACCGAGCAGGCCCTTGCTGTCGATGTAGACCACGCTGTCCTTGCGGATGCGTCGCGCCTCCCCGCGCACCACCGTGAACGACACGTACAGCTTCAGGTCGTCCGGGTCCTCCGAGTAGCGCACGTCGGTCACGGCGCCGACGTCCACGCCGCCCATGCGCACCGTCGACCCGCGCTTCAAGCCCTGCACGTCCTCGAACACCGCGCGATAGACCTCTTTGCGCTCGAAGGCCTGCCGCTCGTCGCCGATCAGGAAGATGACCAGCCCGAAGACGATCAGCCCGACCAGCACGAACAGCCCGACTTTGATCTCGCGCTTCAGGGCCATGGACCGGTCGACGGAGTGTAGTCCCAGGTGGCGGCCTGTAAAAGGCTCGCCCCGGCCCACGGGCCAGGGCGCGGTTTCAGCCCGAGCTGAGCAGCGCCTCGACCGATTCCTTCACCGGGGCGCGCCCTTCGATGAAGTCGTGCACGCGGGGGTCGCCGGACGCGCGGAACTCGTCCACCGGCCCCTGGCAGATGATGGTGCCCGAGTGCACCATCGCCATGCGGTCGCTGATCGTGAACGCGCTCTTCATGTCGTGGGTCACGACCATGCTGGTGAAGTGCAGCTTCTCTTGCAGGCCCATGATCATGTGGTTGACCCGCGCGGTGTTGATCGGATCCAGGCCCGTGGTCGGTTCGTCGTAGAGCACCACCTCGGGTTGCACCGCGATGGCCCGCGCCAGGCCCACGCGCTTGCGCATGCCGCCGGACAGGTCCGCCGGTCGCATCTCTTCGACGCCCGGCAAGCCCACCAGCCCGAGGGCCCACGCCACGCGGTCCTTGATCTCCGCCTTGCTCATTTTCTGCCTGAAATGCTCCTCCAGGCCGTAGGCTACGTTCTCGCCCACGTTGAGCGAGTCGAACAGCGCGCCGCTCTGGAACAGCATTGCGATCCG
>JACPVJ010000148.1 GCA_016191785.1 Myxococcales bacterium | reverse complement strand
CTCACGAGCCTGTCCTGCGCGTCGTATACGCCAGCCGTCGTGCCTGTCGGCGTGGTCAGCAGCGTGCGATTCCCGTTGCCGTCGTAGTCGTAGTGTTCGTAGAGCGCGCCGTCCTTCTGCACGTCAACGAGCCTGCCGCGAAGATCATACGAGTACCGCCACGTGATCGCCGCGCTGCCGTTGGTCTCGACCCGCTGCACGATGCGGCCGAGCGCGTCGCGGGGGTTGGTCGCGGTGTCCACCACCTCGCCAAACACATTGCTCGCCCCGACCTTCCCCGCGTAGCTCGCGAGCTCGCCGAAGGCGTTGTAGGTCAGCGTGTCGGTGACCAAGCCGTGGGTCGAGCCGGTGACCAAGCCGTTGCCGGCGTTGAGCGTGATCTTCAGCGCGTCCGTGCTTGCCGGCGAGCAGGTGCTCGGGGAGGCGCAGATCAGGATGTCGTCGTTGTCGTACCCGAAGGCCACCGGTGACGTGGTTGCGCCGACCGTCACCGTCTCGCTGGTGACGCGGAAGCTCGAATCGTGACCGAAGCTGACACTGCCCGCGACCGCGCCTGACCACGTCAGGCTCTTCAGCAGCATGCCGTCGTAGCCGTGCTGGAGAACCACGCCGCTCGGTGTGTGCCTCCCCCGGTCGGTGCTCGCCGCGCTGCGCGCGGCTGCGCGCCGCCTGCCCCCTCCTTGTCCGGCAGGCGCCGGCGGCAGTCTGAGCGATGTGCACGCCGGAAGTGTGGTCGAGCGAAGTCGGCGCTGCAACGCCCGCCGCCTGCGCCCGCGCGGACGGCGGGGGCGCGTGGTGCCGAGGCTGCGGGCGAGAGCGCAGGCTGATGCGAGCGGAGCGTGGGCGCGTCGATGCTGCGTGGTCCTTCCCGTCGCTGCGCCCGGGCCACGCTCGCTGGCGCACGAGCCGCGCCCGGCGCTGGGTGACAGGAGCGCAGAAACCCGGGCCGTCGACCGACGCCGACGCGGCACGAGCTGGTCGCGCCCGGCACGGCTCCTGCGCCCCAAGGGGCGAGGCCCGGACGCAGCGCCGGGGCGGAGGAAGTCATGCACCGAAACACCAAACGCCAACAGCTCCTCGATGCGCGCGCCCACGCCATGCGCTCCGCGCCGACCGAGAGCGAGGCAGCGCTCTTCGAGCTGCTGCGCGCTGGCCGGCTCGGCGTCGTCGTGCGCCGCCAGTATGTCGTCGGTCAGCACATCGTCGACCTGGCCATCCCGAGCGTGAAGCTCGCCGTCGAAGTCGACGGCCGAAGCCACATCGGCCGGGAAGCGGCCGATGCTCGCCGCGACCGTAAGCTCGCGCGCCTCGGGTGGCGAATGCTGCGACTGGAGGCGGAGGTCGTGCTCCGGGAGCCGGAGGTCGCGGTCGAGCGGGTGCGGCGGGCGGTTTGCTTGTGAAGAAGGGTTCGGCCGCCGGGTGCACCCGATGCGAAAGGAAAGCGGGTCGCACCGGAGTGCCGGTGTCGGGGCTCGGAGGCTCGGAGCAGGCGTCATTTCTTCGGTGGAGAAGTCGGCGGAACGGGACAGCGTCACCGCATCCGGCGGCTCTGCAAGGACTTGACACCGGCGCGGACCAGGACCGCCGCCGCGGCGCAGACGAGCGCGATGCCGATGGTGACGAAGCGGTACGGCCACGCGCAGCGGCCGGGTGCGTCCCAGGCGAAATCAGGGCAGACAGGGAGGAGAAATGCGCCAGATGCCTGCCCATGCGCGAACATGCCGATGCCGGCAACCAGAAGAGCAAGCCCCGCCAGAAGATGACGCGCCCTGCGCGCTCCGGCCCGTCCGCCGTCAGTGGCCAAAGGTCCCGCCTTGACCGGAGGTGCCAGGCGCTCCCTCGGAACCTCCGTGCGGAAGATCTTCACCGGGGTACATGTTGAAGGTCGACTTCCGCTGAGTGAAGTGACACATCGGCTCCACAGTTGCGGCAAGAGCCGCGCAGTCTTTCCCGAGGAACGCTGTCTCTGAACGAGTACGGAGCGCCGCACACCGGGCACCGATACCGAACGTAGCGCCCTCGTCCGAAGAGCGCCGGAAAGAACACTAGAGGAGTCGCAAGAAAGAAGTGCGCGGCAACGACGCCGGCGAGGATCCGCAAGTACCAGGACGGCGCGACGGACGCGGCACTCACGACGAGGACGGCTAAGACGACGAGCGCAACCACCGCGGCGGAGCGCCATCCGCGGCGCGCGCCCGTCAACCTTGGCACGAGCCGCAGCATGAACACCGTCCCGGCGAGCCCCGAAGCAACCACGATGCCAAAGGCAGTTCCCCCGATCAGGCGGACCGAGATTGCGGTCAATGGGCCTGCAATGGCCAGATGGACGACGATGACCCTCAAGCCCGGCGACGGAACGCTCTCGCGGCCGGGCAGCATCATGGGCAAGTATTCGGCCAAACGGGCCAACCCCAAAAGCCGGTCGATGACGTACACTGTTCGAAACAGGCTCGGCACTGCCCCTCGTTCCACTCCTCATCCGTCACTGGCAACGGCTCCTCGTCGTCCATGGTGACTGGTGGTGGTCCGCACTCGGGGTAGTCCCGCGGCAGCGGCGGCGGCTTCTTCTTGGCGGCCATCTCGTTCAATTCATCAACGCAGTTCCTGAAGCGGAAGTAGCAGTACGCGCGTTTGCCAAGCAAATACGTTCCGGCAGCGCCCGCCGCCGCGCCGGCAACCGTGCCGGCCCCCAGTCCGACTGCAATCGCTTCCTTGCCAGCTGGGTCGATTCTGTTGACCGGCTCACCGTCACCATAGGCGTAGAGGTTCGTCCCTCGACGCCAGTACTTGCGGGCATCCTTCCCGCTCCACCTCCCCACCACCGGATCATAGTCGCGAGCCCCAAACCGCGTCAGCCCGGTCTCCGGATCGAGCATCCCTCCCGCAAACCCAAACGGCACGAAATCAGCCGCCCCCGCGATCAGCGTCCGGTTGCCCCAAGCATCGAAGTCCGCCCGCCACGCGACCACGCCCGTCGCGACGTCAACGAGCGCCCGCGGCGAGCCGAGGTGGTCGCTGAGCAAGCGGTACGTCACGCCGCCGCTCACCACGTACTCCGGCACGTTGCTCTTCGCGCCGTACGCGAAGCGCGACACCAGGTTGCCTGCGCCATCCAACTCCGCCACTGGATTCAACTGATTCCGGTAGAGCCAGGCGCGCTCGACCACGCCGTTCTTCTTCTTGCCGACGCGGCGGTCCTGGCCGTCCACCAGGTACTCGATCACGTCACCACCCGGCAGGTCGACGCGCACGAGGTTGCCACGCACATCATACGTGTACGTCGTGGTTCCGCCCGAGTCTGTCTTCGTCCGGAGCTCCCCGTTGGCCGTGTACGTGTACGTCGTCGCGCCGTAGCTCAGGAGCCTGTCCTGCGCGTCGTACACGCCGACCGTCGTGCCGCTCGGCGTGGTCAGCAGGGTACGATTCCCATTCCCGCCATACCCGTACTGCTCGTACGCCGACCCGTCCTTCAGCACATCGGTGAGCCTGCCGCGCAGGTCATACGCGTAGCGCCACGTGATCGCCGCGCTGCCGTTGGTCTCGACCCGCTGCACGATGCGGCCGAGCGCGTCGCGCGGGTTGCTCGCGGTGTCCACCACCTCGCTGAGCACCCCCGTCGCCCCTACCTTCCCCGCGTAGCTCGCGAGCTCCCCGAAGGCGTTGTACGTCAGCGTGTCGGTCACCACGCCGTGGGTCGAGCCCGTAACCAGGCCGTTTCCCGCATTCAGCGTGAGCTTCAGCGCGTCCGTACCAGCAGGCGAGCAGGTGCTCGGCGAAGCGCAGATCAAGATGTCATCGTTGTCGTAGCCGAAGGCCACCGGTGACGTCGTTGCACCGACCGCCACCGTCTCGCTGGTGACGCGGAAGCTCGAGTCGTGGCCGAAGCTGACACTGCCGGCGACTGCGCCGGACCACGTGAGGGTCTTCAAGAGCATGCCGTCGTAGCCGTGCTCGAGAACCACGCCGCTCGGATCGGTGATCTTCTGCAGACGACCCGGTGCGCAGGTTGGGCACGGCGTCAACCCGAAGTAGTCGTAGTCGACGTTGCCAGTGGGCGTCGTGAGGAGATCGAGCTTGCCGGCGGAGTCGTACGTCCTCCCCACCAGCAAAGCGTCGGGTCGCGTCGTTTGCGTGAGCTGCCGGTCCACGTTGTACGTGAACAGTGTAGCTGGCGCCGGCACCCCGGGCACCACCGGCGGCGTGTAGGCTGCCAGCAGGTCCACCGGGGTGAAGGTCTGGCCGTGGGCGGGTTGGCCGGGTGGGGTCACGCCCGTCAGGTTTCCGTTGCCGTCCCAGCCGAAGCTCGTCAGCGCGCTGTCGGGATCGAGCTGTTGCTGAATGCGGCCTACCGCGTCCGGCGTGAACGCCGTGGTTTGACTCAGCGCGTTGGTGACCGACTGGACGTAGCCGTTGCGGCCGTCGCCCGTCGAGTAGTACCCCGTGCTCCTCACGCGCGGCCCTTGGGTGACCGTCGCGAGGCGGCCGCGCGAGTCGTAGACGAAGTCGACGGGGGTGATGCCCGTGACCTCGCGCCGCGTGACGCGCATCTGCGGGTCGTGGAAGGTCTTGGTGGCGCGGCCCGCGGGGCTGGTCACCGTCGTCGTGAGCGTTGGCTTGTCGAACACTGTGGTGGTGGTGCGACCGTTCACGGTCACCGAGTCCGTCACCGCCGTGACCGCGTAGGGAGTCGTCGGCACGAGGGGTGAGGTCGTGCGCTCTCGGGTTTCGGTGCGTACCAACCCGCCCGGCGTGCGGGTCGTCCGCGAGACGACCGGGGATTGGAGACCAAACCGGGGATCCAACGCCTGGCTCGCCTTGGCGAGCGTGCCGTCGGGCAGCGTCGCGGAGTCTACCCCGTCGTCGTTTCCGCGCAGCAGCGTACTGCTCGTTCCATCCGGAAACGTCTGCGTCCTGAGCTGTCCGCCGGCCGGCAAACGCTCGGTTCGATAGGTCGTCGTTCTGCCGAGTGCCGTCGTGTGGCTCACCTCCCAACCCGTCTGGAGATCGACGCGTCCGAGCGTCTTCGAGCCTCCCGCCGGATCTGCATCCACCGACAGCCGCCCGACCGCGTCGTACGAGAACCAGGTCGTCGCGCCTCGTGGATCCGTGAGCGACTTCAGCAGCCCCGATTGCGCGATGCTGCCGTACAACATCGAGTGGACCTCACCTGCCGGGCTGGTCACTGACGACAAGTAACCGTCCGCGTTCGACCCCAGCGCGGTGACCTGCCCATAGGGCCCCACGATTGCCGTGGCGGACCCCAAACCGTTCCGGACGACCTGCGTGAGGCCCCCGTTGCCATCTGTGAGCCCCGTGAGCCGACCATCCGGACCGTACTGGACCAAGAGAAGGGTTGCACCGGTGTGTGCGCTGTCGGTCCGCAGGTGCCGCCCGAGCGCGTCGAACACGTGCATCGCCCGGCCGTCTGCGGACGCGACTACTAGCTCGCCCGGAGAGGCACCCGAAGGCGGCGCGTGTCCCCGGAGCCGCCGAACTTGATTGTTGCTCGCGAAGCTGATGGTCCCTCCCGGTTCCTCTCTCACCCCGACCGGTTGGTAGATGTTGATTCGAGTTGCGGGGCCTTCGCCATACGCTGTGGCCTGCTTGGAGCGGTCACCTGCAACGGTGGTGATGATGCCTGAAGGGTCGACGCGACGAACGAGGTTAACGGTGCCGGCGAAGCCGTTGTCGTACTGGGCGATGTAGAGCGAGCCATCGCGTCCCGCCTCGAGCCCACTCAGCGCATTGCGAAACACCTCTTGCGTCGCGGGGATCCCGTCGAAAGGCGGCACTGGGTCGGTGGTCTTCCCCGCGACCGTTCGGATCACGCCGCTCGCGCTGACGCTGCGCACCACGTAGTGGTTGTTGTCGAAGCGGTGGGCCACGTACAGCGTACCGTCGCGTGCGACCGCAACGCGGGACGGCTGGCTGACCGTGGCGGCCAGCGCTGGGCCGCCTTCTCCAAACGGCCCGGTGATTGCCCCCGTCCCTGCAACGCGAACCACCCGCCCGTCCGTGCCAACCTTGCGCACCTGATTCGCGTTGGGCTCCGCGAAGTAGACCGCCCCGTCTGCGCCCAGGGCGAGCGACCTCGCTTGGATCTGGGCCTGGAGCGCGGGGGCCCCGTCGGCAGTCGACGTGCCGCCTCCCGCGAACGTCGTGATCAAGCCGCCGCGGACCACGCGAATGCGGCCGTTGTCGGCGTCCGCGATGTACAGCGAGCCATCGCCCGCTACGGCGACGTCGGCTACGGTCATTCCCAAGAGCGCCGTCGTCGCCGGTCCGCCGTCGCCGCCGAAACCCCAGTTGCCCGTCCCCGCGACGCGGGTCGCTGTGCCGCTGCGGGGGACCTGCCACACCGCCGCGAACGTCCCCAGGTAGTACGCCCCGTCCGGTCCGAGCGCAAACGAGGAGAGCGGATTGAAAGCGGCGGTACCCGCAACGGGTTGCACGGTTGCGGCTCCGAGCTCCGAGCGCGCCCCGTCCCCGAAGAAGACCGTTCCAGCCTGTGGATCATACACGTGCTGGGACGAGAGGCTCCAGCCCCCCAACCCTTGCGCGCGGGCATCCCACGGCGTACCGAGTTGCCCGTGCCAGACACGGTGTAGGGTGACCTCTTGGCGGGTCCGACTCAGCGTGATCGGCGCGGTGGCGTTCTCGGCGAAACGACGGGTATCGCCGTACCAGCCTTTGTAGACGTAGCCGATGTCGACGGAGGCTGGCTGACGGCCCTGCGTTCGCTGACCGAACAGGTTCGTGCCGTCCCAATCGAAGGTGACCGATGGGTGCGCGAGGGCATCAGCCTTGTCGATGGTGGCCGAGTACTCCTTGCCAGACACCGTCAGCCTCACTTCAATTCGTTCCAGGCTCGCCGGCAAGGTTCCCTGGTGGATGGGCACCACGAGGCGCCGGGCCGCGGCTCGCCCGGGCACTCGGTCGCTCCGGTAGTGCAACCAGAACGGCGTGCCAGCGATCGGAATGCGCTCCCCGAGGGTCTGGTTCTGGCACTCGATGACGGATCCGGTCTTCTCGCAGGGATCACGGAGCGGATCGTCGGGGTCGGGATCGGGCCCTGGCGACGGTTCGGCGTCAGGCGGTGGACCGAAGGGCCAGTTGCAGTCCCATGTCGAGAAGTGCCTGGTCGTGAATCGCCAGACGAGCTTCGGCGGTTCGTAGAGCTGGGCAAGGACCGCGCGTTCCTCGCTGCTGATCGGCAACGGGACCCCCCCGGTGTCGAGATCGGCCAGGCCGGCAGTCTCGCTCACGATCTTCACCACCAGACCGCTGTCTTCAGGAACCCAGAGCCCGCGCCCTCGATCGTAGGACCCAACCGGGACCGTCATGCCGGGGACGAAGCCGGGGAGGAATCCGTCCACGTAGAACGCAACGGGCTGGTCGAAGTCCAAGCGTGCACCCGCGGCCTCATCCGCCGTCAGCTCAACCGCGTAGGTGTACGCGCTGTTGGGCGGCAACTCTGCAGGCATCGCACCCGGGCCGGCGGACCCCACGGAGTATTCGGTCGCTCGCAGGGTGAGCGCCGCCGGCGCAGGCACTCCGTTGATGGTCGCCGCCAGTCCGGCCGGCGCGATGAGCACGGCTCGACGGGAACCGTCCTGGTCGGTCTCTGTTGGGCCGACCAGTGCCTGTGCCGCTGGCGCACCCAAGACGAGGGTGGTGACAGCTCCGCTTGGTGAGGTCATCGGCGCCGCCGGTGCGACCAGGACCACGTCTGGGACCGGAACGTACTCCTGCCAGGTTGCAGCGACGCCCCGCTGCGCCGGAAGGAATCCCGCTTTGGAGTAGTCGACGACGACGCGGCCGCCGCCGTTGACGACCAGGTAGAACCGACCGGTTGCATCCGTCGATGTCTTGCCCAGCTCGGCGTGTCCCAGTACCTCGACATTCACGCCAACGACGGGTGCGCCGGTGCGATCCTTGACCCGTCCGAACAGAACCGACGCGCGCTCCGAGTCGATCGCTCCGGGGACGACCCCGGTCTGAATCGGGTTCTGTCCCGAGTACAGCCAGGCAGTCGAGTTAGAGACGGAGGAGACCACGGTCGAGTCGAGCTCGGGGCACTCGGAGTGGACCGGACCCCCGATCGGATCACACGTGTCCACCGTGCACGGATCACCGTCGTCGACCAGCACCGGGGTGCCGCCCTGGCACGCGCCGCCCGCGTCGCACAGCGCGCCGATGGTGCAGGCGTCGGCGTTGCATGGCGTGCCCGCGGGCGCCGCGGGATGCGTCACGCTGCCGGTGAACGGATCGCACTGGTCGAGCGTGCACGGATTGCCGTCGCTGGTCGCGACAGGCGTGCCGGGCTGGCAGGTGCCCGACGCGTTGCAGAGCTCGTCGCCGTTGCAGAGATCGGCGTCGGAGCATGCCGTGCCCGCCGTTACCGGTGTGTGCGTCACGCCGCCCATGGGCGAGCAGGCGTCCGCGGTGCAGGGGTTGCCGTCGCTCACCGGGGTCGGCGAGCCGCCGCCGCACGAGCCGGCCGAACAGGCTTCGCCGGTCGTGCACGGGTCTTCGTCGTCGCAGCTCGCGCCGTCGGCCTTCGCGGGGTTGGTGCAGGCGCCCGTGGTCGGGTTGCAGATGCCCGCGTCGTGACACTGATCGAGGGGCGCGCAGCTGACCGGGTTTGTTCCGGTGCAGGTGCCCGCCTGGCACGTGTCAGTCTGCGTGCAGGCGCTTTCGTCGTTGCACGCGGTGCCGTCGGGCTTGGCGGGGTTGGTGCAGGCGCCGGTGGTGGGGTTGCAGGTGCCCGCGTCGTGACACTGATCGAGGGGCGCGCAGCTGACCGGGTTTGTTCCGGTGCAGGTGCCCGCCTGGCAGGTGTCGGTCTGGGTGCAGGCGCTATCGTCGTTGCAGGCGGTGCCGGTCAGCGGCGCGTGCTGGGCGCCCGTCTGCGAATCGCACGAGTCGGCGGTGCACTCGTTGCCGTCGTCGACGGCGATGGGCGTTCCGGCCTGGCAGGTGCCCGCGCCGTCGCAGCTCTCGTGGCCGTTGCAGACCGTTGCGTCGTCGCAGGCCGTGCCCGCCGGGACCGGATCGTGGTGCACCGTGCCCGTCGCGGTGTCGCAAGAGTCCGCGGTACACGGGTTGCCGTCGTCGGTCGGCCCGCAGGTGCCGCTGACGTTCTTCGTGAACGAGACGCCTTCCCCGACCAGGACGTCTTTGCCTATGAGCGTGCCCGTCGCGACCGTGCCACTCTTCAACCAGATGGTTCCATTGGGCGCGAACAGGAGCGCCTGTACTGTGTTGTCGAACCCGATGACCGCTGCCTTCGGCGTCGCGCCGAGGTTGCCCGT
>JACPVJ010000141.1 GCA_016191785.1 Myxococcales bacterium | reverse complement strand
GGGCGAGGCGGGGGCACCCCGCTCGAACGCCGCTCTCGAATTTGTGCTTCCCCCCCAGCCCCACCCGCCAGAGCGCCTAACTGATCGATGACGCGTCGCTTTTCACCACCGGGCCGGCCCGACTACCAATCGGGAGTGGGGTGGGCCGGTCAGTCACTGCCGCCGAGGGTCGTCACCGCGTGATCGCTCGACGAATGCGCGCGCTCGATGCACTCGCAACAGAACACCACCGCGCCGCCGCGCGCCGGGCGCGCCAAGCCGTGGGTTTCGCCGCAGGCGGCGCAGGCGTCGAAGCCCAGCGAGCCGGGCAACGCGCCGGCGTGGCGCAGATCGCGGCGTGTGACCAAACCGGCGAGTCGCCCGGATTCGTCCAAGACGGGCAGGCAGCCCACCCCCTGGAGCACCATGGTCTCGGCGGCCGCGTCGACGCTTGCTCCGGGCGACACGAACACGAAAGGCGACTGCATGTGTCGCTCGACTGGGTCGCCGTCGCTCCGGTCGGCCAGATCGCAGAGGCAGATCACCCCGACCAGAAGATCGTCGGAGGTGACCATCAGGTGGTGCACGCCCCAGGTTTCTGCCAAGTGCCGCGCTTGGGTCACGCTGTGGTCGGGGCCCACGGCCACGGGCCAGGCGGTCATCACGTCGCACACGCGCAGCATGCGAGGCGATCGAGCAAGAGACGTGCCGCCGGCGAGACGCCGCGAAACGCGTCCCCCGCGCCGCCCTGGCCTGTGGCGCGGCGACACATGTCGCACTTTTACTCGCCGGCTCGTCGAGCTTATGCTTCGGCCTTGCCGTCGGGCTAGCGATCGCTCGATGCGGGGGAGGGGAAGATGGTGGGGGTGAGGGGTCGGCAGAAGCCGGCCAAGGTGTCCGAGCCGGTCGACGCCGTCGACGTCTTGGTGACCAGCGGCCGGCGGCGCGAGCTTCGGGCGCTCGGTCAGCTTCTGGGCGCGCCGTTCCGGAGCGAGCTGGCCTCGTCGTCGCGAGAAGCGCTCTTGCGTACGGCCGCGCGTGACTTCGCCGCGATCGTGATCGACGCGACCTCGCCTGCGCTCGACGGCTTCGCGCTGGCGCGGGCGATCCGCGCTCGCCAGCGCACTCGCAGGGTCCCCCTGATCTTCGTGATCGAGCGCGACGCGGACGCCCCCCGCATCTACCGGGGAAAGGGCTTCGCCCCCGTCGACCACGTGGTGCGGCCGGTCGATCGCGACGTGATCCGGGCCAAAGCCCTGGCCTCTGCCGATCTGGCGCGGCGCGAGCGGCGGAGCGCTGGCCACAGCGAGGAGCTGGAACGGGCGGCTCGTCGCGCTCGCAAGCTCGAGCTGACCGCAGCGGCAGCCGCAGCCGACAAGCGTTTCGCCAACCTCACCCAGGCCATCCCGGAGCTGGTGGTCACGCTCGACTCGGCAGGCTCCCTCGAGTTCTGCAATCGCCGCTGGCTGGAGTACACCGGGCTTTCCATCGAGCACTCGCGGGGCAGAGGTTGGGTGCTCGCCATTCATCCCGACGATCGGCGCCGCTCGGTGCGCGCGTGGGAGCGCTCGATCTCGTCCGGCGAGGTACTCGAGATCGAGTGCCGGCTTCGGAGGGGCTTCGACGGCGCGATGCGCTGGCACACCTGTCGGGCGCTGCCGGAACGCGACGACGACGGCACGATCGTGGGTTGGCTCGGGACTTACTCGGACTCCGAAGAGCTGAAGCGCGCGATCCGAGCTCGGGACGAGTTCCTCTCCATCGCCTCGCACGAGCTGCGCACGCCGCTGACGGCCCTCAAGCTGAGGCTCGAGAGCCTGGCCCACACTGCCGCGCCGGACGAGCGTGCGGCGCGCCGGCTGAACGGCGCGATCCGTCAGACCGAGCGCCTCGAGCGGCTGATCGATCACCTGCTGGACGCCTCGCGGATCAGCGCCGGCCGGTTGGTGCTCGATCGATCGCCCGTCTCGCTGGGCGAGATCGCCGGCGAGGTCGTGGGGCGTGCGCGCGAGCAGCCGGGCGTCACCGGTCAGGTGTTCGACCTGGTGATCGAGGGGGACGTGGTCGGCACTTGGGATCGGATGCGGATCGAGCAAGTCGTCGAGAACCTGATCTCCAATGCGCTCAAGTACGGCGGGGGGCGTGCGGTCGGAGTGTGGGTCCGCGGAGCCGACGACGCGGTCGAGCTCACCGTGAGCGATCACGGCATCGGGATCGACGCCGCGGATCTCTCCCGAATCTTCGAGCAGTACGAGCGCGCAGAGGCCAGCCATGGGCAGAGCGGCATCGGCATGGGCCTCTACATCGCGCGCCAGATCGTCCAGGCCCACTCCGGCGAGATCGACGTCGACAGCCGCCTGGGCGAAGGGTCGTCGTTCCGCGTGGTGCTCCCGCGCTCCGCGCGGCCCCCGACCCCGCTGCAGTGAATGGGAACTTCCGGCGGCCAGGGCTGTCGACTCGGGGTGCGCCCGTGGGTCTGGCTCCTGAGTCTGGTCGTGCTCTCGGCGGCGGCGCCCGTGCGGGCCTCGAGCCTCGCTCGGGAGCCGATCTTGCGCATCTTGCGCCAGGCGGCCCCTGCGGTTGCCGAGTGTGCCGCTCGCTTCGCGCTCTCGGACGGGCGCTACGTGGTCCGGCTGGCGATCTACGACGGCCGCGTGGGGGAGGCTCGGGTGGCCGAGGCGGCGACGCTGCTGAGCCCCGAGGCCGAAGCGTGCCTCGCCGGGGCACACCTCCGGCTCAGGTTCCCCGAGGTGTCCTCCCTCGATGACGGGCGCCCGCAGCACTGGTCCATCGCGTTTCCCTTCGTGCTCTCGCTGGGACCACATTTCGACCCCGCTCCCCGAGTCCGGCCGCGCCCCGCCCGCTTCTCGGGCCCCGGGCAGCGCAGGAATTTCGGCCCAGCCCCGACCTGACGCTCACGCTGCGCAGTCCCGGGGCAATTCCGTTGCTTCCGGGCGGCACGAACGCTGCAGTCGCGAGAGGCGATGCCCGTCGACCCCGCCGTGCTCGAAGGTCGCGCGTTGACCAAGGTCTATCGCATGGGCGACGTCGACGTGCACGCGCTGCGTGGCGTGGATCTGAGCCTGTACGCCGGCGAGCTGATCGTGCTGCTCGGCGCTTCGGGCAGCGGCAAGAGCACGCTGCTCAACATCTTGGGTGGGCTGGACATCCCCACTACGGGGACCGTGGTCTATCGCGATCACGACTTGACCTCGGCGACCGCGCGAGAGCTCACCCGGTACCGGCGTGAGCATGTCGGGTTCGTCTTCCAGTTCTACAACTTGATCCCGAGCCTGACGGCGCGCGAGAACGTCGCCCTGGTCACCGAAATCGCGGACGACCCGCTCTCGCCGGAAGAGGCCCTGGGGCTCGTGGGGCTCGGTGAGCGGATGGACCACTTCCCGGCTCAGCTCTCGGGCGGCGAGCAGCAACGGATCGCCATCGCCCGCGCGGTGGCCAAGCGCCCCGACCTGTTGCTCTGCGACGAGCCCACCGGCGCGCTCGACTACCAGACCGGGATCGTCGTGCTCGAGGTGATCGAGGCCGTCAATCGCGAGCTCGGCACCACCACCGCGGTGATCACCCACAACGCGCCGGTTGCGGCCATGGCCGACCGCGTGGTCACGCTCCACGATGGGCGGCTCACCGGCGAAGTGAGGAACGAGCGCCGGGTCGCCGCCAAGGAGCTTCGATGGTGAGGGCCCTCGATCGCAAGCTCTTCCGCGACCTGTGGCGGCTGAAGGGTCAGATGCTGACCATCGCGCTGGTCGTGGCGGCGGGCATCGCCGCGTTCGTCACGCTGCGCGGCACGTACACCTCGATCCAGGAGGCGCGCGCGACCTACTACGAAAGGCAGCGGTTCGCCGATGTGTTCGCGCGAGTCGAGCGCGCGCCGCGGTCGCTCTTGTCCCGCGTCGAACGGATCCCCGGCGTCTCGCGGGCGGACGGTCGCGTCGTCGAGCCGGCGATGGTGCCCCTGGCGGACGTCTCGGAGCCGCTCCGCGCGCAGATCTCGTCGGCGGGGCCCGAGGAGCTTCAGGTCCTGAGCCGGCTCCACCTGAGGGACGGCCGGTGGCTCGAGCCCGGTCGCAGCGACGAGGTCCTGGTGCTCGAGTCGTTTGCCACGGCGCGCAAGCTGCGGCCGGGCGACCGCCTGCCGCTGGTGCTGAACGGCAAGAAGCGCGATGTGCGCGTGGCGGGCGTGGCGATGAGCCCGGAGTACGTCTTCGCCATCGCGGCCGGAGACATCTCGCCCGATCCCGAGCGCTTCGCGGTGATGTGGATGTCCGAAGAGGCGCTCTCGGCGACCTTCCGGATGGAGGGCGCCTTCAACATGGTGTCGGTGCAGCTGCAGCCCGGCGCGAGCGAGCCCGCGGTGATCGACGCGCTCGACCGGCTGCTCGAGCCCTACGGCGGTACCGGCGCCTACGGCATCGGGTGGCAGCCCTCGAACCGAGCCATCGACGGCGAGCTGGCGCAGCTGCAGAGCTTCTCCACGGTGCTGCCGGTGATCTTCTTGCTGGTCGCCTCGCTGCTCGTCAACGTGGTGCTGTCGCGCCTTGTGCACCTGCAGCGGCCAGAGATCGCCACGCTCAAGGCCCTGGGCTACTCCGACCTCGAGGTGGGGTTGCACTTCTTCCAGCTGGTGATCGTGATTCTGATGCTCGGCGCGGGGGTGGGCGTGGCCGTGGGGGGTTATTTCGGCGACGTGATGGTCGACCTGTACGCGGTGTACTTCAAGTTTCCGAACCTCGAGTTTCGGTTCGACGGCGCGAGCGCCAGCGCCGCCGTGGTGGTGAGCGTGCTGGCGGCCCTGGTCGGGGCGTTCTCGGCGGTGAGCAGCGTGGTGCGCTTGCCGCCGGCCGAAGCGATGCGCCCCCCCGCGCCGGCGCGCTATCGGCGGTCGATCGTCGACCTCTTGGGCCTCGGACGCGCGGTCGGACCGTCGCTCCACATGATCGTGCGCGAGCTCCAGCGCCGGCCGCTGCGCACCGTGTTCTCGTCCCTCGCCATCGCGGTCTCGATTGGCCTGATGGTGATCGGCGGCTGGTACTACGACTCGATTCGCGATCTGGTCCACACCCAGTTCCACGAGGTGATGCGCGAAGACGTGGCCGTCGCGTTCATCGAGGCGCGGCCCGCGCGCGCGCTGTCGGATCTGGGTCACGCGCCCGGCGTGCTCGCGGCCGAGGGGATCCGGGTGGTCCCCGTGCGCTTCCGCTCGGGGCACGCGCATCGCGACGGCGCGATCTTCGGGTACCCCGAGCGCGGGCAGCTGAGGCAGCTCCGTGATCGCTACGCGAGACTCGCCCCCTTGCCGCCCGACGGGGTGGTTTTGACCGAAGTCCTGGCCCAGATCCTGGGCGTGCGGCCCGGAGACTCGATCGAGGTCGAGATCCACGAAGGCCAGCGTGGCAAGCGTCGCTTGATCGTCGCCGGGACGGTGGACGACGCGATGGGCCTTCAAGGTCACATGACGGCGGAGGCCTTGGCGAGCTTCATGAACGAGACGCCGAAGGTGAACCTGGCTCTCTTGAGGATCGATCCGGCGAGCTCCGAGACGCTGGACGCGCGGCTGAAGGACATGCCCTACGTCGCCAGCGTGACTCGCCGGGCCGATCTGCTGGCGCGGTTCGAGAGCCAGAGCGCGAACATGATCACCACCATGGCCGCCATCATCTTGCTGTTCGCTGCGACCATCACCGTCGGTGTGGTCTACAACAACGCGCGCGTGGCACTCTCGATTCGCGCGCGCGACCTGGCGAGCCTGCGCGTCTTGGGCTTCACGCGTGGCGAGATCTCGGCCATCTTGCTGGGCGAGATGGGGCTGCAGGTGCTCTTTGCACTGCCCCTTGGCCTGGTGTTCGGGCGCTGGTTGGTGGTCGGCATCGCCTCGACCGTAGACCCCGAGCAGTGGCGCATGCCGATCGTGATCACCGACCGCAGCTATGCCATCGCGCTCTCGGTGGCGCTGATCGCGTCGGTGCTGTCGGCGCTCTTGGTCCGGCGCCGGCTGGACAAGCTCGACCTCATCGGAGTGCTGAAAACGCGGGAATGACCATGGACGACCGAGACTCGAAGAAGCGACGACGGGCGCTGTCACGCTGGATCAAGCGAGGGATCCCGCTGGCCGTCGCGGCGCTCTTGCTGGCGCTGATCGTCAAAGCGATGCTGCCCAAGCCGGTGTCGGTGGACGTGGCCGTCGCCGAGACGGCCGCGCTGCGCGTGACCGTGGACGAGGACGGCGTGACGCGGGTCAAGGACCGCTTCGTCGTGTCTGCCCCGCTCACCGGCAGCCTGGCCCGGCTCGAGCTGGATCCGGGCGACACCGTGAAGCAGGGCGACGTGGTGGCGCGCATCGTGCCGCTGACGCCGGCGTTGCTCGACGACCGAAGCAAGCAGAGCGCCGAAGCTCGGGTCGCGGCCGCGCTCGCCGCGCAGCGGCAGGCCTCTGCGCAGGTCGAGCGGGCCCGGGCCAACCAAGAGTTCGTGCAGAAGAGCACCGAGCGCGAGCGCTCACTGGCCGAGAAGGGCGTGACCGCCCGCGCGAACGTGGACCAAGCCGAGCTCGCCCAGCGGACGGCGAACGCCGAGCTCGAATCGGCCAAGTTCGGCGCCAAGGTCGCCGACTACGAGGTCGAGGTCGCGCGGGCCACCCTGGGCCGGCTGGGCAAGAAGGTGAAGCCGGGCAGCGAGGAGCAGCTCTTGGTCAAATCGCCGGTCGCCGGCCGGGTGCTCAAGGTGCTGCACAAGAGCGAGGGGGTGGTGCAACCGGGGACGCCGCTGCTCGAGGTGGGCGACCCCGCGGCGCTCGAGATCGTGGTCGACGTGCTGACGAGTGACGCGGTCGACGTGAAGCCGGGTACCCCCGCGACCCTGGGCGAGTGGGGCGGCGCGCCCTTGCCGGCTCGGGTTCGCATCATCGAGCCCTCCGCGTTCACCCGATTGTCCGCGCTGGGCGTCGAGGAACAGCGCGTGAACGTCGTGCTCGAGCCCCAAGGGCCGGTCGAGCCGTGGGCCCGGCTGGGGGACGGGTACCGGGTCAAAGCCGAGATCGTCACCCACGAGAAGGCCGACGCGCTGCAGGTCCCGGCGAGCGCGGTCTTTCGCCGGGACTCGGGCTGGGCCGTGTTCCGCGTGGAGGGCGACGTGGTCAAGCTTGGTTCGGTCCAGATCGGCCTCAGGACTCAGCGTCGGGTCGAGGTCGTCGCGGGCCTCGCGCCCGGAGCGCGCGTCGTGGTCCACCCGAGCGATCGGGTGTCCGATGGTGTGAAGGTCATGGCCCGCTGAAGCGACTCAGATGCTGTCGCGCCGCTTGAGCGCGATCAGGATCCAGATCAGGACCGCGAACATCATCGCGCACAGCACCGCCGGCGGGAGCCAGATCAGCTCGTAGTCCTTGAACCCCCAGGCGCCGTTGAAGTCCATGCTGGCGATCTGCGCCTCGGCGCAGCGGAACTTCCCCTGGGTCACGAAGTTGTCGACGCTGGTGGTGTCCGGGCGCTTCAGGTCCATGACCCAGGCTGGGTCCGCCGCGATGGCCATGCGCTCTTGCGCCACGACCCCTTGAAACCCCCAGCGGGCGGGGACCAGATACATGGGCCACTCGAGCAGCGAGTTGGTGGTCATCGGCACCATGATGCCGCCCAAGACCACCTGCGGGATGAGGGCGATGGGCGTGAGCGCCATCGCCGCCTCGCTGCTGGTCACGATGGTGCTGAGCAAGAGCCCGATCGCCACGCTGTTCATCGCGGTGATGATCAAGGTGCCAAGCTCGATCACGAACGAAATCGGGCCGCCGTGGAAGCCGAGCGCGAAGAACACGATCCCGAGCAGCACCGTGCACTGGATCACGCAGATGAACGTCAGGAGCAGGAACTTGCTGAAGACGTAGTTGAACAGCTTCAGGTTGACCATGCGCTCGCGCATGTAGATCGCGCGCTCGCTGACGATCTCGCGGGCGGCGTTGCTGGTGCCGAACCAGACCGCCGCCACCACCAGGAAGAAGGCGGCGCCCGAGTGGTCGGTGGTGACCTGCATCCCGGACAAGAGGTCGTTCGAGCCCGCGCCGAGCCCGCCGGAGCGCCGACCGAGCTCTTGCAGCGCGCCCAGGCACCAGTAGGGGATGGCCTCTTTCTGCCCGCCGAACACCAGCGCCAGCAAGATGCCGATGATCGGCGCCTGCGCCAGCATGATCACCGTGCCGCTGACGTCGCGCACCTTGGTCTTGAAATAGCGGGAGAAGAGCAGGAAGAACTGGCCCCCGGTCCGGCCCCGGCCCCGCGGCACGCCCTGCTGGTGGCTGCCGGCGCCCACCGCGCGCTGCCCGCTGAACATCTTCTGGAAGATCGGGTTCTGCGGGGTGAAGAACTCGGCGTTCCACTCGCGGGCCGCGGTCTGGCGCGCGACGATCCGGGGCGTGTACGGGTTCTGCGCACGCAGGGCGTCCCAGATCGGTCGCTCGCGCTGGTTCAGCATGTCGAACATGTCGCGCGGGTTGTCGACGTCGTTCGGCTTGCCCTGCCGCTCGAGCAAGCTGCCGAAGAACCGGTAGCCGTCCTTGGTGGGGCCGTAATAGATCGGGATGCCGCCCTGGCCGAGCACCAGCGCCAGGTTGAACTTCTCGTACTCGTCCTTCGCGGGCTGGTGGATGGTGCAGATGATGGTCTTGCCCGTGGTGTGCGCCAGCTGCGCGAGCAGCTCGACCAGCGCCGTGGTGTCGTCGGCGGCCAGGCCCGACGTGGGCTCGTCCAGGAACATGATGACCGGGTCGGTCACCAGCTCCATCGCGATGTTCACGCGCTTGCGCTGCCCACCGGACAGGATCTTCTTCTCGGGCTTGCCGATCTGCAGGTGCTGCACCGACTCGAGACCCAGCTGGGCCAGCGTGGTCTGCACTCGCCGGTCGATCTCTTCGTTGCTGTAGTCCGAGGGCAGGCGGAACTTCGCGCTGTAGCGCACGGCCTCGTACACCGTCAGCTCTGGGTGCACGATGTCGTCCTGTGGGACGTAGCCGATGCTGCCACGCAGGGCGTCGTAAATGGCGTACAGATCTTCGCCGTTGATCCGCACCTGCCCACCGGTCGGCGGCAGGTAGCCGTTCAGCGCCAAGAGGAGCGTGGTCTTGCCGGCGCCGGACGGCCCCATCAGCGCGATCAGATCGCCCGGCATCGCCTTGAAGCTGATGTGGTCGAGCAGGGTCTTCATCTGACCGGGGTTGTCCCGGTCGTTCACCTGCATCACCAGGTCCCAGGCCTCGATCTCGTAGAGCGGGCGGCCCGCCCACTTGGCCACGTCTTCGACGACCAGGGCGACCTCTTCCGCCTCGACCTGGATCAAGAGGGGCATCGGGCCGATGAAGACCTTTTCGCCGTTCGCCACCGGAACGCGCTGCCCCGGGGGGATGCGCTGCCCACGGACGTAGGTGCCGTTGCCCGCGCCGCGATCTTCCAGGAAGAGCTGGGAGCCGATCTTGTGCAAGAGCGCGTGCTTGCTCGAGACCTGCGGGTGCGGCAGCACGATGTCGTTGTCCGGCGTGCGGCCGATGCTCTTGAAGGTCGGCTGACCGGGCCCGCCGATCGCGACCTGGCCGATCACAGTCTTGTGCTTGGGGCGCGCGCCAGCGGCAGGCGCGCCAGCTGCGGGAGCCGCCACCGCCGGGGCCGCTGCGGCGCCGCCTGCCAGCGCCTGGGTGAGCTGCATCGCCAGCGCGACGGGAACTGGAATGGGGCCGATCGCGACCAGGCCGTTCGGATCGAGCGTCGTGGCTTGGTTGGCCGGCAGGCGATGGCCGGCGATCCAGGTGCCGCTGGTCGAGCCGTGGTCGGTGACCGCCAGCGGGCTCAACGTCACTGTCGCGTGCTGACCCGAGACGCTGGCGTGCTGGAGCACGATGTGCGCGCGCGCCGCCTCGCGGCCGAAGACGAGTTGCCCCGGCGCCGGGGGCAGCGACCCGGGCTGCATCAACATCAGCGCCAGCGCCGGATGCGTGTTCGGCACCGGCGTCTGACCGACCATGAACTGGGTGCGGAAGTCGAAGGGGTGCGACGAGCCGGGCGCGATGGGTTGCCCGTTCGCGAAGGTCTGGCTGGTGCCGGCGTCGACGAACACCAGCTGGCCGCCGCCCTGGTGAACGATGCGCGCGTGCTCCGGCGCGACGCCGGGGCCGCCCAGGTGGATCTCGCAGTGCGGGGCGCTGCCGATCGTGATGCTCTGCTTGCCGAAGCCGGGGATCATCGCGTCTGCCTCGAATCGAAAAGAAGCTCTAACAAAGGCGACCTTGCTTCTCAATCACGAGCCGGCGTCGCCGTCGTCTCGTGGACTTAACGTGGGGGTTTCTGCGTCGTCCGGCGCCGCGACAGTCTCGGGCTTGGGTGGCGCTTTGACCTGGGGAGGGGGCACGAGCTCTTCCTGCGGGTCGCGCCCCCGGTGCACGCTCTTCCTGAGCGCCCACGCCGCGACCGCCGCCAGAGCGCTGCCCACGAGGACGATCGCCAGCCACAAGAGCAGGCGCGACGAGCTGGCTGGGCGTGCCTCGACGTGCGGGTGCTCGTCGTGGGCGAAGCTCGGCAGCCGGGCCGAGAGCCCGGGCTCGGTCCGCCGATCTCCACCGTCGACCTGGGTCGAGCCGGGCAAGGTGGGGCGCGTCACGCCGTCGTCGAACAGGGTCTTCGCCGGCGCGCTCTCGGGGTCGAGCAGCGTGCTCTTCGGCTCGGCGATCAAGGTGCCGCTCACGCGCTCGATGACCGTGCCGCGCGCGGTGGTCGACGCAGGCATCTCGACGATCGAGAGCACCAAGGCCGTCACGTTGTCGTGCCCGCCCCGGGCGTTGGCGAGCGCGACGAGCTCTTGGCACACCGCGGCGGTCCCGTTCTGGACCCGTCGCCGCACCACCTCCGAGATCTCGGGGTCGGAGACCAAGTCGGTGAGCCCGTCACTCGCCAGCAAGAGCACGTCTCCGGGCGCGAGCCCGAGCGGCTCGGGACGCACGTCGACCGCGACCTCGGGGGCGATGCCGAGCGCGCGCGTGATCTGGTTGGCGTCGGGGTGGGCGAGCGCCTGCTCGGGTGTGAGCATGCGTGCCTCGACCAGCTCTTGGACCATCGAGTGGTCGCGGGTCAGGCGTTCGATCTGCTCACCACGCACCAGGTACGCGCGCGAGTCTCCGGCGTGGGCGACCTCGGCGCCGCCGGGGTGGATCAGGACCGCGACGCAGGTCGAGCCGGGGCGGTGGGCGGCCTGGGCGGCCCCGCCCAAGGCGTAGACCGCCCGGCCCGCGCGCTCGATCGCGTGCTTCAGCACCAAACCGGGGATGACGCTCGGGCTCTGGCCCCGCGCCGTCTCGATGATGCAGCGCACCGCCGCCTGGCTCGCTTCGCGCCCGGCTTCGTGGCCGCCCATGCCGTCGCAGACGACCGCCAGGTGTCCGATCGGCGTTTCGGCGTAGCCCGAAGCGTCTTCGTTCACCTGCTTGGACGGATCACGACCCGGATCGCTCAGCTCGGCGAAGTCGACGACCACGCCGTGTGCGGAGCCGAGCACTCGCGATCGCTCCTCTCGCTACTCCAGCCGCACGGTGAACTCGACGGGCCCGAAACGAACCAGCGAGCCGTTGGGTGCGGGAGTCCACACGCCTCCGGTGAGGCGCGTTCCGTTCACGTGGGTTCCGTTGTTGCTGTTCTCGTCGCGCACCAGGAGCTGGCCGCCGTCGAGGCGCACCGTGGCGTGCACCCCCGAGACCCGTGGCTCGGTCAGCAAGATGCCGCACTGGGCGCCGTCGCGCCCGGCGCGCATCTCGACGCCCGGCACCACGGTGAACACGCCGGCCGCGCCTTGCAGCGTGGCACGTGACGCTGCGGCGGGGGCGCCGCCGTACGGGTTGGGGGGGGGCGCCGCGGCCGGCATGGGTGCGGGGGCCGGCGCCGGCTGATTGCCGTACATGAAGTCCGGGCTGGGCGCCGCAGGGGCGGGCGCGGGCATGGGCGCTGCGTACGGGCTCGGAGCGGGGGCCGCGCCGTAGGCGGGCGCTGCACCGTAGGGGCTGGGGGCCGGAGCGCCGCCGTAGGGCTGGGGAGGGGGCGCGCCGTAGCCGCCACCATAGGGCGGCATGCCGCCGGCCATCACCGGCGCCGGGGGAGGCGCTGCGCCGCCCTTCTTCCCGCCGCTGCGGACGATCACCACGATCAAGAGCAGGACGACCACCACCCCGAAGAGCCCGCCGAGCACCCACAAGATCGGGAAGGGCTGGGTGGTGCCCTTGAGCTGCACGATGCTGTCGGAGGTGACGCCGCTCGTCCGGCGCGCCTTGTTGTCGTACACGACCAGCCGCACCACCGCCTGCTCGCCCGAGCCGTGGAGGATCTTCTCTTTCTCGGGCGCCTCGAACTCTGCGTAGGTGTCGCTGACCTCGACCGCTCGCCCCTTCATGCCCATGGCGATCAGCTGCTGCTGAGTGCGCTTGGCCTTCTCGACGTCGGCGCCCGAGAGCGCGGCGGGGGCCTGCTGGCCCGCGGGCAGGAAGTACACCTCGGCGCGCCCCTTCTCGCCGCCCCAGCAGAAGTTGCCGTACAGCTTGAACGTGCCGCTCGGATGCACTCCGCCCTGGCGCTTGGCCATGTCCTGCGAGTACTGGGTGTCGACGTCCAGTGGCCAGGTGGACGGATCGATGCCGACGGGCACGTCTTTGAAGGTGTTGTCGCCCAGGATGACCGGGGACACTTCCTTGAACACCAGCCCGAAGGTCTGGGTCACCCCCGACTCGATGCACGACACCCGCCATTTGACGATGTGCATGTTCGAGAATCGCTGGCGCACCGAGCCCACGATGGTGTTGCCACGGGCGCCCTCGCCCGACTGGACGACGGTGAAGAAGCCGCCGATCTCGGTGTTGGCCAGGCCGCGCATGAACTCGAGGGAGTTCTGGCGGTACTCGTCGTAGACCTTGGGCGGGAAGAAGATGCTGATCACCGGCACCGGCGCCTTGGGCAGCGCGGTGTTCTCTTCCGGAAAGCGCCCGCCGGTCATGTACTTCGAGATCTGCATCCCGCCGGGGCCGGTCGTGAGCGCGTCCGCGCCGCCGTAGCCGGTCGAGATCACGACCATGGCCTGGTGCAGCGGCACCTTTACGTCCTCGCCCACGTTGCCCAGGGACTTGAAGCCGTCGGTGGCGGCCTCTTTGATGATCGTGCCGAGCGACCGATTGCGCCCTTGCGACGCCCAGGTGCCGGTCACCGAGTTGACGAACTGCTGCGCTTGACCTTTCTTGGCGGCGCTGAGCCACTTGCTGTCCTTCACGACTTGGCGGTCGTTGAAGAACATCACGTTGACGATGTCGCTGCCGCTCATGCTGCCGATGAAGGCGTTGGCGATCTGCTTGGCGTCCTCGAAGCCGTCCTTGATGCGGGCGTCCGCGTCCACCAAGATCACCCACGCGGTGCCCACGCCCGGCTGGTTCAGGCTGGCGCCCCACTTGGTGTGGCTGACGTATTTCGCGGGTTGGTCCGTGCCCTCGACCTTGACGGTGAAGACGGCGTTCTCGTGGGGGAAGCTGGCACCCGCCGCGCCAAACGGTTGATACAGCGCCTGCGGCTTCTCCAGCGAGTCGCTGAGGCAGCGGTAGTAGCCCGTGCCGCGGTCGTCGGTGCAGTTGACCGTCGCGTCGCTGATCCGCTTGGTCTGTACCAGCTCGATGACCGTGGTCAGGATCGGCGCGCCGTTTTCGCGAGCGGCGCGGGGGTCGACCCGCAAGATGTGGGCTTCGGGTGCTGCGTGGACCACGACGCTCACGAGCAGCACGAGCACGCCCACCAGCCAGGCCACGGCGCGCGGCGGTTGTTTCAAGTTCCGAACTTGCATGTCCCTCGATCTCGGCTCTCGTGCGCGCCCGCGGGCGCGGTCAGACGACTTTCACGGTCGTGGTGTACCCACCGAAGCGCAACGTGTCGCCGTCGCGAAGCTCGACGGGCATGCCCTTCGCGACCTTCTCTTCGTTGAGATACGTCCCGTTGGTGCTGCCCGGATCCTCGAGCTTGAGGGAGCCGGGCCGCGCCGCGGCGTGAATCACCGCGTGGCGAGACGAGGTGGTCGGGTGGTCGATCTCGATGTCGAGCCCGTCGATCGCTGCCTTGCGCCCGACCACGTTCTTGCCCTGGTAGAGGGGCCAGAACGTCCCGCGATCGTTGCCCTCGAAGCTGACCAGGAAGCCGGCAAGGGTGCGCGGCGCGTCGGCCGCGATCGCCATCGGGTCGACGGCGACCTGTGCCGCGGTTCGGGTCGGCGGCGCGGCGCTCGGGCGATCAGCCGACGGAGCCGGCGGGCTGGCGGAAGGCGCCGGGGGGGCTGCCGACGGCG